>NZ_CP060092.1:1224642-1828214 GCF_014217335.1 Teredinibacter purpureus | reverse complement strand
CTTACTGTGGTGAAATTGATGCACTTGGCTACAAAAGGCCCGCAGGCATTTACCGCGATGTATTATGGAAAACGGGGCAGAACACGCTCTCGATGTTTGTCAAAAGCCCTACGCCAAGCTATACCCCTGAACCTTACAAAAACGGCTATGATTATTGGGTTCACCCCGACCTCCACCCCAATTGGACATGGCCAAACACCCCCCTTTCAACACCGCTAGACGTAGTCGTATATTCCGTTCACGAAGAAGTAGAACTGTTACTTAACGGGAAAAGCCTCGGTAAACGCCCAAACTCCGCAAGTACTCAGTGGACATCGACATTTCGTGCGCCCTACCAACCCGGCATACTCGAGGCGCGCGGTTATCACCACAATAAAGTGGTGGAAACTCAGCAACTCATTACCACACAACACGCAACGTCCTTCACTATCATGCCCGATCGCACTTCAATTAAAGCCGATGGACAAGACCTAAGTTACCTTACCGTTCAGCTCACCGACTCCGACGGACACTTTGTTTATCAACCGCTCTATGATCTGGGCGTAACCTTTACCATAGACGGGCCCGCCACATTAATAGGGATAGGCAATGGAAACCCTGTTTCACAAGAGAGTTTTCAAAGCCTGCACCGCAAAACACACCATGGAAAGCTGGTGGCCGTTTTACGGTCTCAACGCAACAACGCAGGCCAAGTAAATATAACGCTTTCATCCAAATCTCTAGGCGCTAAAACGATCACTATCGAGACATTACGGCCCAATTAAGAACAAGCAGGCTGCCCACCAATATTTTTCGCTCTAGACCGAAGGGCGAAAAATATTGCCCAGCCACGTCGCATGCATTACCAGGTACTGTCGATTAAAAGCCTTCAAGCACTATCTTCCCTACCGCTTGATGGCTTTCGAGCTGGGCGTGCGCTCGCTTTAAATTGGCCGCATTGATCACGCCATAGTGTTCGCCTATGGTCGATCGTATACAGCCGGCATCAATTAATGCAGACATCGCCGTCAATAATTCATGTTGCTTTTGCATATCCCATGTATCGAACATGGAACGGGTAAACATCAGCTCCCAGTGCAACGACAACGATTTTAACTTCAATTTGCGAACATCAATCATCGTTTGCGGATCATCAATAAGCGCCAGCTTTCCTTGCGGGGCTAACACCTCAATTAACTGGTCGAAGTGTTGCTCAGTATGAGTAAGGCTAATGACATGCGTTACGCTATCAACCCCTAACGCGTTAAGTTGCGGGAGTAAGGGCTGATGATGATTGATAACATGATCGGCCCCCAGCGATTTCACCCATGCCTGGCTTTGCTCGCGAGACGCTGTACCGATAACCGTCGCATTTGTGAGTGTTACTGCCAGCTGCGTTAATATCGAACCTACGCCGCCAGCGGCTCCCATAATTAAAATACGCGCGGGCGGTACAGTTGGGGGAGCCTCTAATGAGGGAGAGGTTGCGAATGAGCTAGAAAAGCCTTCAGGGTATGACGGCACAAAATCTAGCCGGTCAAACAACAATTCCCACGCGGTAATCGACGTTAACGGCAGCGCTGCGGCGTCACTATTAGACAGTGACACAGGCATTAACCCGACGATACGTTCATCCACTAACTGAAACTCGGCGTTAGAACCTGATCGCGTAATGTCGCCCGCATACCACACCCTATCACCTTCATTAAAGAGCGTTACCTGGTCACCCACGGCAACCACTTCGCCTACGGCATCCCATCCCAGTATTTTATGATCACCGTTCTCTGGCGTGGCCGAAGAACGTATTTTCGTATCAACAGGATTAACCGACACCGCTGAGACCCTTACGAGCAGATCACGGCCTGCCACCTTAGGTACAGGTAACTCAATATCCATCAGGGCATCAGCGTTATCTATCGTTTGCGGCACTAAATAACCAATTGCTTTCATGTATTTTCCTCAATCTCGTCGATAATCGATGTCTGTCAGTATTCGCCCAAGCCTCAGAGCAAACCTACAGGCAAAGGCGTAACCAATCGTCTGCCATACGCGCACTAGTCAGGCGCGACAATAAGGTAAAAACGGGACAATTACCGATAGAGTATTAAAATGGATGTAATAGCGTCGTAGGCGCTTCCTCGTGCATCGGCCATCTATACAGGGCCTAAATATTAAAACGCCCTTTCGTATACACATCACCCCACGACATTATTGTAGCGCTAAGCACTTAGACAAAACGTCACAACCTTGTTAGGCTCGAAAAAACAGCCTGTTTCAACGCAACCAAACACTCGTAAAAGTACGCGCTACAGAGTTGGCTGCAGCCAAAACAGACCGTCCCACAACCCCTTTTAACAAATAGGTTAAACCCCATGAGTAGCGTAACAATGTCTGCCATTGAACATGAATGGTCTCTTTTGCAGAATCAGTTTGATAGCTATGAAAAATTTTCTCTCATCATAAAACTTGTGAATATTACGGTATTCAGTGCGGCCTATTTATTCGGCACGCTTAACCCACTCTTGATCGCCATTTTGCTCATGGTGTGGGCGCAAGATGCCATTTGGAAAACATTTCAGTCCCGTATTGAAGACCGACTATTGGCCATTGAACACGGCTTGCTCAACAAATCACCCTTAACCGCTTTTCAATTTAATACGGAATTCGACAAAAACCGCCCAAATACTCTTGGCTTAATACGCGCCTACGCTCAACAAGCACTGAGACCCACTATAGCCTTCCCCCATGCGGTCCTTGTTCTAATGGCCGCAACAACCACTGTTGCTTAATCGTTAGAGTTACCCAAGACCTCTAAGCACCCTTGCTATTCGTTTACCCATAAAAAAGCCAGCGTTGTCAAACGCCGGCTTTTTGAGGAACGCATGAGAGGCGTAGGATTGAGCCTAACGTCGCTTTACTCGCAACACGATCATAGGAAAATAACCTAAGCCTTTAGCTTCAATTAATGACCTACAACTAATTACAGACTACGCCGCCATCACCGTATTGGTCATTACACGTATCCGAACCAATACAGCTAGCCGAATTTTCCCATCCCCAACCAGTGCTCTGGTTATCACAGGTGGCATAGGAGCTACCGTACCAATTACATTGACACCCGCTGCCGCCTTGTGAAGAACTGCTGCTTGACGAACTACTTGAGGAGCTGCTGGAGGAACTTGAGTTGTTCGAACCGCCGGTATCGCCAAAGCCAATCACTCCGCTGCAGTGCATATTTTCTGAATAAGAACCGCCACCACACTCGCCGTCATACGTTGTCGTGTTGTACTCCATATCTTCAGCTTGTCGCGTCTCGCCATTGACAATAATGTAATCAAGTACAACATCACGATCAGAAGAATCATTATCAAATTCAACCTGAATATCGCCTGTCGCACCGCCGTTGTAAGTATAGTTTTGATCGCTAGTGCTCAAGGTCCAGCCTTGCACCACGTTGCCCCCAATAATCAGATTAAGATGCTCATCGCCATTGGTTCCGCGAGCGCGTACCACAATACTGCCGCTGCCACCGGTAGAAGAGCTAGATGAGCTGGATGAAGAGCTAGAACTGCTAACGCTAGAGTTATTACCACCACCTTCACTCACCGTGATATTTGAACTACCACTGCTTTGATAGCCTTCCGTCGCCATCACCATGTAGTCATGGCTACCCATTTGCAGGCCTGCACTCGTCCAAGCGTCAAAGTGGGTACCGGTAGTAATGGTTCCGCTGGTGCGCTTCTGCTGACGAATACTCCAGTATTGATAAAACGTTGCAGTACCTTCGATTGACGGTTGGTTAACACGTTGAGTACGGTAAATATCATAAGTACCGCCATCACTATTAATGGTCCCTAGCCTGGTTGCGCCAGAACTTGGATTGTAATTCACCCAATTTTCAACCACGTAATATTCAACAAGAGGATTTTTTGTCCAACCATAAAGCGCAAGATAACTTGTACCATTGGCACTATAGCTACCCGAATAATTAACGGTTTTTCGCCCACCGGTTTGCCAACCTTTACCGCCTACCCAGTTGCCAACGTTACTCCAGCTTGAACTGTAATTACCGTTATTACCGAGCGTAAAGGAAACGGACCCGCCACCATCACTCCAAAAAGAGTAGTAATAGCCACCATGGGTACCCGTTTGGTTTGATGTTAAAGTTTGAGCATTGGCGATTGGCACACACAGTGCCGCAGCACAAACAAGAGCGGTTACTGCGGTTTTTACATCTACCGAAATTTTGTTAAGGCTACGTAAAATCATAGAAACTCTCCTCGTACAAATGTAAGAATTGAACGAAATAAAGAACAACGGGATATTGTTCCTCTGCGACAATGCAATTTCATCTTGGTCATTTTCATTATTTTTCTCCAAATAACGCCTATCAACCAATGCCACGGATAGAGGAAGAAGGGCTGCAGGAAGGCATAACCTGTTAATTGCAAACAGGCGATGTTATCGAGCGTTACACGGCCTTGCTGTTATTTTTAATAACGGCGTAACAACGTCGATACTGTTCGTATAGAACCGCAACTGGGTATTGTCAATCGAACATTAAGCATATTGTCATTAATACTATTTGGGTGTAATCCATATACCAATATGTTGCTTAAAGTCGACTAACTTCGATTGTTTTTTTATAGTTAGTGGGTTAGAAATGTATAGGTAACATCATCATCAATCTTTAACCTTTCCCACGAAAAAATAATTCCTCCGCTATCTTCAACCAAAAACAAGATTTCACTCCCACCCAAAATGAGGTTGAGGCACTCACTAACGGCACACCCGTCGCTGCTCCCTTTTAATTTTTCGACACCCGCTTATTCACTCTTGGCATTTCAACCTACTGAATGCCCGATCAGGCCAAAAAACGTGTAGGCGCACGAATACTCTTTTGTCATAACGTGGTCGACCGACGCCTGGTAGAAGCGACACACCCCTACCGTCAAATCACCGCGAAAACGAAAGTACCGGTACGTAGATGCCGCAATAAGGCGAGAGTATTAAAACGCCTATATAGACGTGGAAGAGAAGGCATGAGACCATAAAAGCCTACTTTAGGCGTCAGTGGCTATGAAAGATAAGCAAAAGTTGGATCCGTTACACGGCGTAACGCTGGAGAAAATCGTCACCCACCTTGTTGAACACTATGGATGGAAAGGCCTAGCCGAACGAATAAACCTTAACTGTTTCAAGAGCAACCCCTCCGTTAAATCTTCTTTAACATTCTTGCGTAAAACCTTATGGGCACGAGAAAAAGTTGAAGAGTTGTACGTTGCAACCGTTAAGGGTAGTGTTAAGGAGAGCGCCAAAAGCCGCCCTAAAGACGCGAAGCAAAGCACACCTCCTACCTCTGCACCTCCATTTTCGTGGAAAAAACCTTCATAATCCGTTTTTCGTGTACAACAATAAACACGCCAGAAGGTAACTCTAACGGCATCAGCACTATCCATGGGAACCGTTGATGCGTTAAAATCAGCAAATAATCCGAAGTTAATATCGCTATTTTTCTTATTTAGCCTAAAATAACGTGCTATTAGCGACAAAAAGTACAGTAATCCAAGCTGTTGGTGGTAATACGATCAACTTTAGGTAAGAATACCTAGGTCAGACGCCCGAGAATACCCGAAAGCGCTCTGAACCCTGTGTTTGCATGCTTGAGGTATTTACGCGTACCCTGTCAAACTTCGGTTCGCGTCGGCATAGATCATTCAAAATCTGTTTGTATGATGGTGATAGTACAAACAGAAATTTATTTTTCACTTATAAGATAAAGAGCAGAGTATGAGTAAAGGAACGGTAAAGTGGTTCAACGCAGATAAAGGTTTCGGTTTTATAGCACCAGAAGATGGAAGCAAAGACTTATTTGTTCACCATTCTGAAATTCAGGCTGGCGGCGGTTTCGCTACACTGAATGACGGCCAAGCGGTTGAGTTCGAAGTAGGCCAAGGTCAGAAAGGCCCATGTGCCAACAACGTTCGTCCGTTGTAAGACTGATTTAGAATACAACGCTAGCCACAGCCGCCCAGACTAACGGGCTGATCTTTAGCTTGCTAAAGATCGTGCTAGCGGCGTTTATCCCTTCTGCTAGACACAAACACCCCCCTGCACAGCGCCTGCGAGCCACTCTAAGCTCCGCCGCTCCCTTACTATCTAACCTTCATCACCAATCTATCATTATATTTCTTCTGCACGTTTACCTGCTGACCGTTACGGCATACAGCCCGCTATCTCACACAGCCCCAAGAGCAGACGTAAAAAAACCGAGCAACCTCAACGGTAATACTCGGCTTTCCTATTGGGAGTGTTAAAGCCTCCCGCTATAAGTCTTGATATAACGTACGAGTCATCTTTTCTGTCGAGATAAACCCCCAGTCCCAATCCTTATGAAACGTTTTAAGCGGGTTAAGAACAATAACCTCGTCTAGTGATTTACCGCTGTCTTTCAGCGCTGACACCTTAGATATCGCCTGAGACAGCATTTTAATACTCTTTTTTAAATCGCTACGCTTTGCTATCGGCCCATGGCCCGGCACAATCACGGTGCTCTCATTCGCCTCAGCGTAAATAGCTTGCTGCGCCGCCAAATACCCTTTTGCCGACCCCCCGTTATTCAAATCGATAAACGGAAATAAGCCATTGAAGAATATATCGCCAGCATGAATCACATTGTGTTTCTCAAAGATGATAATGGCATCGCCGTCCGTGTGTGCATCAGCTAAATGTACCACTCGAGCGCGATCTCCATTCAGGTGAAAATGAATTTCTTCAGAAAACGTAATCACAGGCAACGCCGCTTTCGGTGTAGGCTTTTTTCCTTCCGGCGTATCGATTTCGGCGTGTTTCATTCTCTCACGCACATTTTCATGCCCGACAACATGGGTAATACCGCTACCAAAGGCGGCGTTATTACCAGTATGATCGCCGTGCATATGAGTATTTATCAAAAAATCCACAGGGCGCTCACTAACATCACGAATTGCGGCTTTCAGCTTATCTAGCAGTGGCGGCATGCTGTCATCAATTAAAACAACACCGTCGTCACCCACAGACAACACCATATTACCGCCAGCGAAACCGCCCTGCCCTTCGATCAGGTAAAGGTTATCCGTGATTTCTGATGTGCTAAAGGTAATTTCGTCAGCACTCCACGCAGAGGACATCGTTGTACCGGCTATACATAAAACTACAAATGTTAAGCACCTTCTCATCATTAAACTCCATAGGGGGTTATAGGGGAGCACAGAGTCTACGCATAAAGGGTGAACATAGCGTGCATGTAGGCTTCACTAATCACAATTTCACAAAATTGGCCGATCTATCACAAAGAGAAAGACTCCTTATGCCTGAGACCCGTAACAGATCTGCCACGATAAAAACTCACAGTAAAACAGCAATGACAAAACATACCGGCTCTGATCAGTAAGCCTACGCAGCAGAAGAACAAACGCTTGTACCACGCTCGCCAAAACAATTCAGCGTAGGCTTTTAATTTTTGTCCACTTCCAGCGCTAGAAGCATAATACTGACTAAAATGCTGGATACGATCGATCCATCTACTAATGGTAGTGGTTACTCATTCCCACATACGCCAATACGCCCGCCGAACACAACCTATATAACGGTGACAAAACGGAGTAACCTCAAGAGAGACCTGTCCAATTCTGGCTTGGGTTATGGTTTTACATTCTGTGCCGTAAGGCCATCTTGAAGAACCCGGTAACCTATTAGCTGCGCCGAAAAAACAACCAAAGGGCTTCTGAATAACCTATCAACATCTTTTGCAAAGTTCACCGCATATATTAGAATAACCTCGCCCAACACCCGACAGGTATACCCCGTGATTCATTGTAAGAACATCCTTTTATCCACTTTATTACTCAGTTGCGCGCTAACCAGTGCATGCGGCGGCTCGGGAGGCGTGCCATCTAACAATCTGCCCCCAGTACCTACGCCAGAGCCGGAACCCAACCCGACCACCGGCATACCCACCAACAACATTAGCTATGCCACCATACGGGATACAAACGGTGAGCGCGGTCTACTCAGTGTTACAGCCGTAATCAATGCGCCCTCACCAAGCCCCACCGACTCCACACGAGCGTCATCTTTAACCGTGTATTGGGCAGACAATGCAGGCAACCCTATTGGAGAACCTTGGAATGAACCGAATTCGGTTGCAGGCTACCAGCTCGCTACATTAATCGATAGCACGATTCCAGAAGGAGCAACTGCAGTACTTGTGCACCCCACCAACAGTGCAGGCATGTCTATCGAGGGACAACTCATCGCGTTTCACGACTTCACCGGTAACACGCATTTGGCTGGCCCCGGTGGTAACGAACAAATGCACTGGTATTACGGCGATACCCGCCCACATATCCAAATAGAAAGGTCCGCCTTACAAAACATTTGATAATGGCTTAGTGAGCGTTACCGATATGGACAACAGTAAAGATACCGCATGGGAAACAAAGACAACGACAGGTAGCCCCAACACTGTAAGTGAAGCAGCATTCCCAGCCTATTCGTTTGTGTGCGATGCAAACCCAATCAATACATACCGTGACATTACCGACGACATAGGCACCTGGACCTACTCCACCCTCAACGACGCCATGTTTTACGGCACCATGGTATACGATACGTTTTTAAAATATTTAGGCGAACCCCCACTAGAGGACAAAATACGTTTGCGTGTTCACTACGGTAACGAAATCGATATAAAAGCATTCTGGGACGGTGCTTACGCCAGTTTTAGCGATGGCTATGCAACACACTACTCTCTGGCGACACTAGACCTTATTGCTCATGAGATTGGTCATGGTGTGCTGGGTCGTATTTCCCCCTTAAAAGTATTCGGTACCGAGCTCAGCCAAGATGCCCGCACATTGCATGAAGCCTTTGGGGATATATCTGGGGTAATGGCGAAATACGAATGGACGAGCAGTGAAGATAACTGGGTTCACGGAGAAGAATCCGCCGGTAACGTGCGCACACTGGATCACATAGTCACTGAATACGGCGCCATCCCCAGTGCATTAGATTATGCCGAAGCCGGCGATAACTATTATAAGCGAATCGGTATGATCACTTATCCGTTTTACTTATTATCTCAAAACTGGGGGCTGGAAGAAACGTACCGAGTGTATATAAGCGCAGCCAGACAGTGCTGGCTTCCCAACACCACACTTACTCTCGCGGCTGAATGTGTTCAACAACAAGCTGCCTCCGCAGGCTGGCCAGCAAGCGACGTTAGCGATGCATTTAAAACGGTAAAAATACAATTATTTGAAGAAGGGGTACTCAGTCATTATATTGCTACGCTCGAATCGTTAACGGCCGCCTTTACCGATGATAGCCGCAGTACGAGTCAGGTAACACAATGGTTGTGGGATTTTGGCGACGGCAACCAATCCACTCAAGAAAACCCCACCCACACCTATACGCAAGCTGGAAACTACAACGTTACCCTAACAGTAACAGATCAGAGTGGTGATACCGATATATTTGGACGTGACATTTATGTCACGAGGCAAACTGAATAATCACACGCGCAGTTTGTGTATTAGCTATAAAGAAAAAACCGACCTAACGCAATACTCGCACGGCCAGAACTACGCGTAGTATTGCGTTCGATAACATCTATGCTACAAACCAATAGCCTGAAAAAACAATAAAAAAAGTAATTCACTACGACATGCCCGAGGGCCGTACTGAACGCAGACGGATTGTATTTTCCAATTATTTCTATAGAACCAGCGTACCCATCTATTTAACAAACGTCTCTCGACGTGTTCTGCATTTTTTGGCGGTATATTCGGTTTCAGAAAATGATAGCGGATCCATAATGAACGCTAAAAGAATAGTTTTATGTGTTATGCCAAAATTGGCGACCTAATCAGCGTTTCCTTAACGATTAAATAGCGGAGGCCCCATAACCTAAGTTGTCTTTAGCTGGCGCTTGCGGGCTAAACCATAACGAGGGCACTCGTAACGGTGTCCGTATGGGTATGAGGGGGTTGTTGAGTTTTAGTACACGTCGTTGATTTAACTTAGAATGTGTAATGACGTCACCAAACTTCTTCTGAAATAATCGATCGAAAGAGCCGTCTGCAATGGCGTTATTCAAACCGGCTGAAAGCGCTGCTGCATGTTCAGTTAACGTTTTATCCAAGAAAAAATAATAGGCCGAGGGATAATGAAGTACGAGATGATTTTCTACTACGAGATTTTTTTTGTGCAGCCTTTCTGTCGTGGACCAAATATCATTAACCGCTAGAGGCATGTAATCCACACGCTGTGTTGACATAAGTTCCAGGAGGCTATTCCATTCAACGCCTAAGCGCAATGTAAAACCATGGGCTTGTAGAATGCTAACATCTGGCCAGCCTAATCCTTGCGTTGCAGTAAGGGCTTTTAACTCTTCAACTTTATTGATTTTTGCGAAACGGTCTTGTTGAGATTTGTGAATGGCTAATAACCGCCAACCGATCAACCCTTTGTAAAGCGGTATGCGAACGGGTAGCAATTCATTTTCAGATTCATTGTTGGTGAGCATCCAGTGCGTATTGTAGCGCCCAGATTTTATAAAAATTTTACTGCGTTTTTCGTTCATGGTCGCAACTGCTACGGGCTTAATACTATAGGCCCTGCCGCTGCGCTCAAGGGCTAACGTGAGCATTTGTACGAAGTAATCATTTCGCTGCTGATAAAAAGAATCGGAAGACGCTGGATAGGAAAATTCGAGTACGTCGGCGGGCACTGACGCATTGACCTCTTTGTCAGAGAATGCCGGCGAAGGGAGGAGCACCAGAAACAACGTGACTAGGCAAACTATGCCCGGCTGCAAAGCCTTGGCATTTAAAGGTAAAACATGGCGCAAAAAACTTCTCCCAACCCATTTTGGCACTAATTACACAGTATACAACTCGCGAATCACGGTAGATACCATTGCTTATTTGTGATTAAACACCCCGTTAAAGCGGGTTGAGCGCACACCAAAATACTCGCTAACGAGACTGATTTTGATAAGCGATCAGCTGCTATGCTTAAAGAAAACACTGGAGCCCTAAGGGAGTGTCTCCTATGAGTATTTTGCGTAAAATCTTTCTCATTTTCATCGGTTTTGGGCTTACTATGGGACTCATTTTCCCGTTTTATGCGTCTATTTTTGTTGAATACAAAGCGGGTATGAAAATTTGGTTTTCGCTTGGCTGCTTAGTCGCTGGCGCCATTATAGGTATAACCAATTATTGGCTGCTGAAAAACTATTTGCTGGTCAAGCTAAGTGAGGTCTCTCATATAGCCCAAGCTATTAGCGCCAAAGACCTCTCTCAACGCAGCACCATTGTCAGTGAAGACGTGGTCGGCGAGATAGTAACAAGCGTCAACGTTATGGCCGATAACCTCTATCAATTTGTCATCAATATTCGCAAAAACGCCCAATATTTGCTGGCGATGGAGTCACAACTCCACCAAGGAATCAATAAAGCGTCAGGTTTAACCGAAAATGCCGAGCATATTTGCACGGGCTTAATCAAACATTTCAATACGGTGAATGACATATCGGGGCAGCTAAAATCCACCTCTGGAGACGCAGACAAAGCCCTAGTGTTGCTTATTCAACAGCTAGACGATCTTGAAAACGTCACCCGAGATTTGACCCTGCGTGTTCAAACGCAGTCAGAAGAAATGAGTACAACCGTTGCTAAGCTAAAATCTCTAGAAGAGAAGAGTTCTAAGATTGGCGAAGTTACCGCTATTATTGATAGCGTTGCAGAACAAACCAACCTTCTCGCGCTCAATGCAGCCATTGAGGCCGCGCGCGCGGGCGAGATGGGCCGAGGCTTTGCCGTCGTTGCGGATGAAGTAAGGGATCTCGCTAGGCGCACCCAAACCGCCACGGGTGAAATTCGCACCACAGTTATTACCTTGCAGCAAGAAGTCGATATTGTTGTGCAGCAAGCCCATCATATGGCGGAGCAATCGAATCAAACGGAACAATCTGTTAGTACCTCTCACTCTGTCGTGGAGCAAGCAGGGCTGGCCATTCATTCCATTCAAGACCGTATCGGTCAGCTAATTTCTGCCGTAGGGCAAAACGCCAGTAGCGTGGATAACCTAACCCGCGATATTGATCAAATAAGTGCAGCTAGCCGCGCCAGCCGCGATGAATTGTCCGAGCTTAAAAACAAAGCCAGCGAACTTTCGAATGTAGCACTGGGGCTTAATGTTGACATTGTTACCTTTAAACTCGGAAAACCTTAGTCGTTAGGATTTTAATGGGGCGTTCGTCTACACATGGCTTACCCCATTAGTGAGCGTGCGACGTACCCATACTTTGACCACTTGCAGTATAAAACCCGTTCGAACCGTGCTCGATAAACCCGAGGTTTATCATGTTTAGCAGAAACGGGTCTGATTCATTATCACCAATGTCGGCATAGTCCGTTGAGGCGTAACCTTCCCACTGGGCAAAGGCTGCGTTAATAATGGTACGGTCCGTTATGATGTCATCCAACCGCCATTCGATCATGCCTTGTGTTGTCTTCGCGCTGTAGTAACTCACTACTTGCATTGCAGGCAGCCATTCGAGCAATAATGTTTGCCCATGCTCATCGCTACTATACATTTCTTTTTGCGCGCAATAAGTGCCTTCACGCTTGATTAACGTCATCGACTGCATCAGTTGCTCGCTAAAAAACTGGCGCTTATTCTGCCAGCTATTTAGATCACCTTGCCGGTGCGCCTCGTACTCAATTGAACGTTCGTGAGCATTAAATGCTTGTACTGCACGCAGGCGATTATTCGATGTTTTATTCCACAGCAACGTGATGTTGCGATCGCGATAGTCATGCGCCACTTGGCCTTGCCTTCGCCACAAAGCAAAGGTTGATTCAATGGGCGTTTCAATAGCCCCCTCTATTGCTGGAGCCGTTTTAACTAGCGAATAGATCGCGCCAAAAGCGGATATTTGAGCACACGGGTTTTCGGCGGCCTGCAGGCCAGTCGCAAGCACACCCAACAGTAAAGAAATTACCGCGTGACTAATTTTAGTGACGTAAGTAACAGTCTTTTTCACTTCTTTTCCTTTTTAAAGCTTGAGTAATTACCGCTACTATTCGCTTGTTTTTTTTCAAACATAACACGGTATTCACGATACAAAACGGGGCCATTAAGGCCCCTATAAATAAATGTATTAACAGTTTATTCGAGCGCCGTCTCAGCCAGCCCAACCAAGTTTGCGGCATAGTTCATTACATGAAAAATAATGTGCTGCTCGTTGGTACCGGTGAGCAAGGGCGCACCAGGGCCTTGTGCATAGATTGCAACATCTTCACCCGAATGCGTTTCTGAACTTGTAGGTACCAATGATTCCTGGTGATACCCCGGCGCTTGAGTATCTACCCATAATAAATCTTGCCGCCCCGCATTGGCATTTTCGTTGTATGTTGCATCTGGGTTTGTGTTGTCACCAAAATTACGCATCCCTCGTCCATTGGTATAACCAACGGTGGTGTATGGCATACCGTCCGAGGCCAAGGTATGTGCATTGCGACCAACACCAACAACCTTGCCCAGTATTGGATTGCCACGTTTCGGGTAACCCGCAATGGTAAACACGTGCCCATGATCAGCCGTCACAATTATGAGCGTATCCTCGGCATTGGTCATTTCAACCGCTTTAGACACCGCTTTAGCAAACGCTATAGTATCGGCCAATGCTCCATAGGCATTTCCTGCGTGGTGTGAGTGATCGATACGACCGGCTTCAACCATCAAGAAATAACCGGATTCGTTATTATCCAAAATAGCCAAGGCTGTTTCTGTCATGTCTGAAATGGAAGGCTCACCCGCAATATCATTGACCCTATCGGCTTCATATTGCATATGTGATTCATTAAACAAACCGAAGAGGTGCTCGGTAGTCTCAGTATTGACCGTATCGAAACCTGTTTTGTCATACACATAAACGCCATCGGCGTAGGTGGCCTGCCATTCCGCAGTTAGATCACGGCCGTCGGTACGATCCCCTTCTATACTGCTCACGGCATCTGGGCTATTGTAAGAGGCGTCTTTTGGCAGAAAATGACGACGCCCACCGCCCAGCACAACTTCAAGACCGTCGACATCTAAGCCGCTGTAAAGCGCTTCCAAGTTACTTTCGAAGCTAACTAACTGAGAGGCAATATCGTCACAACCGGCATCAACTGCAGCAGTGGGCATATCGGAATTATCTTCCCAATTTCGATCTGCAGATTTTGCGTAAGTTGCCGCCGGCGTTGCGTGCGTAATACGCGCGGTAGAGATAATACCCGTCGATTTTCCCGCTATTTCGGCTAACTCCAATGCCGTCACTAGCTCATTGCCCGCAACGGTGGAGCAATCACCTCGCACGATATTTTCGTCAACACCAATAACGCCAACGTCGGTTTTTACACCACTCATCATCGCGGTCATGGTACCCGCTGAATCGGGTGTTTGGGCGTCGACATTATAGGTTTTCGCTAAACCCGAAAATGGAAATTCGCCAAAGCTCAATACGTTTTCTTCGCCCAGCATGCCTTTTAACTGGCCTTCTAAAATACGAGCAGCCGTAACCGTGGAAACACCCATGCCATCGCCTACAAATAAAATAACGTTTTTGGCCGCTCCCACTGCTGTGGTGTAACCAGAAGCGTTAGCCGTTGTAGCAGCCCCTGCTTTATACCAGCGATTACCTCGCGTGTTCGCCAGCATGTCGAAATCGTCCGCGTCATAGGGTAGGCATAAATAGTGGGTGTCGGCCAATTCTGAACTGTCTAGACTTCCGTTCGCGTTGGTATCTAAACCGGTATCAATTTGAAGGCCACCGGCCGGGCAATGGCTATCCCCTAGTTCTAACGTCGTTTTATCGATGAGCGTATTGTCGCCATTGCGACCATCATCACCACTACAGGCAACGAGGCTAACAATTACCGCACTTAGCAGTGCAATTTTTACATTATTCATATCACGTTCTCCCCGTTAGTGTGCGTCTAGCCCAAGGGCTTCGCGGATAATATGGAACACAACATTTTGCTCGATTACGCCTTGCGCTTTGTATGCGCCAGGGCCGTATGCATGCAAGGTAATATCTTCACCTGCGTGCGTTTCCGACCCCAGAGGAATAACCGCTTCTTGGTGATACCCCCTTGTGGTGGTATCCACACTGGAAAGATCGACTCGTCCATTTTCATTAGGCAAGCCATAGCGCGCATCGGCGTCGGTTTCACTCGTTAAATCGGCAAATCCTTTACCATTGGTATAACCGAGGGTTGTGTAAGGCATTCCATCCGAGGCAAGCGCAGGTGTTGAAGCACCGACACCGACCACTTTACCGAGTATGGGGTTACCGCGTTTGGGGTAGCCCGCAATCGTGAATACGTGGCTATGATCGGCCGTGACAAGAATGAGCGTTTCCGACGAATCGGTTGCATCAATGGCCGCTTGTACGGCATCGGCAAACGCGAGGGTGTCGGTTAGGGCGTTATAAGCACTACCCGCATGATGTCCGTGGTCGATTCGACCCGACTCCACCACCAGAAAATAACCCTTTTCATTATTGTCGAGCAGGTCTATCGCCTTCGTGGTCATTTGTGCAATTGAGGGTTCGCCGGCAATATCATTTACGCGATCCGCGTCGTATTGCATGTGCGATTCATTGAATAATCCAAATACTCGCTCCGCCGTTGCTGCGTCAATTGCATCGAAGCCTGCTTGGTCATAAATGTAATGTCCATTGACATAGTGCGCTTCCCATTCAGTGATCAAATTGCGGCCATCGGTTCGATCACCTTCAACACTGCTCACCGCGTCAGCACTATTGGCGGCCTCATCCTTAGGTAAAAAATGACGACGGCCACCCCCCATCACCACTTCAATGCCATCAACGTCAGAACCGTCAAAACGCCCCTCTAGATTCGCCTCGAAGTTAACTAATTGCGAGGCGATATCTTCGCAGCCGCCTTCAATGCCCGAAACCGGCATATCCGAGATATCTTCCCAGTTTCTATCGGCCGATTTTGCATAGGTAGCCGCTGGTGTCGCATGCGTGATGCGCGCGGTTGAAATAATGCCCGTCGAAAGGCCTTTTAGTTCAGCCCACTCCAGCGCCGTTACCACTTCGTTACCCGAAACAGTTGCGCAATTTCCTCGCTCAATATCCTCATCCACGCCAATCACGCCAACATCTGTTTTAATGCCTGACATCATCGCCGTCATTGTGCCGGCTGAGTCCGGCGTTTGTGCATCTACGTTGTAGGTTTTCACTAAGGCCGTGTAGGGAAACGTCTCAAAGCTAAGAAAACCTTCCTCCCCTAAACGCCCCTCCATCTGGCCATCGAGTATGCGCGCAGCCGTGAGTGTAGAAATGCCCATACCATCGCCCACAAAAACAATAACGTTTTTAGCAACGTTCGTTTGCGTGCGTGCATTTTTGCTGTTTAGGCTTGTTTCTGCATCCGTAAACCAACGATTGCTGGTTTGTGATGCTGGCAGAACCTGACCAAAAGCACTTGCGGTAACTGCGACAAGGGCCGCCGTTATGGCCGCGAGACTTTTTACTTTCATCCTTTCACCCCTAAAAATAAGTTGTAGCGTAAATGACTTATTCACAACTCGCCCTCCTATACGTTAGTGACATTGAGAGCCAAGTGGAAAACTGTAAGGCCGTAAGCTACGGCTAAGGGATGACAGTGATATTGCAGAAATGCTGCTAACGTGGCGTTTTTATATTAAATATTTATTACACGCCAACCCGCCTTGCATCAGAGAGGGTCAACATGGCCAACTTTGAACTACACTTTTCACTCCGCCGTGTAGATTCTTTGGACGATACCGAATGGCTGATCAATCACTCACGTTAATGATAGTCGACGACAACAGAGACAATCGCGACCTTCTTGAAGACATACTCCAAGAAGACTACACACTCGTATTAGTTGAATCAGGTCAGGCCTGCTTGGACACACTGGCGGAGACTGACATTGATTTGATATTGCTTGATGCAAACATGCCCGGTATTAACGGCTTTGACGTGTGCCGAACAATCAATAAATCCCCAACGCTGTCGCACACACCGGTTGTTTTTGTCTCTGCATTAGACAGTACTGAAGAACGGCTTAGGGGTTACGAAGCCGGAGCCGAAGATTACATTACGAAACCATTTGAAGACGATGCGATAGAAGACGTTGTAATACGGGTTTTGGAACAAAAAGTTAAATCTAAAGAAATAGAAAAACAAGCTAAAGAAGCCATGCATACGGCGTTTCAGGCAATGACCAATAGCGCTGAACTGGGCAATATCATTCAATTTTTACAAGCGAGCTATCGCTGTAAAACAGTCGACACGCTCGCAGCTGAATTACTTAATACCACCGCAACATTTGGGCTAAATTGCAGCTTACTGTTTTCACTTAACTTTGAAAAACGTTTAATAAAATGTGCCAAAGGCTCTATAGAAGAAAAAGTATTCGAACGCTTTCACCGTGGCGAAAAAATATTAGATTTTGGTTCGCGTACGCTCATAAACGAATCGCGAATATCTATACTGGTCAAAAATATGCCTCTCAACAAAGCCGATGATTACGGCCGAATAAAAGATAACCTTACGGCCCTTATCGCTGGCACGGAAGCTCGCTGTAAAGCGCTTGAGATAGAACATCAATTGGAAGACGAACGCAGCCAAGGGTTACGCTCTGTATTGAATAACAGCCGTGAAAAACTGGCGAACATTGAAACGCTGGTCGAAAAACAAAAGGCCAGCACACATACAATACTGACTTCTATTAATCAAAAAATAGAAGCGACCATTTTTAGTTTCGGCCTCGCAGAGGATCAAGAGCAAGCGATATTGTCAGCAATAGATGCCGCTGTTCTAGAAATGAACGGGCTCTCCAAGTATAGCGATAAAATTGAAACAACCTTTCACGGATTCGTCGACGAGCTGGCTATTTTAGCCGAAAAATAACGTGTTTTTCATTTCGTCACCAGAATACATTAGCAATGGCGCTCCAGCCTTTGCCATCGCCTACGCACAAACAGCATCGACAACAGCAACACCACAGACAACCCTATGGCAATTCCATCGCCCTGAAATAGATAGAAAAAGATAGCCCGCACTTGATGGCCTCCATCGGTGAATGCCGTAATAAGCCCTACATTATCCAGCTCAAACGCGGTCGTTTGTGCGGCCAACGCTGTATATTTAGGGGCCAAGTGTGTCGAGATCAGTAAAAAACTTACAATAACGGGGATACCCGCTAATACCGCTCGAAACACGTTCCCTCTAAACATCAATACCGATATTGACATCACCGAAATGAGATTAGGTAAATCGCCCAGCGGTAGCACCTGATTACCGGGTAAAAAGAGCGCAATAATAATCGCTAGCGCCATAAGAATTAGCCCTGTCACGATC
Organism: Teredinibacter purpureus; assembly: GCF_014217335.1. Lineage (NCBI taxonomy): Bacteria > Pseudomonadati > Pseudomonadota > Gammaproteobacteria > Cellvibrionales > Cellvibrionaceae > Teredinibacter > Teredinibacter purpureus. Next base: position 1,809,787 of record NZ_CP060092.1, on the reverse strand, counting down.
ACCGATTTATGGCTCAGAAGAAAACCAGTATCAAGAGCCACCACTAAATTTTTACGGTGAGGGAAGTATCTTTCAACTTGCGCACGCAAAGCCTGTGTTATTGGAATCATGGCTTCGCCAATTAAGCCTGCACACTTGGGTAATATAAACATTACCGCAGCAATGTGAACACTTAACTCTAGGCTTTGTTTAACATCGTAACCCGCAGCTATGGCTAAGGCTAACCCCATTAAAGCGCCTATAACCATAGGTTCGCTAAGCAAATCCAAATAACTGGTGGTATCACCACCGGCATCTTCTCGCTCAAGCTTTCGGCTAGGGTTATAATTAATGTTTTTAATCACAGGAATACGATCAAAGAGCGCATCAACTAACGCGGTATAAGGTACGATTCCGTTTACCGAAACCGGTGATGCAGAAACACCTTTTAAACCCAGCTCGCGCTCTACATCTGGCGCCGTCCACTCCGTTAATTTAAAACAATATATGGCTAACAATGCTGTAGCGGCCAAGCCTAATGGCAGGCTGCCCGAGGCATTCATCACTAACGCGCCCAAAAATGCAAAGTGCCAATAATTCCAAATATCAATATAAATGGTGCGCGTAAACCCAACCGCAATTAAAACCAGGTTCAACACTAACACGAGCGGAATAGAAATAGCCGCAAGAGGTGATGCCCACGTTATCGCCGCTAGCGGTGGCCACCCAACATCGAGAACGGTAAAATCTAACCCTCGAATAACCGATAATTGTTCAACCGCAGGTTGAATATTCGCGACGAAAAAATCAAATGCAATAAAAACACCGGCAAAGCCTACGGCTAACTCTATAGCACTCACTAATGATTTCTTGACCGATAAGCGCACAGACAATGCAATTATAAAGATAATTGCGGGCAACATAACGTACGCTTTAAAACTGAAAAATGCATCCAATATGGACTGCAACATAGCGACCTCTTTCTCGCGGGGCGGTAATTGGCTTTGTAACGGTACTGTTTGGCTTTTTTAGTATTTACGTCTATGTAAAAATAACGGCCAGTATCATGCGCTAAAACCTAATCCAATCAATTTTATCACTTTAATCTGGGTTTCTCTCGGTTTAGCTAAAACAGAATACTCCCTTTCTGTTTCTTATTTTATTTATTGAATTTTCCTTTAGCTGTACTTAATAGTTGTGAAAAAAACCGGAGCATATTCTTCCGGCTTTTAGACGCAATGTACTTAAGCAGGCTTAAAGGTACCGTCAGAGATTACGGCGAATCCATTTGAGCCTTAGCGGCATAATAATCATGCAGTACAAACCATGCTAACTTTTTCTCGCCGGTCTCAGACAGTAAACCCTTGCGATTCCAATAATCTTGTATTGCAGGCAAAGGACGTCGAGGAGAGCGAAAATCAACCAATATCCACGGTGTTGTCCCGCGAACAAACGGCATCTTATCAATCATAGCTAAATTGTATTTGTAAACATCCGCTTGATACTCTTCTGTCCATCGTTCATCGGTATCACCATGTAGGCCATGTTTGGCCCCAGCGCCAAACTCGCTAATAATCACTGGTTTATTGTAATCGGACTGCCAGCGTAAACTAGGGCAGGTTTTCGGCTTATCACTGTACCAACCGCAATACGTATTAATACCAATGACATCGACTAGCCCGGCCAAAGGATCGTCAATTTTTCGTAATCGTCCTTCAACCGCTTGCGTATCTGACGCGGCCGTGATCAATCGTGAATTATCTAACTCGCGGGCTTTACTAATGAGTTTTTTCAAAAAATCATAACGATCCTGATGATTCGGTGTTTCATTAGCGACCGACCACAACACCACCGACGCTCGGTTTTTGTCGCGGCTAATCATCTCACTTAATTGCTGTTCGGCTTTGGTATAAACTTGGGGGTTTTCGAATTGAATGGTCCAATATACCGGTATTTCTGACCACACCATTAAACCCAACTCATCCGCCATGCGAATAATATTTTCGTTATGAGGGTAGTGTGCAAGACGAATGAAATTAGCCCCCAAGGCTTTCGCTCGCGTTAGCGATATCCTCGCATCGTATTCACTCCACGCACGGCCTTCTCGGTTAGGTGCTTCTTCGTGAAGACTTATACCGCGAAAATAAATTGATTTGTCATTTAGAAAAACATTTTCACCTTCGACACGAATATGGCGAAAACCAATTTTATCGGCGAGGGTAGTACCGTTATAAACGAATTCAACGTTATAAAGTTTTGGGTTTTCCGGTGACCAAAGAGTCGGCTGCGCAGAAATCTTGAACGTTGTATAACCCGCTTCGCCTAGCGTTATTGTTTTATTTATACCTAACTCAGGCACTTTCAGCGTTACCACTTCATGCGTCAAAGAAGCATTGGTAACTTTTACCCACCCTACAATTTCACGATTATCATCGTTAGACAGTTGCAGGCTATAATCAGAAAGATACTGTCGATCAAGCGCTAACAATTTAACTGACCGAGTAAGGCCACCGTAATTCCACCAGTCAGTATTAACCGTAGGAATGTTATCCCGAGCTCGAGTGTTATCCACTTTTACGACTACAAAGTTTTTACCAGACTTTAGGTTATCACTTACATCAAACTGAAACGGCGTAAACCCGCCTTCATGCTGACCGACTTTTTCGCCATTTACATAGACAATCGCCGAGTAATTCACCGCGCCGAAATGTAGCACGTAACGTTTTTCTTTAATTTTTTCTACTGTGAAGTTTTTGTAATACCAAACGGTACCTTCATAAAAAAATAATTTTTCTTTTTGGGAATTCCAGTCTCCGGGAACAGTTATTTTTGGCGAAGCCGAAAAATCATATTCAATCAAATCAGACAGCGCCTTGGGTTTGGCGTTACGAAAATAACCATTAGCGGATTCACGGTACCGGTGGTCATAAAAACCGTTTTCATATGGGTCGACAATAATATGCCAATCACCATCCAAACTTAGGTGTTCTCGCCCTTGCGTATTCTGAATTAATTCCATCGCCATGATTGGTAACGAATACAGCAATAAAAAACTGATAACGACAAACAATCTCATTACAAACCCTTAATTATTATTTTTTTACTTAAAAAAAACGCCATAGATCGAAAATCTATGGCGTCATTTGGTAATACCCACTAGTTTCGATTTTCTGAATATTAGCTGTCCGTATCGCTAGGATACGTTTAAGTGATTTTTTATCGGCAAATCACGTACGCGCAAACCACTTGCATGAAATACAGCATTCACTATGCTCGGCATTACTGGAGGCAAACCCGGTTCGCCAACACCACCCGGCGCATCATCCGACGCTATAATATGAACAAACAAGTTAGGCACTTGCTGTATTCGCGCAACGGGGTAATCATAGAAGTTATTCTGCTCAATTACGCCGTCTTTCACCGTAATCTCACTATATAACGCCATGCTCAACCCCATGATCATGGCGCCTTCCATCTGTGACTTAACTCGGTCTGGCGTAATCACAATACCGCAATCAATTGCGGTATGCATTTCCAACACTTCAAGCGTATTATTGACAACGCGCACTTTCGTCGCTGCTGCGGCATAGGAATTAAAGCTATGCGCATAGCTTATGCCCCAACCTTCATTTTCACTTAAAGGTTCGTTTACACCTGCTTTTTCACACACCTCGTTAATCACGTTTTTCATACGGCTGGTTTGCATGGCATGGGCCGGTTTTTGCCCTTGGTCGTAATTAGACCACCCCTCAAACCCTTCTTTACTCGGGTCAACAATTCGATCCCGACCAAGTAGGTTCATCCACATTTTCTGCGTACTTATCTCCGCTTTCGCGGCCAGCTCATCAACAAAGCTGCCCATGGCAAAGGCGTTGTGAATATTCTGCACGGAACGCAACCATCCAATTCGCACATGCGTTTCCACATCTTCAACTTCACAACTGATGTGTTCGATATCAAAGGGTTGATCTGCAAAGCTTTGGCTTAAACCAGAACCGCCGGTATGTTTTTTCTCATGATTAAAGAGCCAATCGATAGGTGGGTGTGCAACACGTTGCACCCAATAATCGGCACTAAGATTTTCCGTCAACTCAGCTTTGTAATAATTTGCCGCAATAGAATGGTAAAAACCATGTTTAACATCGTCTTCCCTACTCCAAATAACCTTAACCGGTCGCCCGCTCGCCATCGCCAATTCGGCGGCTTCTACGGCAAAATCATTTTTACCTTTGCGACCAAACGAGCCGCCCATTAATGTGGTATTTAATTCAACTTTGTCACTATCGGTTTCAGGGTTTAAACCCAGCTCTTCCAGTATTTGATTCTTACCCCATTGAGGCGTTTGAGTGCCCGCCCAAACCTGCCATTTTTCACCATCAAACATGACGGTGGCCGCAGGTGTTTCCATTGGCATATGATGATGATAAGGAACGGTGTAGGTGGCTTCTACGGTTTTAGTAGGATCAAACGTATGCTGATACACATCGCCTTCGGCGCGAACCACGGTACCACCGGTGGCGTTAACTTTTTTAATTAAATCTTGTTTATACGTTTCGGAGTTATGTATAGCATGTTCGCCGAGTGTCCATTCAACAGTGAGTTTTTTTCGGCCCTCTATTGCCGCCCATGTATTTGTCGCTAATACCGCAACGCCCGACATAGGGTTGGTGTTCACGGGGAAACCGCGATCTTTTAATCGAATAACCTCTACAACGCCCGCAACTTTTTTGGCTTCGGTGGCATCAAATGATTTTACCGTTCCACCCACTACCGGTGGCCGCTCGATGCTAGCAATCAATAAACCCGGCAGCTGAATATCTTGAGCATAAACCGCTTTGCCTTGTACGATATTGTCTTGACCAACCAGTTTTACATCGCGACCGATAAGCGAAAAATCTTTTCGGTTTTTGAGTGTTACGTCTTCTGCATTAGGCACGGGCAGAGTAGCTGCACTTTCGGCGAGTTCGCCAAAGGTTAGGGTCTTTCCTGTAGCGGTGTGCACGACGGTATGCTTTATTGCTTTTACATCCGCTTTATCCACTCCCCACACCTGGGCAGCCGCCTGCTCTAACATATCCCTCGCTATTGCTCCCATTTGCCGCGTAAATTCAAATAAATGACGTATTGAGGAGGACCCGCCAGTACTTTGGCCACCGTATTTAGTGTCGGCCTTAGCTAAGGTGACGGTAACGCGACTCCAATCAGCCTCTAGCTCTTCCGCTATCATTTGGGGCGTTGTGGTCATGATGCCTTGCCCCATTTCCATTCGATGGCAAATGATGTTGACCTGCCCATCAGAATCAAGGCTAACAAATACGCCTAACGCGTTATCTTTTGAGACATTGGTAAGTGCTGCGCCAGCACCCGACAGGCTCTTTTCTGGAGAACAGCTCGGCAACACAGCACCAAGAATGAAGGCTCCTCCTGTAAGCCCTGTTGCCTGTAAGAAGGCCCTTCGGCTGAACGGTTTAATAGTGCTCATTATTTCACCTCCTGGATCTGTACGGCGGCTTGTTTAATGGCTTTTCGAATACGTGGATAGGTGCCACAACGGCAGATGTTTCCCTGCATTGCCGTTTCTATATCAGTATCGGATGGCGCGTTATTACTCGCCAACAATGCCGCGGCGCTCATGAGTTGGCCACTTTGGCAATAACCACATTGCGCAACATTATTGTCTACCCACGCTTGCTGGAGCGGGTGTAGCGCCGTTTCACTAGCCAAACCTTCTATCGTGGTTATTTTATTGGAAAGAACCGCTGATAACGGCGTTAAACACGCACGCGTTGGAACGCCGTCGACATGTACCGTGCACGCACCGCACTGACCCACGCCGCAACCAAATTTTGTACCCGTTAATGCTGCAATATCGCGAAGAGCGTAGAGCAAAGGCATATTAGGGTCGGCGTCCAACGAAAGCGTTTTATTATTAACATTCAGTTCTATCATGGTCTCTCCGATATTCGATATATGTTTATCCACGTTCGATACGACCTATAGAGCGTGTCAAAAGGTGAGCAAACTAGTGGCCTGGGTGCCACGAGCGTTTATAGCAACCGCTATTATGCGAACAACAGGGGTCAACAAAAAGTCAACGCGAATGGCCTTAACTGCAGCGGGAGGCGCAAAAAGTATAGCAGCGTCATCGAGCGAGGATTCTCACACCGCTCTCGCCAAGGTATGGTACTTTGTTTGACTTGCGCAAGCACCCACGGCCTGCGACGCTCATCGCTCTACCACTCACCGGCGCTTTTATGTTCACTACGTTGCAATCTCTGCCTAAAAACATTTGGGTCTTAGCCTTTTCAATGGCCTTATTACAGGGCGCTATGCCCTTACTTTTTCTCATCGGCGGTATTTTAGGCGCGCATCTAGCACCGTCTCCCGATCTTGCGACCCTACCCATGGCGACCTCGATCGTGGGCTTGTCATGCGCGACCATTCCGGCAGCCATGCTGGCGCGGTTTATAGGCCGAAAAAACGCATCGTTTATTGGGATTGTCATTTCCATTGTGGGCATTAATCTGTGCGCGGTTTCGGCCTGGCTACAACATTTTTATTTGCTGCTTGCCGGTACATTTTTAGTCGGTGCCAGCACGGGCTTCTATCAACAATTTCGTTTCGCTGCGATTGAAAGCTTACAGGACGCTCGTAATACAGGCCCTGCCCTGTCAGTACTCATGATGTCGGGTATTGTTGCGGGTGTGCTGGGGCCTGAATTATCCTCAGTAAGCGAGCTGCCCCTATTCGCGCCACTCGCGCTGTCAAAGGAGGTTATCGCTTTTGGTATTATGGAGCTGTTCGTTATCGCCGGAGGCATTATCTTTTTTGTCGGCTTTAAAAACCCAGACATTACATCGGAGGTCGCAACGGGAAAGCCTCGACCACTTATGACGATTGTTCGTCAGCCTCTATTTTTAACGGCGATGCTTGTGTCTGTAGTGGGGTATGCAGTTATGGCATTTTTGATGACCTCCACCCCCATCAGTATGCATTTGCACGACGGGCACTCCATGGCCGATTCAAAATGGATTATTCAAAGCCATGTTGTCGCCATGTTTCTACCTTCTCTTGTTACCGGATTTATCATTAAACATTACGGTGCCGGTATTTTGCTTATTTTGGGCAGCCTTATCTATTTAGCCGTTATTGCCATAGCCACTAATGGCCAAGAAGTCATTCATTACTGGTGGGCGCTAGTGCTATTGGGTATTGGCTGGAATTTTTTGTTTGTGAGCGGGACCAGCCTGCTGCCTAACACGTATCAGAATAACGAACGTTTTAAAGCTCAAGCTTTTAACGATTTTACTATTTTTGGCGTTCAGGCAATCGTGTCTTTATTGGCGGGCTGGGTGCTATTTAGTTTTGGTTGGACGGTGCAATTATTACTGTGTTTGCCGTTCGCGTTAACGGCGTTAGCCATCGCAATTATTTATTGGCGCCGGCATAAGCAATGGCTCTAGGGGCTGAAGGCGGGATTTTCGTTAACAACTCAAACGGAGATACACCAAGAAAAAAAGAAAACGCTAAAAGAGGGGGCTAACAACATGAATAACACCACCGTCATAAAGGCCGGTGTTATTCATGCCTGCAATGCAATCGCAATACAGATTATTTAGCTTTTTCCTAAGTCGCCAATAGCGGTACCCGCTTTTCCGCCTGCGGCAACAATGGCTGCCTGCAAGCTTTTTGACATTACTTGATAGTAATGCTGTGCCGCTTCAGATTTTGAAAAAGCAATATACGCTTGCATTTCACCATCGGTTAACGACTGATAACTGTGTAACGAACTGGCCTCTACCATACGCTTATATTTTGGTAGCATTTTAGGGCGAATCTCTTCTATCTTGGCTCGTATCTCATCTTCGGTAATCACCTTTGTTTCGGGCATACCGGGAATAAGTGCCGTTAGCAAAGAACGCTGTGTGGCCAAAGCCATATCAACAGAAGACGCCGTTGATTGCATTGCGTCATCCAATTGATGTACAAGCTCTAAACGCTGTTTATTTTTCTTAAGTTTACGGTAACTCTCCATCACATCTTGATGCTTTGCATTCACCCTACCCGCTTTTTCTAACGCCGATACCTTTTTGCCAATATCGGAGTTTAACCACGCAAGGATCGACTCGACTTCATTTGCGTCTAAATTTTCCGCCATGTAGGCGCGCGCGTCGGTACGTAGGTCACTGGGGTTAAAGGTTTGAATTAGAATGGCTCGAATATCGTCAACAGCAACAATACCGCGACGCAACTGATCTTCTGCATCTGCCAGTACTTTTTCTGGAATCTGAACAATTTGGGCATTAACACCCGACCGCTCCATTAACTCGTCTACTGGCATGTCTTGGCTTTTTATAAGCCGAGTATTAGGATCGTCTTGCTGGCTACAAGCCATAAACATGCAAGCGGACATCGCTAACGCTAGATACTGCAGAGTGTGTTTCATAAAAATCTCCATTTATTATTCGCTATGTTATAGGAGTAAAGTTGTAGGTTTTCAGTAATATTTAGTGCGGTATTAGTAAAAACCAACTAAAGCATTCGCTGAGCCCATCGCCCCACGCTGACCCCCAAGTGTACCTGAATTGTGCTCACAAATAAAAAAGGCGACGGCGTAAAAAGGTGTTCAAATGCGCAAATAAATAGCAATTTTACGCACTGAACCGTCGCCGCCCCATTTTTGCTATACCCCTTTACTCGTGGCGTAAAAAATTAATGTAAGTGCAACTTCGCTGTACTTAACGCTCGTGTTTACCTCTATTTACTGTGATTCGCACGTACTCGGTGAGATACAACTTTTACTATTTTCCCAACCCCACCCTGTTTCGATCGTCACACATAATGGAAATTCGGTACCCCACCAATTGCAAACACCCCCGTTATTACTGGACGAACTCGAACCACTACTGCTGGCACTCGAACTAATACTGGATGAGGACGATGAAGCACTCCCCCCTAGGGAAACAATACGCCACCAATTAATATTCCAACCGCCACTCGCTGCATACACACCAAAGTCATAGGTACCCGCATTAAGCTCAACCGCACGGGTGACCGACGCCCAACTTTGCCATCCTCCTGTGGCCGGGATTGTGTGAGTACCGAGCACAACTTCACCGGCATTTTGATCCAATGACAGCTGTCCACCATTGGGGCTCGCAACACGATACGTTATCTCGTAGCGCCCGTTCGCAGGAATATTAATGTTGGCATAACTCAACCAGTCTCCATCATCAATCCACCCGACGTTAGTACCGCCGCCGGTATCCGACGTTGTTTCGATTTGCACACCACTCATATCGGAATAATTTTCAGCTTCGAGAACCCGTTCAAATACGGTCGCGGAACTGTTACTGCTCGCACTACTTGAACTCGTCGAGCTACTCGAACGACTACTCGCGTCACTATTGCCTTGCTGATACACGCGCACGTAATCCACTCGCATTTGGGCGGGTAGCGCCCCTTCATTAATATCAAACCCTGGCCAGTCGCCTCCTACCGCCATATTTAACAACAAAAAGAATTCCCCCTGAAATTCATCTGTCCCATTTACACCATTCGCGATACTGGCTTCATGGTACTGGTTACCATCAACAAACCATTTAATTAGGGACGCGTCCCACTCTATGCTGTACACATGAAACTGGGTTGGATCCAAATTTTGCGAACCACCATAATTGGCATATTCGTCGTTATGATCTTGCCAGTGAATTGTCCCGTGAATGTTTTGCTCATCATTCACGTGCTCCATAATGTCGATTTCACCACACTGAGGCCAACCTTCGGAGGCAAAACTATTACCCAGCATCCAGAATGCGGGCCATAAACCACTGGCTGACGGAACCGCAATACGCGCTTCTATCTTGCCGTATTGAAAGCTTTTGCGATTTTGAGTTTTCAGGCGTGCGGAGGTGTAGTCGGAGCCGTTAAAACTCTCTCTACGCGCGGTAATAACCAACTCACCATTCACAACGCTGGCATTGTTTTGTCGATAGTATTGAAGTTCGTTATTCCCCCAACCACTTGACCCCGTTCCTTCCTCAAAGACCCAGTCGGCACCAATGCCGCTGGAAAATTCATCTGACCATACTAGCTCCCAGCTTTGCGCCAACACCGGTGAGGCAATGAACAACAGCGAAAGTAACGGTTGTTTTAAACGTGACATCAGGGATTTAAGCGGTGAACAAAACGATCTCATAATGAATTTCTCGTGTGGTTTGATTGTGATGAGCTGTACGAGATAACCCACTAAGGCAATGACAATAGGGTAAATAAAGTTCAAAAGGCCTGAGCCTACTATTGAGAATTTGACGTCTATTATTTTTTTATCGTCAGCGACTAAAGCCCACAGAAAACACTTAGTGATTACCTCAATGCGCATTAAGTGTAGACACAAAGCACAGTGGCGCTAACATACTGCTAACACGATTTCGCAATGATAAAACACTCAACCATTCGCACGTTAAATAACAACGCACCTACCTGCTGTGTACTCACACTTTTCACCCAATACAACGCAAGGTTTTCAGCTTGAATATCTCAAACCTTTACCGCATAGACATCACCTATTATCCGGTGCGTTAGCGGCGGTGCTTACCCGAAACACGGTATACGTTATTTCTAACTTAGGCGAAAGCTTCCTGAATAACATCGTCAGGCATGTGCGCCTCTAAGAGATGGTCTCTGGCTCTACACCAAAGAACGCAAGATAGGCCCTAAATTGACGGGGCTCTTTTCTACAGGCCTCATAAACAAGGAGTTAAAGACTAAGCGCCCCCCTCTCAACCACTCGAGTATTGCTATGAGTTGCCCCAGCACTAAGCCACTATCTTTGCAGGCTGAATAATATAGGTAGGTAACGGGTCACTCTAATGAACTCAATTGGTCACCGCACAGGCAGGATAATTATCGCGCCATACGGATAAAGTGCCACGCTATTTAGAGTGGCACTAAGTGACTATAAGTAATTTAGACCCTAGCGTTACTTAGTACTTAATAACGGGTTTTGTTTTTTTCACGTATCCCCTTAATTTAATTACAAAAATCACTTAACACGCGCACTAATTAAGTCGCGTTTTACCTCTTAATTCTTATACCGTTTAGAAATCTATAAAAACATTTTTTATAGAAAAAAGAAATTAAAACCCCAGTGTATTCATTCCTTAGACTTATGTTTTAGTCGTTTTACTACTTTTTCCATGAATGGCCTGAGCATATGTTGTTTGATTGAAATCAAAGCACTTTCTAGCCAATAGACTTTAAGAAGGTAGGTGTTTATTCTGCCAGAGCTTTTTTCTAGCGGGGCCTATAAGAGCGTAATTTTTTATATTTCGTTAGGTACAGAGCGACCTTTGTTCACAAAAAGTCATGGGGGCTAATAATGAATAATATCCCATTTAAACGATGTATTAGGTATACCTTGGCAGCAGCAATGTGCATTTCGCCACTGCTCGCCGCAACACAATCACACGCAGCAACATGTGAATACGGCGTTTCAAACGAATGGAATTCCGGCTTTACTGGTTATGTTCGTATTACTAACGACGATTCATCCGCTATAAACGGCTGGGAAATTAGTTGGGAATATACCGACGGCACAACAATTACTAGCTCTTGGAATGTTGACCTTTCTGGCAGTAATCCTTATACCGCGAGCAATATTGCTTGGAACGGTAATATCCAGCCCAATTCATCTATTGAATTTGGCTTTCAAGGCTCTAATAGCGGTAATGCAGAAATACCGACTATAAACGGCGACATTTGTGGCTCCGCTAGTTCCTCTAGCAGCTCTTCATCGTCTAGCAGTAGCTCTGTTTCATCTAGCAGTAGTTCTAGCTCTGTTTCTAGCAGCACGTCTAGCTCCGTATCCTCGAGCAGCTCGGTATCCTCTAGCAGCAGCTCCTCGAGCAGCTCTGTATCGTCCAGCAGTAGCTCCAGTACACCTGGCGGCACGGTAAGCTTTTCGGACGATTTCGAAAGCGATTCTGCCGATCAGCAGCCCGCTAACTGGGACAACTTTGTTGCTTGGCAAGAAAATAACCCTAACAACAATATTAACCAAAACGTTTACGCATTGGTTGATAACTCTCGCGCGTTTACGGGCACGCAATCGGTTCACTTTAAAGGTGGCGCCGAACCGGCTCAAATCGTTCGTGCTTTACCTGAGAATTTGGATCAGGTTTACCTCAAAGCCATGGTTTACATGAGCAAAAGCTTGGGTAACGAAGCCGGCGATAACCATGAGCATATTATTGGTGTTAAAGGTAACTCTAACAGCGCCGATGACGAGGTTCGCTTTGGTCAGATCAAAGGGCACCTAGGAACAAACGAAGTGCCTAGCGATGATATCGCGCCCACTCAAGACCTTTGGTATACCGGCCCACAAATTCCAGCCGATTCTTGGAATTGTGTGGTAGTGGAAATGTTGGCAGGCGATCGCGCTTACCACGAACTCCACGCCTACGTTAACAACGAATTGATTCACTCTATCGACTCTATCGATGACTGGAACAATGGTGGCGTTGGCGGTGATAACCAATGGTTAGACGGCAAGCTAAACTTCACAATGTTCGGTTGGCACAGTTTCAGCAGCAATAGCGCTGATGTGTGGATGGATGATATTGAAATCTCCAGCGACCCCATCACATGTGATGCTAATGAAGTTGGCGGCTCTAGTAGCTCCTCTAGCTCCAGCAGCTCTAGTGTTTCGTCTAGCTCCAGCAGTTCTAGCGTTTCCTCTAGCTCCAGCAGCTCTAGCGTTTCCTCTAGCTCCAGCAGTTCTAGCGTTTCCTCTAGCTCCAGCAGCTCTAGTGTTTCCTCTAGTTCCAGCAGCTCCACACCCAATGCTAGCTGTGGTGTAGCGCCCTCAGGAACCTTGAACGCAACTCGCATTCAAGGTGCTAATTCAACCCGTAGCACCGACGGCCTGTATGAAGGCCCTATATGGATAGACGGTTCACTTTACTTCTCTGACTTCACTTATGAGACCAATTACCCCTCGCGCATTCAGAAACTGACGGCCAACGGTGTAATGACCACTCAAATTGCAGACAGCGGCAGTAACGGCTTAACCGTTGATGCTAACGGCGATATTCTTGCCGCCACGCATAAATTTAGCGGTCTATCACGTTATGAACTAGCAAGTGGAAATCGCACGGCTGTAGCCTCTACCTATAATGGTAGTGTCTTCAACTCGCCAAACGATCTTATTCGCGCAAGCGACGGCACCCTCTATTTTACCGATCCTGACTATCAGCAAGGTACAACAGATGGCCAATCGATCACCGGTGTATACCGCGTTGATACGAACGGCACCGTGAGCCTGATCGAAGACTCCATGAACAACCCTAACGGTATCGCGCTTTCACCTAACGAAGATGTACTCTACGTCGGTGGTGATTCTTACCGTGTACGAGCCTATTCAATAGTGAACGGCCAAGTACAAGCGGGTAACGATTTAATCACTGGGTTGAACAACCCGGACGGCATGGCCGTGGATTGTCACGGTAACCTTTACGTTACTGAACACAGCTCTCAGCAAGTGTCCGTTTTCGATTCAAACGGCAACCAAATCGCCACTATTAATGCTGACGCCAATGTCACCAATGCCGCCTTCGGTGGTGCAGATGGTTCGACGTTATACATTACAGGTGCTCAGCGTATTTGGAGTGTTGATCTCGATGTGGTTAGCGGCTCGAACGATGGCTCTAGTAGTAGCTCAAGTTCATCGGTCAGTAGTTCAAGTTCATCGGTCAGTAGTTCTAGCTCTTCTGTTAGCAGCTCCAGCTCATCAGTAAGCAGTTCATCCTCTTCAGCGCCTAGCGTTGTTGCCGCAGTGAACGCGGGCGGAAATGCCGCCAGCTACAACGGTATTGCTCTAGAAGCCGATACCTACGCAACTGGCGGTACTGAAAGCTCAACCTCAGACGATATTGCTGGAACGTCAGACGATGCCGTATTCTCTACTGAGCGCTATGGCGACACCACCTATGAAGTGCCCGTATCGAACGGCACCTACAGTGTGGAACTCTTGTTTGCTGAGATCTATCAAACAGCAGCAGGCGACCGTGAGTTTAATGTGACAATCGAAGGCGCTCAGATACTATCGAGCATCGATTTATACTCGCTCGTGGGTTCAGACACCGCCTATACCTATCAGGTAGATGATATTGACGTAACGGATGGTGGTTTAACCATCGAATTGGAAACCGTTACCGATAATGCAACCATTGCCGGTTTTGTTATTTCAACCTCCGGTGACGTCAGCAGCTCTAGCTCTTCTTCAAGTAGTTCTAGCGTATCGAGTTCCTCCTCTAGCAGCAGCGTGTCCAGTTCGTCGAGCAGCTCTAGCTCTTCGTCTAGCAGTGTTGCCCCGCAAGATGTCGAAATTGTACGGGCTTACCCCAACCTGTGGTTCCAATCGCCTTTAGGCATGATGCAGGCACCGGGTGATAACTCACGTTGGTTTGTACTTGAAAAAGACGGCATGATCTACTGGATGGATGCCAACAACGAAAACACTTCCACCAAGAATACCTATATCGATTTAACCAATGTGGTTGATACCGATAACGAAGGTGGTGTGTTGGGTATGGCTTTCCACCCAGACTATTTGGCTAACGGTAAAGTGTACATTTCGATGACCACCCCTAACTCAGACCCAATGACCTCGGTTATTGCTGAGTACACGGAATCATCTAATGGCAGCAGCTTGAACGCCAATTCTCGCCAAGACATTTTCAGCTTCGAGCAAACCTACTCTAACCACAACGGCGGCAACATCGCGTTTGGTCCAGACGGCTACCTCTACGCTGCGTTTGGTGATGGCGGTTCTGCCAATGACCCACAAAATGCGAGCCAGAACCTTAACAACTACTTCGGCACAATGATTCGTATCGACGTGGTTAACGGCTCTCCTTATAGCATTCCTTCTGACAACCCATTTGTGGGTAGCGACGGCCTAGATGAAGTTTACGCCTACGGTTTACGTAACCCGTGGCGCTGGACGTTCGACAGCGTAACCGGTGAGTTATGGTTGGCTGACGTAGGCCAGGAAGACTTAGAAGAGATCGATCTTATCGAGTCTGGCGGAAACTACGGCTGGCGTTGTTATGAAGGCAGCCAGCGTACCTCCAATAGTTGTAATACCAGTGGCCCATACGTAGAACCGATTGCAGAGCTTGATCACAGTATCAGTGCTTCTATCACCGGTGGTTACGTTTACCGCGGCAGCAACATTGGTGGTCGCGATGGCCAGTATATTGCGGGCGACTATGAAACCGGTCGTATCTGGGCTTTCACCTACAATGGTAATAGCACTAGCCGTGAAGAACTTGCCAACACCAACTACAATATTTCGTCTTTTGGCCAGTCCAATAGCGGCGAACTCTATGTTGTGCACTACGGTGGTGAGCTTTATAAACTGCAGCCCGTCGGCGGAGCCTCGTCTTCTAGCAGTTCTAGCGTCTCATCTAGCAGTAGCTCAGTAAGCTCTTCTAGCACCTCCTCTAGCAGTTCAGTCTCCAGCAGTTCTAGCAGCTCGGTCTCTAGCAGCTCTAGCTCTTCGTCTACTAGCAACGGTGGTATCAGCTGTACGGTCTCCGAAAGTAATATTTGGAGCAGTGGCTACCAGATTGACGTAACCGTTAACAACGACGGCACAAGTTCAGTCAGCAGCTGGGAAATCGATATTGTCTTCAACCAATCACCACAAGTGAGCGGTTCATGGAATGTTGATTTAGCCGAGAGTGGCAACACAGCAACCGCCACCAACATTAGTTGGAACGGAAACCTGAATGCCGGTGGCAGCACGAGCTTTGGCTTCCAAGGCACACACGACGGTAACTGGGAAACCCCAACCTGTAGTGGCCCCGGCGGCACAACGCCTAGCTCCTCTTCTAGCAGCTCTAGTTCAAGCTCAAGCTCAGAACAAAGCTTAACAGGTGAGCAGTGGTACTCGAACGAGTGTTCTAGCTGTCACGGTAGCGACGCGGCAGGTGGCTCAATCGGTATCTCACTCAACACGGCACAGGATAAAACTGAGATGGCGGCTTACATTGCTGCTGAAATGCCTCAGAACAACCCCTCAACGTGTGGCCAGCAGTGTGCTGATTTGGTTGTCGATTTCCTCGAAACAACCTATTGGGGCAACACTGAAACATTGGCCTGTGAAAGCAGTACTGTGAACTACGGCGCTCGTCAGATAAAACTATTGACGCGTACCGAGTACCAAAACACAGTTGAAGACTTGGTTGGCGTTAACTTCGACGCTTCTACTGGTCTCGCAGCCGATACGGTCATCGGGTACTTCATCAACAATACGCACTCGTCCGTGGTTAACAACACGTACGATAGCTATATGACGGTTGCTGAAGATGTTGCTCAATGGGCGTCCGACAACAACTTCTCTGGTGCTCTA
Source organism: Teredinibacter purpureus (assembly GCF_014217335.1). NCBI lineage: Bacteria > Pseudomonadati > Pseudomonadota > Gammaproteobacteria > Cellvibrionales > Cellvibrionaceae > Teredinibacter > Teredinibacter purpureus. The sequence goes on along the minus strand of NZ_CP060092.1, from coordinate 1,793,391 downwards.
AACTGTGGCGGAAACTTCAATCAAACGTGTGCAAATCAGTTTGTTGACGACCTCCTCCCACGCCTGTTCCGCCGTTCATTAGACAGTGCTGAAACTAGCACCTACTCGAACATGGCGAACGGTAGTGAAACCAGTGGCGACGTGAAGACCGGTATACAGATGGCGCTTGAAGCAGCTCTATCGTCTCCGCAATTCCTGTACCGTCACGAGATCGGTGAGCAAAACCCGTCCAACAACGGCATTGATAACGACGCTTACGAGTTAACGTCTTATGAAATGGCAACGTGGTTGAGCTATACCTTCACCGGTTCAGCACCAGACGATACTTTGTGGCAGAAAGCCGAAAATAATCAGCTTCGTTCTGAAACTGAAATTATGGCTGAAGCCGAACGCCTCTTAAGCACTGATGCAGCAAACGAATTGATGGGTGATTTCGTAGCCTTATGGCTTGATACCGATCGCCTAGAAAGTTCACCGAAAGACGATGCCACGTGGGCAGGGTTTGATAATCTTATCCCACACTTGAAGCAGGAAGTTCGCGAAGTATTCGCGCACGTTATGCTTGATGACGCAGAGCAGTTTGCCTCTTTGTACGATGCAAACTACACCTTCGTTAACGGCCCTCTTGCTCAGCATTACGGCATTAACGGTGTCTCAGGCAACAACTTCCAGCAAGTCGCTACAACTGATCGTGGTGGTATTCTTGTGAACGGTGCGTTTATGGCGCGCTGGGCAGAAGATGTTGAAAGTTCGCCTATTCGTCGTTCGGTTCGTGTACGTCGTCGTATGTTATGTTTGGATCAGCCTGAGCCTCCTGCGGGTATTGCGCTAGGCCGTGAGCAAGCACTGGAAGAAAATGCCGACCTGCTTAATGACCCAACCACAACAAACCGCATGAAGTACGCGGCTATTACCGGCTCAGAAGATTGTGAAGCTTGTCACAAAGAGTGGATCAACCCGCTGGGCTTCGGTATGGAAGACTTCGATGCCGTTGGTAACCCGCGCACCACCGACCTCAATGGCAACACCATTGACGCCGTTGGCCAGCTGTACGCGCCGGAGAACCTCAACGACAAAGATGTTTGGCTCGACTTCCAAGGCTCTAAAGGCCTAGGCGAAGTGCTTACCACTCTGCCAAATGCACAGCAGTGTGTGCCACAAAATCTATTCCGCTACATTACCGGTGTCGGTATAGACGGTATTGATGTCGACAACCCCGAAGGGGCCACACTCACATCAACCGAGAAAGACGGTTACACCTGTGAAGTTCGAAACCTGACGTCCACCATGATGGAACAAAGCCCAAGATCAATGCTGGAAAGCATGAGCGTCATGGACGCTGTACGCTTCCGCAAAGCTTGGTCGCGTAGCGAATAACGCCAGCGTGCGGCCGCTAATGCGGTCGCACCCTTCGTTAAACGAATTGTTCTGATTGTGAGTGACAAAAATAAAAAGGTTAAGATCATGAAAAAGCTATATAAAAACAAATTCGACAAACAGCGCCGTGATTTTCTAAAAATCCTGTCCTCGGCGGGTATTAGTCGTGCACTCCTGAAGGCCTCCCCGCTCGTGGGCGGAATGATGATGTCACGCCTTGCCGAAGCCCAAAACGGCCCAGATAAATCTGTAATTATCTACTGCCCGGACGGCGCTATCCCTGACTTGTGGTTTCCTAACAACAACCTCTCGTCGTTTCCCGTAATGTCTCAGCCATACAGCAGCGTAGCCAGCGACTGTAACTTTCTTAGGAATATGGGCCATCACCGCGGCGGTCACGGCGTCATGTCTACGCTTATCAACGACCGCTGGGTTGGCGATAGCTTTGACGTTAATATGGGTCGCGTACTCGGCGGCAACACCCCGTTCACCTATGTAAACCTTGGTGTACACAGTAACGGGCACGGCTACCTTACACGCGACAACGGCGCAGAAGTGGCATTTGAAGATAACCCCTTCAACGCATTCGACCGACTCTTCGGTAACTTACCATCGGGCGGCGGCGGTGGTTCAGAAGGGGCTAGCAAAGGCAGTGTTATTGATGCCCACAAAGATGCATTAAGCGCTCTAGGCAATAAGCTCGGTACTTATGAGCAGCATCGTTTAGATTCCCACTTAACGGCTATCGAAGAAACGGAAGCCCGTATTGCATCCCTTAGCGGCGGCACCATCTCATGTGATTCAGGCACTCCGCCCGCATCCTTCGAGCTAGAGCACGCAACCTTTGAGCAGCAGGCACACTTACAAGCCGATATTATTACCATGGCACTGGAGTGTAACCTCACATCCTCTTGCTCGTTGGCTTTGGGTAACCACCAAGGCGAGTTTGCCTTCCCATACTTGGGTTTTGACGGTATTTATCACCAGTCTATTCACGGCGGAAACGCAGGTGACCCCAACTACCCCCACTTCAGTGAAACCCGAAGCCACATGAGTAGCCTGTCTGCTTATTTGATTCAATCACTGAAAAATGCCGGAATCCTCGACACCACAATCGTGTGCGAAGTAACCGACATGGGTGATGGCGATGGCCATGGTAGCAACAACATTCCGCTGGTTATGGCCGGTGGCGGTGGTGCAATTCAACGCGGCGTGTCCAATGCCGGTGGCTCAAGCTACACGCCACTGAACATGATTCACACCGCCGCTGTTGCACTTGGCGCAGACCAACACCCAGATTACCAAGGCTATGCCGATAGCGTAATCCCCGGCGTGTTAACCTGATCCAAAACACACCCTCTCAAAACCCGGCCTAGCGCCGGGTTTTTTTGTGCCGATAGAACACCAAAACTCAGAAAAAAGGCGGATTGACGGCCCACTAAAAGGCTTTATGATGGATTCTATTACCTGCGCCAAAAGCAGGAAAACACTCCTAAATCGAACGATAAAAATAATAACAATGACAAACTCATTAGCCCAAACGTTACTACTCTCTAGCCTTGTTGGCGGTATGATCACCGTACTGACTGCCTGTAACGACACGCCCCCCCCTCTCGACATTCGTGAAAAAATCAACGATACCGGTATCACGTGGGGAGGAAACTATCCGAAAGACATCAATAGCGATTGCAGTGGGCACATAGACACAGCAGAGCTTGCCGAGGGCAAACTGATCAGCGGCGATATTCTTGCACAACAAGACTGCATGCGCGGCCGAGATACGGAAGCTTCACGCGCTAACGATGGAGACAGTGGTTTTAGCTACCGTAAAATCGACGCCAACGGCCAACCGCTTGCCGCCTCGGCCAAAACGTGGCATTGCGTATTAGATAATGTCAGCGGCCTGTTGTGGGAAGTAAAACAACCCAGCGATAATGTATACGGCAACAGCGGCCTGCACGACGCCGATGACCGTTTCACATGGTATAGCGGCGCTAGCGCTGAAAATGGTGGCGCCATTGGTGACTGGAATAAACGTTTCGACCAATGCAGCGGCTACAACGTAAAAACCCCGACCACCTACTGTAATACCGACGAGTTTCTCAGCAGGGTGAACAAAGAAGGCTGGTGTGGTTATACCGACTGGCGCATACCCTCGCGCCCTGAACTTGAAACACTCCCTCACTTTGGGCGAACAATGCCAGCCATCGACAACACCTATTTTCCCAATACCCAAAACGAATTTTATTGGAGCCGTTCACCCGTAGCGGGCAACAACACCAGCGCATGGGCCGTGAGCTTTCAATTCGGTTTTACCGCACCACTGCAACGTAGCAACAGTCGTTTTGTAAGACTGGTACGCAGTAATCCTACCGAATAACTACGAGCGAACTATGAACCTCTCTAACCAACATTTACACCCGCTTTATCGATTTTTCGATACCACGTTATTGCTCTGCTTAGTGGGCCTAGCCCCTAACCTGCTCGCGCAGGAAGAGCAACACTGCCAAAACGACACGATCATCGCAACGGCCCCCGATAACCGCTACGTTCAACATAACAACCACACGGTTACCGATTCACAAACAGACTTAACCTGGAGCCAATGTCTACTCGGCACCACAGGTGAAACCTGCAATGAAGGCACAGCATTAGAGTTAAACTGGGCCGAAGCATTAATCCACGTAACGGCACTGAACACCGAAAATGGCTTTGCAGGCAGCACCGATTGGCGCTTACCGAATATTCGGGAGCTTAGTACTCTGGCAGAACTCCAATGCTCCGCGCCTGCGATTAACATCCGCCTGTTCCCCAGTCCTGCCAGAAGCCATGTGTGGAGTTCTTCGCCATACCATTTCTACACCCACTATTCATGGTATGTCGATTTTGCGAATGGCGCCGCCACCTATGACGAACGCATTAAGCCTAAAATGCTACGTTTAGTGCGGGATGCAGCTGCCGAAGCAATATAAACGCCGTGGCATTAGCCTTATCGATCCTTTATGCTAATGCGCACAATTTATACTGCGTTGCTAAAAAACAAATAATAATAATTGAGGTCTTACTATGCGCGGCTCCCACCCACATTCGGGTCACTCTAGCGCTCTGCAATCACTGACGCGGTATAGCGCCATTGTTGCGCTCATTATCCTTTTAATTGTGGGTTCCCACTTTTTATTAGAAGAGTCACTGAACGCCCTGCTCGAAAGCGTCACCACGCTCGAACACGGCGTGCTTGCCAGCGGGCTTATATTTCTAGGCCTAACCTTTGATGTTGTACTGCCTATTCCGTCAAGCGTACTGTCTATTTGGGCCGTTATTTCACAAGGCTTTATCACAGGCTTTTTGGTCATTTGGGCTGGCATGTGCGCAGGCTGCATACTGGGCTATGGTCTTGGTGCCAGCGCGAATAAAACACTGCTCCGTCGCTTCTTCGCTAAACACGATATCGATGCCGCGCACTTGGCTGCACAGCGGTACGGCAGTAGTGCGTTGCTCTTTACGCGCGCGATTCCCGTCTTGGCCGAGGCCTCCGTAGTCACTGCCGGGCTTACCAAAATGCCCCTTCGCACATTCTTACCTATCACCATGCTGTCAAACGCTGGCATCGCCTTTGCCTACGCCAGTGTAGGTAGCTGGGCCAATCACTACGCGTCTTTTGGGCTCGCATTCGCTGCCAGCATTAGTCTGCCCATAGTGGCACTCGCGTCTTATCGGTTCGTCCAATGGCTAACCGCACCCAAAGCCCAAAAAACATCACATATCGAACAAACAGAGAACCAGCTAAACCCACGCTTTAACATCGATTTTAGTTATCCGCTTTGCTTTACTCGCCATGCATTCCAACCGGCAAATAGCACGCTTATCAAGCAGCTATGCCGTGGTAAATCGACCGGTGCCACAGTCAAAGTGCAATTTTTTATCGACCAAGGTGTACTCGACAAGCAACCCCTTCTCGACGCACAAATTCGGCAATATTGCGCCGTACACAACATAGACTGGCACAACACCTTACATACCGTACCCGCCAGCGAAGCGGCCAAAACCCACACTCAAATAGAGCGCATGCACAGCCTCATGCTGGAAGCAGAACTCGACCGCCAATCCTATGTTATTGCCATTGGCGGCGGCGGTGTGCTCGATGCAGTAGGCTATGCGGCCGCTACGTTTCACCGAGGTATCCGACTCATTAGAATGCCTACCACTGTACTCGCTCAAAACGACGCAGGCGTGGGCGTAAAAAATGGCATTAACAGCGTGGGCATTAAAAATTTACTTGGCTGCTTTGCCGTCCCTCACGCCATTATTAACGATGCTGTTTTTCTCGATAGCTTGGCCGATCGCGATTTTCGCTCAGGCTTTGCCGAAGCGATTAAAGTAGCCTTAATTCGAGACGCCAATTTTTATCACTGGATTTACGCTAATCGCGAAGCGCTAGTACAACGCGAAAGCAAGGCATCGGCTCATCTCATTAAACGTTGCGCAGAACTACACCTAAATCAAATTTGTAACGGCGGCGACCCCTTTGAAATGGGAAGTGCCCGCCCCTTAGATTACGGTCATTGGAGTGCACACAAATTAGAATCTCTCACCTCTCACGCACTTTCACACGGTGAAGCGGTTGCTATAGGCATGGCGCTCGACGCGCTCTACGCCGTTGAAGTGGGTCTCCTAGAACAAGATAAAGCTGAGCATATTATTTTTCTTATTCGGTCACTGGGTTTCGACGTATGGCACCCCAGTTTGCACTGGAACACCGAACAGGGAGAAAGCGCTCTACTCAAAGGCTTAGAAGAATTTCGTCAACACCTTGGCGGCCAGCTCTGTATTACTTTACTCACAGGGTTTGGAAAAACCTTAGAAGCCAATCATATTGATCAGCAGGCCTTACTGCGCGCGCGCAATAAATTACAGAATTTTTTTCAAGCCTCGGCCAAGACTGTCGACAATAGCGCTGCCTAACTGAAACACAATGAAACTTTCAGACGGCAGCCATCTCACTTATTGCACGAACATTCATCCTGGTGAAGATTGGCCTACGCTCGTTCAAAATTTACGCCGATACCTGCCTGCAATTAAAAAACGCGTAAACCCCGACACGCCCTTTGGGGTTGGGCTGCGGCTTTCCGCCATTGCGGCACGATATTTATGTGATAACTACACGGCCCTAATAGAATTTAAACATTGGCTGAATGAGGAAAATCTCTACGTTTTTACCCTTAACGGTTTTCCTTACGGTACCTTTCACGGGCAACCGGTTAAAGAACAGGTCTATCAACCCGACTGGCAAACGGAAGAACGTTTTATCTACAGCTGCCAACTGGCCGAAATATTATCCGAATTACTACCAAAGGGAATACAAGGCAGTATTTCAACCGTGCCAGTTGGGTTTAAGCCCAACTTCTGCAATACAACAGCCGTGCACATGGCCGCGAACAACTTAAAACGACTCGCCCACTTTTTGGCCGAGCTAAAAACACAAACCAGCAACACTATCCAGCTGGCACTTGAACCGGAGCCCGGCTGCTATTTAGAAACAACGCAAGATACGCTTAACTTTTTTCAACAGTTTATGTTTACCGCCAGTGATGCCGAAAACAAGTTGCTTAAAGAATACATTGGCGTTTGCTTAGACACCTGCCACGCAGCGGTCATGTTTGAAGATTCCGTCGAAAGCGCACAACAGTTACTGACGGCCGAAATTCCCATTTATAAAATACAATTAACGGCAGCGTTACATATTCCCAACTTAAACGACGACATGCGCACGCAACTATCGGCTTTCACCGATAACGTTTATTTACACCAAACCAGTGTGCGACATAACGACGAACAGCACTTTTTTATGGATCTTCAACCGGCATTGAATAAAGCTGCCAATCACAGTGATTTACGCAGCCATTTTCATGTTCCCGTTTTTTGCGCGTCGATGGGCCTATTGCAAACGACACAGCGCGATCTGCTTACGTTATTAGCGCAACAAAAAAAGCACATGATCACCGCACACCTGGAAGTTGAAACCTATACCTTTGACGTTTTGCCCTCCCACCTGCGCGCAAGCTCCGTTGTCGACAATATTAGCCGGGAACTACTGTGGATAAAGGATAAATTACAATGAAACTGGCAACAGCGTTAACGCTAGGGCGCTCCTCCAATTTGCCTACAGTGTGGAGCAACGCCTTAGCTGGAATGGCATTCGCAAGTGTGTCTTTCACCGCGACGACACCGTCTATCGCATTGCTCGCCGCCGTCTTGTTTGCCTTCAGCCTATTGTATCTAGGCGGCATGTTTTTTAACGACGCTTTCGATGCTGAGTGGGATAAAGCCCACCAACAAAACCGCCCCATTGTTAACGGCGAAACCAGTGTCAAAGAAGTAAGTAGCTTCGCGACACTTTTTTTTATCGTGGCATTAGCAATCTTCGCGGGAACAACACCTTATGAAAAAAGAGCGGTCGCTCTCACTGCGGCTTCCCTTCTTATCCTCTGTATTCTGCTGTATGACTGGAAGCACAAACAATGGTCTTTCAGTGCGTGGGTGATGGGAAGCTGTCGATGCATGCTGTATATCACTGCCGCGCTACTCGTAGGAACACTTAACGGCACCTTATTCGCTGCGGGTATCTGCTTAACAGCCTACATCGCAGGCATAACTTATCTAGCACGCAGCGAACATTTAAATCATGTCAGCAGCTTTATACCATTAGTGTTATTGGCCGCACCTCTCGTGTTCGCACTTTATATAACCTACAGTATCGCGTTTCCAGCGGGCTATGCATACTGGCCTGCGCTCATGGCCATATCCATCGCCGCTGCATGGCTCATCTATAGCATTCGTTTTTTGTTGCCAGGGCCACAACGTTTTATCCCAAAAGCGATTGGAGGTCTTCTAGCAGGGTTATGCTTAATCGACTCGAGTTTATTGTTCGCTTTAGGCTATTTTTTCACGGCTAGCGTTGCACTAGCATGCTTTGGCTTATGTTTAATTTTACAACGTAACATTAAGGCGAGTTAGTCCATATGGTTAATCTTGCAGGTTCATTATTACAGACGCTACTCAATAACCTCAGCGCTTCGCAACCGGAGGGTTTTGAAAAGCTTTCTCATAGTTTAGCGTCACTAACTCATAAACCTAGCCAACACGCTTTTTTTTATCTTTTTGCCATTTGTCCTCGATGGTTTGAAAAACAAAAAACCTCAAAGAACGATGCGTTGAAGCTGGACGACTACGACCCATTCCAGGTGCTTCAGCAATGGGAACATGCTCAAGCCGCGAGATTAGTGGTTTTGCTATCGTTAGCGAATAGTGTCGACCAAGCAACCTACGTTACAGCGATTAACGAGCTGTTCAAAACAGCCGACGTAAATGAACAAATTTTGCTGGTGCAAAGTTTGCGTTTCATACCGCACGGCGAGTGTTTTGTGGAGCGCGCGCGCGAAGCGGCGCGCAGTAATATCGAAAGTGTGTTCAGTGCAGTGGCCCACCGTAATACATTCGCAAGCTTACATTTCGACTCCGCGGGGTGGAACCAGCTCATTCTAAAGGCGGCGTTTCTAGCGGCCCCTATTTGGTCTATTGAGGGTTTAAGAGCCCGCAATAACGAAGCATTAATCACAATGCTTCACGACTACAGCCTCGAACGTCATGCCGCTAGCCGCGCTGTGCCATGGGATTTATATTGCTGTATTGGCTGGCAGTGTAGCACCGACAAAATGCTGGCTTATTTAGAGCACGAATTTACACGTAGCAACGCTAGAATTCGTGCCGCTATTGCACTGTCGTTACAAGAAAACCCTCATTCAACGGCACAACCCTTAGCCACCATTCTCGCCAAAAACGTTGCCCAAACCCATGCACCCCAACACTGGCCCACTATCGCCAGCATGGGCAATTAGAGCGTCAACCTCTCAATGACACAAAGACATAAGGTGATTACCATGTATATCGATCCGCACGTTCATATGAGTGCTCGCACCACCGATGACTACGAAGCAATGGCCAAAGCCGGTGTTGTCGCCGTCATAGAACCCGCTTTTTGGCTGGGTCAACCCCGCACATCCGTGGAAACCTATCGGGATTATTTGGCCTCACTGGTTGGCTGGGAGCGCTTTCGCGCCTCACAATTCGGCATCAAACATTATTGTACGATCGGCCTAAATTCTAAAGAAGCAAATAACGAAGCGCTCGCCGAAGAAGTTATGGCAATACTGCCGCTATTCCTCGCAAAAGAGGGTGTTGTCGCCGTTGGCGAAATCGGGTTTGATGAAGGTACGGCGCTCGAAGAAAAATATTTACGCGCGCAGCTTGAACTAGCCAAAGATTTCAATCTACCGGTTATGGTTCATACGCCGCACCGCGATAAGTTAAAGGGAACCATTTTAACGATGGAGCTCTGCGCTGAGCACGGGTTAGACCCTACTCAAGTTGTGATCGATCACAACAATGAGCTAACCGTTAAAGAAGTCTTAGACCGCGGTTACTGGACCGCGTTTACCCTTTACCCTCAAACCAAAATGGGTAGCGAACGCATGGTTAACATTGCACGGGAATACGGCTCGGAAAGAATTTTTATCGACTCCAGCGCCGACTGGGGCGTTTCTGATCCTTTATCCGTTCCCAAAACCGCCAACCTCATGTTGCAGTCCGGCATTCCTAAAGAAGACGTCCACAAAATGTGTTATCTCAATGCTGTAACCGCTTACAGCCAAAGCGGGCAAATTAAAGAATCGGACTGGACCGAATCTGGGTACGACCAAGCAGAATTATTTGAGGGCAACTCGGTATTACGAGGCCAAAAGCCTCAGGTGGTTGAATAAGTGCCTCAGAACTCTCATACACCTAAACTACTGGTACTTAATGTCGTTGGGCTAAGCCCCAAACACATTGGCGAACACACCCCTCATTTGCAGAAAATGGCTAACGCTGGCTGTCAAAGCCATATTCAGTCGATGCTGCCAGCGGTGACGTGTTCCGTGCAAACCACTTATTTTACGGGCAAGACACCTGCGGATCACGGCATTGTCGGCAACGGTTGGTATTTTCGCGATCAAGCAGAAGTGCGGTTTTGGCACCAAAGCAACCACCTCATTCAGGCTGAACAAATATGGGATAAAGTGAAGCAGCAGTCCACAAACGCGACCACGGCGAATATTTTTTGCTGGTATAACATGTACTGCCCTGCTGACACTGCCATTACTGTTCGCCCCATGTACCCATCAGATGGCCGTAAATTACCCGACATCTACACCGCTCCAACAGCGCTGCGAGCCGACATTAACGAAGCGTTAGGCAGCTTCCCACTGTTCAATTTTTGGGGGCCAAAAAGCAATATCACCTCTACCCAGTGGATAGCCGAATGCGCACTAAAAACCCTTGAGCAACAATCCCCTGATTTTGCTGCCGTTTACTTACCGCATTTAGATTACGCGTTACAAAAAGTGGGGCCCGAGCACAGTAGCATTGGCGACGAACTTAAGGCGATTGACGCGGTGTGCGGAAAATTGGCTGACTACGCAAAAGCACATAATTATGAATTGGTTGTGCTTTCCGAGTACGGCATACAGCCGGTTAGCCGCGCTTGCCACCTCAACAGGCTGTTCCGCCAAAAGGGCTGGATTACGCTGCGAGAAGAACTTGGCCTAGAATTACTGGACGCCGGTGCCAGCAAAGTATTTGCCGTTGCCGACCACCAGCTCGCCCATGTCTATATTCAAGACCCCGCACTAGTACCGAAAGTACGCGCGCTACTGGAGCAGCAAGACGAAATTGAGTGTGTTCTCGGAAAAGAAGAAAAGTTTCAAGCAGGGTTAGATCACCCGCGTAGCGGTGAATTAGTTGCCATCGCCAAACCTGATGCTTGGTTTAGCTATTACTACTGGCTTGACGACACAAAAGCACCGGATTTTGCACGATGTGTCGACATTCATCGAAAACCCGGCTACGACCCAGTCGAGCTTTTTCTCGACCCTGCAATTCGTTTCCCGCTGTTGAAAGTAGGAGCCAAACTCATCAAGAAAAAACTCGGTTTTCGAACACTGATGGACGTAATACCTTTAGACACCCATTTAGTGAAAGGCTCGCACGGCGCAATAACGCCTCACAAAAAAGACGGCGCTATTTTTATTAGCTCGTTATCAGGCCTGCTGAGCGAAACAGAAAAGAGAGATGGCATAGCCTCTACCGATATTTGTCAAAAACTTATCAGTATTTTACAGTCGTAAAAAACACGCACTTAAAAAGCCTGCCGTATAACGTAAAAAAGCTCAGTTCCGGTGTTACCGTGGCTGAGCTTTTCTTATTTTAACCATCACGTTAACCGCGTAAAGAGCGCCAGCCTTTTTGATGGACAGCCCAATACGAAACCACCACGACCAGCGCAAACATTGCGCCAATAAGCTCTCGCGCTTCCTCGATATACGGCTTAGCGGGGCTCATATCCTGAATTAACGATTCAGACGCAATATGATGGAGATATTCGAAGCCTCCCGGCAAAGTCATGACAAAACCCGCCACGCAATAACCCGCTGCAATACCTGTTAGCACACTCACTTTTGCTGTACGAGCAACCATTATGGCCAATAAAGGAACAGCAGCCGCTAGAATATACAAGGTTACCCAAAAGAGAGGGTCGGGATCATTTAGCTGCAACCACGCGGTATACAGTAAAAGTGACGCAAGCAGAAGATGTAGAAGTTTGAACATAGGCAGCCTCAATTATTGTTATGGGGTGTGCAAGCCTTCGTACACAAGAGGTGTTTGACGTGCAAAGACCTTTTGCAGCGGAACGAATCGCACCATAATGTTACCCCATTGGCGCCTATTATTCCTCTTCCCCCACGGTAAAAAAACCCATGTAGATCAAGTAAATTCACAGTATGCAGCCCCAACTTAGGGTCAAAATAAGCGTACCCTATACAGCAGAACGTGCGTTCCTTGATTAAAATTTAAGCCAATCTGATACCCACGCACCAAATAAAACATTGGCGCGTTAATCACTCCCCATATTGGGGCTTGACCGATAATCATCAAACCTAAAGAGGTACTACTAGCGCTTTAACCCGCTCACACAGTGTCATTACACCACCATTAAGACTCTACTTTTACGCCTCGGTAATAACGCACTTTTTTGGGCGGGTTCACTTCAGCGGCATCATTTTCTGGAGCAGCTTCTGCCAATTCCGTATCTTCCATTACTTGGCCACGGTACATGATGCGTTTAGCATGATTAACACTCGAAGTAGGTAGCTCCGCCCGATTAACATAAGCCCCCCGATAGAGCAGAATTTGAGTGGCCGTAGCCCCGTTCGCAGCTGAAGGAGGGTTATTCCTAATAATGGGATCAAACCACCGAATAGCCTCTTCAGTATGCGTCAACGCCACTTCAAACAAATGGTAAACGTCCATCCAAGATTTTATCTCAACATCTTGAGTAAAATACTGCTTTAATTCTTGCCTGAATTTTTGAAAAATTCGATGGTTTCCCGGCTGAATTAACCAATGTCTAAACTCCAAATTCTCGACCACAATCCCCTCCAAAACATCCGCGTTACACTTCAGTGTTGCTCAACCCAACATCACTTCAATTATGAACAAAAACGACTATTTTTGTAGGCTTATTTAACTGCTTATCGCGAAATAAATCGCACTTTAATAGTGCTAAAACGCCCCTAATAACCAGTATTATTGGGTTACATACGCACCAACGCACCAAGTTAATACTCGCAAAAAACTAACGACCAACGATAACTATTCTCCTATTCGTAAGTGGGCCGGAGCGCCAGCCAATAGACCTCTATTAGGAATACCAATAGGAACACAGCAACATCTAATGCATAACCGTTAAACGTACTGACTAAGCACCAAGGGTGGCAATCGATAAAACCAAACACGCCACGGCAATAGTTTTAAGAGATAAGCTCTCTAGTATTAACTGAGGTGAATAATGAAGGCATTGCAGCTGGCCGGCCGGTTATTTTTAAATGCGCTGGATAAGAAAACATTTCGCGGCAGGTAACCGCTAGGAAGGGGAAATAATAGAGAAACCCATTGAGAGCTTATGCTTGACAGTTTACTTGCGTACCAATGTAATCTTCAGCCAGCTGCCAATTAAAGCGGCGTTCCGAACGGGTACCGCGTCGCTTTCGGCGGCAATGAGACGTGTCCAGCGCGGTGTTTAATGGCATTAGATCTTTAGAATCAGCGCCGCTCGGTAATTCCGGTAATAACATCTTATAGGCATTACAGACTAATTTAAACATCTCTTCTGCATGCCGATCGCCAGGGTTTCGATCGGGGTGATAGGCAGCCGTCAGCCGGCGATAAGCTGCCTTTGCTTGCTGCTGAGTCGCTCCCCGCTCTAGGCCTAGAATCTGTAAACTCGCCTTTAACATGTGCCCGCAAAACCGCCCTATCAAAACTCGCGGTTACGGTGGTACACGTAATCGCGCCAAAAAGTCATAAGTATGGCGCGTATATTACCGTTTGATCTAACAACTAACAATGATTATGGCGCCATTTCGGCGAAAATTTAATCTCTTAGGCGCAGGGCTCACGACCAAACCCTCTAAGTTAAGCTATACGCGGCTCCCCCTGAATGGCTTGCAGCCAAGGCGTGCCATGCCATACATTGGAACAATAAGGGCTAATTCACTGGCTAACGCTAACATCCGTTTCTGGTCCTCCATAGAATACAGTTCAAAACGCAGTGTAATTGAGCCTTCCCTTTCTAACTCGGGGAGAGTGACAGTCGGCTGAAACCAGTTCCCCTGATTAACAGAAAGAAGATCTTCTTGCAGGATTTTCTCTTCTGCGCCCAACAAGTACCAATACCCCTTTAATAAAAATCGGGGCGACCCTCGAAGGCTGTCATCATTATTTAAACCCTCACCCAATCCCTCTAGCGCTAGGTGCAATTGCACCTAAGAACCGATATCGAGGTCAACCTTAACACCTTGCGTTGTTTCGCCGCGGTCCTCAGTAGCAAGAGCCTTACGATCGGACCTTAGCCGGTTAAGAACCACTTTTAGTTCGGTCGATAAAGGATAAAAATATTCATCAATAAAACCCGCAAATATCGACTGCTCTGCGGTTGTTAGCGCATCAGAGGCTTCAATTGCTCGTAATATTTCCGCATCATCTTTTTACCGCTCAGAGCGTCAAGCACACTTGAAACATCCATACGGGTATCCTTCATATCATAAAGTAACGCCGCTTTTTTACCCTAGCAGCATCAAACCCACTCTCTATCGCCTTATCGTAAAATTGCAGCGCCAACGCGGTATTCTTAGCGGCATCGTTACTCTTTCGTAGAGTTTCTGCCAAATAAAAATATCCTTTCGCATAACCGGTATCACCGGATTTTTCAGTTTTCCATCGTCCAATTCTGCACCCATTAAATCGTAGGTCGCATGTCGAAACAACACATTACGAAACGCACTATTGGCTAGACTATACTCAACAAGCGAAATTTTATCGGTAGCCTCGTTTGACAAGACAGCAATGGTGTCATCATCTATAAACCCAACAGAGATAAAAGTGGCCTTAGCGTTATCAAACGTGTGAAACTCCTTCCATTTATTATTACTATTTAAATAGTGGTATAGCAACGTATCCTTCTTGTGGGTGAAGGCCATACGCACACGTCCGGCATCAGAAATATACGCTATAGCATTCCTTAAAGGGTGTTTGAAATTTTCGGCTTGCGAAAAATTTCGATCTAAAAGATCCTGCGTACTTATGGTATACAGTTTAACTTTGTTACCATTGGCGCGTATCGTTCGAGAAACCAATAAACGATCGTTTTCATTATCCAGCAGATCGACGACTTCAAACCGGCCCGTTAAACGTTGCATCGGTACGGTAAAATCAATCCCCATGCGGCCATTGAGTTCGATTAAAAAGCGATTTCTGCCGCCCGTGACGGATACACTTTCCACATAGACTGTATCATTATCTACCCACCCGTACTCTTCGAATCGACCATGCACTCCGTAAGAAAACCCGAAAATATCGGTGGACCTTAGTGTTTCGAAGTCTATAAGCTCCAACGTTTTAGCTTTATCCTTAATTACATCACCCAGCATTCGTGTTGCATCAGGAGATAACCTAAACAGCTGTAAATCAGGCTCACGAAACAACTTTTTAATGGGGATAACATCTGCGCTTACCATTGATGAAAAAGAAGTATTAGCGATATCAGCCTATTCATCGTAACCACTCCTGAAACCCACTATCACGTTCCGCATTGCTCGGCACATCTTGCACAAAAATCCAGAAAACAATCTTCCCCCGGCCCAGTATAATCCATGGTGATTGAGCTCATTAACTGAGGAAAACTTCCTTGCATAAATTCTAGTGCTTCAGACGATTTATTTACCATTTCAACATTAGTTGAATGTAAGTAAATATAGCGTCTAGAGAATAATCAATAAAAAGATCCGACGAGATTACCCGCATAACTAACAGAATGTTTATTTATAGTTAAGCCCCAAAAGTAATTAACATTTTTCATCGTTACATACCAATAGTCAGCTATCTTAATTTTTAAATATGATAATCGCCCACGGGCAGCTTTATTAGAATGTAATTACTACCCGATTCGAGATCATCGGGCGTCAATAGAATGGATTTTTCGCCCATTATCAAAATGGATTCTAGGTCTGTATTGGTATCCACCGCTATCAACAAATACCCCTCATCGAACTAAAGCCGTCCATTTCTCCCTTTTTTAGAATTATGCATCGTTGATCGCAGCTTCGGCCTAACAAACCTCGGTAATTTTTAGACTATACCAGCAGTTTTCCCTGTAAATAGCCACTTACCTATAATTAACGAAACATCACTCTCGTTCGAAAGCGTGCCAGGTGTTTTTCTTATATAGGCCAACTGAGCGCCCGTCGGCCCCGTTAGATTATGACGCAGACTAAAACTAGATAACAGCGCAAGTAATCTCTTCTTGTATCAAGTGGCAAATAGCGTGCTTCTTCTCGTTAATAAAAAAATGTCCACCCTGCATATTTTCTCGTCTAAAACTTCCTGTGGTGTATTTTTCCCATTCGTTTACATCATCTCCGACGACTACAGGGTCATCATCACTATGAATAAAAACAATATCCGCAGAAGTTGGGTGAATGATATTTTTGAACCTATAGCGTTCCAAAATTTTGTAATCGTTACGAAAAACAGGTAAAAAAGCATCGATAAGCGATTGATCTTCAAAGAAAACAGTAGGCGTGCCGCCCATCCTTTTCATTTCTTCTAATAAGAGAGCGTCACTAAAGGTATGAATATTTCGTGGTTTAGGGCAATTATGAGGGGGCCTGCGGCCAGAAAGGAAGAGAGTTAAAGGTGGGGGCGCATTGATGGCCGCTATGGCTCGCGCCAGCTCATAAGCGAGCAGCGTGCCCATACTATGTCCGTAAATGGCGTAGGGCTCGTGATGTAAATCAGGTGTTATCGTGTGTAGAATATCTTCGACCACCGATTGCACATCACGGTGAAAGGGTTCACCGAATCGGTGCCCATGGCCCGCCAGCTCGACCGGCACTATTTTTATTGAACTAGGTAAACAATGTTGCCAGCTTCGATAAATTATTTTGGCGTTACCACCTGCGTAAGGTAAACAAAATACATTCATATGTAGAATTCCTGCCATTACAATGTGTAAAAGTGTGCTTCACCCCAAACAATTGCTATCGAATGTTTAGGCGTAACGATTTAAGTTAATGTTTACATATGAACACTGTTATAGATTTTCACTCAACTCACTTTGGTTCCTGCTATTTCCGCTATTTATTATTTTTTCAAAATCTAATCCGTGTGTACTGTCCTTTTTTTCAAAAGGCTTCTTTAACCAAACGGCCATGTCGTCAATATACGTAAAAATAACAGGAATAATGAAAAGGCTGAGTAACGTAGAAGTAATAAGGCCGCCAATAATCACCGTTGCCATAGGCACTCGAAAACTTGGGTCCGCCCCCATACCTAGTGCCACGGGGAACATTCCTGCCCCCATAGCTATGGACGTCATTATGATTGGGCGTGCTCGCTTGTGGCAGGCATCACGCAGTGCATTCACTCTAGATAAGCCCTTGTCCTTGCGTGCCACTACCGTGTATTCCACCAATAATATGGAGTTTTTCACGGCGATCCCCATTAACATCAACAAACCAATTAGCGACGGCATCGATAGTGCATTTTTTGTAATTAAAAGCGCACCAAATGCGCCTCCAATAGATAAGGGAAGCGCCGCAATAATCGTAATCGGTTGAAAAAAATCTTTAAATAACAATACCAGTAGCATGTAGATACAAAGTACACCGGTAATCATTGCCACACCAAAACTTGCAAATAATTCTTCCATTACTTCTGCGTCCCCGGTGGACACGCGTTTTATTCCTGCAGGAAGGCTTCCGAAAAACGGCAGAGCGTTAACCTCCGTAAGCGTAGCGCCTAACGATTTTCCGTTTAGCTCTACTGTAACGTTTACAATGCGATTGCGATCGTACCGGTTAATTTGTTCTGGTCCACTTTGTAATTTAAATTCCGCCACCGCTCCTAACATCACATTACCGTATTTACCCGGTACGGAAAGGCGACTGAGAGTGGAGATATCCTGTTTAGCTGAATCCGGTAACCGCACTCGAATAGGCACTTGGCTTTCGGCTAAGTTGAGCTTAGCGAGCACTTGGCTGTAGTCACCACTTGTGGCAATTCGTAGGGCTTCGCCCATAGCCTGAGTAGTAACGCCCAATTCAGCCGCCGCTGAAAAATCGGGTATTACCACAAGCTCTGGGCTGGCTAAGCTGACACTGGAACTAATATTACCCACGCCCGGTACTGTGCGTAATTCTCTCAGTAATCTATGGGTACTCTGTTCCAGCAACCTAGGATCTTCTCCCGATAACACCAACGTCAATTGCTCGCCCATACCCCCGCTGCCCACCACAATTCGTACGCCGGGCAAGTACTCTAATCGTTTCCTTAAATCAGTTTCAATTTCTGATTGTGTTCTTTCTCTCTGGGATCTTTGCGTTAAGTTCACGGTAAGCGTGGCTTTACGTTCCTGATTTGGTCCGCTGGAGGCGAACATATTGCCTCCAGCAAAACCTTCGCCAATGGACGTATATATTTGTACAACGTCTTCATCTTCCTGAACCAGTGTGCGCACTTGCTCTGCAATAAGCGTCGCGTTCGCGAGAGACTCACCGGGAGGCAATTCGACACTTACCATTGTTTGACCTCGATCAGCAATAGGAAGGAAGCCCTTTGGCAACAGAGGAACAAGTGCCAATGAGGCGATAAATATTCCCATGGAAGCGAAAACAGTGGTCTTTCTATGTGCAAGACACCAATCTGCAGCTTGCTGGTAATACCCCATTAGCC
Source organism: Teredinibacter purpureus (assembly GCF_014217335.1). Lineage (NCBI taxonomy): Bacteria > Pseudomonadati > Pseudomonadota > Gammaproteobacteria > Cellvibrionales > Cellvibrionaceae > Teredinibacter > Teredinibacter purpureus. The sequence goes on along the minus strand of NZ_CP060092.1, from coordinate 1,774,632 downwards.
TGGAGTCTTTTTTCTGCGTAACGACGGGTTTAAGCAAATACGCCGCCATCATAGGCGTAAGTAAACGAGCAACAAGTAACGAAAATAGAATAGCGATAGAAGATGTCCAACCGAATTGAGTAAAGAACTTACCCGTAATACCGGTCATAAAAATCGTAGGTAAAAACACGGCCACCAACGTTAAGGTCGTCGCTACAACGGCGAGACCGATTTCATCCGCGGCATCCATCGCGGCCTGTTTAGGAGACTTGCCCATGCGCAAATGTCGTACAATATTTTCGATTTCGACAATAGCATCATCCACTAAAATACCCACCACCAACGCAAGCGACTGGAGTGTCACGGTGTTGAGGCTAAACCCCATATAGTGGATAAGTGCAAACGTTGGGATAACAGAAAGAGGTAACGCTAACGTAGAAATAAACGTCGCTCGCCAATCACGTAAAAACAGCCACACAACAAACACGGCCAATAAAGCACCTTCATACAACAACTGCATAGACCCTGAATAGGCGTCGGTCACTGCGTCCACGCCATTGAACGCTTCAACAACATCAATGTGAGATTCATCGGTATGCAATGTTTTTAGTGCAGCACGTACTTTATTCGCGACGTCAATTTCACTGGCGCCTTTTGCACGAGTAACTTCGAAGGCCACAACAGATTCGCCATCTAATAAAGCGCTAGAGAGCCGTTCGGAATAAGTGTCGGATACATCTGCCACTTGATTTAGTTTAATTCTTCGTCCGTCCGATAACGGAATTTCTAAATTGGCGATATCAGCAGCGGTTTCTAGCGTGCCGATAATTCGAACAGTTTGCTTTACACCATTGAGTTCAGCTATGCCGCCAGAAGCTTCTTGTTGTACGCGTTGTATCTGACGAGAAATATCCGCGATAGAAGCATTAAGTGCCGCCATCCTTATGGGGTCTACCTCCACGCGTATTTCTCTATCCACGCCACCAATACGTGATACGTTCCCCACACCTCGTACTGTTTGCAGTACCTTAAACACTTTATTGTCTACCCAGCGAGAAATTGCCGCTTCGTCTTTATTGGGCGAAGTAACCACATACGTGAGGATGGGGCGCCCCGCAGTATCGATTTTACCAATATGCTGTTCGGTGATATCGGTAGGCAGGTCGCTACGAACGCGATTTAATGTATCGCGGATATCATTCATCGCATCGGATAGATTTTTATCCAGCTGTAATTCGACAATCGTAGTAACAGAACTTTTAGCGATTACCGAATAGATATGCTTAATATTCGATATGTTCGAAATTGCATTTTCCAGCTTTCTAGCGACTTCATTTTCTAACTGATCTGGGGAGGCGCCCGGTAAAATGGTGGTAATGATCACCATAGGGAGTTCGATGTCGGGGTATTCCTGCACGATCATTCTTTTAAAACTCATCGTGCCCAGCAGGGTGAGAAGGATGAATAAAAGAACTGCTGGAATGGGATTTTTAATGGACCAAGATGAAATATTCATATCTTAAATTCTTGTGGTTATACAACGCGGAATAGCCGATCACTAGCGTACGGATACAGTTTTATTTCGTTCATCTTCAGAGACATATACAGTATCGCCATCGGAAAGAAACCCAGCCCCCGTCTCTACTATCCAGTCAGAGAGAGTAACGCCCTGTTTTATTTCATACCGTTTCGCATGATGCCTACCGATAGTAATTTCTGTTTGTACTGCACGATTGTCTTTATTAACAATAAAGACAAAGCTAAGGCCTTCTCTATAGACAACGGCCGTTTCGGGGATGGTTAGGCCCTGAGCTATGCCGACATCTATTTCGCCCGCCGTAAACATTCCAGATTTGGCAAACCGGTTATGGGGTAGATCTATATAAATTAACCCCGTGCGTGAAGTTGAATCCACCGTGGGTGCGACAACGCGTACCTGCCCCGCGATTGACAGTTTGTTTGGTAAAAGAATAGTCACGCCCTGGCCTGGTTCGATATAGCCAATATTTTCGGGTGTAACTTCCGCGCGCCACTCCAATTTATTTTGTCTAACGAGACGAAATAATTCTGCTCCCGGTGAGGCGACAGAACCCACGGTTGCTGTGCGCAAAGAAATAACACCACTATCTGGAGACCGTAATAGTGTTTGTTTTTGTCGAATCTGCGTCGACTCCAATTTTGCAAGCTCTGCCTGAAGCCGTGCTTGCGCGGTTTTTTCGGCGGTCAGTTGCTGCTTTACTTGTTGTTCACTAAGGGCATTATTCACGCGAAGTTGGCGGGCTCGCTCTGCGTTTGCTTGCGCTTCAGAAAGCGTAGCTTTTGCCACCTCTACACTGGCTCGCTGCTCCGCAACACTTGCATCAAGCATATCGGAATTAAAGGTGGCCAGTATCTGCCCTTTACTGACCTGATCACCCACATCGACCAATACCGATTCGACTAACAAGCTACCCAACTCAGACCCCACGCTTGCTTCTTGCCATGCCACAATATTGCCGTAGGCCGGTATTCGAATAGGCCATTCTGCTGTGGTGGGTTGAACCGCAGTAACCGTTAACGCAACCTTGTCTACGGCCTGCTTGACGGGCGCAGGGCTGTTTGGCATTAAGCTGTAATAACCAATACCGAAAACGAGTACCGTAGACACTATAATCAATGATTTTTTAGAAAATGATAATTTCATAGTAAATTCTTTGTCGTTGAACGTTTATTGAGTATTGAGGCTTTCTAACCATTTCGTAATTGTTGTCGCGGTAGTGTTAACGTACGGCTCTTGTAGCATGCTTTCATGATCGCCCTCAACAACACGGACATCTAGCCCTTCGCTAACAAACGATTCCCATCCATAATATTCTCCTAGTTCATCCAGCTGTATTTTTTGCGTTTCGGTAACTTTAAATAGACAGGCTCTGCCTTTAAAGGTTGGAATCGTTTGATTCAGCACGTAATCGGTCAGCATATCTTCATGACGTTTTCTATTTAAAAGATATGTCGCCACAAACTCAGTAGATGGTGACGGGATTATGTGATGTGAAAATAATTGTTCCGCAATATGCGAAAGCCTTTCCTGCTCGCTTAGCGAACGTAAGTACTCCGCCTCAACGCGTAGATCGCAATTTAGATAGGTCTCGAAATTGCTGAAAATTGACTGCATATAGTCCGGGGCTAAAGCGCTAACATTTCTTTTAGCTAGAACATTGTCCTGCATGCTACTGCCAATACTGGAAAGAGAATCCAGAAAAATAAGGCCGGACACAGTGACACCGCGAGACTGCAGCGTGGTCGCTAACATATGTGCCACCATGCCGCCGTGGGAATGGCCCGCCAAATAGATAGGGCCGGAAACATTGCGCTGTTTAATAAGCGATAGATAGTCCGCACACAAATCATGGAAGGATTCAAGAGACACTGTTTTCGCCCCGTGAATGTCAATCGGCTCAAACCCATAAATTGAATACGCAGGCAATGCCGTTGCTAAACTTTGCAGACTTAACGCGTGACCGTTCAACCCCGGAACGAAAAATATTGAAACATTTTTTGACTCATCATTTAGCGCGATTAGGCCACTGTTACGTTCTTCGGCCTCTTCAGGATTGCCCACTACCGGCGTAGCGATTAATTGGTCTACGTAAGTTGCAAGCTGTTGAATGGTGCGGTATTGGAACATATCCCCCACCGACAACGAAACGCCGAATGTCTTTGAGACAAACGCGACCATTCGGATCATACTGACCGAAGTCCCACCTAAGTCGAAAAAGTCTTGGTCGCAGCTAATTGAATGTACGACGCTAACATTCAGGAGCTTCGCCCACTGCTCAAGTATCAACGCCTCAGTTTCTGTTTGCGGTGTACAGCCTGCCGAATTATGGTGTTCCTGCAACACCAATTCACTGGTATCAACTTGAATTAGCGATTGTCTATCGAGTTTTCCATTTGGCGTACGAGGCATAGAGTCTACGGACAAGAAATAGCTCGGAATCATAAAAAGAGGAAGATCTTTTGCCAGTACTGTACGTAAGGAAGCGGCACTAAATTCGCAACCTTTTCGTGTAATAATAAAGGCTTTTAGTTGTTTTTCTCCATGCATGTCATCTTGAGCAATTACCGCCGATTCTTGCACGCTGTCCAATGCGTTGAGTTTATTTTCTATTTCGCCAAGTTCAATACGAAAGCCTCGAACTTTCACTTGAAAATCATTGCGCCCTAGGTACTCAATATTGCTATCTCTATTTATTCGACACAAATCCCCTGTTTTATAGATTTTTTTATTGTCTAGAAAGGGGCTGTCAATAAAACGTTCCTCGGTGAGATCGTCTCGATTAAAGTAGCCCCTACTTACTCCATCCCCGCCAATATGAAGCTCACCGCTCGCACCCAGTGGCACAATGCGAAGCTGATCATCTAGAATATAGAGTTGCGTATTCGCAACGGCCCTACCAATGCTTATAACTTCTTGGGAGGACTGAACCTGATGTATGCATGAATAGACCGCGGTTTCGGTCGGGCCATACATGTTCCACATGCCTCGAGCGTGCTTAAGTAAGCCATTCCTTAAATCAACGGGTAGCGCTTCTCCACCACACAATATTTTTATGGGGTTCTTTAATTCTGGCCAACCGTGCTCCAGTAGCAACCTCCATGTTGACGGTGTTGCTTGCAGTATGGAGACATCATGACGTTGCATAAGAAGCGAATACTGTCGTGGATCGGCTGCATCCCAGCGGCTCGAGAGAATAGTTTTTGCACCGGTAATAAGGGGCAAGAATAACTCTAAACTGGCTATGTCAAACGAAAGCGATGTTAAGTTTAGTAAAACATCCGTTTCGTCTATGCCCGGATCTTTCTGTACCGACAACAAATAATTGAGGAGATTTTTATGGGTAACCATTACGCCTTTGGGTTTACCGGTAGAGCCGGATGTATAGATAATATAGGCAAGGTTATCTATAGAAAATTTGTGGTCTATAGCCGGCGTAGTACAAGGTTGTTGTGAAATAGTGTGCTTTTCAGAATCCACGTTAACTAACGCGTAGTCACCAATGGTTGTAATCAATTCCAGCGTGGCGCTATGCACTAAGCTTACAACTGGCTTACTGTCTTCCAACATATGGGCCAACCGCTCTACTGGATACGCAGGATCCAGGGGCACATAGCAGCCACCAGCCTTTAAAATTGCCAGTAAGCCCACGACCATATCGATACCGCGCTCCAAACAAATCGCCACTCGACTATCAGGTCGCACGCCCTTTTCTACTAAAAGGTTCGCCAACTGGTTGGCATGTCGATTGAGTTGTTGGTAGCAAATACGCGTTTCTTCAAATATTAAAGCGGTACTGTCGGGTGTTTTTTCTGCCTGACATTCAAACAATGCGTGTATACAGGTATCGGGATTGACTATGGCCGTATCATTTAGACTAAAAACTTGATGGTTGTATTCTTTATCCGGCAATACGTTTATGTCGGCCGTGTTGCTTTGGGGCACATGATTAAGTTGCTTTACTATCGTTTCTAACGCTAATTTTAAGTAGTCCACTAGGGACTCAGATCGAATAGGCTCACGTGCCTGAACGGTAGCGACAAAGCCCTCCCCCAGATCATCAATCGATAGGCTTAACGGATAGTTGGTACGCTCATCGCCGCTTAAGTGTTCAAACCCCATCTGCTCTTCCAACGCTTTTGGATTGTCGTTGGGCTGCATAGCGGTATGGCGGTAATTTAGTAACGCTGTAAATAATGGCGCACTAGAAGATACTTGGCTGCCTCTTTGAGCCTGCGCTAAAGAGGCATGCTCATGCTTCAATAGCTTCACTAACGTTAAATGTGTTTCTTTTAAGCTTTCAGAAAGTGATTGTTCTGTAACTGAAATACGGATGGGTAATGTATTAATAAACAACCCCATACCGCGATCAGCTTCAGCGCCACCCTGCATTCGCCCAAAGAGCACCGTACCAAATACAACATCTTTTCGGCCCGTAATTCTTGCAAGTACTAACCCCCACGCCAGATGGAATAAGCTCGCATTGCTAACGCCATTTTTCTTCGCAACGGCCCTTATCCCTTGAGCCAACGTAGGGTCAAGAGAGAGATGGGCTTCTTCGATATCCGTTAAGTCTGCTTGTATATCCTGTAAATCGTAGGGCACAGTTGGCTCAGAAATATCGCTAAGCATTGAGGAGAAAAACGCATCATGTTCTTCTTTTGTGGTTCCCTTTTGAATTTGCGCAATAAAATTTCTAAACGGAACTGGGCGCGGCAAGGCGGCTTCGTGCCCCGATTGAATAGCAATGGTCTCTTCAATCATTAATTCTAACGTAGTGTGGTCCGCGACTAAATGATGCATCATTATCGCGAGCAACCATCGGTCTTCAGTGGGGTCTTCTGCAATAAACGTTCGAAGCAAAGGAGCCTGACCTAAATCGATTCGAAATACCTTTGGGTCAATGTGCGCTTTAAGCTGATCGAGTACGGCACCACCTGACGCATCAAAATAGAGTTGTTTAATTGGTAATGTCGTTTTCCTGGATACAACCTGAAGCGGTTCTTCTAAATTTTCCCATACGATGCCCGTTCGCAAAACATCATGTCGGTTGAGCACGCCTTGCATGGCGTTTAAGAATTTGTCTAGCCGGGTTTTATCTTTAAACGCAAGTATATTCGGCAGAAGATAAATATCGCCGTTTTCCTGCATTAAATGGTGAAATAGAATACCTTCCTGCAAAGGGGCTAGCGGGTAAATATCTTTTATATTGCTCGCTCCGCCCTCTACCTTTCCCACTATTGCATCAATATCACTTTGGCTAAGATCCACCAGCGTCAGCATTTCGGGCGTAATGCGGAAGGTGAAAATTTCGTCGGCTGCGGTACCCCCTGCTTGACTGTCGGTCAGTAAACGTTCCAATAACGCATTTTTATTGTCTTTTAATAATGCAGCGATCTCTGCGTTCATCGCTCCCTTAGGGGCTTTCACAACGAGTTGGTCTTTATCGCGGTATACACGTATGCTTTTTTGATTACACAGTTCAAAAATATCGTCCATTGTCATAGTCGGAACTCCTCGATACTGTCTTCATCAATATCGCTGTCAATTGTTTCGTGAATTTGTTCTGGAATTAAGTTTGGTGGTATTTCAACGTCTTGTTGAGTACCTCTTTGGCGCACAGCCAAAGCGAGATCGGCAAGCGTTTCGGACATAAAAATGGCTTGCACATCTGCGTGTAAACCTATTTTACGCATTCGCTCAATAAGGCTTACAGCAAGCAATGAGTGACCACCCAAATCGAAAAAGTTATCGTGCCGGCCAATACTGGGCTGCTTCAGAACATCCGCCCATATCTTACTTAGCGACATTTCTATCTCACCAACGGGCGCTTCAAACTCTTTGGTTAAAAACGCCTGTGGCGCAGGAGCAGGCAGTGCTTTCCTATCTACTTTGCCATTTTGATTTAAGGGCAATATATCCAATTGCACGTAAGCCTCAGGAACCATGTAAGGTGGCAGCTTTTGTTTGCCCCACTCTTTCAGTTCTGCCGTTTGTGCATCGCCGGTGTAATAAGCCACTAACTGTTTATCATAGGAAATAGCTTCACCCTCACGCGCAAGCGCGAGGACTATTAAATGCTCCACACCATTAACTTTGCATAATTGATTTTCTATTTCTCCAAGCTCAATTCGAAAGCCTCGTATTTTTACTTGAAAATCATTGCGTCCCACAAAGACGATGGTGCCATCTGCGCGTCTATACCCTAGGTCCCCTGTTTTGTAGAGTTTGGCGGCTCGATTAAATGGATCAACCACAAATCGTTCGGCTGTTAAGGCCGGCTGATCTAGATAGCCCAGCGCTAATCCATCACCACCAATAAATAATTCACCGACCACTCCAAGTGGCTGTATTTGATTATTGCCATCTAAAATATGGATATAGGTATTGCCTATTGGTTGTCCTAGCGGAATATTATGCGTAACAACATCGCACAGCGTTACATCATGGGTTATTGCAAAGGTTGTGCTTTCTGTTGGGCCGTATCCGTTCAACAGATGTTTGGGGGCATAATGTGTTAATACTTTTTTTACAACAGTTGCATCGAGCACATCCCCGCCAACCAACAGATATTTAAGGTTTCGAATCGCAGGTGCTAAGGCTTCGTGATATTGATTAAATAAACCTACCGTTAAAAACATGCAGCTCACATCAAACGCGAGTAATGCCGTGCAAAACTTGCTCGGATCAAATACAACATCCTGATCAATAATAACGGCACGAGCACCGTTTAATAGCGGCCCCCACACTTCAAAGGTAGAGGCATCGAAAGCAGGGTTTGCGACAAATGCAACGTGGTCACTTTTTTGGATATCCGTGTAACCATTGTTCAACACTAACCGACTAACACCTCTATGCGGTATGACCACGCCTTTGGGCATACCCGTGGAGCCAGAGGTGTACATAACATAAACCGCATCGGTCGGCGCCGCTGTATTTTTGAGGTTCTGTTTTGATTGCTGAACGACCACGTTACTATCTATATTAAGTACATGCGTGTTAAGTAACGCCGTAAATTTACGCTCTAAAAGGCTATTGGTAATCAACCATTCGCTTTGACAATTGTTATGGATGTACTGCAGACGATCACTCGGCAAGCCCAAATCCAAGGGCACGTAAATAGCGCCGCTTTTAACAATGGCGAGTTCAGCGACTACAAAAGAGATCGAACGCGGAAGCGCCAGCAATACGCAATCTCCCCGTTTTACGCCTTCCTTACTGAGTAACTGAGCAACTTGGTTTGCCCGCTCATTTAACTGTTGATAAGTCAGTGAGCCATTTGCATCCACCAGTGCTGTTGCCTGTGGCGTGCGCGCGACCTGCTGTTCAAACAGCTGGTGTAAACACAGGTCCGTGGGGTAATCCCGTTCGGTCTGGTTCCAGCCTTCAACCATGTGTGTGCGTTGCGTGTCGGTGAGTAAAGGCAGGGTCGCAACGCGACGCTGAGGCTCTTGCACCATCGCGCGGAGCAAGGTGGTCCAATGCTCGATATAACGATCAATCGTGTCAGCCTCGAACAGTGCCGTGGCAAACTCAATCTCTCCTTCTATCTGTCCATTGGCTTCTTGCAGGCTCAAGGTTAAGTCAAACTTCGCGTGACGCTGGGCCTCCAGGGTAATGGTGGATAACGACAAGCCCGGTAGCGATAGGTCCCCTTCGGGTGTGTTCTGCCACGCAAACATCACTTGGAAGATCGGGGTGTACGCCATACTGCGCGGCGGTTTTAACGTGTCCACGACCTGTTCAAACGGCAGGTCTTGATGCTGTTGGGCATCCAGCAGTTGCTGTTTGCCGTGGGCCAGTAACGCGGCAACCGAGGCTTCGGGGTCGATCTGTAGGCGCAAGGCTAAGGTGTTGACGAAGAACCCAATCAGGTTCTCGGTCTCATGGTGGGTACGCCCCGCTATCGGGCTGCCGATGACCACATCCTGTTGACCCGAAAGCCGACTGAGCAAGGTGCCCCAGCTGGTCAGCAGGGTCATAAACAGGGTGTTGCCGTGTTGCTGGCTGAGGGTTTTGAGCTGCTGGGTAAGCGCCGCATCGAACACAACTTTACGGGCGGCGCCCGCAAAGCTTTGCTGCTGAGGACGCGGGCGATCGGCCGGTAACTCGAGTAACGCGGGGGCGTTGGCGAGGGCCTCTTGCCAGTAGGCGGTTTGCTGTTGCAGCGTGTCGCCGCTTAACCAGCGACGTTGCCAGTCGGCGTAGTCGGGGTATTGAATGGCCAGCGGGGGCAGTGGGTCGTGGCTTAAATCCGCGCCGTCTTCATGGTAGGTGGCGTACAGGGCGGTCACTTCGTTCATCAAGACGCCGAGCGACCAACCATCGGAGATAATGTGGTGCATGGTCACGTACAGCACATGTTGCTGTGCGTGGGTCTTGAGTAAACACGCCCGAATGAGCGGCCCGTTGACGAGGTCGAAGGGGGCGTTCGCAGCGTTATCCAGTGCCTGTTGCATGGCCTGTTCGGGCTGATCATCGTGTTGGAGGTCCACGATCTGTAGCGGTAAGCCCTGATCAATATCACCAATAGACTGCATGACCACACCCTCGGACTCGAGGAAGGTGGTGCGCAAGGCCTCGTGGCGGGCCACGATACGGTTGAGGGTTGCGTGTAAGACCTCATGATCAAGTGCGCCGGTGAGCGAGACGCCGCCATGAATATGGTAGGCCTGACTGACCCCGTCCATCTGGGCGAGGAACCATAACCGTTGCTGCGCAAACGATAGGGGTAAGGGCTGCTGGCGGTCGGCCAAGGTGATCGAGGGCAGCTGCGATTGGGGTGCCTGCGAGGCGAGTGCGGTGGCGAAGTCGGCCAATACCGGATGGCTAAAGAGTGTGTTCAGTGAGACGTCTAGCTGCAGTGTCTGACGGATACGTGAGAGCAGTTGCACGGCCAGCAGTGAGTGGCCGCCGAGGTCGAAGAAGTTATCGTGTCGACCCACTTGCTCGTGTTTAAGCAGATCGGCCCAGAGCGCCGCAAGGGCTTCTTCTCGCTCGCCTTCGGGCGCCGCATAGCGTTGGCTAATGTAGGCGTCGCCTTCGGGGGCCGGGAGGGCTTTGCGGTCGAGCTTGCCGTTGGGTGAGAGCGGCATGGCGTCGAGGGTTATGAACGCCGAGGGAATCATATACGCGGCTAGATCGTCGGCGAGTGCGGAACGCACCGCGTCTACGTCTAACGCCGCGGTGTCGCGGGTGGTGACATAGGCCACCAACCGGGTATCGGCTCCGGAATCCGTTTGGCTGTTATGGGCGACCACGACCGATTCGATGATAGACGGCAAGGCGGTTAGCTTCGCTTCAATTTCACCGAGTTCAATGCGGAACCCGCGCAGCTTCACCTGAAAATCATTACGGCCTAAATAATCCAGAATGCCGTCTGCACGGAAAGCGGCCAGGTCACCGGTACGGTACATGGTGGCGTGGTTATCCGGCACAAAGGGGTCGGGCAAAAAGCGTTCGGCGGTTAACGCCGGTTGGTTCCAATACCCGCGCCCTACTTGAACACCGCCTATGTACAGTTCACCGGTCACACCGGTGGGGACGGGTTGACCTTGCGGGTCCAATACGTAAATACGGGTGTTGGCGATGGGCCGACCAATGGGTACTGCGTGCCCGGTCATGGCGGGATCACACGTCCACTCGGTCACATCAATGGCGGCTTCCGTTGGCCCGTAGAGGTTAATGAGGCTGACGTTCTGCACCCGTTGGTGGAAACGCTTAACTAAGTTGCTGGGTAAGGCTTCCCCACTACAGATCACGCGCGTCACGCTCGGGGCTTGCACCGCGTCATGTTCGAGAAATACCTGCAGCATTGAGGGCACAAAGTGCAGTGTGGTGACGTTCGTTTGCTGAATGAGCGTCTGTAAATACACGGGGTCTTTGTGGCCGTCGGGCTTCGCAATCGAGAGTGAGGCGCCGTACATCAGTGGCCAGAAAAACTCCCACACAGAGACATCAAAGCTGAAAGGGGTTTTTTGCAGTACGACATCGGTCGCGGTTAAGTCATAGGCCTCTTGCATCCAGACCAATCGGTTAACGACCGCCGCGTGTTCGTTCATCGCGCCCTTCGGTAAGCCGGTCGAGCCTGAGGTGTAGATGATGTACGCCAAGTGTTGTGGTGTAAGCCCTACCGCGTCACGTGAGGGGTTGTCGGTTGGGGCGTTTGCCCATCGCTCGGCGTGCTGGTGCATATGCAGTTGAGGGCGAGATCCCAGCCCCGCTAAACCGTGTAGTGCCTGCTGACCGGTCTCATCTAATAGCACCACCTGAGGGGCGGAGTCGCTTAACATATGGTCGAGACGTTGCGCGGGATACGACGGATCTAAAGGCACATAGGCGCCGCCCGCCTTCAGCGTTGCCCATAACGCCACCACCAACTCAACACCGCGATCGAGGCAGATACCGACGCGGCTATCCGGTGATACGCCCTGCTCGCGCAGGTAATGCGCCAGTTGGTTGGCTCGGGTATTAAGGGCGTGATAGCTGATCGTTTCGCCGTTAAACACCAGTGCTGTTGCCTGTGGTGTGCGCGCGACCTGCTGTTCAAACAGCTGGTGTAAACACAGGTCCGTGGGGTAATCCCGTTCGGTCTGGTTCCAGCCTTCAACCATGTGTGTGCGTTGCGTGTCGGTGAGTAAAGGCAGGGTCGCAACGCGACGCTGAGGCTCTTGCACCATCGCGCGGAGCAAGGTGGTCCAATGCTCGATATAACGATCAATCGTGTCAGCCTCGAACAGTGCCGTGGCAAACTCAATCTCTCCTTCTATCTGTCCATTGGCTTCTTGCAGGCTCAAGGTTAAGTCAAACTTCGCGTGACGCTGGGCCTCCAGGGTAATGGTGGATAACGACAAGCCCGGTAGCGATAGGTCCCCTTCGGGTGTGTTCTGCCACGCAAACATCACTTGGAAGATCGGGGTGTACGCCATACTGCGCGGCGGTTTTAACGTGTCCACGACCTGTTCAAACGGCAGGTCTTGATGCTGTTGGGCATCCAGCAGTTGCTGTTTGCCGTGGGCCAGTAACGCGGCAACCGAGGCTTCGGGGTCGATCTGTAGGCGCAAGGCTAAGGTGTTGACGAAGAACCCAATCAGGTTCTCGGTCTCATGGTGGGTACGCCCCGCTATCGGGCTGCCGATGACCACATCCTGTTGACCCGAAAGCCGACTGAGCAAGGTGCCCCAGCTGGTCAGCAGGGTCATAAACAGGGTGTTGCCGTGTTGCTGGCTGAGGGTTTTGAGCTGCTGGGTAAGCGCCGCATCGAACACAACTTTACGGGCGGCGCCCGCAAAGCTTTGCTGCTGAGGACGCGGGCGATCGGCCGGTAACTCGAGTAACGCGGGGGCGTTGGCGAGGGCCTCTTGCCAGTAGGCGGTTTGCTGTTGCAGCGTGTCGCCGCTTAACCAGCGACGTTGCCAGTCGGCGTAGTCGGGGTATTGAATGGCCAGCGGGGGCAGTGGGTCGTGGCTTAAATCCGCGCCGTCTTCATGGTAGGTGGCGTACAGGGCGGTCACTTCGTTCATCAAGACGCCGAGCGACCAACCATCGGAGATAATGTGGTGCATGGTCACGTACAGCACATGTTGCTGTGCGTGGGTCTTGAGTAAACACGCCCGAATGAGCGGCCCGTTGACGAGGTCGAAGGGGGCGTTCGCAGCGTTATCCAGTGCCTGTTGCATGGCCTGTTCGGGCTGATCATCGTGTTGGAGGTCCACGATCTGTAGCGGTAAGCCCTGATCAATATCACCAATAGACTGCATGACCACACCCTCGGACTCGAGGAAGGTGGTGCGCAAGGCCTCGTGGCGGGCCACGATACGGTTGAGGGTTGCGTGTAAGACCTCATGATCAAGTGCGCCGGTGAGCGAGACGCCGCCATGAATATGGTAGGCCTGACTGACCCCGTCCATCTGGGCGAGGAACCATAACCGTTGCTGCGCAAACGATAGGGGTAAGGGCTGCTGGCGGTCGGCCAAGGTGATCGAGGGCAGCTGCGATTGGGGTGCCTGCGAGGCGAGTGCGGTGGCGAAGTCGGCCAATACCGGATGGCTAAAGAGTGTGTTCAGTGAGACGTCTAGCTGCAGTGTCTGACGGATACGTGAGAGCAGTTGCACGGCCAGCAGTGAGTGGCCCCCGAGGTCGAAGAAGTTATCGTGTCGACCCACTTGCTCGTGTTTAAGCAGATCGGCCCAGAGCGCCGCAAGGGCTTCTTCTCGCTCGCCTTCGGGCGCCGCATAGCGTTGGCTAATGTAGGCGTCGCCTTCGGGGGCCGGGAGGGCTTTGCGGTCGAGCTTGCCGTTGGGTGAGAGCGGCATGGCGTCGAGGGTTATGAACGCCGAGGGAATCATATACGCGGCTAGATCGTCGGCGAGTGCGGAACGCACCGCGTCTACGTCTAACGCCGCGGTGTCGCGGGTGGTGACATAGGCCACCAACCGGGTATCGGCTCCGGAATCCGTTTGGCTGTTATGGGCGACCACGACCGATTCGATGATAGACGGCAAGGCGGTTAGCTTCGCTTCAATTTCACCGAGTTCAATGCGGAACCCGCGCAGCTTCACCTGAAAATCATTACGGCCTAAATAATCCAGAATGCCGTCTGCACGGAAAGCGGCCAGGTCACCGGTACGGTACATGGTGGCGTGGTTATCCGGCACAAAGGGGTCGGGCAAAAAGCGTTCGGCGGTTAACGCCGGTTGGTTCCAATACCCGCGCCCTACTTGAACACCGCCTATGTACAGTTCACCGGTCACACCGGTGGGGACGGGTTGACCTTGCGGGTCCAATACGTAAATACGGGTGTTGGCGATGGGCCGACCAATGGGTACTGCGTGCCCGGTCATGGCGGGATCACACGTCCACTCGGTCACATCAATGGCGGCTTCCGTTGGCCCGTAGAGGTTAATGAGGCTGACGTTCTGCACCCGTTGGTGGAAACGCTTAACTAAGTTGCTGGGTAAGGCTTCCCCACTACAGATCACGCGCGTCACGCTCGGGGCTTGCACCGCGTCATGTTCGAGAAATACCTGCAGCATTGAGGGCACAAAGTGCAGTGTGGTGACGTTCGTTTGCTGAATGAGCGTCTGTAAATACACGGGGTCTTTGTGGCCGTCGGGCTTCGCAATCGAGAGTGAGGCGCCGTACATCAGTGGCCAGAAAAACTCCCACACAGAGACATCAAAGCTGAAGGGGGTTTTTTGCAGTACGACATCGGTCGCGGTTAAGTCATAGGCCTCTTGCATCCAGACCAATCGGTTAACGACCGCCGCGTGTTCGTTCATCGCGCCCTTCGGTAAGCCGGTCGAGCCTGAGGTGTAGATGATGTACGCCAAGTGTTGTGGTGTAAGCCCTACCGCGTCACGTGAGGGGTTGTCGGTTGGGGCGTTTACCCATCGCTCGGCGTGCTGGTGCATATGCAGTTGAGGGCGAGATCCCAGCCCCGCTAAACCGTGTAGTGCCTGCTGACCGGTCTCATCTAATAGCACCACCTGAGGGGCGGAGTCGCTTAACATATGATCGAGACGTTGCGCGGGATACGACGGATCTAAAGGCACATAGGCGCCGCCCGCCTTCAGCGTTGCCCATAACGCCACCACCAACTCAACACCGCGATCGAGGCAGATACCGACGCGGCTATCCGGTGATACGCCCTGCTCGCGCAGGTAATGCGCCAGTTGGTTGGCTCGGGTATTAAGGGCGTGATAGCTGATCGTTTCGCCGTTAAACACCAGTGCTGTTGCCTGTGGTGTGCGCGCGACCTGCTGTTCAAACAGCTGGTGTAAACACAGGTCCGTGGGGTAATCCCGTTCGGTCTGGTTCCAGCCTTCAACCATGTGTGTGCGTTGCGTGTCGGTGAGTAAAGGCAGGGTCGCAACGCGACGCTGAGGCTCTTGCACCATCGCGCGGAGCAAGGTGGTCCAATGCTCGATATAACGATCAATCGTGTCAGCCTCGAACAGTGCCGTGGCAAACTCAATCTCTCCTTCTATCTGTCCATTGGCTTCTTGCAGGCTCAAGGTTAAGTCAAACTTCGCGTGACGCTGGGCCTCCAGGGTAATGGTGGATAACGACAAGCCCGGTAGCGATAGGTCCCCTTCGGGTGTGTTCTGCCACGCAAACATCACTTGGAAGATCGGGGTGTACGCCATACTGCGCGGCGGTTTTAACGTGTCCACGACCTGTTCAAACGGCAGGTCTTGATGCTGTTGGGCATCC
The DNA here is from genome assembly GCF_014217335.1 of Teredinibacter purpureus. Classification (NCBI taxonomy): domain Bacteria; kingdom Pseudomonadati; phylum Pseudomonadota; class Gammaproteobacteria; order Cellvibrionales; family Cellvibrionaceae; genus Teredinibacter; species Teredinibacter purpureus. The sequence goes on along the minus strand of NZ_CP060092.1, from coordinate 1,758,902 downwards.
AGCAGTTGCTGTTTGCCGTGGGCCAGTAACGCGGCAACCGAGGCTTCGGGGTCGATCTGTAGGCGCAAGGCTAAGGTGTTGACGAAGAACCCAATCAGGTTCTCGGTCTCATGGTGGGTACGCCCCGCTATCGGGCTGCCGATGACCACATCCTGTTGACCCGAAAGCCGACTGAGCAAGGTGCCCCAGCTGGTCAGCAGGGTCATAAACAGGGTGTTGCCGTGTTGCTGGCTGAGGGTTTTGAGCTGCTGGGTAAGCGCCGCATCGAACACAACTTTACGGGCGGCGCCCGCAAAGCTTTGCTGCTGAGGACGCGGGCGATCGGCCGGTAACTCGAGTAACGCGGGGGCGTTGGCGAGGGCCTCTTGCCAGTAGGCGGTTTGCTGTTGCAGCGTGTCGCCGCTTAACCAGCGACGTTGCCAGTCGGCGTAGTCGGGGTATTGAATGGCCAGCGGGGGCAGTGGGTCGTGGCTTAAATCCGCGCCGTCTTCATGGTAGGTGGCGTACAGGGCGGTCACTTCGTTCATCAAGACGCCGAGCGACCAACCATCGGAGATAATGTGGTGCATGGTCACGTACAGCACATGTTGCTGTGCGTGGGTCTTGAGTAAACACGCCCGAATGAGCGGCCCGTTGACGAGGTCGAAGGGGGCGTTCGCAGCGTTATCCAGTGCCTGTTGCATGGCCTGTTCGGGCTGATCATCGTGTTGGAGGTCCACGATCTGTAGCGGTAAGCCCTGATCAATATCACCAATAGACTGCATGACCACACCCTCGGACTCGAGGAAGGTGGTGCGCAAGGCCTCGTGGCGGGCCACGATACGGTTGAGGGTTGCGTGTAAGACCTCATGATCAAGTGCGCCGGTGAGCGAGACGCCGCCATGAATATGGTAGGCCTGACTGACCCCGTCCATCTGGGCGAGGAACCATAACCGTTGCTGCGCAAACGATAGGGGTAAGGGCTGCTGGCGGTCGGCCAAGGTGATCGAGGGCAGCTGCGATTGGGGTGCCTGCGAGGCGAGTGCGGTGGCGAAGTCGGCCAATACCGGATGGCTAAAGAGTGTGTTCAGTGAGACGTCTAGCTGCAGTGTCTGACGGATACGTGAGAGCAGTTGCACGGCCAGCAGTGAGTGGCCGCCGAGGTCGAAGAAGTTATCGTGTCGACCCACTTGCTCGTGTTTAAGCAGATCGGCCCAGAGCGCCGCAAGGGCTTCTTCTCGCTCGCCTTCGGGCGCCGCATAGCGTTGGCTAATGTAGGCGTCGCCTTCGGGGGCCGGGAGGGCTTTGCGGTCGAGCTTGCCGTTGGGTGTTAAAGGCATAACGTCTAAGCGCACGTAGGCCGCCGGTATCATGTACGCAGGTAAGGTTTCGCGTGCGCTTTCACGGAGTTGATGCGCGTCCGCAGTGCCTATGTAGTAAGCCACTAGGTGCTTGTCTTTACCGCCTAGTGCGTTATCAGACTCCCGCACTTGCACGGTCACGGACTGTACGCCGTCTATTGCATTAAACGTGGTTTCAATATCCCCAAGCTCTATACGGAAGCCACGAATTTTAACCTGCTGATCGTCGCGACCTGCAAACTCTATTGTCCCGTCTGTTAACCAACGACCAAGGTCACCCGTTTTATACATGTGGTCGCCTGTGCCTTGCACGAACGGGTTTGTAACAAATCGTTCGGCCGTTAGACCGGGCTGGTTGATATAGCCGAGCGCCACTCCTGGCCCACCAACATAAAGCTCGCCTATAACGCCAACGGGCACCGGGTTTAGGTGTCTATCTAGAATGTAGACTGAAGTATTGCTAATAGGGTAACCAAGAGGAATGGTGTTTCTATCGAGATCCTTTAAGCTAATCTCGTAGGTTGTGGCCAAAGTGGTCGTCTCGGTGGGGCCATAAGCCGCAAGCAAGTGCTGAGGCGGATTGTTGACCAAAATATGTTTGACCACGACAGGGTCTATTACGTCACCGCCAGTAATCAAATACTTTAATTGCGGAATAACGGAGCCAAGCGCTTGATGATATTGGTTAAATAGACCAACGGTTAAGAATAGAAAATTGACGGCCTTAGTGCGTATAAATGCCGTCAATTGAACGGGATCGAGCACAATATTTTGAGGGATCACGACACAACTTGCGCCATTTAATAAGGCACCCCACGTTTCCAGCGTGGACGCATCGAAAGCGGGGTTGGCCGCAAAGCCGACTCGGTCGCCCGCTTCAATTTGTGCGTATTGGGTATTAAGCACCAAGCGCGCTATGCCTTTATGAGGAATGGCCACCCCTTTGGGCTTACCCGTGGAACCGGACGTAAACATTACATAAGCTGCAGACGTAGCGCGGCGCTTGATTCCCAGAGCGTTAGTCGGCATGGTGTCAATATGAGCAGCACTAAGGTCAATACTTTCTACGTTTTCCGCACGAATAACGCCATTGGCTTCACCCAGATTTAAGACCCATCGACAACCAGACATTTTAAAAATATAGTGTTGTCTTTCTTCTGGTAAAGACATATCCAATGGCAGATAGGTAGCACCCGCTTTGAGCACTGCAAGTTCTGCAACCACAATGCCCATGGATCTTTCTAGCTGCAGTGCAACTACGTCACCCGCCACTACACCCGTGTGTTTTAAATAATGTGCTAGCTGATTCGCGCGTTGATCTAGCGCTAGGTAAGTGATCTGTTGACTAACATCTTCCAAGGCAATGGCATTTGGCGTTTTAGTCACCTGCGCCTCGAATAACGTATTTACATCAAATTGATCAGGGTACGGCGCTTCCGTGTCGTTCCAGGTAATCGTAACTTCGCGGGTTTGCGCATCATTTAAAATCGACAAGTGGCTAACCGAGGAACCCGTGTTTTCAATCATATCGGCAAGTATATTCTGCCACAGTTGAATAAAGGTTCTTATCGTAGATTCCTGGTAAAGATTGTCTGCGTAGACTAATTCGCAACTAAAGCCCGCGGGCTCGAGCTTAACCATCAGACATAAATCCGATACGAAATCTAATGTTCTACGGGGCTTATCCTGGGTTTCATTAAGGCACACGCCAACCTTAAATATCGGCTGTTCTGCTAGGCGATGGTTTTTACGCGCGAGCGCATCGAGACGTTCTGTCGTAATACTGTTATAGCGTTTTGACTCAGAGAAAAACCCCTCACTAATGTCGATTAACTGCTGTACTGTCGTGTCAGTATTACCTAAAACGTTGTAAGGCAACAGAGGTGCACAAGGGCCTAACGCAACCCCTAAACTGAAATGATCTTGTGAGGATAACCGACAAATAAGCGCGGCCCAACTCGAGACGAGCAATGTCGATAACGATATTTCCGCTGACCGACTATACGCTACCAGTCTATCAACCCATTCAGAATCAACAGTAATTGGCAGTGAAGAGGATGTGTATCCATTTGACGTGCGAGGAAAATCAGTCGCAAGATTTAAATCTGGGTTAACGTTATTTAATCGTTTAGACCAGTGAAATTCGCTTACTGCCTGTTTGTTGTCTGCACGTTCAAAAATATAGGGAGCAATACCTGTGTCGTATTTGTTGAGTGCTAAATTTTGCAATAACGAATGTGGTTCATCCAGTACTTGCTGCATTAACCTTACGTAGCCCTTAGAGAACGATTCCACCGTTTCGGCTGTAAATAGTTCAGCAGCGTAGTTAAGCACACATTCTATTGATGTTGTGCCGTGCGTATGACTACCCGAATCCTTAATACTTAGAACCAAATCCATTTTCGCACAGGGGTTCGCCAATTCGACGGGCGTAAGGCTCGCATCCGCAAGCGTTATAGTCGCCTCGCGCGGCAACTGCACATCCAGCATGCAGTCAAAAAGCGGGTTTCTTGAAATATCTTTAACCGATCCGGTATTACTCGCAATGTCTTCAAACTGAAAAAACAAATGGTCCTGCGCTTCCACGCATACCTTGCGAACAGACTGAAGGTAGCCGACGAAGGTAACGCTATCGTCAAGGCGACTTCTAATGGGAAGGCTGCTCACAAACATGCCGATCGTTTGCTGAATTTCGGGGTGAGGCCGGCCAGAAAAAGGAGAACCTACGACGATATCCTTTTGACCAGAAATCTTAGACAAGAGCAGCGAGAATACCGCCATATAAACCATATAGGGCGTTACTTTATGTTGTTGAGATAACGCCATTAATTGTTCGTGCTGACGTGGCTCCAAATGAAAGTAGACTTCACCGCCTTTAAACGATTGAGCAGCTTCACGCGGAAAATCAGTAAAGAGCGCTAACGGTTGGCTGCCTGCGAGCTGCTTACTCCAGTAACGCTTATCTTCAACTAATTTAGGCTCACCCTCCCACCAAACAGCGAAATCTTTAAACTGAACAGAGCAATCACCCAGCGCCTTTCCATGACTTAATGCACTTAATTCTGCAAGAAAAACGTTTAAAGAAACTCCGTCGCAAATAATATGATGAAAATCAAACATCAATAGTGCTGTCGTAGAATGCTCGAACGTCGCGTACTTTGCCCTAAAAAGGGGCCCCGTTTTCACATCAAACGGCTGAATAAATTCGCCAATAACGTGTTCTTTATTTTCAATAGAATAGTGTTGTTTATGCAAACAACACGCACTTTCAGGCATGATAAACTGACGCAGTTCGTCATCCACTAGCGAGAACTGCGTTCGCAATGATTCGTGCCGTAAAACAATACCGGCGATATTACGCTGCAAGGCGACGGTATCTACCCTTCCCTCTACCTCGAAAATAACGGGCACGTTATACGCAATGCCCGGCGGTGGCGTTAACTGGTCTATAAAAAACAATCTTTTTTGCGTGGCAGACGTTTTATAACCAGAACCAGTATTCACACTAGAGATTATGGGTATGGGTTTTAGCTGCGGCTGTATACCCTTACCGTCTATCGCAACCGCTAAATCAATCACACTACTGCTATTAAAAATTACGTCTAGCGCTACATCTTTACCAAATTCTTTTTTAATTTCGAGAACGAGTTCAATCGCAAGCAAAGAGTGGCCGCCAAGATCAAAAAAGTCATGTTGCCTGCCAATCTTACCCGCTTTAGGAAAGTATCTAGACCACAGTGCTGCCAATGCAGCTTCTGTTGGTGTTTCTGGAGCAATATATTCGATTTCTGGCTGGTAATTATCCATATAAGCGGAGAGTTGACGTCGATCCAGCTTGCCATTCGAAGTAAGCGGCATCTCCTGAATGCTCACGATTTGGTTCGGAATCATATAGGCAGGCAAAAACTGTAGCAACTGACTCTTTAGCGTCTTCACCGCTTCGTCGGACAATGATTCAACGTGCAGCACCGCACATAAATATTTCTCTCCACGCGCATCGACTTTATCGAAAACGGCCGCTGAAGCAATATTACATAGTTTGATAATACGGTTTTCGATCTCTCCACACTCTATTCGATACCCACGTATTTTTACTTGCTGATCATTTCGGCCTAAATATTCGAGTTCGTTAGCATGCGTCCACTTAGCCAAATCACCAGATTTATACATACGCCCATCCGTGACAAATGGGTCCGGTAAGAACCGCTCTTCGTTCAATTCCTGGCGATTGATATACCCTCTTGCAACACCCCAACCACCAACATATATCTCCCCGATTACGCCTGGTGCGCAAAGTTGTAAATCTTTATCTAAAAGGTAAATAGAAAGGCTATCGAGCGAAACCCCGATATTGGAACACTCCCCGTTATCAATATCGTCGACGGTAAGTTTCTTATAACTTGTATGAATTGTTGTTTCGGTAATGCCGTACATATTAATCAGTGCGGTATCAGGGTATTTTTGATACCAGCTAGCGAGGCGCCCAGGCAAAAGCGCTTCTCCGGCAAAGTTCACCCAACGCAATGACAGACTATCATTGCACTGATGTTCAATTTCCGCGAAACGATAGAACGCGGAAGGCGTTTGATTTAACACCGTAATACCGTTGTCTTTAACGTATTGCCTGAAATCTTGTGTGTTCTTTGTAATTTCTTTGGGCGGAATAAATAATGTGCTTCCGTTTAATAGCGAAGCAAAAATTTCCCATACGGACACATCGAATGCAAAGGAGTGAAACAACACCCAATTATCATTCGACGAAAAATCCAATTTCTGATTACCAAAAATAAGAGAAAACAGGCACCGGTGTTCGACCATAACGCCTTTGGGTACACCCGTAGTACCGGAGGTGTAAATCACATAAAGTACATCGGTAACCCTGTTACGCGTTAAAACACTGTGATCACCCTCTAGATAATCACTAACATTTTCAACAATGCCTAAAGATAATGTCGAAAACAAACGTTCTTTAGCGTTACATATGTGAGGTTGAGTAATCAGCAGCTTGGCGTTGCTATCTTGTAGCGTAAACTGTACACGTTCGTCGGGGTAGTCGGGATCAATCGGCACGTAAGCTGCACCGGCTTTAATAATCGCAAAAATAGAAATTATCATATCGAACGAGCGATCTAATAGCAGGGCGACAAAGTCGCCCTCCACAACCCCTTTTTCTTTCAGATTGAAGGCAAGATTATGGACTTTTTGATTGAGCTCGCGATAGGTGAGTGCAGCACCCTCAAACATAAGCGCCGTCTGGTTAGGGAACCGGTTTGATACCTGGTCAAAAACATCACCAATGGGCGCCATCTGGTCAAGCTGAATAGGTGGAACCCACCGCGACAGCCGTTCTGATGTTCGCTTATCGATAAGCGACAATGACGCTAGCGTAGCACTAGGTTCGGCAACAATCTCTTGTAGCAAATTTAAAAATTGATCGCGAAAACGCAATACTGTTTCTTCGGAAAACAACGCTGTTGCATAATCCAATTTGAATACAATTTCACTTCCACGCTCAACGGCCTCCATAGAAAGGTCAAACTGAGATCTACCGCGGTTAAATGCGTAAGGTTCGATCCCCAGAGAAGTATTGTCAAACGTATCTAAATTTTTAACCTGAAGCACAAATAGCGTGTCAAACAAGGGGTTACGCGAAGGATTTCTCTTCAGGCCTAAACGATCAACGATATGAGACACATCGCAATCAGCATTCTGCTGGCAAGCAAAAGCAGCCTGCTTTACCTCATGCAAAAATTCAGAAAAAGACAACGCCGACCGAGGCCTCGTAATAACAGGCAAGGTATTTACAAACATACCGGGAAGGTTTTGCATTTCGGGCAGAGGGCGACCAGCCACAGGAGTGGCGATATAGATACTTTCCTGCTGCGTTAACTTTGAAAGAAAAACAGAATAAGCCGAGATTAGCCCCGTAAACAACGTGATTCTTTCAGCTTTAAACAGGGCTCGTAACGATTCTGAAGCGTCGCCCAGACTAAATTCAACAGTAGCGCCCAAGAAATCTTTTCTTTCTGGCCGAGCTATGTCTAATGGTAAGTCTAACAGGGGAATATTACCGCTAAGCGCTTTTAACCAATAGGATTCCTGTTTTTTAAAATTTTCGGAACGTAAAAATTGCTTCGTCCAGTTCACATAATCAAGATATTGAAACGTGGGCGCAGCTAAATTTTCGGGCTGGTCTGCTCGCGCAAACTCACTATTGACAATGCCTGCGGAGAAACCATCGCCTATAATGTGATGGCTATCGAATACAATATATTGGTCGGTACCCGCTTCTACCAGCGCGCAGCGAAGCAGGCACGGCTTCTCTAAATCAAAAGGGCGTATATAACCTTCTAGCCAAGAATCAAATTCTTCGTGCGATACGACAATATTATCGACATTAAATTCGACGTTTTCGTGCACTTCCTGAACGATCACCCCCTCCTCCATAGTGAAGGCGGTACGAAGAATATCGTGCCGTTTGATGACATTTTCGACCGTGCGTTGCGCTTGTTCAATGGAATACTCGCCGGTGACTTTAAGTACTTCCGGCAGATTATAGGCAACGTCCTTTTGACCATTCATTTTGCTTAACAGGTAGATACGTCTTTGCGCGGGCGAAAGCGTACCTTTTTTATGGCCTGCAGCCCTAAGCCGCGGGTAGGATTTTTCAGCGGTTAAAGCCGATTTTCTCTTGCTATTTTTTTTGTTAAGCAGTTTTTTAATAAGGTCGTTTTTATTAATGGTCATCTTGTCGCCCCTTGATAGACTATGGCCGATCTCAATATTCTCTTCATGATTATCGGGTGGGAACGCCACCCAATCAGCTAAGTGTCAAATTTATTTTTTATGCCATTCCAGCCCACGTCAAGGCAAACCAGTGGTGCGAAGACGCACGCAACCATCGCCCTCCTTTTGGAGGACGAGTGTTAGTGAACAAAACATAGTTAGAAATTAAGAATATCTAGCCGGCATTTATTTCTGGCATATCAGTTTCTTCCGTTGAACCTTCTTCTGAGTAGTCACTCATAACCTCCTCAATTAGCTCTTCAATCTGAACCAATATTTTGGTTGCGAGCATGGCAATACTGGGGCCGCTAATTAACTCAATAGTGGGGATATCCACCCCTAACTGTGTTTTCAGGGCCATCGATATTTCCACCGCCATTAGCGAGTCGACACCGAGATCTATAATGCTGGTATTTGGGTTGATAGCTTCAGCTGGCATCTTAAAAATAGCGCCGAAACGAACGGCAAGTTCGTGCTGAACATACTGCGTTCTTTCCTCGCTATCTTTATCAATAATATTTTCCAGTACTTCCATCAATTTAATGCGATCTTCATTATTGTTTTGCGCGTCGAGAAGATTTTGATAAAAGCCTGACTGGGAAAGTGACGGATTACTTTTACTCCACTGGTTCCAATCAATATGGAATATACCGGTTTGGCTGGTTGTACCTAACAACACTTTTTCCATGCCTCCCAAGGCTACGCGGTTAGATACGCCGTAAATTCCTGCTAGCTCAAGTACCTTCACTAAGCTTTCATTGCTAGCGAGTACTCCGCTATCACTTAGCGCACCCCAGTTAATCGTTTTAGCGGGTACACCTCGGCTTTCCAGGTAATGTGCAAAGCTGTCAAGAAAACTATTAGCCGCAACGTAATTGGCTTGCCCTGCGTTCCCAATGAGAGATGAAATGGACGAGAACATTAAGAAAAAATCTAGACGCGTAGTGTCTAGTGTAGAGGCGAGATTGATAGCACCTTGTATTTTGGGCGCTAGTACACGCGCAAACTGGTCTCTATCGAGCTGTTCTAAATAAGCATCGCCCAACACCATAGCGCTGTGAAGCACGCCTTTGATGGGGGGTAACGTTTGGGTGACTTTCGCTACGGCTTCCTTCAAACTCTCTGCGTTGGTAATATCTACCGCGCAGACTTCTACCTGTACACCGCTCGCTCTTAGCTTGTCCACGACAGTAATCGCGTCGGCCTGTTTTAATCCGCTTCGGCTCATTAAAACAAGGTGCTTGGCCCCTTTTTCGACAAGCCATTGTGCACATTGAAGGCCAAAGCCTTGAGTACCACCGGTAACAATATACGTTCCGGCTAGCTCAAAACTTTCCTCTTCGTGCTCCACCCTAAGAGGAACTGTTTCATTTTTCATGGTGACGTGCAGCGCGGCCGTTGAACCACCTTTCAGCTCTGCCGCTGCGGTAGCGATATCTCTAAGTTCAAACGCCGGCAATGGTGGATACTCATCAATTGAATGAGCTAACTCAGCAACAATATTTTCTATTTCAGTGCGAACATAAGCATAATTATGCGCAAACAAATAATCCACATCAATAATGTGGTAGGTGCAATTACGGGGAGGAACTTCCTGTTCTAGCGCGCGTTGCATTTGACTGGACTTGAAGTCAATTACATTCGCAAAAGCGTTAAGTAGATGTATTTGAGAGAAGTTTTTTCGACCGTTATTGACGAGTATATCGACACCACTGCATACAGATTCTACGCTTTCTTCCCAGCCTGCACTTTCGGCAAAGTAGCGCACGTTATCGAGACCTTTCACATCCATTTCAGCGAGTGGTGAACAGTCTTCATCAACGAATATCACCGTACTATTATGCTCAGCGCAATAAGCAATCAACGTTTGGGTGAAAGCGCTCCAATTGCCATACACCAATAGCGTAAGGCTTTTATCTGTCAAAGCAACTTGGCGTAAAGCAAGCTTCGCGCGGAAAATCTCATATACATCCGGAAGCCGCACATTGGAGAGTGATTGCGGTATTTTAAAAATACGGTCACGGGGTACGATGCTAAAATTTTTGATGCCGTGCGGGTGTAACGAGAGAACACAATCGCCAGCGGTAAAGCCAACAACATCTTCAGCGTATTTATCGATATACCCCACACACTGCATTCCGGCTCGGTATTGGAAGAAATGCTTTGATGGATCTTCTGGAAATACTTGTAGCTGGCTATTCGCACTATCCCAATAGGATAACGTGAAATAATCGGCTTCTATTTTTACACTGCCGGCAGGTATGATTTCAGCCCCTGAAAGCGGTGTATTGCAACCAGAGAAAGGAAATTCATCATGTTCGAGGCTGCCAAAATCACGCACGGCCACTTCTTGCCTAAATCGAGATTCGGTTGTTTCTATATACTCTTCTTCATCGTCTAATTGAGAGAGCAAATGTTGATACAAAGAATGCCCGCGAATCGCAAGTTCTTGTATCCCCATGTCCAATTCAAAAACTTCTCGACAGAATATTTCGAACTCTTCGTACGTAGCGTGGGTGAAATCCACGCTGGAGCACTCGATATTAGGGTGCTCGGTATTAATGGTTCGGCAAAGCCCTATCAAGCTAGACGACGAAATCCCGTCCACTCTATCGCTATCCAATACTTTACACGCCTGCTGAGTGCAAAGGTACAGCCTAATGGTTTTAGCGGGATCAGACTTATGCAATGCCTTAACAATGTCAGTGATACGAGCACAATGATCTACAGACTGATTAAGCGCGTTCGCAAGCGGCGTTGGCGCCTCGCACATATAGACGATAGCATCGATATCGCGCTGCTGTATTAGTTGTTCAAATGCAGTCGTTTCAAAATCCGAAAAAGCTATAGCACTGTTTGATTGAGCTAATAATGATGTAAGCGCCGTAGCCTTTTCACGCTCGTCGAAGAGAGTAATAACGCCTGCTGGCGTTACTGAGCGAGCCTCAAAGTCACTGCTATCTAACGGCTCCCACATAGTGTTGTACAACGTATTGATTCCACTCTCGGCACCATCAGTCATGGGCGCTAAGGCCTGACACGTTACACCAGACAGCTCCACTATAGGCTGGCCTTCTTCGTCGAACAAAGTAAAATCGGCTTTTAAAGAGGTGGCCGAGATCCAAAGCAATTGGCCCACTACAGTGCAGCGTTCGCTAACCTTACCGTTAAAAATTAACTGCTCTATTTTTACCGGTACAAATGGAACATTATAGTCTCCTCCGAAGCAAAACATGGTTTGAAAAATACCATCCAGTACCGGTGGAGGAAGTAAATATTTATCGCTATCGTCGCTGTCCAGCGTATTGGTTAATTCTGCTACTACACTGCCGTTCTTACTCCACATATTTTTAATCGGTTGAAAGTAAGGGCCGTATTGAAGCCCATTGTTCGCAACGGTCTGATAAAACGCAGTAATATCGGCAGGCACATATTCGCTAGTGCACGGAATTTTCTGTACCTTGAACGCACTTACGTTACTAACATTTTGATAGTGGCCTTCCATATGAAAAGCCCAATTTTCCTGAGGTGCAGTGGTGGTGCTAAATATTCGGAAGGTATCTTTTTCGGGATTACACATCGAAATAATGCGCGTTTCTTCATCACTGGCAAGATCGGGTAACGCAAGAATTCGACGGAAAGAGATATCCCTTAAGCAAACGACAGGGCTATCAAAAACTCTGTTGTAGAGTGCGAGTGCAGCTTCCACATAGAAAGCACCCGGCAATATTATTTTATTGCCGATCTGGTGATCTTTAATATAGGGGAACAGCGAATCACTCAATTCAACCTGCCAGCTTGGTGCTGGGAGCTGCATGTTACGGTACAAGATAGGATGACCCTTCTCACCAAACTTATCCTCAATAAATTTGGGTGCGCCGTAGTTGCAATTCACTCGTTGCCACGGGTAAATCGGCAACTTCATGTGGCTGTCACGCCCTTTTTGAATATCGCCCCAATTCAAATTAAAGCCCTGAGTGTATAAACGACCCAAGGATTCTAGTAGCGTATTCGCTTCAGGTGTTTTTCGGTTTAACGACGAGAACACATGACCAGTAATACGAGCTTCTGTAAGTATTTCTTTGATAGAGGAGTTGAGAACAGGGTGTGGCCCCACTTCAAGAAAATTGGTGTATTCATCTTTACACAATGTGGTGATCGCTTTCGAGAAAGACACACTTTCACGGACGTTGTGCCACCAGTAGTCTGCATCAAAATCGTTCTGCTTAGCCAGCGCTCCTGTTACTGTGGAGTAACAAGGAATCACCGCTTCTTTTGGCGTGACACTTGCGAGATGTTGTTTAATATCCGCCTCTATCGGCGCCATAAGTGGGCTGTGGTAAGGCACCTCGACCTTAAGCGCACGATTAAAAATCGATTGCGCAGTAAACTGCTCCGCTAATTCATCTAACGCACTCTGTTCACCTGCAAGCGTAACAGCACTAGGTGAATTAATTGCGGCAATCGAAACCTGCTGGCTATAGCGTTCCAGGTAAGGCAGAACGGCATTATCCGATAAGCCAACCGCTAACATACCACCGGTATGCGCCAGCGTGCTTTGCAATAGGCTTCGGTAATAACTCACTAATAGTGCATCGTCTAAACTCAGCATGCCCGAGATGTAGGCCGAGGTAACCTCGCCTACACTGTGACCAACGACTGCATCCGGTTGTATTCCCCACGATAACCACAATTCGGTGAGCGCAGCTTGGATAGCGAAGTTTAAAGGTTGTGCGATTTGCGTTTTCTGTACGCTAGACGAGGCTTCGTCTGCTAGCATTTCTTTGAGTATCGACCAACCAGAAATTTTCAAAAACGCCTGATCATATTCTCTAATTTTTTCGGCGAATAACGGCTCGCTTTCAAACAGCTCTTGCCCCATGCCCCACCATTGAGGCCCCATACCAGAGTAGACGAAAACTAATTTTTCAGCTTTTGCAGCAGAATCACCAACCGCTACACCCTCACACGGAATATCATGTTCAAGATTATGCAGCCTCGCCAACAGTTCCTGCTTGTCCGCGCCAAAAACAAAGGCGCGTTGGTCGTAGTGATTACGTTTAGTGGAAACACGTCTTAACAGCGTGTTTATTGTTGCATTTTCCGCTGAATCAATTATGGCGGAATACTGTTGCGCAACCGCCTTAACCGACGCTAAACATTTGCCCGATACAGGTAACATAAGCGGTGCATCTAGCGCTTCGTTTTCATCGTTATTACTTTCAATAGAACGATCTATTGGCGCTTCACTTAGAATAATATGAGCGTTCGTGCCACCATACCCAAAACCATTTACACCCACATATTTTGTTTTATTATCCGTTGGCCATTCTATTAATTCAGTTGGAACCTTTAAACACATATCGTCGAATGGAATAGCGGGGTTTGGCGTTTCGAAGTGAAGGTTTGCCGGAATCTTTTTATGGGAAAGGCACAGTATTGCTTTTAGTAAACCTGATACGCCTGCAGCGGCCTCTAAATGACCAATATTCGTTTTCACAGACCCTATAACAAGTTTGCCTTGCCTGCCTTTCTGAAAGACATCATTCAAGGCACTTGTTTCTGCGGTATCTCCTGCTTGGGTACCCGTACCATGCGCTTCAACATAATCGATATCTTGAGGCTGAAGATTGGCTTTACGCAGTACGTGACGTATTAATGTGGACTGCGAGTCAGGATTGGGCGATGTAATACCTTTGGAGGTACCATCTTGATTGACGCCAGTGCCTTCGATAACCGCATAAATATGGTCGCCATCACGCTCTGCCGCATCCAACGATTTAAAAAGCAGCATGCCCGCACCTTCTCCACGCGCATAACCATTCGCTCTTTCGTCCCACGTAAAACAACGACCGTCTTTGGACAGTAACTTACCTTTGCACATTTCAATAAAATGCTCAGGCTGAGTCATGATGTTCACACCACCGACAAGCGCGGTATCACAATCCCCTGCGAGTATACTTTCCACGGCATAATGAGCAGAAACCAGAGACGAAGAGCAAGCTGTATCTATCGTTAGGCTCGGGCCTTTCAAGTTAAATATGTACGATATTCTATTGGAAAGCATAGTCGCAGTTGAACCAGTAACGGATTGGCTGATGTACCAATTCCTGTTATCGGCATTTGCGGCTTGAACATGGGCATCCATACAAAACCCGCCAATAAATACGCCCATATTTGACTCAGCATAATGCTCTTCGGTATAGCCGGCATCCTGAAAAGTTTTAACCGCAATTTCAAGCAACAAACGTTGCTGCAGGTCCATGATTGATGCTTCACGAGGTGAAATACCAAAAAACAACGGATCAAAAGCATCCACCTCACGCTGCAGAAACCCGCCGCGAGTTACATACATCTTGCCTGGTTTGTCCGACTCATATGGCGCATAAAAGCGTTTAGCGTCCCAGCGATCTGATGGAATATCCACCGTCGCATCAATTTTATTTTCGAGTAAATTCCAGTACGATTTTTGGTCTTCCACTCCGCCAGGCAACGACATCCCTAAGCCTATAATCGCAACTTTATTTTTATGAGGTGTTGTAGTGATCACGAACAATAGCTCCCTTATTTGTTTTTAATCTGGAAATAACCGAGTGCTTTTTCAGCAATAACGATAAGAATAAACGGCAGGCCTCCGGCCAAATTTTCATTACCCTTAAAAAACCACGCTATGAAGGGGCTGCAAAAAATTACCGCAAGCACACCGTATGAATAGAATTTGTACCGAGGTGCGGGGTCGATGGGGTCTAGCACTCCATTCGAGCGCCTTACATGCCAAATGGCACTGATAACGAATATAAACAAAAACATTCCTATCTCTCTTAGGAACAAGAAAAACTCACCGATACCACCCACATTGACCAATAACATTGCGCTGGCGAAAACAAAGAATACATTGGTAGAAAAATAAAGCGGAGAGACTCTAAACTTTACGAAAATATAGAGTACGGTGGAAAATACAGTAACAGCACCCCCTAAAAATATACGCTGAACAATATCTAAATCGAATGTTCTCGCGAAAATAAACAGTGTAAGCGCGAGCATTTCGAATGACGAGAAGAACAACTGGTACAGAAACACTCTTATTTTTTCTTGTGGACTTACCTTTAGCTTTATTTCGTTCTCAGCTGAAATATTCATACAGTTCGTTTTTCCATTTACGAGAAGTTTTATATCGAGTGAATATCTGTCCACCCGGTTTTACTCTGCTGACAGATAGCGTGTCGGCCCTTCAGTATTGACAGAGTGATTTAATTGTCTACGCAGGCATATAGGACAAACAAAACCATTCCAATGCCGCGCCTTAATGATCAATTTTACGCCGCCAAAAAAATCAAGCCGTAGTCCAACTAATAAAAAAGTTTTAGTTAAAATAGTGGGGTACGTAAATATTGAGTTGAATAAGCGGCTAATAATTAAATGCCATTTGGTCTGAAACCGCGACAAAGCTAGCACAGCTTTGCTTATCGTCAAGGCTACAAAACAAATAAACTTAATAAATTTGTTAATTTTCCTTAATTGTCGCTTAACTCTTCATTTTTCACGCGACATATTTTCTAAGTATTCGTTTATGTGTCATATTTAAAACAATCGACGACAGTGCGAAAACTAACATACAAACAAATTTAAGAAATTTAGTTTTAAATTGTCGACGTTTTTTGTGATGCAGGTAACAAATAAAGTCGCGTCAAAAAACATAGTGAATATGTGAACTAAAAATTGAACAGCAATCAGGCTACCACTAAAGTGCTACCGTTAAAATTCAGTTAATGTCTATTATCTCTACACTGTTTCAGCACGATACCTAACGCCCTTATGGCCAACGCGTTGTCATAACGTGACAGTAAAAGCATGCTAGTATTCGCCACTTTCAAGAGACGTGTTTTCAGGAGAAAACAAGAATGAAACATTTATTGATTGCGATAGGTTTAATTGTTCTGGCTGGATGTGCAGGTAAGACAAAAGATGAGCCTATTGCTGAACTGTCTATATGCGCAAATGGGGAATGTGTTCCGGCTCAGCAAGCTTATTCTCGTGAATTGCTGTTTACGCATTTAGAAGCGCTTCTTCAGGCAAATGAGGGAGTAAATATTCCGATTTGCGTCGCCAAACCTCACGATAAAACATGCATCAATGAAGATGTGTGTTATCTCGTGATGGGCGGCATTGTTCCCGGAAGTGGCTGCGCACAACACCTTACATTCACCAATGTAAGGTCTTCTGACACGGCAGCTATCAATATGGATACAACCATGCCGCTGAGCTTTATCGGAACAAAAGTGAGCTGTGGTAGCGCGGTGAGTCGCATTAGTGTCATCTCGATTAATGAGGTAACCCTAGCGCTAGACGCCTATCATTGTAGCTGGATGGTAATGGGACAGATGAGCGCCACCTTTAGCTTTAGAGTTGAATCCATCGACATAGAAAAAGGTGTACTCGCTGGATACTGGCGACATGGGGTAAGCGGCACAGGCAATGGCCGTGGCGCAGGCTACGCGCTTTTAACGTTTACAAATAATGTGGGCTGGAAGGAAACCGCTCTATAAAGGAACGTATTTTTGGGTTAAAAACGCGGTAAATACTCGCGCGTAGAGGGGCTATTGTAAAGCGCGTTTTACTCTCGAAACCACAGCCCCCCTATCACGACTATGTGTTTGGTGTTTTTTACGGCTCAATGGTTACCATATAGTCACCACGGCGCAAACTGCCCGCACCCCTTCGGGTTTATACGTACAGCGCCAAGGTTACTTAACCAAAAACACAGGCTGTATTGTAGGTGTTGGGCTAGAAGAATAGTCAGAGCGCCTGATGTAATCCATCAGGCGCTCTTTTACACACAGATACACTCTAGGGTAAAAAGCTTTCACCCATCAAAAAGCTATCAACTTCTCGTGCAGCACGACGCCCTTCATCAATAGCCCAAACAATCAAGCTTTGCCCACGACGTGCATCACCACATGCGAACACACCCTCTATGCTTGTGTCGAACTTATCGTAATCGGCTTTAGCGTTGCTGCGCGGGTCGGTTTCAACACTTAAGTCTTCTAGTACTTTTTGTTCTGGCCCTAAAAAACCCATCGCTAAAAAGACTAAATCGGCAGCGTAAACTTTTTCCGTACCCACTAATTCGCTTGGGCGCATGCCTCCGTTATCGGCCTTCACCCATTCGATATTGACCGTGTGAACCGCTTTTACATTACCTTGTTCGTCGGCTTCAATTTTTTTCGTCATTACTTGATACTGACGAGGATCATCACCTTGAAGAGCGATGGCTTCACTTTGGCCGTAATCCACTAATAACGTTTTTGGCCATTCTGGCCACGGATTATTCTCGGCACGCTGCTCGGCAGGGCGCGGCATAATTTCTAGTTGTGTAACGTGTTTGCAACCATGGCGCAAAGACGTGGCCACACAATCGGTACCCGTATCGCCACCCCCAATAATCACCACATGCTTATCTTTGGCGTTAATGTACTGACCATCTTTGTGGGTACTATCCAATAGGCTTTTGGTGTTTTTACTTAAAAACTCCATAGCGAAATGAACACCGTTTAAGTGACGGCCTTCTACCGGCAGATCGCGCGGTGCAGTTGCACCGGTAGCCAAAACAATTGCATCGAAATCTTGCTGCAATTGTTGTGTGGCAATATCTTTTCCAATTTCGGTATTGGTTTCAAAGGTAATACCTTCTTCTTTCATTAGATCTACACGGCGTTCAACGATGTGTTTCTCTAATTTCATATTGGGTATACCGTACATCAACAAGCCACCGATGCGGTCTGCACGCTCATATACGGTAACTAAATGGCCGGCTTTATTTAATTGCGCCGCTGCAGCCAAGCCAGAAGGGCCGGAGCCAATAACCGCTACCTTTTTACCGCTGCGCTTTGCAGGCGGCTCGGCAACAACCCAGCCCTCTTTAAACGCACGCTCTATGATGGCGTATTCATGGTGTTTTATGGTTACCGCTGGGGCATTAATACCAAGAACACACGAACCTTCACACGGAGCAGGGCACACTCGCCCGGTAAACTCGGGGAAATTATTGGTGCGGTGTAGGCGCTGGATAGCTTCTTCCCAGCGCCCTCGGTAGATCAAATCATTCCATTCGGGAATTAAGTTGTTCACCGGACAACCAGCCACTTTAGGCGCATATTGACTAGCGCCGCTTTGACAAAACGGTACGCCACAATCCATGCAGCGCGATGCCTGCTCACGTATTTCACCTTCAGGCATATGTTCGTGAACTTCTTGCCAATCAACTAAACGTTTTTGTGGATCTCGGTCTGCCGGCAGTGCGCGATCGACTTTTAAAAAACCTGTTGGATTACCCATTTTTTCGCGCCCCCTTAGTTCGCAGCCAGTGTAGCCAGATGCATATCAAATGCAGCTTCGGCAACTTTTTGTTCATCATTGTATTGGCCGCTATTGCGCGCCTCTTTCATATAACCTTGCATACGTTTGTAATCGACCGGCATCACTTTTACGAATTTTGGTAAAGACAATTCCCAGTTAGCCAATAAGTTTTCAGCCACATCTGAACCCGTGTGATCAAAATGTTCTTCGATTAACGCTTTAAGCTCGGCAATATCATCTTCGTTTTCAGCTTTTTCTAGTTGTACCATTTCCATATTGCACTTGCTGGCGAAGTCGCCTTGAGTATCCAATACCCACGCTACACCACCGCTCATGCCAG
Organism: Teredinibacter purpureus; assembly: GCF_014217335.1. Classification (NCBI taxonomy): domain Bacteria; kingdom Pseudomonadati; phylum Pseudomonadota; class Gammaproteobacteria; order Cellvibrionales; family Cellvibrionaceae; genus Teredinibacter; species Teredinibacter purpureus. Next base: position 1,740,080 of record NZ_CP060092.1, on the reverse strand, counting down.
CCGCAAAGTTACGGCCGGTTTCACCAAGAATAATGGCCATACCGCCGGTCATATATTCGCAACCGTGATCGCCTACACCTTCAACAACGGCGGTAACACCGGAGTTGCGCACGCAGAAACGTTCGCCCGCTATGCCGCGTATAAAGCCTTTACCCGCAGTTGCACCGAAGAAAGCAACGTTACCAATAAGAATATTGTCACGCGGTTCAAACGGCGAAATTTTTGGCGGGTACACCACCAGCTCTGCGCCCGACAAACCTTTACCAAAGTAGTCATTCGCATCGCCTTCTAGTTCAAAACGTAAACCTTTCGCGGCGAAGGTGCCAAAGCTTTGACCGGCCGAGCCGTCAAATTTCACATCAATGGTTTTATACGGTAAACCTTCTGCTCCATAGGCTTTACTGATTTCGTTAGAAATCATGGTGCCCACAGTGCGGTCGGTATTCACAATATTTTTGTGTAAGGTAACGGGTTCGCCGTTCTCAAGCGCCGCTTTAGCTTCACGTATTAGATCACGGTCAACAATATCGTCGATTAAGTGTTTTTGTTTCTGGCTGCAATAGAGTGTGTCGCCGTCGTGTGCAGGTACTTTTTTCAATAACGCAGAAAGGTCTAAATTTTTCAGTTTCCAGTGGTCTAGATCGTCGCGCTTACTTAGGCATTGCGACTGCCCTACCATCTCTTCGATAGTACGGAAACCTAACTCTGCCATAATTTCGCGTAAGCCGCGAACCATCATGGTGAAGAAGTTGACGACGTGATCGACTTGACCCGCATAGCGTTTACGCAATTCTTTATCTTGCGTGGCGATGCCTACCGGGCAAGTATTTAAATGGCATTTACGCATCATGGTGCAACCTTCAACAATCAATGCCGCGGTTGCGATACCCCACTCTTCTGCGCCTAGCAAAGTCGCGACAGCGAGATCGCGTGGGGTTTTCATTTGACCATCGGCCTGCACGGTAATACGGCTACGCAAACGGTTGGCCACTAACGTTTGATGCGTTTCGGCCAAACCTAATTCCCAAGGTAAGCCCGCGTGCTTAATGGAGCTTAACGGTGATGCACCGGTGCCACCATCGTAGCCAGCGATTAATACCACGTCGGCATAACCTTTACACACTCCGGCGGCAATGGTGCCCACACCGGCTTCGGAAACTAGCTTCACATTAATGCGCGCCTCACGATTAGCGTTTTTCAGATCGTAAATTAGCTGGGCTAAATCTTCGATAGAATAAATGTCGTGATGCGGCGGTGGAGAAATCAAGCCAACACCGGGGGTTGAACCTCGCGTACGGCCAATCCAGGCATCCACTTTATGGCCGGGTAATTGGCCTCCTTCACCGGGCTTTGCACCTTGAGCCATTTTAATCTGTAGTTCATCGGCATTGGCCAAGTAATGGCTGGTAACACCAAAGCGACCCGAGGCCACCTGTTTAATGCGGCTTAGCATTAAATCGCCATTTTCGTCGGGTTTAAATCGAATTGGGTCTTCACCACCTTCACCACTATTACTCTTACCGCCAATGCGGTTCATGGCTTTTGCCAAGGTGGTGTGTGCTTCCCACGAAATAGAACCAAAGCTCATGGCGCCTGTGGCAAAACGTTTAAATATTTTTTCGGCGGATTCTACGTCGTCGATTGAAACAGACGGGCGATCAGCATCGACATTAAGCAAGCTACGCAACGTAAATGATGCGCTAGCTTGATCGTCTACCGCACGTGTGTACTCTTTAAACTGCTCGTAATCATTGGCGGCGGTGGCGTGTTGCAAGAGTCGAATAGTGGTGGGGTTAAACAAATGGCGCTCGCCATCGTGACGCCACGCATAATCACCGCCACTGTGCAGCACATCGTCGATGTGAATACGATTTTCTGACGGGTATCCTTCACGATGCTTGGCCAACGTTTCTTGCGCTATGTCATCAAGGCCAATCCCTTCAATACGGCTAATCGTACTGGTGAAATACTGTTTAATAACACTGCTATTAATACCGAGGGCTTCAAAAATTTGAGCACCCTGATAGCTCTGTAGCGTTGAAATACCCATTTTAGAAAATATTTTTAGTAGACCGCTGTTCACAGCTTTACAATATCGCTGAAGTAATTGGTCGTTCGTTAATGCGCTTTCGAGTGTCCCTTCATCACGCATAGCGTACAGGGTTTCAATCGCTAAATAAGGGTTAACCGCTGCGGCGCCATATCCAATTAAAGTGGCAAAGTGATGGGTTTCACGCACATCAGCCGACTCTACAATAATCTCTGCTTTAGCACGCAAGCCATCACGAATTAAAGAGTGGTGGACAGCGGCCGTGGCCAGCAAGGCCGGTATTGCAGCGTGATCGGAATCCACATTGCGGTCACTCAAAATTAAAATTGAGTAGCCTTCATTAACCGCATCTTTTGCATGGCGACATAAACGCTCTAGCGCGGCTTCTAACTCACCGGCAGTTTTATTGGCACGAAAAAGTGTGTCCAAGGTTTTGGACTGCAAATGCTCTTTATCGATGTGCTTTAACTTGGCTAACTGCTCGTTACTTAACAAGGGCTGATCAATTTCGACCTTGCGACAATGTTCTGGTGTTTCACTTAATAAGTTACGAGAAGCACCCACGTAGGTACGCAACGACATTACCATTTCTTCACGAATAGGGTCGATGGGTGGGTTGGTAACTTGCGCGAATAATTGCTTAAAATAATTTGATAAATTTTGCGGGCGGTCCGACATAACCGCTAAGGGGTTGTCGGCTCCCATCGCGCCAAGAGGCTCTTTGCTGGTGCCAATCATTTGCGCGAGGATTAAGTTTTCATCTTCGTAGGTATAGCCAAACGCCTTTTGGCGCATACGCAGGTTTTCAACAACGGGAATTGGGTCTGCCGGCGTAGGCAAATCACTTAACTCTATCTTGTTATTCGCTAACCATTCGCCGTAAGGCTGACGCGCACAAATTTCGCCTTTAACTTCGTCGTCACTAATAATGCGGCCTTGGTTTAAGTCGGCAATAAATATTTTACCGGGCTGCAAACGACCTTTTTTAACAATGCGCGACGGATCAACACAGAGAGCGCCGGTCTCAGACCCCATTACCACGGTGTAGTCATCGGTAACTAAATAACGTGAAGGACGCAGGCCATTGCGGTCGAGGGTTGCGCCCACGACTTGGCCATCGGTAAAGCTGACAGAGGCTGGGCCATCCCATGGTTCCATCACGTTGGCGTAATATTCGTAAAAGGCGCGTTTAACGGGGTCCATATCCGTTTGGCTTTGCCACGCTTCCGGGATTACCATCATCATCACTTGAGCCAGCGGGCGACCGCTAAGCAGCAATAATTCAATCACTAAATCTAAGTTCGCCGAATCTGAGCTGTCACGGTTACAAATAGGATGCAACAGCTCTATTTCTTCTGGAGTGAAATTAACGGATTCAAAAAGCGCTTGGCGAGCCATCATCCAATTAATGTTGCCTTTTACGGTGTTAATTTCACCGTTGTGGGACAAAATGCGAAAAGGCTGGGCGCGCCGCCATGCAGGGAATGTATTCGTCGAGAAACGGCTATGGAACATGGCAATGGCCGATTGTAATTTTGGATTACGTAAATCCAAATAGTATTGGGCCACCTGCGCTGTTGTAAACTGCCCCTTGTACACGATGGTGCGGTTAGACAGCGAGGCGATATAAAATTCGTCTTTCTCGCAATCGACTCGATCATACGCTTGGTACACGCTGCTTTTTCGCAAGACATACAGCTTACGCTGAAATTCTTCTTGGCTAATTCCGTCTGGCTTAACAATAAACGCCTGCTCAATCATGGGCTCGCTGTTACGTGAGGCAAAGCCTAGGCTGGCATTATCACCCGGTACCTTTCGGTAGCCCGTCACACTCAACCCTAACGCAGAGGCACATTCTTCTAGTACCGTTCGGCATTGGTTGGCTACGGCTTCGCTATTAGGCATAAACAACATGCCAACCCCGTATTCTCCCACTGCGGGCAGCTCAAAACCTAAGGTCTTAGCCTCTTCAGACAGCAACTCGTGCGGGATTTGGATAAGAATACCCGCGCCATCACCGCTATCGACGTCATAACCGGTACCACCACGATGCTCCATACAGGTCAGCATGGTGAGGGCGTTTTCTACAATCTCATGAGACGCTCGTCCCTTAAGGTTAGCCACGAAGCCTATACCGCAAGCATCGTGTTCGAATTCTGGATGATAGAGCCCACCTTGAGGGGGAGTATGCTGTTTCATAATGTTTCTCACTACTGTTCTTTATTACGCCCAAAAACACCCTCTAGACAAATAAACCGCGCGGATGTCGACCAGCGCGGTTTATTGAGGTGCCAATTTAGCAGGGCTTAACGATTATACCGTCACCGATGGCTGCTAAGCGCCATTGGTAAATGCTTTGATCAATCGCAACATGTCCGAAACTGCTGCAATAACGGCAATAAGAGACTAGCTGTCAGTTTGTTGATAAAACTCTGATGTTTCAGAAAGTCAAAAACCGAGACAATAACCCGCTGGCCCTTAGGATAAAACCTCAAATAACACATGGGTACTTACATGCAATCCCTTTCATTCAACATCGAATAGGAGGGTTTTAAGTTTTTATCCTATCGCCCAGTTCACATCGGAGACGCTGGCGAATTGTCAACAAACAGGCAATTAAAGTCTAATTGTTATTCTGTTCAGCCTGTATGGCCGTCAAGGCAATGGTATAGACAATGTCATCTACCAATGCGCCACGGCTCAGGTCATTTACGGGTTTTTTCAAACCCTGCAATACTGGGCCAATGCTAACGACGTTTGCACTTCGCTGCACGGCTTTATACGTTGTATTGCCCGTATTAAGGTCAGGAAATACAAATATTGTTGCTTTTCCCGCCACAGGGCTGTCGGGCGCTTTAGAAGCCGCAACACTGGCAATAGCCGCTGCATCATATTGCAGCGGGCCGTCAATGACCAGATCTGGACGCAGTCGTTTGGCGATTTTCGTCGCTTCACGCACTTTATCGACGTCACTACCGACACCTGAGACACCTGTAGAGTAACTAATCATGGCAATTCGAGGCTCAATACCGAAGGCGAGAGCCGAATCAGCCGACTGAATGGCGATATCGGCTAAATCGGCCGCATTGGGGTTAGGGTTGACGGCACAATCACCGTAAACCAGTACTTGATCGGGCATTAACATAAAGAAAATAGAGGATACGAGCCGTGTTTCAGCTCGGGCTTTAATAAGCTGTAAGGCGGGGCGTATCGTATTCGCGGTGGTGTGCACCGCGCCACTCACCAGACCGTCTACCTCGTTTTGCGCCAACATCATGGTGCCCAGCATTACCTTATCTTCCAATAACGCTTCCGCTTGCGGCGGGCTCACGCCTTTGTGTTGACGCAATTCCACCATGGGCTGAACATAACGGGCACGAATCTCATCGGGGTCCTGTATTTCGATACTATCGGGCAGCGTTAAACCTTGTGCTTCGGCCACTTGCCGAATCTGCTCGCGATTTCCCAATAACAAGCAACGCGCGATTTTGCGTTCTGTACAAGCAATGGCCGCTTGAATAGTGCGTGGCTCCGCCCCTTCGGGTAATACAATTTTTTTGTCCGCCAATTGCGCTTGGCACATGAGGTGATGCCGAAAAGCGGGAGGCGACATGCGCACATCTTGAGGTAGGGCGGCGCGGTTCGTCAGCCACTGAATATCAACCGCTTCAGCCACAGCATCCATAACGTCTAACATACGGGGCACATCATCGGCGGGCACTTCATTGCTCATATCATCCAACCGCTGTACTGTCGTTAGTGAATCATATTCCGTTATAAGTACCGGTAAACCCGTATTGATAGCACCGCGACACAACGCCATCACCCGCTCATCGGGCACTAAATCACCCGTAAACAAAATACCAGCCAAGGGCACGCCATTCAGTACGCTCTGTGCAACTGCCAATAAAATATCGGTGCGATCGCCAGGCGTAATCACTAACGTACCGGCCTTTAGTGCAAACAGCATATTAGGGACTGTGCGTGCGCAAAGCACTACAGAGGTAACACGACGCTGGTCCATATTGCCCGCATGCAACACTCGCCCGCGCAGATGATTCACAATATCAAGCGTGCGCGGTGCTATAAAAGAAGGGTTCCAATGAATAATGCCTAAACAACGAAAGTTTGCGTGACCAAACACCGGCAATTTTCGTTTAACCTCATCAAGGCTGCGCTCCCGAACTTCCCAGCCGTCGAGACTATCATCCGTTTTAACCCGCTGGCTCTCCTTCGGCGGTGCGCCAACCTTGTTCAGTATGCAGCCCAATAAACGTGGGTTGTCGAACCCACCAAATTTACTCGCCGTGATATTAATGCGCTCATTCAGCTCTGAAGACGAATACTGCCGCTTTGCAGCCACCAGAATAATATCGCTCCCTAACGTACTCGCTAAACGCTGATTTAACCGCGCGATATAGTCTTCATTCGCCCTAGGCACAAGCCCTTCCACTACCATAACGTCTGCATCACGGGCCGACGCCTGATAGTTAGTAATCACTTCCTCCATAAGCTGGTCCAGTTTTCCCTGAGCCACCTTATGCTGCGCATAGGCCAAACTTATCGATTCACCGGTTTGTAATCCCACGGTTTCTCGAATTAAGTGCGTCGACCGACCAGGGCCAATATCGGAGCCGTAGATTTGCGCAATAGGCTTAAAAAACGCCACACGCACACCCAGTTGATCGAGCGCACGCACAAACCCCAAACATACCGATGTAAGACCTGTTCCCGATGTTGTGGGAGCAATATAAAAGCTATGCATCAGGCGTTACCTCTAGTTAGTAAACGCACACTATCGCGTGCAATCATTGCTTCTTCATTCGTTTTAACCACCATTGCCACAGGGCTGTTATCCTTCGTAATCACGCCGCCAAACGATCGACCATGCTCCTGATTACGGTCCAAATCGACCTGAAAACCGAAAATAGCCAGCTGCTCCAATACCCGTGTGCGAATACACGGGTTATTCTCGCCAATGCCACCTGTAAACACTAGCGCATCAATGCGCTGAAGGGAGGCGGCCAGCGCAGCCAGTTGCCGAGCAAGACGGAAGCAAAATACCTCAATGGCCATGGCCGCCTGAGCATTTCCTTCCTCCTCCGCCGCCAATATCAGCGTGCGCATATCGTTACTTAGCTCAGATAAACCGCGCAAACCCGATTCATAATTCAACATATGGGTAATATCTTTAAGCGACCATCCCAACTTATCGTGTAGGTATTGATGCAAACTTGGGTCAACATCGCCCGAGCGAGTGCCCATCATCAACCCTTCCAACGGTGTTAGCCCCATGGTGGTATCCACACTCTGGCCATTTCTCACCGCAGTGGCACTGCAGCCGTTGCCTAAATGCGCGATTAACAGATGGCTATCGGACGCTGGTAGCTCCAATTGTTTAAGCGTAGTTTCTGCAACATAGCGATGGCTAGTGCCATGAAAACCATAGCGGCGCACGCCCTGCTCCCGATAAAGCGCATAGGGGATAGGGTATAAAAAGGCTTTGCGAGGTAAGCTTTGATGAAAAGCCGTATCGAATACTGCAACCTGAGGAAGGTGAGGAAAAAGCGCCTCTATTCGCTCTATACCGAGAATATTAGCGGGATTATGCAAGGGAGCAAGCCCGGAACATGCCCGAATATCCGCCAATGAACGTTCGTCAATACGCACAGACTCGGTAAACACTTCGCCCCCATGAACCACCCTATGGCCCACAACTGCAATATCTTTAAACGTTAAGCCGAAGGTAGGCAAAACTTCCACCAGCAACTCTATCGCACGCTCATGGGCTCCCACCAACGGTACCTGCAACGGTGTACCTTGCTGCGGAACCACACGCATAGAGGCTTGCGGCGTACCGAGATTTTCGGCAACACCGGCTAAGAAGGGCACTTCAGTATCTAACGGAAAAAGAGAAAACTTGAAAGACGAGCTACCACTGTTAAAAACAAGCACATACTGCATAGGTTTAATCACTTACGTCTGTTACGACCGAACATTCGAAAAATCTATGATAGTGTGAATTAAGATCCTTTTTTTTGATATGAGCTTAAGATACTGAAAAAAGATGGGGTTTCTTCCTGCAGCACAACACTTTTAATCGCTCAGATAATCGCTCAGAGCCAAAGATTGAGGTAGAAAAGGACTAAAAACGGGCCTCCCCCGCAAACGCTGTACCCCAGCGCCTCATTAGAAAGGCCTCTACAGAAGATCAATACGCGCCAATGTGGGATGGGACGCCGCAAGTATCACGGCGCCTACCCCTAACCAAATACCCTGAAGGGGCCTTTACGGTTTAAGCTGATGCTCGGCTAATACTTAAACCGCACCATTTTTTTATGGTCGACGTCATATAGTGCACCGTTCGATAACAGCCCATATTAAAATACGACCAATAGTGCCCCAGCGTTAAAAATTCTTGGAAAAAATATTTCGTATCGCTGAAGTTACCGTTATTGATATACACCAGCGAGGCCCAACACAGCTGTGTGTGGTACACCTTTCGATTATCGGCCAAATAAGCCCTATGCTTACGAAAAATACGCTCGTAGATGTTGAGGTCGGCATATTTCGTATAATTGGTTGAAAGGCGCTCCACATGGGTTTCATGCTTAATCATCCCAATATGAGGGATGGCTCTGGCTTTTATGCCTTCACTCATTACGCGCACAAATAATTCCGTATCTTCGCCTACGGGAAAATCTACATCAAAATTACCACAACGCTGAAAAACAGAACGTTTAAGCGCAACACCGTAACTTGCACCTATATACGTTGCGTCATCATCTTTATACAGTTTTATTTCTTTTGTCTTCCAGTCTGAGGCCGTCACAACCGCCTTGTCACTATCGGCATAAAAAACACGTACCCCGCTCCAGAAAAACTCTACATCGGCATCGGCTAAAATCGCTTGATGTAACGTCGTTAAATAATCATCGGCCAATTCATCGTCGTCGTCTAAAAACAACACCCATTCAGCTCGCGCTTGATCAATGCCAAGATTACGTGCATTGGCCACACCATGAGCGCCAGTATTCTGAATATATCGCACGCTATCATGCTCTAGGCACGACAAGGAAAGCGGCTCCGCTGTTGGCCTATCATCCACTACAACAATTTCAAATGCCGTAAAGCCTTGTGCAACAAGGCTACCAATGGCCCTTTCGAGCATTCCAGGCCGACCACAGGTCGGCACAACAATCGAGAAAAACGGAACCTGCTTGGATGCCACGGTATCAATTTTGTTAACCATTATAAAATCCTCGTTATGCGTTTATTAAGCCATCTCTGCCAGCGGCTCGAACACGGTACCCTTAGTTTCAATCACACGATTGAGCGCTTCGGACTTAATTTCTTGAATAGAATTTACACGCCCATCTTCCATCGTAATAACGCGATCAGCATGATTAAAATAACGATCATCGTGGGTAATAACGATCACCAATTTATTGTCCTTTCGCATTTCAGGCAAAATACTTTGGTAAAATATTTTCTTAAAGGTTGGGTCTTGATCCGCCGCCCACTCATCAAACACATAAATGTCTTTGTCTTCCAACAAGGCGACCATCAAGGCGAGTCGTCGACGCTGTCCATCAGAAAGATCGGTGGTTGTAAACCGACCATCGATAAGTTCAGTTTTACCCGAAAGCCCTAACATATTGAGATAAGTATTCACCTTGCCCATATCAACCGTGGCGAGATCGCAATATATCTTCGAAAAAAGATAATAATCAGAATAAATAACCGATATACGTTCTCGTGCAGCAGCAATATTAGAGCGATCAATACAAACGCCGTCGAAATACAAGTTACCCGACGACGGCAAATAATGAAGCGATAACAACTTGCTTAACGTTGTCTTGCCTGAACCATTACCACCCACAATGAAATTGACCTGACCCGGTTTGAAATCAACCGATATAGGCGCAAGCGAAAAAGTGCGATCGGAGGACGAATTTGGATATTGATACGTGAGTTTATCGCCACCAAAGGAATGCCATGTAGGCGGTATGTTGTCAGTTTCTGTTACCTGCATCTCTTCTTCGAGCTCATACAGCGCTTCAATTCGAATCATTGCAATTTGCCCTACTTTAAATTGCTGCATCATGCCTAAAATATGAGCAAGCGGGCCAGCGATATACAGTAAAGCCATTACAACCCCGTAGGTTTCTGCATTATCCAAAGTCATGTAGGTAGGCAGGATAAAGACCACAGAACCAATAATAAAGAAAGACAGTAAGTCGCTTGAGGTTCCCGCAAAATGAAATATTGCATCTGCAATTTTTTCTAATCGTACGCTGCGGTTAACCGGGTCTAACAGCTCCTCTTTACGAAAACGTTCCGACTTTTTTCCATTCAGTTTTAATTCATAGGCGCCCATCACTAAGCCACGCACCCCTTCCTGAATTACATCTTTAATTGCGCGGGCCTTCTCATACTTTTTCTGTGCGAGTGTAACCGGCAGCTGAAACATAAATAGACCTACGACTATGGCCCCCACCACTATGCCAAATACGCTAATGTTCAAAAACGCGAGATATCCCAACATCCCTAAAATGGTAACAAACGATACCACCAGTAATGGAATGGTAATCGCTGCATTAGCAACGCTATTCACATCATCACTGAGAATGTTCAGCAACCGTGAAAACCCAACATTTTCGATGCTATCGGTACGTGCGCGGCTAATGGTATCGGCAACACTCATTTTGAGATCGGCAGCCGCCGATTTAGCAATACTATTAACGAGTATCACCGACCCTAGCTTGGTAAACAAAATGGCTGTTACGGTAATAAAAAACATGGCAGCATAAGATGATTGATCAAACTCAAAAGATACGCCCGCCACACTAAAGGCCAAACCACTATCGGCTTCGGCCGCAATCCCTTGAATAACAAAAGGGATAATCAAGCTATAAAGCGCACCCGCAATTGCTCCAACAGAAACCGAGAAAATCAGTAGTCTAGGTGCTTTTTTATAGAGTAAACCCACAATAGAAAGTTTTTGTTTATTCGTCTTCATGTCATTCTCCAGAATAATGCTTATACGGCGAGCTCTTCGAAATCGCTTTCCAATAAATGGTCGGAAATAATCAATTCCGTTGCAAATTTTTTCTGCAAAGCCTTTTCAATTCGGCCTGCACACAGTCTAACGTTCGATGCTTCAAACATAGTTTTTAGCGGCAAATCAACTTCATATTTTGCTCGCAACTTTGCCACTAATTTAGATGCCATTAGTGAATGGCCACCAATCTCGAAAAAGTTATCCGTTACACCGATAGTTTCTCTGCCCAAGACCTCTGCCCAAAGCGCTAGAATTTCATGCTCCAACGATGAATCGGGCGCTTCTGAATGTGAGGAAATCGTCGGCAAAGGTAGTTTCTTTCGGTCGACTTTCCCATTGGGGTTCAACGGAAAACGCTCTATCGATTGAATGATGGACGGACGCATATGGTCAGGAAGATAAGCCGATAAATGCTCACGAATTGCATCGCGTTGCACACTCGACTCACCTTTCTCATCACTAATACCCACAAAGAAAAGCACCAGCGTTTTCTCGTTGTTAGCTAAGGTCATCACTTGCGCGATAGCCTTTTGAACAAAAGCCAAACTATCCACAAGCGTTTCAATTTCACCCAGTTCGATACGCACACCGCGTAAACTCACTTGATTATCAACGCGCCCTAGAAACTCATAATGGCCATCCCTTAAACAACGGACTCTATCCCCTGTTTTATACAGTTTTTTAGTGCCGAGGAAAGGGCTGTCAACAAAGCTTTGTGCGGTCACGTCGGGCTTGTTCAGGTACCCGTTAGCCAGTGATTGCCCACCGATATATAGCTCACCAGGAACACCAATGGGCTGCTCGCGCAGATGCTCGTTGAGCACATAAAAAAATGCGTTTGAATGAGGCCTGCCAATACAATAATGCGCGTGTTTTTCAGCTGTTGGCTCGTAACTACTGCACACCACCGAAGACTCCGTCATGCCGTAGAGTTCCAGAATCTGGATGTTTGGCCGCCACTCACGTAATGCCTCGAGCAATTCATGGGAAACAGCTTCACCGCCTACCAGCAATAATCGTAAATTAGGATACAACGTGGTAGGGCCACTTTTCACATTATCGAGCCACTGCTGCATTAAACTTGGCACCGCATGAAAAACAGTAACGGTTTGGGTATTGGCAATTAATTCGGACAAATCTTTCACCGCGACCTTTGGAATTATTTCAACCACACCGCCGTTGGTAAGGGGCAATAATATTTCCAATAACGATACCCCAAAGGCTTGCGAACCTACCGTTGGCATAGAATCGTTCTCAGTAAAATTCATTCGCTGTGCATTCGCTTTTAACGAATGAAATAAACTTTTATGGGGCACTAGCACACCTTTAGGTGCACCTGTAGAACCCGAGGTGTAAATAACATAGGCCGGCAACTCAGGATTACTCGAAAGCGGATACTGGAGATCAGTAGTGTTTTCGAGGATAGTCGACACCATTACAATATCTGCGGAATCTGGTAAACACGCTGCTCTAGCACCATTATCAACGATAATTAAGGATGTGTTGGCATCGTCAACCATGCGATTAATGCGCTCTGTCGGGTAATCAAAATCCAAAGGTACGTAAATACTGCCCTGTTTAAAAATACCCAGCATCGCAACAATCAGTTCAACCGAACGTTCAAGGCAAACGCCAATCGGTTTCGATTCGCCTTCCGTCACGGTATGCAGATACTGAGCGACCGCATCTGACTGGCGATCGATATCGGCATAGGTAAAGCTACGTTCACCCTCGCGCACAGCAATTGCGCTGGGGTTAGCTTGCACTGCGTCTAAGAATGAGTGATGTAAAGTATCGGCGATAGGCTCATCTAACGGCGCTAGAGAAGACTCTTTCAAAGGCGCGACTAATGAAAATTGTGCATGGCCGAGAATGGCACTTGTATCCGTTAACCACTGATCAAGAATACACTCGAAGTGTTCGGACATTGCGATGATAGTCTCGAGCGAGAACAAATGAGTGTTAAATTCCCACTCTAAACGAGGTATCTTCGCATCGGTAAAACAATGAACGGTGAAATCAAACTTGGATACATTTTGACGATGATCGCGCAACGCAACTGACACGCCGTCTAGGTCGAGGTTTCGCGCTGCATCTTCTTGCATCACCAACATTATTTGAACAATAGGGTTGCACGAGAGACTTCGTACAGGGCAAACCGCATTGACCAATGCATCAAATGGGTATTGCTGAAATCGCTGGGCGTTCTGGCTAACATCCTTTGCCTGGGCCACTAATTCTGAAAACGACTGTGTTTGCTCTGCGTTGTAACGCAACGCTAAAGTATTCGCAAACAAACCAACCGTCTCGACGAATTCAACCGGGTTTCGGTTCGACATTGCAGTACCAAAAACAATATCACTTTCGCCACTATACCGCGCTATAAACCCCGCGAAAGCGGCCTGCAATAGTGTAAAGGTTGTAGTATTGTGCGCTTTCGCTTCAGATTTCAGTTTATCAATAATCTCTAGTGATAACGTGTGGCGATAGGTATCACCCGTGACCGGCAATACGGCAGGCCGAGGGTAATCCGTTGCGACACTGTGAATATCGGGCGCGTCGGCTAAGCTTTCTAACCAATAGTGCTCGGCTTCTACAAACGCTTTACTATCGCGCCAATCTTCGTTCCAGTGTGCAAAATCAGCATAACAATAGTCAGACGTCGCCGAAGACATCGCATCGGTGTCACTGATTGTTTGTGCTTGCGCGTACCCATCGCTAATATCTTTAACAATCTGTTTTGCACTCCAACCATCGGCTGCAATGTGATGAATATTGAGGCTCAAAATATAGTGTTCATCGGCAATTTTAAATAGTACTACCCGAATCGGAATTTCTACCGACAAGTCGAAACAGTAATTTGCCTCGTCCTGCAAACGCATCTTTAACGTTTCAGATTCAAATTGTACGTCAACCGTAAGGTCACGCAGCTGTAAAGTAGCGGTCGGAGCGACACCTATTTTTCGGACATATTTCCCAGCTTTAAATTCGTAGGTAGAACGAAGAACATCATGTTTCTGTACCAGCGCATCGATCGACGCGGATAACGACCTAAGGCTCAGTTCACCGGTTATGGTGTAGGCTGTCGGGATGTTGTAGTAGGTCTCGCCCTCGGAGAGCTCTTCCATAAACAACATGCTTTCTTGGGCCATCACAACAGGGCTTTCGTATTCGCCACTTTTTACATCATCACCTATCATAGGTACCGCACGGTCAGCGCGGTCCAATCTTTTAAGCAATTCAATAAGTTCGCTCTTTGTTTCACGTACCTGCTCAAGTATTTCGTCTGATACGTTATCGCAATTTTTAAGCGCGATACGCCCATCCTCCAACGCAACATCTGCGCCTGCTTTAAACAACGCGCGTAATAATCTATTCGCCTTCATATCATTATCACCTTTCCAGATGTCGCTTCTGCGCGCTGATTTGAACGCACAACATAATCGCTTTTCAATTGGATATACTCTGCCATTTTTGCAACCGTCGGCATTTCCAATAATTCTTCGTGGCTAAAGCACACCTCGGAGTAAGCTTTCTTAATCTTCGAAGCAATCTCGATTGCTGACAACGAATTGCCACCTCGATCGAAAAAGTTGTCATGCAAGCCGAGGCAATCCAGATTTAGAACGCCTTTCCATATTGCGCTAATCGCAGACTCAACCTCCGTTAGCACCTCCTCTACCACTACGGCAGGAGTACCTGTAGACATTATTTCCAGCTCACCTTTCACATATAACGCCTTAGTGGCGGCACGCTGTATTTTTCCGCTAGAAGTTACCGGTATACGGTTAGGTTTTAGCAATATCACTTCTTCAACACTTAAGGAATGATCATCAAATACCGCTTGTCGAACGGCGCTACAGACTTCATCGAAATCAATTTTTCGTACAAACTTACGATCAACTTCTGCTGCCACCACCAGTTTTTCGATACCGTTAGAGTCTACGGAAAACGCCGCGCAATAACCGGGTCTTAAGGCTTCATGGCTTGTCACGCTGGAGTGTTCGATATCTTGAGGGTAATAGTTCTTGCCGTGAACAATAATCACATCCTTCATGCGGCCAGTAACAAATAGTTCACCTTTTACTACCGAGCCAAGATCGCCCGTTCTAAAGTAGGCTGCGTCTTCAGTACCTGCATTTACAATTGATTGACCGAACACTTCTTTCGAAATTGTGGCTAAATCCCAGTAACCTGGTGACAAGCTCGGCCCTGAAAACCAAATTTCACCTACGCAGCCTTCCGGTAGTTCTTCTTTGGTATTAGGTTCTACGATTTTCAACGAATGGGGCGAAAGTGCTCGACCACAACTGACAACATCAACGGACGAATCATTCGCACTGTCATCAATAACCAGTTTGTTTTCCGCTAATTCACGCTTGTCGACTGACAGCAAAGTAGGGCCATCTTCACGCGTACCACCTGAAATAAAGACGGTGGCCTCTGCCATGCCATAGCCAGGATAGAATGCAGCGTGGCTATAGCCACACTCGCCAAATTTACGAGAGAAATTCTTTAAGGTTTCCGCTCGAACCGGTTCAGCCGAATTAAATGCCACTTTCCAACAGGAAAGATCGATGTCTTGTAATTCCGATTCGTCTATGCGGTTTACACATAGGTCATAAGCAAAATTAGGTGCGCCGCAAACACTTCCCCTGTAACGATTAATTGATTGCAGCCAAATTAAAGGGTTACGCACAAATGTTGCTGGGGCCATCATGACCGACTGCACACCTAGGTATACAGGCCACAGTAAAGTACAGACAAGGCCCATATCATGAAACAGCGGCAACCAATTCACGAAGATATCATCGCCATTGGCATTGTTCGTTAAGGTTAGCGATTCAGTATTCCCGAGGATATTGCCATGGGTGATCATCACGCCTTTAGGCACACCGGTAGAACCGGAGGTATACTGTAAAAACGCCACATCTGCTGGGTTAAAACGTGCAAGGTCAAAAGCCTTTAGTTCCAATGCGCTATTGTTCGTTAGTACATGAAATTCCAGCGGCAGGTTATCGGTATTTTGTTGTGCCCAAATACGCTTTAGATTCTCAGATTCTGCTTCGGCCACTAGCGCCAATGTTGAGTGACAGCTTTCACACACTTTCACCAACCTATCTGACTTCGTACTTTTTCTCGGTGGATACAAAGGCACCGCTATCATTTCGGCTAACAAGCAGCCATAGAATGACGTGATGTATTCCAACCCTGGGGGATAGAACAGTAAAATCCGGCTGCCTTTTTCAGCAAACGACGCTAAGTAAGTCGCAACGGCGCGCACTTCCTGCCAAAGCGCTTCATTGGTTAGCTCATTCGCTTTCTCGCCGGTTTCATTCAAAAATGTAAACGCAATACCCAGTGGGTTTTCAAACGCGTTTCTTTCGATGTAATGTAAAATTGTATTACTTTCCATAATCGTGCCCTTCCCACTAGTACGCTTCAGCAGCTTCAAGCTGCTTGAATAAACTTAAAATATTATTCTCTTCAAACTTCGCACCTGACGCTGACCGAGAGATGAACTCAAACATCATTCCCGAGTTAGTATCACGCTGCGTAAATATTTGTGTGAGCTCTTTGCCGCGAATCACATTTGTGGCAAATTTAATACCGGATGACGCCAGCGTTTTTTCGACAAAATCGACATCACTAACCTCAACCGCTACATGCTGTACGCCAGTACCGTACTTTTCCACATACCGTGAAACCTGCGACTCAGGGTCTGTGCCTTGAACCAGCACTATTTTAAAACCACCGGCATCTAACTCCGCCGATCGCATTCCCGTAAACTGGCCTTGTATATCTCTTCTCGCTAGCAATTCAAAGCCAAATACGTCTTCGTATAAGAACAACGCTTCATCAATGTTATTTACAGCAATTGCGATATGATCAATTCTTGAATTCGATCCTAGATATCTACTCATGACGCTTCTCCGCTATCATCGTTGCTTAGTTATTTTAGTCGTCGCTCGATAAAACCAATAAGCAACATTTGTATCTCATTTATTTGTCAGATGCGCCGACTCGCCTAACGCGATACGTCATAGACACACCTTGATACCCACCATCCGGCTTTCCAAACATTCCTCCCCAGAAGTTTGCGTCATACTGCGCCCGCAACATGCCATCACCTTCATACATAAAACCAATACGACGAATATGTGCAAAGTCCACCATGGGGTTTTCTTCAATGGATTGAAAGTAGTCAAAACACTCTTGGTATATGTCTATTTGCTGTCCTAACAAATCTACACATTCAAAACTTACAACATTATTGAATTCATCAAAAAACCAGTAGCCAGAAAGATCTGCAAGATCAGTAAACGTCACGCTACCGTCTTCATTAAAGGACAATTCCGTTTCTCCGAAACCATTCGGGGTCGACGATGAAAATCGAAATTTTCCGGGTATTTGGTCGGACATATCCATCCGCAATTTTGATTCGAATAAATCATGAATAACGTAGGCTTCACCATGCTCCTCGCTATCGATACTGTAGAGAACTTGATAGCCGCCCGTTATGGGTTTTACAAATCGAATGCCAACTGTGTCACCACCGTCTAACGTCAACAACAGTTCACCACCGTCGTTTTCTTGCCACGTAAAATTAACGGCCCGAGCATTTTCCCCTGCGTTAATATCATCACGCGACAAAGAACCGGCTTCATCCGTATTAAAACTAAGTCTATTTCCCGCACCCAGTAAAACAATTTCGTCGTTAAACAGATAAGGGATAAAGGTAACAAACTGTTTGCCCGCCGCTATCATGCCGTTAGACACTCGACTCTCCGTTAAAAAATCGCCAACGGTATTGCCAACGCGTGTAAAGCTCACACGCTCTTGAGTACTGCCAGTATCGATGCGTAAACCGTCCAATTCCGCCGGTATAAGTACTTCCGTTTCAATATCGTAGGCCACGCTGAATCCATTACCGCTGGACTTTCGGAGCACGACGTTTTGATACGTTTTTTGTACCTCTAGATCGCGGTAACCCACGCCTTCCACATAAAACGACTGAGACTCGATGACACTCGCATCTTCGGTCGTTGCCAGCTGCACCAGATCGGCTCCCGCAGCCATCAATTCACCGTGTGCAACAAGCGTTTCATCCAGGTGAATCAGGTGAACACTCACCTGCGTTCCAGACACGTCCAATCGAGTTGCAAAAGCGAAATACTCCGACTCCTGCAAATACAATTCGTTATGGCTAAAATCTTCGATGCCAATCAGTTCTTTTGTGTACGGGTATACGTCGGTACGATCACTGATATTGTCATAATCTTGATCGTACTCAATTGTCCATATGGAGCTTTTAGCATTATCGCCTCGTGCGGTAATCGTTACCTGCTCACTCGCTTCACAGTAACTCAAAGGCCGCGCATTACAGTTCGGGCTAACGAGATTCAATTGAATTTTCCCGTCCGCCGATGCCGTCCACCAGAATTGATGTTTAACACTATTGCCATCGAGTACCCGGCCCGTTTTTAGGCCGCTTGCTTCGGGGCCATTAATAACCGACGAAAAGAATTCAAAACCTGTAGCCGACTCCGGCGAACGCCACAAGCCAACCACTTGAAGGTTCTGTATTTTTTGTACTTGAATTTGATTTTCAGCTGCCGTCAATTCGCTTTCGACTTTTCCGCCGCAACTTATCATGGCCAACAGCATCAGTGTCACGACGCAGAATTTGGAACTATTGCTAAACATTACAAAACTCTCCTGAGTTCAAATTTATGCCGTTACAATAATTCTTTTTCGTGATTAATGTGAGTTGTCAGTTGTTACAGGTAGGGTGTTATAGCAGATGAGTTAAGAGGCAAAATTGACGGATTGTAATGCGTTAGATGCAACACTTACTAATCAAAAAAATGGCCACTGAAAGAGTTTCAGTGGCCAAAAGCGTCTTGAGGAGAGTAAAACGATAAACAGGGGTTAGAAAAAAATTAAGACGGTTTTGTCACAGCATTGTCATCACTTAAATAGCGATCAATATACTCTATATCGTCGCCCGACAAGGTTCCCGCAACATTTTTAAGCTGCAGCCCAGCAATAAGGTAATCGTGAATGGCGGTGGTATACAAACGCCACGCCGTATAGTGCGTACGCTGCACTTCCAATAGATCTACAACCGATAGTACGCCTTCTTTGTAACCGGCTTGCGCCGAATTAAGCGCACTCAAACTGGACTCTAGCGCAACCTTTCGTGCATTTACATTTGCGACGCCCGCTAGCGTATTGAGATAGTTCGCACGTGTTTCTTGAATAACATCCCGCTCAACTAGATTGCGATTATCGCGCTGCTCATAGTATTGATAACGCGCCTGCCGTGTTGACGCCGAGGTACCACCACCGGAAAAAACGGGGATGGTAAGCGTTACCGAGGCTGAAATATCGCTTGTCGTCATGTCATAGGGGGAATCGTTGCTAAAACTATTCGCGTCATCATTGTAGCTATAACCTAAGCGCCCCGTTAACGTTGGCAAGTGTGCCGAGGCTTTTTCTTTGTAATTATTTTTATATTCACGCTCGAATATTTTGGCTATATGTAACTCTAAATTTTGTGCTTTTGCCATATCCACCCAGTCATTTAGTACCGCAGGCTTGGGTTTTTCGACCGTAAAGTTTTCCGCAAATCCCGCCAACGCATCATGATCACTACCGGTAATACGCATTAACTCGTAAAACTGCACCCGAACACTATTCTCCGCCACGATTCTTTCAGCGGTAGCACTGTCGTAGGCTGATTTAACTTGCAGCAAGTCAGAAGAGCTCACCAGCCCGGTATCGTAGGCAAGCTGTACTGATGTCAATTGCGCTTTATAGGCCGCTTCTGCTGAGCGCGCTGCCGTGTAATCTGCATTCGTTTTAAGCGTTTTTAGGTAGGCACTGGTCGCCCGCACGATAAGTGCGTGTTTTGCTTGTTGCCACTGTAAGGCCGCACGCTTAGCAGTACCTTTGCCTTTTTGATAGCCATAGACTGCAGAAAAGTCGATTATCGGCTGAGATAACACCACACTATAACGCTGACTAATCGTGCCGCTGGTCGTCTCGCTAGGCGCCGCAAATGGATTAGAGGATAGTCGCTCATTTTCAGTTTCACTGTTCACCAATGACCCCTCTACCACGAGACTTGGCAGCAAACGTGATCGACCGAGTGCGCGGCTTTCGCTAAGCGCAAGATAATTTGATTCCGCCACTTTATAACGGTAGTCATTCTCTAGCGCGAGAGAATAAATATCTTTCAAATTCTCAGCGGTTACTGACATCGAGCTTAACAATGCCATCGCAATAACAATACAGATCTTCACTCAATATCACCCCATCCAAAAAAGTAGCGCACGCTAACGCCTCGCCACAATGTATTCATCAATTAAGGGCGCAAGCGATGCTCACTACCCAAAACCAGACTTATAGATTCAGCCTCTATTAAGCTAAATTATTCGTCTATCTTCAATTACCGACAATGACAGTAGCAATGTGCCGTAAAATGCGTTAAGCCCATTATTTCTGTATTTAAAATCTTTAATTTTATTCATCGCCGGCGTAATTTTCGTCAAATAATTTCTAACCTTTCGCCTAACAGGTTAATATTCCGCTCATTCGAGCAAGGTGTGGCGCAATAATCGTCTTGTATCGTTGTTTACCCTCATTTTTCGATACAACCTTTCACCTTATTTGGGTCGCCAGATGAATAGAACATCTCTTATTTACACACCTAAACCCTTAGCGAATGCACGCTTTCGCCTGTTGTGCTTTTCATACGCTGGCGGCAATTCGGCTACTTTTTTACCGTGGGCTACCCTTCTGCCCAGCACCATCGAATTATCCGTGGTGCAGCTTCCAGGAAGAGGTGTTCGATATGGTGAGCCCTGTTACAACGATTTACAGTCGCTAACACTCGATTTATTTAATGCGTATAAAAAACTTCCCCACAAAGACACCATTTTTTTCGGCCATAGTATGGGTGCGCGCGTTGCTTTTGAATTGCTCATTATGCTACGACGCTTTCAAAGTTCGCTTCCGCTTCATTTTATTGCCTCTGCAAGTGCAGCACCGACAATACCCCGTGAGACTATCTTCCATACTTTAAGTGATGAGGACTTTATACGGCAGCTGGGCAATATTAGTGGCGCCCCCAAAGCAGCACTTGCCAACCCAGAGATCGCTGAACTGGCATTGCCGTCGTTACGTGCCGATTTCAAAATTATTGAAACCAGCCCTTCCGGTTATCGAGGGCAAATGCCTATGCGGTTGTCAATTCTTGCTGGGTTTGATGATCGAATTCGAACGGAAGATTTATTGGCATGGCAAGCTCTCTTTAGGAGTACGACCGATATTAACTGGATAAACGGCGGCCACTTTTTTGTCGATGCCCAACGAGACGAAACCATAAGCGTATTATTGGATACCCTAACGCCCACCCTGGAAACTGTAGCCGCCGCACTATAAGCAAACCTTATCGGTTTATTTATAGTGCGATGGCAGGCCCAAAAAAACGAGGCTTACACGCTTGCTGGCGCGTCAACTGCCGCCGCAGCATTAGTATGTTTACGTGCGCTCAAACGCCTGCTCGCCCCGGCCATTACCAAGTACAGCGAGGGCACTAGAAAAAGCGTAACCGTGGTTGCGACCAGCACACCAAACGATAGCGATACAACCATAGGCTGTAAAAATTTAGCCTGAATACTGCGTTCAAACATTATAGGAATTAAGCCCGCAAACGTTGTCAGTGATGTTAGTACAATTGGCCGAAAACGGCTTGTTGCAGCTTCGACTACCGCTTGAACGATATCGGTTTTTTCTTCAACAAGACGGTTAATTCTATCCAGCAGCACTAAATTGTCATTAACAACAACGCCCGCGCAGGCAACAAACCCCAGCATTGACATCATGCTTAACTCTACGCCCGTTATCAGATGACCAAAAACCGCGCCCATAAAACCAAAGGGAATGGCCGTTAGCACCAGTAGAGGCTGAGAATAGGATTTAAATGCAATAGTCATTAAGCAATAGATCGCGATCATGGCTAGCAAAAAATTTATCGCCAAACGGTTAACAAACTTTTGTTCCTGCTGCATATTACGGCCGGTATCAATACTAAAACCCTGATGTTCCTTCATCCATTGGGTGGTGTACTCTTGCTTAAGCTGATAAACAATATCGGCTCCGCTATGGCCTTCTTTTACATTCGCCGTAATCGCGATGTTACGTTTTCTATCTTTTCGCTTTATCACAGTATAGCCCGGTACAATTTTCAGCTCGGCGACTTCCGCCAGCGGTATTTCGGCACCGGCCTGGGTACGAATACGAATATTGTCAAACCGATCCAACCCCAAGCGCTCGCTAATGGGATAGCGCAACATCACTTTCACGTCTTCATTACCACGTGGAATGCGCTGAACTTCCTCACCGTAATAACCTTGGCGAATTTGATTCGATACATCACCTAGGGTGATACCCAATGATTCTGCATGGGGCTTTAACAGTATTTCCAGTTCCGAACGCTCGCCCTGTAATCCGTCACGAATATTATAAACACCAGGATATTGGGACAGCGCTAGCGCAACGGCGTTAGCAGCCGCTCGCTGATCCGCAAAATCGTTAGAGGCAATACTCATATCAAGCGCAATATCGGGCGCAACGCCGTTAATGGAATAATCTAATCGGTATTCCACCGCCTCAGGGATTTCCCCCGCAAGCTCTCGCCACCGGCTTGCCACAAGTTCTGGCGATATATCGCGAATACCCGCCCGCTCGAGGCCCAGAAATAATCGAACATTGCTACCCGAAATTTGCGATTCAATTATTGTGATAAACGGCTGGCCATTGTTCGCCTCTAGCAATACGTCATCCGTTTTCATTGCCTCGGCCGACTCGGACATTCGCTGCGCAACACGGTTAACCGCAGTCGCTGGTGAACCCTCTGGCAGAGTAACATTTGCATCCACGTAGTCGTTGGGTACAACGGGCATAAAACTCGACCGAATCCAGCCACCGGCAATGAAGCCAATCGAAATAATAAATATTATGACAAAAGTCGTAATCGTTGTGCCTTTTGCTCGTACCGTTTTAAGTACCCACGGCTGATAGAACGATTCAGAAAAATAGGTAAGTTTTGATGACGTAACATGGCTCAACCGACCAAACAATGCCATTAGCCGATTCGTCGGTTTTTTCTCTGGTCCCATTTTTGAAAGGTGTACCGGTAAAATAAAGAGGGATTCAATAAGCGAGAAAATTAGGCACAGCACAATCACCATTACAATGGGGTAAGTCGTGGGCTTAGCAAAATCAGCGACGAAATACAGCGGCAAGAAAAAGATAATGGTGCTAATTACGGCAATCATTACCGGCATATAAACGGATTTTACACCCCTCGCTGCGGCTTCCTTCCCATAAATACCCTTTTGATTCTGCGAGTAGATGCTCTCGCTCACGATAATGGCATCGTCCACCACTATGCCCAACACCAGTAGGAACGCAAAAAGCGATAACATGTTGAGGGCTACATCAAATAGTGGCATTAAAAATATAGCGCCGGAAAACGATGCAATAATACCAACGCACACCCAAATAGAAAGTTGCGCCCGTAAAAACAGCATAAGCACCATAAAGACTAACGCCAAACCGCTAATACTGTTTTCGACCAATAAGCTCATTCGGTCTTCAAAAACCGTTGCCATCTTAAAGGTGACATCAATGGACATAGTCGTCGGTAACAGCGCATTTTCTTGCTCTAGCGCCTTTTCGAGCGCCTTCGTGGTTTGGGTTACATCATCCGAGTCGTTGGCCACTATCTGAAAAATTGCACCAGGCCGCCCATTAAAAATAAGACGATCATCGTTTTCAACAAAACCGTCTTTTAAGTTTGCGACATCTCGTAAATACACTACCGAGCCATTAGTTTGGCTCGCCACCACAATATTCTCAAAATCTTCACGGTAGTACGCTTGATTTCGCGTTTGTATTTGGATGTTACCGCTATTGGTACGCACCATGCCCGCCGGAATATTCAACGAGTTACTGCGTATTGCACTCGCCACATCATCGAACGAGAGCCCATAACGTCGTAAGTTATATTCGGACACTTCTATCGAAATTTCTTCTTCACGCGTGCCTTTTAAGGCCACTAACGCAACACCCGGAATTAAGCTTAAGCGATCTCGTATGGTTTCGGCGGTACGTTTTAGTTTCGCCTCTCCAACATCACCCGACAGCGCAAGAAACATAAGGTCAGGCCGATTTTCGACTTGCACAATATTCGCTCTCTCCACATCGGTAGGAAAGGTGATAATAGCGTCGACACGGGATTTCAAATCATTGATTAATTTGCCTGAATCGTAACCGTCCAAATATTGAATGATCACCTTACCAAAACCCAATCGCGATTCTGAATTCAATTCGACGATACCCGGTACATCCGCTACAACTTGCTCAATACGAGTAACAACTTGTTTTTCAACTTCACTAGGTGCCGCACCAGGATACACCATAGTAATTTCAATAAAGGGGGCTAGTGAGGCCGGAAACACTTCTTTATGTAATTGTTTAGAGCCAATAAAACCGCCAACCAATAACATGACCAACAGTAATGTCGCCGCTTTAGGGTTATCCAAAAACCAGTCTATTATTTTACTCATCGCTAGATACCCACCCCTTCAGCCGTGTCAGCGGTAGTCGCGGTCGCGTCAACCACTGTTATCGCAGGTAACGGTGTACCCAATAACGGTTTAACTTTATCGCCTACATCGAGCATGCCTTGCTTTTCAATCACCACGCGTTCGCCGGTTACTATAGGCCCGCGCACCCAAACACTTGCGTCACCCGACACCAACAGGTCAATTTCTTTTAGCGAAATTTCGTCATCGTCGGCAAGCGCATAAATTTTATTACGGTGAAAAATGGCCTCACGCGGTAGCTCAACCATATCGGAAAATGTTCGCCCTTCTATTTCGGCGTTTACAAACAAGCCAACCATTAACGGTAAGCTATCGCTCTGAACTACCGCAAGGTTGTTCACTCGGGCAACCGCAAAATAGACTCGGGAAGCTTCGTCTACGCTGGCTTCTACCCGTACGATTTTTCCTTCCCATGAGGTCGGTATACCCGCGATATCAGCAGAGATTGTGACACTCGGTTTAGCGATGGCCTCCTCACGGCGGGTAAGCGGTAGATTTAACAATGCGGCCTGCTGGTCCGTTAACGGCAATCGAACCTCTACAAAGCTGGTGTCGTATATTTTTGCCAATACAGAACCGGAGTTAACATACTGCCCAAGATCAACATACGTCTCTTTCACGCGCCCAAAAAACGGGGAGGCTATGTTGGTTCTTTTTAGATTAAGGCGTGCCTGGTCAAGCGATGCCACGCTGGATTTGTACATCGCTTCTGCGGCGTCCACTTGAGGAACCCGCAAAAATAAATTATTGGCATCGTCGCTTCCGAGATCTTTCCATTCTTGCCTGGCTCTACGTGCAAGCCCTTTTTCTTTCGCCCACAGATTAGACGCCTCTGCCACCTTGGCTTGCGCACTTGTAATGGCATAGCGGTAATCCGCATCGTCGATCGCCAACACTGGTTCTCCAACCCCAATAAACCCGCCCGCAACAAATTGGTCGGACGCAAAATTAATGGTGCCAGACAATTCAGCAACCAGATCTATTTGACGCCCCGCCGAGACGACACCTTGTGTCGTTACCGACACTTTGTGGTACCCCATTTCGGCTTCGACCACTGTCACTTCCGGTAACGTGAGTACCGGCTCAGCATTGGGCTGAGGCTTAGGCTTTGCGCTCACTAATACCGCAAACAATATCAAGCCAACTGGCGCGATAACCCAACCCGCTGAAATTTTTCTAGGCCACAATTTCATAGTATTTTCCTTTTAAGTGACACCAAATCACACCGTCTAACACGCGACGTAAGCACGTCCTCCGTGGTACACGACTTACACCCATTAGGTAACGAAAGAGAAAACCCCAATCGACGCACGGTTAAACGCGAGCGCACGCCGTAAGGCTTCGTTATCAGTTGCCAGTAGCTTAAAGCTTTGATCGAAGGTTGGAACCTGTTGGATATGACAGTAAAGAGGGAAAACCTACTAACCATGGGGGTTGCGAGGTATTACTCGCGAAAATATTGGAGGAAAGAGCCGAACAGTAAGGCGCTAAAACGCGCCTTTACTGGAGCAACGCATTTACCGCTGGATTTTGATAGATCACTCGACTTACATCCCCCATCATACGGTTATGCGATAACGTCCAGCGATCCAAATCAATGCAAGGTGAAACACTGCTATCGGCATCGCCAACACGGTGGGTGATATGGTGAACAATTTCGTCAACGCATGATGCTTCCAATAACATGGCAAGGAGCGACATATCACCCAATACGACAGCATTCACGATGCCCCGCTGGCGATTATCCTCAACCCACTGCTCTAGATCATGGCGCGAGTGAATAGGTGTATACGATAACGTCTGGTCGGCGACATTGCGCTCGGGCAGCTCGGACACGAAGTTTAACTGTGTTTGCGCATACGCCACAGTACCGCCTTGCAGCACCAAATCGCTTAAGTAAGATTTAAACTCTGAATTGTCTGAGAGGTCATCTAACGCAACCACCCGCCCATCGATCCCTGCGGCATTAACACAGGTTATCCAAGGGCGAACCTTCAAGCAGGCAACGCTAATACAACGGTTTAATCGCGTTGCGACATCGCTTTGCCCCACCACGTGTACCGTGCCGAGCCAATGCGCTTCCCATGCACGCCATTCCACATTGGGAACGGCCGCTGGCAGACGATACAGCAACGAAATATCATCGATGGTTGAACTCTCTATCGCCGAAGTCAGTTCAGCGATATTAAAAATTGTATTATTCGGCTCGACACTTAAAACCAACAGCTTAGCGTCAAAGCGATGTCGGCGTATCACTCGTGCCAACGCTTGCTGTGGACAACCCGCGATAAAAGCGCCACTTTTTAACAGCCGCCCCATCGGGCCAAAAAGCTGCCACGCCACCCCTACACGCGGTGATACGTTATAAGCGTCTTCAAGAATATTGTGCGTTTCTGCTTCTGCAGCTGACAGACTTACATCACTGACCCAACCCATGCCTTTACCTCTACATCCTATGCGCCCTAACGCCACCTCCTCTTCGAAGGCAATGAGATTTTCGTCACAATTAACTGGCTTTCGGCGCCAGCAACGTAACACTAATCACTGGCCGGCATCATAGAAAGTGCGCAGCAAGAACACCAGTGTCAGATATGACAGGCTTCCTATAAAATAAGAGGTTGCATTTTTATGATTCACACACTGTCTACACTTTTTAGTTTGCTGGTGCGCTTTCTTCCAAGTCTATCCATAACGCTACAGTCCGCTCTACGCCTACCTGCATAACCTTACCTTCACCCATTCGACGCACACTCATACCGCCTCGTTTTAAAATTCTTTCGCACGCCATAGTGGTGACTGTCACGTATTTTTTGATGCCTTTCTTTTTTGCAAACGCATGAAATGTCTTAAATAACTCAAGCGTAATGTCATTAATGTGCGCATTTGAATCTTCGTTTTTACCTTTGCGAACAGCAAACCGGCTTATCTCCCACACATCATCGGCTTCGGGAGCATCTTCACCCTGCAGCAATTCGGGGAATACATTTTTCAACATATAATCATTAGTTGTGGGTAGAGCTCTCCAACATCCACTGACTAAACCGTCTTCACCGATAATCGCAATATGATTCGCATCAAGATCATCAAATGAATCTCTTTCCATTCCATTTTCAGATGTTATGTCCCAGCCTAGACGTTCAATAAACGTTTCGTGGCGAACTTTAAATACGTCATTGATAAGACTGTTTTCGAATTTTTTATTTTCCTGAGAAATGATTACCTGGTTCATAATTTTTTTCGCCGTGAATGTTGTCGATGGCGAAAAGTTAATTAATTTCAGCTTGCTCTGGCAGCTGTCATATTCGACAAATAAAATTCAGTACTTTTATATCCTTTTAAATCAACAGCTTACAACCCAACAAAGGTGCACTGTCATATATTACAGGTGGCCGCATCAAAATATTTACACTTCAAAAAAACAGCCGAAAACCCTACTCTATTTCTAAAATAGAATAAGAAAAAACAACAAACGCTAAATTTGCTATTTACAAAGCATTATATTTTTTTAGCAAAAACACATGATTAGTTCATCTTTATTGCTACCTATAAATTTATAGTGAATGTACAAACAGCTATTTAGGCCGAGTTTGCCTGGCGTTATAGCCACTCATAAATGTAGTTTTCAATCTCATTTTTTCCACCTGTAACATCTATCATCTAACAGACCTCTCTGTTTACACGTACTCTATCCGCAACAAAAAGCCTTAACGCAAGAATGAGATTTCGACATGAACTACGCCGACATATGTGCGAAAACGACGGATAAGCGATACCCGTCAACAGACGAACTCGATATCCCGACACTTATAGATAAAATAGATGTCGCCACTTTCATTGCGAATACAAAGAAAGAAAACGTTACGTATTTTCGTAAAGTTCTATCTATGGAAGAAATTCGACGGGCTGACAAGTTTTTTAAACAGGAAGACAAAAACCTTTCGATTGTGGCTCACGGGTTAAAGAGAATGGTGCTATCAAAAGCGCTAACGCTTCCGCCTGGCGAACTGGCCTTTGGGAAAAAGACGCTAGGAAAACCGTTTTGCCTTAATACAGAGGATGTTTTTTTTAGCATTACACATGCAGGGGAATGGGCCGCCGTAACGCTGTCGAAACGCGGCGAAATTGGCATAGACATAGAATTTAACGGTGACCATGACTATCAAGATATAGCGCAAGCCTGCTTTACCAAACAACAGCTAGCAGAATACGAAGCCACCAATTTTAGCAGCCAGTACTTTATTAAACGATGGACTCAAAAAGAGTCGGCTAGCAAGGCAATGGGGGACGGGCTATTCGCCAACTTTTCCACCATCGAAATAGATGATGAAGAAGGTTACTCACTAACGGAGCTAAACAAAAAAAAATACTACATTGTGAATAGTCCCTTTTTCAACGGCTTTATCAGTGTGGCCTCAAGCGCGCCTATCAATGCGCTTAATTTAATTAGCTTTGAAAAACGAAATTAGACTGCACCGTACCCCTTTATTTGGGCTTGCATCAGGATATTATTGAATGACTTTAGATAAATTGACAGAAATGACGTTTTTTCGCGCTCAAACCCTTTCACGGCAAAGCGGTATTGCATGGACGTTGCTCGATGCCAACGACAATGTTCTATGTTGTGACGGCACTATTGCGGGCTTTCATCCTAAGAAATTGGCGTTTTCAGTCAACAAACACAGAACGGTTATCGATCAGCTCTTTATCTCGCTAGAACCCATAGAAGGCGTGATTGATATTGAAGAGCTCGTTAATAAAATCGAAGGCTCGACATTAACCTCTTTCACCGTTTATTCACGTGTACCGGAACGATTACAAAGCAATCGCTGGAAGGATTGGTCGAAGCAATGGGAAGGTACCGTTACCTATGTTAATAAGACATTTCAGCAGAACGATCCATCGGTCACCGTAGTAAAAGCGCACACAACCGAATACCCCTGGATAACGTCTGTCAGTGCGGCCGATATAACCGGCTGTTCGCTGTCAATTGCCCATATACGGAAAGAAGGTGAATATCAATCTTATGTCAGTGACCTAGTACGCGAGTCTCGCGCGGTACTCTACACGAAATCGTTAGAGGAGCTGGTGTCGACATTACCAGAGGAGAATAATATGGAGGAGTTTATTGAGTACTATCCCATTGACGAACTCGATTCATTCGAACCCCTCATTCGGCATTGCAGAAAAGAAAATACGCATAACGCTATCGCAATTTGCGATATGGCCACGCTATCGCATTTAGTCGACAACAGTTTAGTTGACGAGGTAGTGCATCACGTAACCGTATCTAAGCCGCAGGAAGCAAATGAAGATGATCGAGACCAGTTGAAATCGGTATTGAATCTACACGATTGGAACCTGTTAACGAGCACTATTGCCGGAAACTCAAGCAGAATAGTGCTCAGAAAATCAAGGCCTGCCACGCTAAGGCGTGGGCTTAATTAAACCTCGAATGATGGCTTTAGCTACTGCGTGCTGTCGATTGACGGCACCCAGTTTTTTTGTCGCGCCGGTTAAATGAAAAATAACGGTTCGCTCACTAACGTCAATAATCTTCGAGATTTCCCAGGTTGTCTTACCCTCACAGGCCCAAAACAAACATTGAGTCTCACGAGCAGTTAATGTGCCTTCATCTGGGTCTGAAAAATTAACGTTAATGCGCGAATAATTTTCAAATAATGCCGTACTAAAGGCTTGCGCGTAAGGTAAAATATCTTCTGTTCGCTTACCTATATTATCTTTATTTCGAGTCGCGATACTAAAAATGGCGATCTCGCCACTGGGTGATTTGAGCGGAATCGAGAGGCCTGTACATAAGCCAACCTCACCGGCACGCTCCATTATTTTCTCACCCATAGGGTCTATATACTGCTCCAACTCTAACAACTGATCCCAACGAATAGGGGTTGTATTTTCTAAGCAATACCGTACTACCGGGTCACTTTTCTGCATGCCTTCGTCAAAATAGCTCGCGAACCATTCAGGCGGATAATTAGTAATAGTATTAATACTCGGTGCGCTTAAAGACGCGCTACTGCAAATAACACCAATTAAAAAATATTCAAACCCGCTAAGTTCACAAAAACTTTCGCAGAGGTCTCTTAGCTGCTCTTCAGTATCTACCTTAGAGAGCTGTGCATATAAACTGCCAAATGTATTTGTCGTCATATCCGCACCTTCGTGTGTCGTTTTTTTTTACACTTTTCTATAGTTAACATCAGAAGTTTCTTGCACACTTTATCTCTTTAATATGCAGTGTCGAGTCTGTGTAAATAGTCAACCTATATTGTTGAATGTTTACGCTTGCTTTCCAATGACTCTTTTTGTTAGTTCCGCTACTACTCAATACCGACTATAAACGTTTAATAATTTATTACTTAAATTGCATATAAGCGTTCGAGCCCAATACCCGCTTATAGTACAAATGTCTGACGCCTAATTCAAAAACATATTATGCGACAAGAGGTCTGGAATATAACCGATATACCCCTAATTAAATAAGTAATTTTCGCTTAAATGATCAGTTTCGCCCCCTATGTCGCGAAAAACTTGGTAATCACTGCTTTTTGCCTTACCCAATAGCGGCTAATACGCGTTAAGGGCTCGATAGAAATCTTGATTTTTTTGCGCCAGTGCAAGGAATATATTAACGCCCTCTAGAACCTTACATTAACGAGAACACAATGCATTTATTGCAGCCGTTTGTTTTACTTACTTTTTATGCTTTTCTCAGCGTCCGAATTTCCGATTATGCAATAAAACCAACGATTACTTTCACACCCAGACAGCAAGACCAGCAACCTATAACCCCACATTAATCAATGTTTTATAACGTAGGCGGTATGATGTAGGCATTAATAGATGAGTATTGAGTGGACAATTTAAGGGCGCGGGTAAGACAAGACGTAAATTTTTGAGGGGGCTGACCAGAAGGAGCCTGACAATAGCGCGCAATAATTCGTTACAACAAGAGAGGGCAAACATAGTGTGATTAATTGCGATACGGCTTTGAATTACACCGACTTAGCGCGTAGCTAAAGAAAGCTTGCCAAAACGCTTACCCTCAAGGGATGACACCAGAAAGGCAAGCGTTTTGGTTATGGCAATTTCAGAAACAGGTACTATCTAAGCGGACAATTGTAGACGACCCACTTGAAGCTCATCCACTAAACGCAGCAACTGTTGTTTACACGCAGCCGTGAGCATTTCGATTGTCGATTTGTCGTAGATATTTTTACTATACTCCCAACGAATAACAAAACCGTTATCCACAAATTCCATTGTGCCGCTAAACTTATGCACCCGCTCGCGCGTTTCACCATCAAAGTTTTTCTGGGAAATAATAGAGAAGTTGGCCGGATTCTCCGCTTCACCGGCTACCGTTCCACCACCATTTAATTCAGGCGGTAAATAGTTTAAGTGCACTTCAGGGTAAGGAAACGTTGCCATTTTATCGGCGAGTAATTGATCATCAGCAAAGTGTTTTAGCGCATTAAATCCTTCGCCGCGTGTTAAGCATTGTTTGCACATGTTGGCCACATGGTTAACGGCTTCTACGCCATAGCCCACAGAACCCATATCGATATACAACGGTGAGTAGTCAATAAACCACCCAATGCCGCCCACTAGATCAAGCTCACCCGTTAACGACAAGCGGTTACTGTTGGGGATTTCAATACTCAGTGCACGGTTACCCGTCCATTGTCCAAACGCTTCAGTCACTGCAGTAATAAGCAAATCAAAAACCGATAATCCCTCATGGTCCTCCACAATACTTAAAAGCTTTTCTGATTCGGCATTACTCAAGCGCTCGGAAATATAACGCGTACTCGACATGCAGTTTAACGTTTCACTGAATGGTTTATCGGTAGGCAATATTTTATAGGGTGTACAATCAAAACCTGTCCAGAAAGATTTGCTTGACGACGACGCGTCGCTTTTCACCCATTTTTGGGTGTCGGCGACCCATTCAGGCACTCCTACATATCCAACACACTCCGTGGGCAACGAGCCCAGTTGCACGCGCATAAACGCTTCGACAAAATCTGACATAATGACGCCAAGTGAAAATGCATCGTAAAGCATATGGTGTAACGACAACACAACTTGATCAGCTTTATCGCCATCTACCCGTCGATATGAGACCTGGAACAATCGATCAAAGGTAATTTTTTCCTGGTATTCCAGTAATCCGTCTCTCACCTCGTTTTGGAGGCCAGGTGGTAATTGGTCTTCTACGTAGTCTACTTCAAAGTATTCAACCGCGTTCAATGGTGCAATACGTTCTTGCCACGCGTTATTCCCCTGTAAGAACTGAATGCGAAGCCCACGATGTTTTTGTACAAGATACTCGGTAGTGGCCTGAACAATATCGCTGTAATCTAAGTTGTCATGAAACTGCATAACCATTGATTGACCCCAGCCCAGCAAACTTTCGGTACGCATTAGGTACCAATGCCGATTCGGTGCAAGTGGGTACACTACGCCCTCCTTCACTAGCATAGAGTCGTCGGCAATAACATCTTCTAGGCGATTCTGTTCACAAAACGGACCTAAGGTTGCTATGGTTGAGTGTTCATAAATATCTTTAATTGCGGCGTTAAAGCCGTTTTTCTTTAACAGTTGGACAAGGTGAACGGTGGTTAGAGAGTTACCGCCTAGTTCGAAAAAGCTGTCATTAATTCCAATTTCATCGTGCTTTAATAGCGATTGCCATAATTCACACAGCGCTGTTTCTGTTTCGTTTCGCGGGGCCACATACGGAACGCTAGCGCGCGCTAGATCTGGTTCGGGTAACGCACTGCGGTTAACTTTTCCATTCGGTGTTATGGGCAACTCATCGAGCACCATAATATTGGCAGGCACCATGTATTCCGGCAATTTCTGTAGGAGGTGTAAACGTAATGTCTCCGCGAGACTAGGCGCTTCCGATGTCTCGGTGGCATCCCGAAACTCCGGTGTACAGGCCACGTATGCCACCAGTTGTTTATCGCCCGATGCCGTAGCGCAAGCAACCACAACGACACTGTTCACGTGCTCATGATCGGCCAATGTATTTTCGATGTCCCCCAGTTCAATTCGAAAGCCTCGAATTTTCACTTGGTGATCTAAACGCCCTAAATATTCCAAATTACCACTGGGTAACCAGCGAGCAAGATCACCGGTTTTATAGAGTTTTGCGCTGTGCGTTGTATGCTCTTGACGATAAGGATTATTAACGAATTTTTCGTCGGTAAGATCTGAGCGGTTCCAATAGCCCCGCGCGAGCCCAACGCCGCCAATATGTAATTCACCCGCCGCACCCTGTGGTACTGGCTTCAAATAGTCATCTAACACCAGTAACTGGGTGTTTTGAATGGGTTTTCCAATAGGAATAGACGATAGTTTTTCGCTGTTATTATCGATACCTTCAAGGCTGTATTGAGCACAGTCCCACGCACTTACATCAATGGCCGCTTCGGTGGGGCCGTAGAGATTATGCAATTGTGCCGTTGG
This sequence comes from Teredinibacter purpureus, assembly GCF_014217335.1. NCBI lineage: Bacteria > Pseudomonadati > Pseudomonadota > Gammaproteobacteria > Cellvibrionales > Cellvibrionaceae > Teredinibacter > Teredinibacter purpureus. The sequence continues at coordinate 1,705,792 of NZ_CP060092.1, read as the reverse complement.
GCACTGCTGTTGAAACTGTTCAACGTGCGCTATTGCAAGCGCTTCGCCACTACAAAAAACCTGTTTTACCGAGTCACATTGTTCGAGGCCGCCTACCGTAAGAATACTGCCCAACATAGAGGGTACAAAATGCAGTTTGGTAACACCCGCCTGTTGAATTAATTCGCAAAGGTAGAGAGGGTCTTTATGCCCACCCGGTTTTGCTAATACAATGTTCGCACCGCTGTATAACGGCCACATAAATTCCCATACCGACACATCAAAACTAAACGGTGTTTTTTGCAGTATGTTGTCGTTTGCGCTACACCCGTACTCTCGGTCCATCCAATGAATTCTGTTAACCAGGGCTTGATGTTCTATCATCACCCCTTTGGGATTACCGGTAGAACCGGAGGTATAGATCATATAAGCCAATTGCCGTGCGCTTGAAGTCCGCTCCTTTTCACGCACATTCTCCGCCGAGAACGCGACAAGTTCACGTTGAACGCTCTCGTTATCGAAACATACGGCCTGCTCATCACTCAGGCCTATACGTGTAGATAAATCGGTATCGGTAAGTACACTGCGTAACTGCGCATCCCCTAACATATAGTGCAACCGCGCTTCGGGGTATTCTGGGTCGAGCGGTACATAAGCACAGCCAGCTTTGAGTATGGCTAGAATACTTACCACTAACTCAACAGAGCGCTCCATACAGATGCCAACAAATTCCTCTGGCTGCACTTGTCGCGTATTGAGAAGGTAACGTGCAAGCTGGTTCGCCTTTTCATTGAGTTCGGCGTAGCTTACTTGAGTGTTTTCAAACGTAACGGCAACAGCATTTGGATTACGTTCTACCTGCTGCTCAATTAACTGATGCATACACACATCGTCAGGGAAACTCGCCACGGTATTATTGTTATCCACAATCATCGCCGTTTGTTCTTGATCGGTCATAAACGCTATTTCAAATACATTGGCCTCGGGTTGTTTAGTCGCTTGTTGGATAAAACCAATGAAATGTTTTGCCATGCGCTCTATCGTCGAGCGCTTGAATAAATCGGTATTAAACTCCCAGCGTAATCCAATGCCATCGTCATTTTCTTGCACATCTAAGGTAATATCGTATTTTGCAGTGGTATAGCCTTGCTCTATTCCCGATAACGTTAACCCTGGAATGGATAGCTCACCTTTTTCATTATTCTGAATTTGTAAAAGTATTTGCGCCAATGGGCTATGGCTTAAGGTACGCTCTGGCTTTAAACGTTCAACAATCTGCTCGAAAGGCGCCTGCTGGTTTTCGTAAGCATCCAGTAACATTTTTTTACTGCGTAATAATAGGGCCTTAAAAGTAGGGTTGTCTGACAGGTCGCCACGCAAGACTAGCGTGTTGACAAAAAAGCCAATTAATGGCGCAATTTCGGCTTGTTCACGATTCGCCGTTGGCGTGCCGACAACAATATCTTTTTCATTGCTGTAGCGCGACAGTATTGCCGTAAAGGCACTATGCAACCCCATAAACAGCGTAGCGCCATGCGTTTGGCAAAGGTCAGTTAATAATTCGCTGGTAGTTTTATCGAGTTGGGTGGTAACGGTGTCACCATTAAACGTTTGGTTATTGGGCCGTGAATAGTCCATTGGCACGCTATGGGCAACCGGTAAATCAGCTAATTGACCTTCCCAGTAATCCAATTGTTTGGTAAGTACTTCATCCTGTAACCATCCACGCTGCCATGCCGCATAGTCAGCATACTGTACGGGCAAATCTGGCAACGCTACTTTTTGGCCGGAAGAATACGCTTGGTATAACTGACTAAACTCATTGATTAGTATCGACATGGACCAACCGTCCGATGCGATATGATGAATGGTTAACAGCAGAATATGTTCGTCCGATTTTAAGCGTAGCAATCTTACCCGCAGCATAATATCGGCGGCTAGATCGAACGGTTCACCGGCTTCACCTTTAATTACATCGCGCGCAACGGTGTCCTGTTGATCGGTGTCGAGTGAGGATAAATCATCCAGTGTAATGTCAAAACTATCTATCGTTTGAATTTTTTGTAACGGCTCGCCACTTTCACCCTGAACAAAACAGGTGCGTAAACTTTCGTGCCGGCTCACAATTTCATAGAACGCCTGCCGTGCAGCATCAATATCCAATGATCCTTTTAGCCGAAGCGCTTCTGCTAAATTATAGGCTGTGCTATCACCCATTTGATCCACTAACCACAAGCGTTGTTGTGCAAACGACACCGATAAGGGCGCATCGCGATCTACTCGTTCGATGCTCACGTCTTTATCATCGGATCGGTCGAAGTATTCTAAAAGTTCGCTCTTATGCAGTTTTACCGCTTTTAACAGTTCTGGCGTTACGGCACCTTTAGGTGCGCTAATAGAGAGTTCGCCATTTAGAGCAGAAACCTTTACTTTGGATTCAGCCAAAGCACTGAGAAGATCGAAAAATTTCATAGCCGTTACACGTCCGTGGTTAATAATGTTGTTGACAATAGGGTCGTTAGCCTCGCCTTTACGCTAGGCGAATGCCGCCGCGACTTTTCGGTTGCCGCTTGCGGGTGTCCAATTACAGGTTGAATGTACCCACGTTAAGTTATTCTGAATAATCAAATCGCCAGGCTGTAATTTTAACGTGAGTTTCGACGTAAACAGATCGGAATACTGTGCGCCGGACGACCAAACTCTGCGCCCTGCTGCATTATCGTACTGTTGAAGCCTACGCTTTTTTTCAGGTTCGCGAAGCAATCCCGATGTTGTCAGCATGGCGTAATATTCTTTTGCTGAGTCGTAATCGGTACTGGCCATATTGTCCCAATACACATTCACATCTTTATCTAGAATGACCGAATGGGTTGGTTTGGAGGGTGTTAACACATCAAACATTTTAATGCCCGGTACATGTGAGGGTTTTGATTTTACAACTTTATCCGTAGCGCTAATTAAATCGTCGGGCAAGGTGATTTGAAACATCATTTTCGCTGCTGATACTTCGGTGGGCGTGAGCTTTTTATCGCCGATATCCACTTTCAGTGATATTTCGCTCATACTTTCCCAGATATCACTCTCGGAATTAACGTTCATTAAAATATTTTCGCCACCGTCGGTGGTGTTTTCATAACAATACAACGAGGCAATATGCATATTCGTAAAACGCGTACCTTCTGAGTGGGGCGGAATAAACTGGTAATCCGTTCGTTTGTTCACACTCATAAAATACTTGCCCAAATTTTCTCTGTGGCCTTTTACAGAGGCAAACCCAGCCTGAATCTCGAGTGCTTCACTTAGCCCAAAAAACTCAGTGACCCGCAGCAAAATGTCATCGGCTTGTTCTTGCGTAGCACCGCGTACCAGCGCTACGTGATCTCGCTTAAGTGTTTCGATAATTTGATCGCGCACGACATCTACATCGCCTAACGCAATCTCTTCAAGTTTGGAAAGATCATCTTCAACACTGAGGGTTGTCGATTCAAATTCAGCTTCACATACTGCTACAGTTGCATTCATAGGGTGCCTTCCTAGGTAAAGTTGTCTGCTATAGCCAATGGGATACAGGCATACCTGCACACACACCCATTGCTATTAATCAAATTCGTTGCAACATTCTCGCTCGAGTTAGTACATCGTTAATAGCTGTAAGATCTGACAGAATGGCGGCTAGCGCGATCGTTTTTGGTGGGAAATTCTAACGCTATGGGCTTGAACAGCCTCTTACCCTGTTTCACCACGGCATAGACGTGCAGCGTAAAGCTGAGGCGCACAGCGCGCGATGGCAGGCCGAAAAGATGACGGCTCGTACTATTAAAGGGTAAAAATAAGGGTTTCACCGCACAACAAAAAGCCCCCGTAAAGACGGAGGCTTGGTGGGCATTATTGAGCGATAATTAGCGCATACACAAAAGTTGCTTTAGATAGCAAATGTCTCTAATTCCTCCTGAGCGCCCAATGCGTCGCTATCAGTGGCGTCGGACGACGAAGCCAATTCCAGGTAGGCGGCAAGGCTCTGTAAGTCCGGGAACTGAAACATGACTTTAAGGCTAACGGTTAGACTAAATTCCTGCTCTAGCGCTTTCACCAGCCGAAGCATAAGAAGAGAATGCCCACCCCTATGAAAGAAATTATCGGCGATACCAATGCGCTCTACACTTAAAATGGATTGCCACAACTCACATAAGCGCGCTTCGGTTTCCGTTGTGGGCGGAATGTACGTTACCGTCACTTGGGAAATGTCAGGTTCAGGTAATGCCTTCCGGTTAACCTTACCATTAGGTGTTAATGGGATCTTATCAATGCATACAAAGGCTGATGGCATCATGTAATCGGGTAGGCGCGCGGCGAGTGATTGGCGTAGCTGTTCTACTAGAGTTTCTTGATCTAGCGTCGTTTCATCGCTGTTAGTACGCACAAGATAGGCAACCAGACGCTTATCGTCTTCGGCCATTTTCCACACGGTGACAATTGCATCGCTGACGTGCTGATGGGAGATTAACGTGTTTTCTATTTCACCCAATTCAATACGGAACCCGCGAATTTTTACTTGCTGATCAATACGGCCTAGAAACTCGAGGTTTTCGCCACTTGTCCAACGCACTAAATCACCCGTGCGATAAAGTCGTTCACTCGCAGCTGAATTATCCGCGTCGTAGAAGGGATTTTCGACAAATTTTTCACGCGTAAGATTTTCTCGATTCAAATACCCTTTCGATAAACCCACACCACCAATATACAGTTCACCCGACGCTCCTTCTGGCACCAGTTGACGCTCTTCATTTAACACATACACCTGAACATTTTGCAGGGGACGACCAATATGCAACAGATTATCACCTTCGCGGTACTCGCCTAACGTGGCACATACGGTGGTTTCTGAGGGGCCATACGCATTGATAAACTGCCGGCCTTGTGACCATTCTTGTGCAAGCGCGAGCGGGCACGCGTCGCCGGCGACAATTAACGTTTCCACGCTTCCCCACTGTGATTGGGTGAGTAAGGGCAACATTACGGGCGGTAACGTGACATGCGTAACGCCTACTGCTTCAACTAAGGCAGACAAAGCATCGGCGGATTTAACCACCTCACGCTGAGGAATAACCAAGGTGGCGCCTTTAAGTAGCGCCATAAATATTTCGGAGGTTGCAGCATCGAAGGCAAAGCTCGCAAATTGTAAGACTCGGCTATTTTCGTTAACCGAAAATCCGTCAATTTGACCGAGCGCCAAATTCGCCAACCCTCGGTGAACCAATAACGAAGCCTTTGGGTTGCCGGTTGATCCCGAGGTGTAAATCGCGTACGCCACATTTTGGGCATCGAGCGATAAATCCGTTACCGGAATATTGGTAATAGCTTGATGGTCCAAAACTAACTGCAAGGAAGGGTCATCTAAGCACAACGATTGTTCAACCGTTAAGCACGTGCGCTGTAGCACATCCATTTGCGTGAGGACCGTCTCGAGATTAGCGTCTTCCAGTAAATATTCCAATCGTGCTTGTGGGTAGTCGGGGTCCAGTGGCACATACGCACCACCGGCCTTCAGCACCGCTAACACACTTACGACCATATCCAATGAGCGATCAAGACAAATCCCTACAAGGGACTCCGGTTTTATTTGGCGCTGACGCAATAGGTAATGGGCAAGTCGATTTGCCCGTTCGTTTAATTCGCGATAGGTCAACGATTCCTCATCAAACATGGCTGCGGGTGAATCCGGCTTTTGTTCAACCATGGCTTCGAAAAGTTCTTGAACGCAGGTGCTGTGAGGAAAGGCAACGGTTGATTGATTGCGTTGTGACACGAGCATACGCTCTTCATCAGCCGTTAGAACACTGATGCTGCCGACCGAGACCAAAGGTGACTCAAGCATACGCTCTAGCACTTGTTCAAAATGCAGCGCCATGGTTTCAATACGTTCACGACTAAAGAGGCCCGTATTATATTCCCAGCCCAACAATAATCCGTTGTCATTTTCGGTGGCGTTTAGCGTGAGATCATATTTCGAGACAGTACTTTCTTGCTCGACAGTACTCATGGTGAGATTGGGAAGCTCCAAAACACCTTGCTCGTTATTTTGCAGTACCAACATAACCTGGAAGAGCGGGCTATGGCTAAGATTACGCTGTGGCTGTAAGCGCTCAACAATCTGTTCGAACGGCACCTGCTGGTGCGCATAGGCTTGCAATAGCGTTTGCTTGCTTTGCGCGAGTAGTTTTTCGAAGCTTGGGTTTTCAGAAAGATCTGAGCGCAACACTAAGTTGTTCACGAAAAAACCAATTAACCCGGCAATTTCGGGCTGCTCGCGATTCGCAATAGAAGTGCCCATCACGATATCGCGTTCATTACCATAACGTGACAGCAGTACCGAAAAGGCCGCATGCAATCCCATAAATAAGGTTGCGCCCTTCTCAGTACAGAATTGGTTTAATTTAGCGGATAACGACGCACTTAACTGTCGTTGTACAATCTCGCCTTCAAAGGTTTGCTCTGTAGGCCGGGTAAAATCTAACGGCAAGGCGTGCACTTCGGGTATGCCGGCAAGTTGATCGTCCCAATAAGACAATTGCTTGTCGAGCTCTTCACCTTGTAAAACTTCTCGCTGCCACAGTGCATAATCGACGTATTGTACATCCAGTGCCGGTAACGGATTGGCTTGGCCTGCCGAATACGCACGATAAAGTGCTGAGAATTCATTGATCAATACAGCCATTGACCAGCCGTCGGACGCGATGTGGTGCAAGGTCACAAACAGAATATGCTCACTGGCCGAGATTTTTAACAACGTTGCGCGGATCATGAGGTCCGAATCCAATTGAAACGGACGCGCGGCTTCGTCTAGTACCATTTTCGCAATCGTTAATTCACGCTCACCAGCCTCTAAAGCAGTGAGGTTATGCTCGATTATATCAACCGCCGTGGCAGGCTGAATACACTGCATTGGCTCACCGTTGTCATCTTCACTAAAACAAGTGCGCAAACTTTCGTGGCGTTCCACGATAGTGGTTAACGCGTTGCTTAGTGCTTCAACATTTAAGGTGCCACTGAGTTTAAGGGCTTGAGGCATATTAAAATGCTTAGTTTCATCTTCCATTTGATCTAAAAACCATAAGCGTTGCTGAGAAAACGAGGTTGGATACCCCTCTCGGTCGCGCGGCACGGCTTTTATCGTGTGTTTGGTGAGAGGCCAATTTTGTTTCAGTACTTCAACTAAAGCCGCCTTGGACGATTTTATCGCGGTAACCAGTTCGTTATTCAACGCACTGCGATCACCTTTAACGACTAGATTTTCATTGCTGTCTAAATCGAGTCGAATATTCTTTTCTTTTAAGGTTTTAAGTAACTCTAATATTGCGCTCATAGTGTTAATTCCATTTCATCGGATGCGGTCTGGGAAGGAGAATCCTGTTGAATGGAGGACATCAACTGACACTCTTCAATATTGGTAACAAGCTGTTCTACGGTATGGCTGTTAAATATTTTCTGTAAGGCTAGATTAATATCAAAATTATTATTAATGCGGGTAATCAACTTGGTTGCCATTAGCGAATGGCCGCCGAGGTGGAAGAAGTTATCGGTAATACCTACTCGCTCCACCGATAAAAGCTCTTCGAATAGTTCACATACAAATTTTTCTGTGTCGTTGGTTGGCGCAACGTAAACGGCTTGAACGCGGCTAACATCTGGCTCGGGCAATGCCTTACGATCGACTTTTCCGTTTGAGGTAACGGGGAACTCGGGCATTAAGACGAAGTGCGAGGGCACCATATAGTCGGGCAAACGCGTACCCAGCTCTCGTCTAAGACGCGCCATTTCACGGTTCTGGTACTCGGCATTTTCGTCGTCGTTAATGGTGTGTTCTAGCGCGCATACCACGTAGGCCACTAATGTTTTGTCATTTTCAGCGTCGGTGCGCACCAGTACTACGGCGTCGTCTATACCTTGAATATTTGCCAAAGCACTTTCAATTTCACCGAGTTCAATACGCAGGCCGCGAATTTTAACCTGGTTATCCATGCGGCCTAAAAATTCTAGATTGCCATCGGTGAGCCAGCGAACACGGTCACCCGAACGATAGAGTCGGGCGCTGTGTGCAGCGGAGTCGCTATCGAAAAAGGGATTGCGAACAAATTTTTCCTGTGTCATTTCCACACGATTTAAATACTGCCGCGCAAGACCTACCCCACCAATATACAGCTCTCCCGGCGTGCCGATTGGCGCCAACTGTAACGATTCATTTAGCACATAGGTTTGAACATTTTGTAAGGGCGTGCCCATATGCAGTACGTTGTCTTCACTGGAATTGTATGCGCCTAAGGTTGCACATACGGTGGTTTCTGACGGGCCGTACGCGTTGATAAAGCGTCTACCTACACTCCATTTTTTGGCCAACGCATCGGAGCACGCGTCACCAGCCACCACTATAGTTGCCACGTTTTCCCACGCCTCTAATGAAAGCGCAGGCAACAAGACCGGCGGCAAGGTTGCGTGTGTTACGCCTGTTTGCGCCACGACTGCCGAGATATCGTCGGGCACTTTGGCGCTTTCGCTGTTCATAAGCACCAGTGCCGCACCGTTACCTAGCGCCATAGCCAACTCCCACGTTGCTGCGTCAAACGCTACCGATGCAAACTGTAAAATTCGGCTAGTAGGTGCAACGTTAAGTGATTCTCGTTGCGCCATTACCAAGTTACATAAGCCTTTATGCTCCAATAGCGACGCCTTCGGGTTGCCAGTAGAGCCCGAGGTGTAGATCGCATACGCCACATGATTATTATCGACAGCAACCTCTTGATGCGACAGATTACTGTTGTCGTTCAGCAATAAGGATGCAACTAACGCGGGATCGTCCAACACTACCAACTGAGAGGGTTCCAACGGTAATAGCCCGGCAGTAGAGGTTTGGGTGACAACCGTTTCAAGCACCGCATCCTCTACGATGTAATCAATGCGTGCCTGAGGGTATTGCGGGTCGATAGGTACATAAGCCGCGCCCGCTTTTTGAATGCCAAGCATGGCGACAACCATTTCCATGGAGCGATCAACACAAAGCCCCACTAAACTGTCTAGCGTTACGCCTTTGGTCAAAAGATGACGAGCAAACCGATTCGCACGCTGATTCAGTTCGGCGTAATTCATATGAACGCCGTCTAATATTAATGCGTCAGATTCGGGCGACATGGCCGCAAAATGTTCAAACAAACGGTGGAAGCAAGTCTCTGACGGAAAATCTGTGGTGGTTTTATTCCAAAGGTGTAGCGGTTGGCGTTGCTGCTGCTCACTCAACACCGGTAATTCAAATAGTGCTTGCTCTGGGTGTGACAACATATTCACGAGTAATGTACTAAAACTTTCGCACATTGCCATTATCGTATCGCGCTTGAACAGATCGGTATTAAACTCCCAGTTTAGTTCAAGCCCTGCATTGCTTTCGTTAATGTGCAGCGTTAGGTCATATTTTGCGATAGGCAGATTTTGATGAACAGGATTCACCGACAAGCCTGGAATATTCAGCTCGCCTTGCTCATTATTTTGAAACACCAACATTATTTGGAAGAGTGGGCTATGGCTTAAACTTCTCTCGGGCTGCAATGCTTCAACAATTTGCTCAAACGATACCTGCTGATGCTCATACGCATCGATCAACATCGCTTTATTGGCGTTAAGCAACGAGGAAAACGAAGGGTTAACCGTAAGGTCGCTACGTAACACTAAATTGTTGACGAAAAACCCTATGAGGTCGGCCACGTCTGTTTGTTCACGATTCGCCACTGGGCTACCCACCACAATATCTTTTTCATCGCTATAACGTGCCAACAATGCGGAAAAAGCTGTATGGACACCCATAAACAAGGTGGCGCCTTGCCGCTGGCAATAGTCAGCTAACTGATCACGTACACTACTGTGTAACAGTGTGGTATAGGTTTCTCCCGCGTAACTTTGCATGGCTGGCCTTTCGTAATCGAGCGGCAAGCTATGAGTAACCGGCAGTTGGTCTAGTTGGTTTTTCCAGTACGCAATTTTTTCTGCAAGCACATCGCCCTGTAACCATTCACGCTGCCAATGCGCATAGTCGGCATATTGTATGGCTAGTGGCGCTAATGGATTTTCTGCGTTCTGGTTAAAGGCATTGTAGAGCGCATTAAATTCATTCATTAATACCGAGATAGACCAGCCGTCTGCGGCAATGTGATGCAACGTCATTAACAATAGGCTATCGGTGTCGGTTTCCTGAATTAATTTAACCCGTATCATTAGGTCGTGTTCTAGTGAAAAGACGGTGGCCGCCTCCTCCATTGAGAGTGTAGCGATATGCGTTTCGCGTTCCATGGAGGGCAGGTGACGAATATCCACTACAGGCATGTCGACGGTTTGAATATCGTCGATAACCTGTAACGCACGACCTTGAGTATCGGTCTCAAAACGGGTTCGTAAACTTTCATGACGTTGCACGATGGTGCAAAAGGCCGCGTTCAACGCCGAAATATTAAGCTCTCCACTTAACCGTAGTACGTTTGGCATATTGTAGTGTGCGCTACCGCCATCAATCTGATCCAACATCCATAAACGTTGTTGTGCGTACGATAGTGCAAGTGGTTGAGATCGATCGGCCTGTACAATGTCGGGTATTGGGCTAACCGGTGTAGCCCGCTTTATTTCCGCCACAAGCGCAGACACGCGCTGATGGCTAAACAACGTATTCAAAGGTAGCGCGAGGGAGTATTGCTTATTTATCAAGGCCATTAAACGCGTGGCAGATAATGAATGCCCACCAATTTCGAAAAAAGCATCGTTCATACCGACACGTTCCAACCTCAATACGTCTTGCCAAAGTGCGCATATCTCTCGTTCGAGGGTTGTCTCCGGCGCACGGTAGTCGTGTTGGCTATTCCCTAAATCAATTTCCGGCAACGCTTTACGGTCAATTTTTCCATTTGGTGTTAGGGGGAAAACATCAAGAAGTAAATACGCCGAAGGCACCATATAGTCAGGGAGGGTTTTTCGCATGTCCACCTGCAAGGCATCACTATAGGCCGCGTGATCAGTTGTAACCTTGCTCTCGGGCACAATATAGGCCGCTAAATATTGATCGCCACTCGCGTTTTCTTTCGCGATAACCAATGCTTCTTTTACCGTTGCATAGGCGCTTAATGTATTTTCAATTTCACCCAGTTCAATTCGAAACCCTCGGATTTTGACTTGTTGGTCTACCCGTCCTAGAAAATCCAAATTGCCGTCGGGTAACCATCTTACGAGATCACCAGAGCGATACAGCTGCTTAGAGGCGGTTATATCGCTGTCATCATAAAATGGATTAGTAATGAATTTCTCGTGCGTCAACGCGGGTTGATTTAAATAACCCTGGCTTACGCCATGACCACCAATGAGCAGTTCGCCCGGTGTTCCTTCTGGAACCAACTGGCCATTGTTTACAACATAAAGCTTCGCTAAATTCGGCGATTTACCAATGGGTACACTGCCCTCAGGCGTACCGCTAAGTTTATGCACGGTACTCCAGACCGTCGCTTCGGTTGGGCCATATTCATTAAACAATGCGCAACGATCACCCAGAGAGGCATGGTGCTCTATTGCCAGCGCCGGCGGTAAAGCCTCACCGGCCAGAATTACGCCCTCTAGCGATGATGCGCCTTGCCCATTAAGCTTCATTAACCCCAACATTTCTTGGTAAAGAGAAGGAACTGATAACAAATAGTTAACCCGCTCTTTATTTACTAGTGCCAGTAACGTATCGAGTTTGGAAAGGCGACTCTTATCGGGCACTACCAGCTTCGCACCACTCATTAACGACCAAAAAATACCCGCTATAGAGCTATCAAAACTACACGGGCTTAATAATAAGAACGCCGTTAACGGTGTGGTGTAATAATTAAATCGGGCCTGTGTAGAGGCCATTAAATTACGGTGGTTAACCTTAACGCCTTTAGGCTTTCCGGTAGAGCCGGAGGTGTAGATAACATACGCCAAGCTGTCGAGCGTTATTGCTACGTCCGGTGAAGCAAGGTTTGCAAGAGGCTGGCGGGCGAAACGGTACAATCCTTCCGGGTCATCCAGGCACAGCGCTTGTGAAGCGGTTATGGGTGTTTTAGTGAAGACACTTTGTGAGGTAATGACAGTCTTCACACCAGAATCTTGCAACATGAAGGCGAGCCTATCGACGGGGTAGTCGGGATCGAATGGCACATACGCACCGCCCGCTTTTAACACCGCCAGTATGCCAACAATCATGTTCAGTGATCGGTCTACACTAATGCCTACTAACTCACCGGCCACAATGCCACGCTCGCGCACCATAAAATGAGCTAACTGATTGGCACGACCATTTAATTGCTCATAGGTTAAGGTTTCATCTTCAAATACAACAGCGATTGCCTTTGGCTGTTCATCAACCTTTCGCTCGAAGTAGCGATGTATGGCTGAGTGCTCGAGTGCGTTTGGCGTGACCTTATTCCAATCGTGCAACTGCTTAACACATTCGTCATTATCGAGCATCTCTAGCGCATAAATATTGTCGGTTGGCGCGGCCAAAGCAGCGCTGAGAACACGGTCAAAATGATTTGCCATACGCGCAATGGTTGCAGGTAAAAATAGATCGGTATTAAATTCCCACCCTAGATTGAGGTGCCCTTCGTTTTCAGTCACGTGTAAAGTGAGATCGTATTTTGATACCGTATTGCCTTCTGCAATATGCTGCAATTGCAAACCGGGTAACGATAGATCGGCCTCTTCATTATTTTGTAATACCAACATTATTTGAAATAACGGACTATGACTTAAACTGCGTTGAGGTTGTAGCCGCTCGACAATTTTTTCGAACGGTACTTGTTGGTGATCATACGCCTGCTTTAGGCAACACTTACTTTTTTGCAAAACGTCATTAAAACAATCCGATTCGGATAATTCACTGCGCAGTACAAGATTGTTGACGAAAAACCCAATCAACTCGGCTATACCCTGCTGTTCACGGTTAGCCGTAGGGCAACCAATAACAATATCGGTTTCATTACTGTAGCGAGAAAGTAAAACGCTAAGCGCTGCATGCAAGCCCATAAAGAGCGTTGCATCGGTTCGCTGACACAGCGCCTTTAGCGCGCCCACATTATCTTCTGACAATACTGATGTGTAGGTGCAGCCATTGTAAGTTTGCACCGCAGGGCGAGGTTTATCGAGTGGCAAACTATGCACAACGGGCAAGTGATCTAAATTGCCTTGCCAATGATCAAGCTCCGTTTCCAGCGCATCACCTTGAAGTTTCTCTCTCTGCCATTGGGCGTAATCGGCGTACTGAATACTGAGAGGCATAAGCTGTGCTGATCGTTGCTGCGTACTCGCCGTGTAATATTCGGTGAACTCACGCATCAAGATAGCGGATGACCACCCATCGAAAGCAATATGATGGGCCGTTACCAATAATCGATGTTCGGTGTCATTTAGTTTAATAATCGACGCACGAATACAATAATCATGGTCCAGATCGAAGGCCAATGCAGCCTCTGTTTTGGCTAACGTTTGCCATGCCGTCGTTATGGCCTGTTCATCGCCCGCTGTCGATACATCATGAAAACCTACGGGCTGGGTCACAAACGGCCTTATACGCTGACACACATCGCCATTTTCATTCGTATAAAACTGGGTACGTACACTTTCGTGGCGTTGAACAATTCTATTAAACGCCTGTTCTACGGCTTTGTAATCTAATGACCCCGTTAAGGCCAATACGCTCGGCATATTGTAATGAGCACTGCCGCCATCAATTTTATCGAGTACCCAGAGACGTTGCTGGGAGAAAGACGCAAGCAATTCGTTGTCTCGCGAGTATTCACCTATTACGTTATCAACCGATCTGTCACTTTGCGAATCGATTAATGTACTAATAGCGATAATCGTTTTCTGATCAAATAATGCAGTAAGCGGTAAGGCTAACGAAAATTCTGCATTCATTCGACCAATCGCACGTGCCGCTAACAATGAATGGCCGCCGTGCTGAAAAAAGTTATCGTGTAGGCCAACGTTATCGCGCTGTAAGACGTCCTGCCATATCGCTGCAACACGTTTTTGTGTCTCGCTAATCGGCGCTACAAATTCAGCTTGCGCATCAGAAGGCTCAAACGCCGGCAGTGCTTTACGGTCAATTTTTCCGTTAACAGTAACCGGCAAAGTTGGTAATAACACCAACCCTGTTGGCACCATATAATCGGGTAAGGCCGCGTGTAGCGCTAGCCGTAATTGTGCCTCTTCGGTTTTGCAGGCGGCATTTTCTGGTTGACGGCCTTGCGCAGTATGCAGTTCTTTTACAACCGCTTCATTATTGCTCGCAACGTACGCGACCAGGCTTTTATCGCCACGCGCATTGTCTTGTGCGACCACAATGGCATTATCGACCGTAGCTTGCGCCAACAAGGTATTTTCGATTTCACCCAGCTCAATGCGCAAGCCTCTAATTTTAACCTGGTGATCGATGCGGCCTAAAAATTCTAGATTGCCATCCTCTAACCAACGTACTAGATCACCCGTTCTATAGAGCGTATCTGATGATCTAGACCGAGTATTTGAAAAAGGATTAGGTATGAATTTTTCGCGCGTTAATGCGTCTCGATTTAAATATTCTCGACCTACACCTTGCCCGCCAATATAGAGTTCGCCCGGCACCCCAATGGGCGCAAGCTCTTGATGGGTATTCAGTACGTAAGCCGACATATTTTGAATAGGCTTACCCATGTGCAGCGCCGTGCTGTGCGCGCTGTAGTGGCCCATGGTGGCGCACACTGTGGTTTCCGACGGGCCATAAGCATTGATAAATGTACGCCCTTCACACCATTGCGCAGCCACTTTTTCCGGACAGGCTTCACCCGCAACTACAAGGGTACTGACACTGCGCCATTTTTCTCTATTCAGCAGCGGCAACAATACGGGAGGTAATGTTGCATGTGTTACGTTGTTGAGTTGTACGAGTTCATCCAATGCTTCGGGTGTTTTTTGTTGTTCACTCGTCATAAGCACTAACGTTGCGCCATTTGCCAACGCCATTACCCATTCCCAGGTTGCAGCATCAAACGCAACAGAGGCGAACTGTAGAACGCGACTATAATTTTCCTCTACCGTTAGTGATTGACGTTGGGTATCGGCTAGGTTGCATAAGCCACTGTGCGTTAACAGTGATGCCTTTGGTTTTCCCGTAGAACCCGAAGTGTAAATGGCATAAGCCAGATGTTGCGGCATTAACGCCGCGCTAGACGCGGTAATATTATTGGCGCACTCTGCCGTAATCGCATCGCTCACGGTGGTATCGTCCAACGCAATAATGCTTGCTTGCTCAAATAGCGTGGCGAGCGATTGCGTGGTTACAATAGTACTAAGGCCAGAATCTTCAACAATAAACTGTAGACGTGCACGAGGATAATTCGGATCGATAGGCAAGTAAGCACCACCAGCTTTTACAATTGCCAGCATGGTGATTACCATATTGAAGGAGCGCTCCAAGCAAACACCTATTAACGTATCGGGAGTTATGGTTGCTTCACGACGTAGGTAATGTGCAAGCTTATTCGCCTGCTCGTTCAATTCACCGTAACTTAATTGCTGCTCACCCAAGATTATCGCAACGGAGCTTGGCGCTGAGGTAGCGTGGTGTTCAAACGTTTGGTGAATAAGGTCAAAAGGCATCGTCTGTTTCTTCGGCCCTTCGCTCCACTCATGCAACAACGTGCTGCGTTCTTGCGCCGACAATACCGAAATCGCGTTAATTTTTTGGTCACTCTTGGTTTCTAACAATGTTACCAACTGCTCCAATGCGGTTTCTACCAATGCCACAATACGTTCGGGAGACAGCACCGCGTCTACCTGCGCGGTTAGAAGAAAATTATCGCCCAGATCGTCAACACACAAATTAAACGGGTAGTTAGAGCGCTCGACCGTTTCGACTAAAGTGAAACCCAACTTATCTTCGAGTGACGCGGTATTTTCGGTATGACGATAGTTTAAGATTGCACTGAACAGCGGCTGGGCCGTTTCAATACCAGAACAGTTTTGCGCTAGAGCCAATGGCGCTTGTTCGACGGCCATGAGTTCTCTCAGGCGATGCTGTATTGCCTGTACAAAACTTTCGGCATTGACATTTTCGAGATTAATACGAAAAGGCAGTGTATTGATAAAGACACCTAACATATTGCCTATATTGTTCACGCCTTGCATGCGGCCCGATAATACGGAGCCAAATACAATATCGTCTCGGCCACTACACGCGCCAACAACCATCGCCCATGCGGCGTGAAAAAGAATACCGGGGCTAACGTTTTCAATTTTTGCGATTGCGCGTGTTCGCTCACTAAGATCCGCACTAAGTGTTGTATTCGATTCAATAATATTCGCGCCGTTACCCTGTACTTCGGTTAATCCGAAAGGTGCGGTCACTTCATCTACATCGCCCAGTGTTTCACTGAAGTAGGTGGTTGCGCGTGAGGTCGCATCGTCTTGTAGGCTCGCGGCAATGAAATGCCCATACTGCGCAGCCGGTTCGAGCGATGCGCTATGGCCTTCGCTATGCGCGGCTATTTCGCGTTTAATAATGTCGAGGCCCACATGGTCCAAAATAATATGATGGAATGTTAATAGTAGGCCGCACGACCTTTGGCCTTCGCTTTGCCCTACCACCACTTCTATGAGGGGCTTCAGTTCCAAATCCATGTGCTTGCTGTGTTGCTCGCCAATTACTCGCATATTGGTGTTTAACGGACATTCATTATCAAATGTTAACCAGGTTACGGGTAACGCGACCGCACGGCTAACGGTCTGAAACGGACGCGACAAACCCTGCCAGCGAATATTGGTACGCAGCGCTTCATGGCGATTGATGACGTTTTGTAACCCGTCAATAAAAGTGTGTGCAGACTCGGCACTGGGCATGACAAATTGTGCGGTTAAAATATAGGGGTCGCAGGTTTGATTCATCATATGATGAAACAAAATACCATCCTGTAGTGGCGATAGCGGGTATACGCTGTGTAGGTTTTCAATGCCGCCTGGGTGGGTCTCTTCCAATAGCGACATTTCAGTTTCACTCAAATTAATAAGAGGCAATACGTCTGCGGTTAGACGATTAACACCTTCCGGTATAGCATAATTTAGCGCCACGTTTTCACTTGCGTCGTGAGCTTCTACGGCAGCCATGCAGTGCGCAAGATCGGCAAAGGTTCGAGCAGAAAAAACGTCCCGCGCGTCGAGAATGTAGCCTTGCTCTTTTATAGTCGCGACTAAACGCATAACCATCAATGAGTGGCCGCCAAGTTGAAAAAAGTTATCGTGCCGACCAATCTTTTCAACATTCAGTAGGGCTTCACAGGCTTCACATAGTGTCTGTTCGGTTTCATTAGCCGGCGCAACATACTCACTAACCAGTAGCTGTGCAGTGGGTTCCGGCAGCGCTTTTCGATCCACTTTACCGTTGGGCGTAATGGGCAAATGAGGTAGTACAATAAACGCAGAAGGCACCATGTAGTCCGGCAACATATTCGCTAAGACCGCCTCTATCTCGCCGGACCATTGCAGAGCCGCCGATGTTTTCTCAAGAATTTGCTTTATTAGCGTATCGTCATCGCGGTTCGGTGCAATATACGCCAGTAATTGTTTGTCGCCGCGTGCTGTGGTGTGCGCCATAACAAAGGCTTCGCGAATACTCGGCATTGATGTAAGGGCGTGCTCTATTTCTCCAAGCTCTATTCGGAACCCACGAATTTTTACCTGATGATCCACTCGGCCAATAAATTCGAGGTCGCCGTTTTGCAAGCGTCGAACAAGATCACCCGTTTTGTACATTACGGGGCCAGAACACTGTGAGCCCGTTTTATGAAACGGGTTATTAAGAAAGACCTCTGCCGATAACGCTTCTCGATTTAAATAACCACGCGCAGTACCAGCGCCGGCTAGATAGAGTTCGCCTACTACGCCCACGGGGCATAGCTGGCGATGTGCATCCAAGACATAGCCTGCGGTATTACTGATAACATTACCCAGCGCAATTTTATGGGTACTCGCCACATATTCGGCAGTAAGCTCCTTCCATAAACTAAACGTGGTATTTTCAGTGGGGCCATATACATGTAAAAGATGTTCGGGTTTTCCTTCACGTACAATGGTTTCAATGGCGGTGGGGGAACAATCTTCACCGCCAAACAATAATGCGTTTAAATTGGCGAGTGCCGTTGGGCTTTCGTTGGCAATCGCGTTAAACAGCGCCGTAGTAATAAAGAGTGTATCAATATTTTTTTCGCGTAAGGCATTGCCCAATTGCTTTGGATTAATAAGGGTGTTTTTGGCTACGTAAACCAGCTGGCCACCGTTCAAGAGCGCGCCCCAAAATTCGAATGTCATAGCATCAAATGACATGTTAGATGCCTGTGCAACGACGCTGTCGCTGGTCAGAGAAATATAATTTGTGTTTTTAACGAGCCTTACCACTGCGCGATGATCGACTTGTACGCCCTTGGGGTTACCTGTGGAACCTGAGGTGTAAATAATATAGGCGTGATCTTGCGCGGTGGCTTCTGCTTTTACATGGGTACTACATTTTTCCATGCCTGCACTAACGGTATCGTCGTCTAAACACAAGGCTGCGGCCGCAGGAATGGGTGACTGCCCAAATATCGCGCGATGCGTGATAACGGTATTGAGCTTTGCATCTTCCATCATGTAGCGCAAACGCGCTTCGGGATACTCGCGATCAAGCGGTACATAAGCTGCACCCGCTTTAACAATAGCGAGAATGGCTACCACCATATCGCTAGAACGATCCATACACACGCCTACCATTGCGCCGCGTTCTACGCCACGATGAACACGTAAATACTCAGCTAATTGATTCGATTTTTCATTAAGCTGCGTATAGGTGAGCGTCGCATCATCGAATACCGTTGCGACGTTATGCGGTGTTTTTGCTACCTGCTCATTAAATAGTTTGCCCAAACTCTTATCGTGTGGGTAATCGGCCTTTTGTTCATTCCAGGTATACAGCAGGTTATTTTTTTCTTCTTCGTTTAAGTAGTCGAGTTCATTGATAGGCGTGTTCGGCGACACAATGGCCGCACGCGTTAGCTGTAAAAAATGTTTGGCTAAGGCTTGTATAAAATTCGGTTTGAACAATTCAGTAGAATATTCCCACGTTAACGCCAAGCCGTGGGCATCTTCCGAGATATCCAGTTGAAGGTCGAATAACGTGGTGTTCTTTTTTAATGCGCTAATTGAACACTGCAGCCCTGGCAATTCAAATTCTGGAATATCATTATTCTGAAAGGCAAAGGCTATTTGTATCAGTGGGTTGTAACTGGCGCTACGGTGCGCCGCGCACGTTTGAACAATTTGATCAAAGGGTACGTGCTGGTGTTCAAAGGCTTCTTGACTATTTTTTGTGACACTGGCAAGCGTTTGCTTAAACGTTGCCGCGCTGTCGTAGGTGTTACGCAACGGCAGCATATTCACAAAATAGCCTATTAAGCCACTCAAGGATTCGTGTGAGCGATTCGCGGCTGGTGTACCAATCACTAGATCATTCGATTGGCTGTATTTCGACAAAATTACACCAAACAACGTGTGCAACACCATAAACAAGGTACTGCCAGAGGTTTGCGCAATGGACTTTAGCTCCCCGAGGCTAGCGAAATCGATGCGCTGCGTTAGGGTCTCGCCGTGAAATTTACGACGCTTCGGGCGTGGGAAATCCGTTGGTAAACTGTGAACGTCTGGGGCTCCGCCAAGTGATTGTTTCCAGTATTGAATGGAATCATTAAACGCTCCCGTACTTACTTGTTGACGCTGCCAATCGGCAAAATCGACATACTGCCGAGGTAAGGTATCTAACACCGCAGCAGTACCTTCGGTAAGCTCGGTATAACTTTCGCTAAGTTCATTCACCAAAACGCCTAACGACCAACCGTCCGAGGCAATATGATGAAGCACCACCACTAACTGATGGTAGTCGTCGGCCAATTTTATTAATGTGCAGCGCATCATTAAATCACCGGCAAGGTCGAAGGGCAGCGTTTCAAAGGCTATCGCGGCACTTTCGGCTTCACTCTCGGCAATATGAATATCTTTTTCGCTCAAATCCAATACGGGTATTTCGCCAAACGTAGCGTCGTGTACACGCTGACACACAACGCCAGAATCATCGTAAAAATTGGTGCGCAGTGTTTCATGCCGTTGCACGATCGTGTCAAAGGCTCGCTCGAGCGCACCGTTATTCAACACCCCACTAAGGTGTAGTACTCGACAAAAATGATAGCCCTGCCCCACATCATCCACGGCTTCGGATAACCACATCTGCTCTTGGTTATACGACGCAGGGAGCGCAGTAAGGCGTTTAGACACAGGGATATTTAATGACGATTGAGTATCACTCGCCTGCTCGTCGACGACCGCTTTACTCGCTTCTTTTAGCCAATCGATAATTTCGGGCTTAAGCGTACGTACGAGGGCCACCGTTTCGTCGTTGAGTGTGTTCGGCGGTGCGCTAATTTTTATAGCATCACCAGACAATTTAAAACGGATATTTTTTTGGTGGCAATCCTGTAGAAATTCGTAGAGTTTCATATCGATCCAGTTTGGCATTTGTCTGAGTATGGAATATTCATTCACCATCGGCTCACTGCCGATAGCGCCTATTAGCCATCCCTACTCACGAAAATTGCTCTTGTAGGATTGACGCGGACAGTATGTCGATATGAAGTGGTATTCACCACTGAGCCAAATTACATCTTGACGAAAACCCGCAATCGATGTAGGAGTACAGCTTAAAGGCGCTAATCAGGTACGAGGCAAGGTGCGGCCGCACGCCGCTAACACCAGACCGTTAGGCGCTTGCGGGGAAACGGCTCATCGAACAATTGGGCGTTTACAGGGAAAGTGTTTGAAAACCAAATCGACAGTAATTTTTCACCAACCAAAGAATGGGTTTGTTTGAAAAAGGAGGGGCACCTAAGTTTGATTGTCATTTTATACGTTAATTCTAAATTGTATTCGACAATCAACCACTTTATATTGACGCAGCTTTTGCTTATCTAAAAGGAACTGAAATGATAAAAACGCTACATAACACCCTAGCCCTTCTGGCTCTTTCAACATTACTCGTCGCCTGCGGCGGCGGTGGCAGCAGCAGTACTGGTTCGGGAACTACCCCTACTGCAGTGCCTACTGCAGTACCGACTACCGCCCCAACGGCAACGCCAGTATCCTACCGTTTGCATGAGGTACGGGAATACAATGGCGTAATCGAAAACGAAGAGCTCGTCGATCTTATTTTGCATGCACAGCAGTCTTATACCTACAACGCCAATAACGAGCAGCACGCTCAAATCATAGACAGTATCTCGGACGTATACCCTCTTGGCCGTGAAGCTATGCGCATTGACTTTACCTACGATGCCGCCAATACCACCGAAACCGATGTCGTTACGTTAACCTCCTTCGACGCATGGAGCGATGCAGGAACGGGCGAAATGATGACCCAACTCGCTTGGGAAGACGAATGGTCTAACGGTAATCTTGTGGGGGCGTCGGAACATGCTCAAAATTTTGATAGCGACGGCGGCGTTACGTCTGAGAATTTCCATGATCATTCCCGCACTTTCTTTAGCAACGGAAAAGTCGACTTCAATACCGTTGACTTCGGTTCTGATGGCAGTATTGACGAACTGCAGGAATACACATGGGGCGCGAATGGCGTAGAAACGTCCATCAGCTGGGCTGGCGATCGTCTGGCTAATCTTGAAGAAGCGGAATACGTTTATGATGACGAAAGCGGTCGTCTTATTGAATCGTACCATTTCACTCAAGACATCCTTCAAGTACGCATTTACGATTATTCAACGGTAGGCACATTGCTTATCGTAATTGGTAATGCTGATTCTAATGGCAACGTTACCTCCATGCTCGCTGAAGAACATATTTATGAGCGCGGCGAATGTGGTGAAGGCATACTGAAAAGAGCGAATGCCTTCTCCGTTAAGCAGACACACTGCTTAAGCTGGTAATCGGTCTCGCACGCTTATTTTAAGCGTCACAAAAAAAGCCGCTCACCTTAACGGGTGAGCGGCTTTTTTTTAGGGCCTGTAACCTTAGGAAAATTGATTCATTGTATTCCCCTCTCCCGATGCCTTCAGCGCCTGCCCACCCGAAAAATACTCTTTGTGGTCATCCCCTATATTTGAACCCGACATGTCTTGGTGCTTTACGCAGGCCAATGCTTCGCGTATTTCTTTGCGCTGCACATTTTTCACATACGCCAACATACCTTGCTCACCAAAATAGTCTCGCGCCAAACTATCGGTAGACTGCGCTGCCGTATGATACGTTGGCAGCGTAATTAGGTGATGAAAAATACCCGCTTGCGTGGCGGCCTCTTTTTGGAAGGCTCGAATTCTTTCATCGGCTTCACTCGCTAACGCGGTATTATCGTAATCGCCTCGCATTAAGTTATCACGAACATACGCGCCTACGTCACGCCCTTCTTGCTGCCATGCATCAAACACTTGCTGACGGAAATTAAGTGTCCAGTTAAAAGAGGGGCTATTATTGTAAACCAGCTTTGCATTAGGAACCGCTTCACGAATACGTTTCACCATGCCGGCTATCTGCCCGATGTGAGGTTTTTCTGTCTCGATCCATAATAGATCTGCGCCGTGCTGTAGTGACGTAATACAATCCAGTACAACTCGCGCTTCTCCGGTGTTAGGCTTAAAGCGTACCAATCCATTCGACAACCTGTTTACCTTTATTTTTCGGCCCTGCTGTGAAATAACAAGGTCGCCAGATTCGATATCTTCGATGCTATCGATGGCTTTACCATCAATAAAATTGTTGTACTGTTCCGCTAAATCGCCTGTACTTTTCGATACCGGAATTTTTTGCGTTAACCCTGCTCCGAGGGAGTCTGTGCGCGCGACAATAATGCCATCATCAACCCCCAACTCCATAAAGGCGTACCGCACCGCATTTATTTTTGCGAGAAAATCTTCATGGGGCACGGTTACCTTACCGTCTTGATGGCCACATTGTTTAGCGTCCGATACCTGGTTTTCAATTTGAATACAACATGCACCGGCTTCTATCATTTTTTTCGCCAGTAGATAGGTTGCCTCTTCATTACCAAAGCCTGCATCAATATCCGCAATAATGGGTACCACGTGGGTTTCAAAACTATCGATGGCATTTTGAATAGTTTGCGTTTTAATATCGTCGCCTTGTGCGCGTGCAGCATCTAGCGCTTTGAACATGTGGCCTAGTTCGCGGGCATCGGCTTGTTTTAAAAAAGTATACAATTCGGTAATTAATTCTGGAACCGCCGTTTTCTCATGCATAGACTGATCGGGTAGCGGCCCAAATTCTGAACGCATAGCCGCCACCATCCACCCCGACAAATACAAATACCGGCCTTGAGTAGTACCAAAATGTTTTTTAATGGAGATTATTTTTTGTTGGCCGATAAACCCATGCCAGCACCCCAACGACTGGGTATAGTGTTCTGCATTGTCATCGTAGTCGGCCATATCGGCGCGCATAATAGCCGCCGTATAGCGGGCAATATCCAAGCCGGTTTCAAACCGGTTTTGTAAGCGCATTCGCGCCACAGATTCGGGGTTGATAGAATCCCAACGATGCCCCTGAGAATTAATGGTTGCCGATGCATGATTCGATTCTGTTGCGTACTTATTCATAATAACCTCAATTAATATCGTCTTGGTCTTTGCGCGAATTTTTCACGTTACACAATGTTGACGCCTTCAGCCGTTCGCCTTTTGCTTAGCGCGTAAACGGTAGTGATGTAACAGTGGTTCGGTATAGCCATTAGGCTGATCCACCCCTTTAAAAATCAAATCTCTCGCTGCGTTGAACGCAAGGCTCGATTCTGTCTCTGGCGCCATAGGCTCGTAGCCTATTGAACCTTTATTTTGGCTGTCTACCACAGCCGCCATTCGAAGCAAACTGTCGTTGACCTGCTGAGCCGTACACACGTTGTGTAATAACCAATTTGCAATATGTTGGCTGGATATACGTAACGTTGCTCTATCCTCCATTAATCCCACATGATTGATGTCTGGTACTTTTGAACAGCCAACACCCTGCTCAACCCATCGTACGACATACCCCAAAATACCTTGAATATTGTTTTCTAATTCACGCTCAATGTCCTCGGCACTCGCGCTCATATGCGCCGACATAAGGGGTATTGACACAATATCGTCAATGCTCGCGCGCGTTCGATTCGCGAGTTGCGCTTGAACCTCTCGCACATTGATACTGTGATAGTGCAATGCGTGTAGCACCGCTGCAGTAGGCGACGGCACCCATGCCGTATTTGCACCCGCTAGAGGATGCTCCATTTTTTGCGTCATCATTTTGTGCATTTCATCGGGCATTGGCCACATACCTTTACCAATTTGGGCGCGCCCCGGAAAACCGCACGCAATACCAATATCCACATTTCGATGCTCATAAGCGTTAATCCAAGGCTGCTCCTTAATACGCGCTTTGGGTAAGAAAGGGCCTGCGTGCATACTGGTATGAATTTCGTCGCCAGTGCGATCCAGAAAGCCCGTATTAATAAAAAAAACTCGCGCTTTTGCTGCTCGAATACACGCTTTTAGATTAAGGGTTGTTCGGCGTTCTTCGTCCATTATGCCCAGTTTTAACGTATTTTTTTCTAATCCCAGCATCGCTTCTACACGGTCGAATAACGTGCACGTAAAGGCCACCTCTTCTGGGCCATGCATTTTCGGCTTAACAATATAGATACTGCCCGCACGGCTATTTTTTATCTCTTTGGGTTCCCGGTTTAAATCGACAGAGCCAATTAACGCGGTTACCACGGCGTCGAGAATCCCCTCACCAACACAGCCTCCATTACGGTCTGTCATTAAATCGCTTTCCATAAGATGACCGACATTACGATTAAGCAATAAGGCTCGCCCCGGTAACCGATAATCGTCTCCATTAGCACAAGTAAAACATTTATCGCGGTTTAGCCGACGAGTGTAGGTGACGCCGCCCTTATCAAAATTTGCAGTGAGATCACCCTGCATTAAACCCAACCAATTTCGATAGACGGCTAGTTTGTCTTCGGCGTCTACGGCGGCAACAGAGTCTTCGCAATCCATAATTGTGGTTATGGCGGCCTCGACAATTATGTCTTCTATTTTCGCGAGGTCATGTTTGCCATTCACCCCGTTTCTATCGAAGACAATTTCGATATGTAAGCCGTTATTTTTAAGTAAGATTGATTCGGGATTATCTTTGTGACCACATAAGGCCACAAACTGATGCGGGTTTTTTAAACCGCTATCCGTACCATCGGGAAAAAACGCCAATAGGTGCTGGTAGTACACCATGTAGTTCGTAACATTCTTATGTGAGCCATGTGCCAACGGAAAAATTTCGTCAAGACAGTTTTTGGCATACGCAATAACATGGTTGCCCCTCGCAGGGTTATGGCGCTTGCACGGTTTCAAACCATCTTTATGGGGGATAACATCGGTGCCGTATAGCGCATCGTATAAACTTCCCCAGCGGGCATTTGCAGCGTTCAATGCGAACCGTGCATTTTTAAGTGGCACCACTAACTGGGGGCCGGCGATTGTGGCAATTTCGGCATCTACGTTATCGGTTGAAAGGGTAAAATCCTCACCCTCGTCAACCCAGTAACCAATGGTGTGTAGCAATAATTTATACGCATTCGCATCGAACGGTCTATCTCGATTCGATTGATGCCATGCATCAATTTTTTCCTGCATCTGGTTGCGAGTATGAAGAAGCGCCCTATTCACCGGCATAAGGTCTTCAACTAACTGGTTGAGATCTTCCCAAAATGTAACCGAATGTAGGCTGGTAAGCGGCAATACTTCATCGCTGATAAAGGTAAAAAATTTATCGTTGATAAGACTGCTATTTTCTTGCGGAATGTTCATGGTAAATACCCGTTTCTTCACTGTTTTAATCAATTTAAACTCACATTCAAGCCATCGGGACTAATAGCCGAGCTACACTTAAAGCAGTCTATTAACTCGCTTTTATGCGTCTAACATCTATGTTCTACGTTAGCGGTTTGCTTAACTACAGTTTAGGTGAGCAAACGCTAGAATTTCACAATAGAAATTTCACAGTGTAAATTTTACAAAATGAAAGACACTAAGAGCCTTATGCGTAAGGCTCATTTCCTTGGCACTAAAATACGTAATTTGCGTAAGCGTAACCACCTCACAATGGAGGATTTGTCTGCGCGCTGCGTAAAGGTTGAGGCGGAATATGCGCCCTCGGTTTCCTACCTTTCCATGATAGAAAGAGGTAAGCGAGTGCCCAGTGAAAACATGCTAGAGATCATTGCAACGGTCTTTCAAAAAGAGCTTGAATGGTTTTTAGATGATATCCCCGAGGAGCAGGATATTACCCCAGTTAAGGGCAGCAGGGGCGGTATTAGTGGTATGGCTCTAGAACCTAACTTTTTGTTTTCTAACGAAATATTACAAATTGCTATTCCAGAGTTACTGTCACAAACCGGTACCACAGGGCGACAGTTTGCGCATTTGCTGATAAGGGCCCATCAAGAACACCATCAAAACCATTTCCCCGATTTAGAGCGAGCTGCTGAAGACATAGGTCAAAAGCGATTGCCACTGAGTAAAGGCGATATTCTTGGCCTAGTGAAATCACTAGGCCTGCGTATAAGATGGTTCGACGAAACACCCTCGGAGGTTCAAAACGACATCGCGATAGGTGATGATTGTATCGTTACCTCCTTCTACGAACCGCTCAAAACCATTTATGTAAACACGGCGCTTAAGGCTCGCCCTAAGCGTTTTAAATACGATTTGGCCGTGCAAATTGGCCACTGCGTGTTGCACGATAAAGAAGCTTTCCGAAATGTGCTGGTCGCCGGACATGGGCAAAGCACCACTTTATTAGAAGAAGCGATACCTGGCAGCCAGTCATCCATTGTGGGTGCCCAAGATATTTTGCATGCATGGCGAGATTTCGAATGCAGTTTTTTTGCCGGTGCGCTGCTTTGCCCTAAGGTTGCCTTCCGCCAAATGCTCGACCGTCAAGGTTACGAAGTCAGTGTAAGTTCACTCGTAGAGGTTTCGGAATCGGTTGCCATGCGCCGAATGACGGCGGTCTCACCCTACCCCCACTGGCACTATTTCGATGCTTACGCGCCGGGCAAGTTAAAAGCGGTGTATCGCGGTAACGGTATTCCTTTGCCGTGGGGGAATATGCGTGTGATCGGCGATCCATGTCAGCATTGGTCGGTCTTTCGAATGATTGACCACCCAGTTACCGGTACCGCTTCGCAGATATCCATTATGGATGTGAATAACGAACCACGTATTTATGCGTGCGAATCTATCTATGTTAAGGATTTAGCAGGACACGCCCATGTATTGTGTGCTGGTATCGACCTCAATCCCGCTATTGCAGCACAAGGTAAAGCTGCACAAGAAATAGCTGCTAGCCTAAAGCTCACCTGCGTTAAAAATGGGGGTTCCGCTAAAATCCCCCGTGCAATAAAGGCCGATTTAACCAGTGTTGCCCGTATTTTAAATATTGGCTGGGTAGCCAGAGGTATCGAAAGTGAAGCGCGGCTAATCTGTTCACGCGGAGCCATGTGCCCTCGTCAGCCAAGCTGCTATTCCGTTTAGGCGTTCGCCAGCGTTTAGTGGGCGATACTCACTTTTCTCACTTTTTCCGCATTTCCACGCAACTGCAATATTAATGTCATTCAACTGACACACTTCTAACCCATAATCGCGGCATCGGTATTTGCAGCCAACACTAGTAACTACTACTAGCAACTACCACCTCCCATTTACTGCGCACGGGTTAACCCGCTCGCTACACTCAACGCTTTAACGCGTGAGGAGCCTATAATGAATGTATTATCCGCTGTGAAAATAATTGGTCTTACCCTTGTCGTATTCGCTAGTACCGCCTACGCCGACGACCTAGCGATACAGTTAGAAGAAATGACCGTTATGGGTGCGGTAAAAAATGATGATGCCGTCGCCTTTGAAGCCGAAGGCACAACGCAAGAAACCGTATTAGAAGAATTGCCGGTAATTACCGAGTAGATTAGCCGCCACTATCCAATAGCGATATTCTTCTATGTCGCTATTTTTTTGTTCCCTATTTCCCTGTGTGCTGTAGCGCACTCGTGCGCGCCCTAAAACAACCACCGTCTACTCCTACGGCGTTATCGTCTACCGCAATTTATTGAAATGGCTTATGGAGCGGAAGACACCTGCGCTGCGGATACAATCGTTAAACCACGCAACTGGTGATTTATCCGCATAAAATCTGACTGCTCACCATTACTTATTCCCAGTGCTATGTGCCCCGCAGTAAAGCCTTCCATACCACTATCAAAACTTTTCCACACCCCATTTACCCATGACTGCACCCACGCATGCGGTATAAACATATGGGTTTTTCCATAGAATCGATCATTACTGTAGGCAAGGCCAACAATAATACGCGTTGGGATACCTGCGGCACGTGCCAATGCGGCCAATAAAAGGGCGTGTTCGGTGCAATCGCCACTACCGGTTTCCAATGCTTGTGATGCACGAGCGTAGCCCGAATACACGACCTTTCCCGTTTTCATATGACGCGTAACAAAACGACTTAGATGTTTCATTTTTTCGTCGTTATTAAGCGTTGATCGCTCATCATTCAATAGCGTTCGCACTTTTAATTGAATACTCTCGGCATCACTATCAATCCAATAATTGGACAGCATTGCCTCGCGTAATTCTCCCGCCCTCGGCTCGGCGCCAATATCACAGTGTGCGCAAACCGTCACGTGTACACCATCATCCAGTTGCTTAACCTTTTGCTCGTGAGTATTGGGAACCTGCCCTAAAGAATCACTGTTTAAATGGTAGCGAATCGTTCTTTTTAAAGCTGCATCAGGAATACGAAAGGGGGAACGAATAAGTTGTCTATACACATTTTGTAAGGGCGTAACATCTGCTGTCGCACACACTTCGTCACAGGTCTCGACAAGCAAGGCATCACCGGACGACTGAGACCATTCGCTTTGCACGTAAAAATATTTATCGGCTAATAGGATTTTTTTACGGCCCTGTACAGAAGCTGTATTCTCTTCACCTAACACCGTCTGAGTTAAACGCCACTGTGGCGGGTATTTATTTACCGCGCCGCTATTGTTCGCCTCAAAGTTCTTGATCTCAACATTTTCTAGTGCGAGATCAGAAGGACGAAACTTTTGAATATCTAGCCGTACAATTTCAAATGCCAAGGCCGAAAAACTCCACTGATTGAATTCAATCGACGACTGATTATCACTGTGGAGTAAGCGCTGCCTTAATGCTTCCGGAAAATAGAAATGTGGCGGGATTGAATATTTCTTCGCTTGTGCTCGTTCGCCACCGTGACTAACAACCAAAAAACGTTCGCTTACCACCGCCGCCATCGTATGGGTTGCATGCGCAGAATTAATCGTTTTATAAACCGCTATAGGCTGGCCGTCTAAATATTCAACATACCGCAGCGTAATGGTCGATTGTTGCGCTGGCTGGCCTGGTACTCGCGTGTGTAATGTAAGCACCTCCGTTGTTTCTATACGTTCGTTTTTAATTGAGCGACGGATAGTTCGAGAGCCAACTTTTTCACCCGCCAAACTAATCGACTGCCATTGCTCAGGCAGCACCGAGCGTGCACCTTCGCCCCAGGCGTAGACACTTGTGAGACCTACACCTATACCTAGACATAGCCATCTAAGCCAAAACAGCATTTCCTTCTCCCAGAAAAATAGTGCTTTTCAAAGCCGTAATATTAACAGACGAAGCATCCCTAAATCACGGAGAAGTATGGCAATTGAACATTCAGGCTTTACGTAGATGAACCTTAAAAAATTAAGTCTAAATACGGTATCCACGGTCAATAACGTTCAATGCTTGAAGCCTTTAAAAGTAGCGTGGCGTAAATTCATGTGTATGGTCGGTAGAACACCATTCGTTTAGCGTGCGCTGCCAAACGTAACCTTACGTTAGTGCTTGACCTTCATCCAGCCAACACCTGTAACTTGCACTCATCTCGCTACCAGAATTGAATTTTTTAGTGCTTAATTGCGAGCACCTACACCACGTTTAAACTCATATTATTGAGTAATGTCAGCCAATAGCCCTACTCGAAATCGGCAAGGCGTATCGTTATCAGCGTCACTAACAGCCTATCCCTAAGCGATTTTAATTCACGGCTAAACTTGTGATGTAATTGTTTTCATCTAAGCGATGAACCACAATTTTTTCAAAACGAGGCAATAAAACAGGTGTGTTGGCCTCGCGCTCAGCGCTCGCTGCTTCTGTCATCAGTACCGGCTTTTGAATCATCACATGATTAATGGTGGCTTCTTGCTCTTGCAATTTCTTCTGAACGACCGGCAATAGTGAAGCGCAATGAGGCATGCCATAATCGGCATGCTGCAGCTGAGCCTGAAATCGATTTGGCGCGTGCTCTGATTCGGCGATTGCCGATACGCTGGCAACGAGTAATACAACGGCAACACAACACGCTCGTAAACAACTATTCCTTAATACTTTCATTACATTCTCCCAAAAAACACATTAACGATGTATTGCGGCTGTGCGATGCGTGATGATCACTTACGCTCAGCTTAAGCAACGAATTGATTTAACGCTATTGCTATATCAGAAACTGTGCCAACATTTATTTTTTTGTTAACACATTGTTATTAAAGGTTTTTTTATCGTTGCTCGAACGGCCGCTACTCTATTTTTATTTTGTTGATGTGAGAAGTGGTAGTTTTGACCAGCAAATAATGAAATTGACCATCACTATGCGACTAAACATCGCGCTGTCGCGCAATACTTCTTATGTCTCGGTATGGCGCGATTCGCCTTACTCTTGGAGGCTTGAACATTGACCTCCGTCAACGCGAGCCTTGCACTTTCCGTCACACTAAAACCTACCACTATTTCTCGGGAGGCCAGCTGATCCGGGACGTGTTATTACCTGCCCAGTTTCGCGGCGCGGCCTTTAGTGCAAGCGGTTGCTTTTCTGAACGTTATTCGCTGTTTGTACTCGAGACTGCCACTTAACGCACGGGAGCACACGATGCACAAATCTAATCGCACAACTATTGACGCTATTCGCAACATTGCCTTCACCGGTCATTCGGGTGCAGGTAAAACGTCCCTCATTGAACGCTTACTGTTTGACACTCAAAGTATTGAAGCCCTTGGAGAGGTTTCTCGTGGCACAACGGTATGTGATTTCGATTCACAGTCCACATTACTTCAGCACTCGGTAGAGTCTTCGCTATGCCACCTGAAACATAATCACGTGCATCTCAATATGCTGGATACTCCGGGTTATCCTGACTTTATTGGCCGCAGCATCAGTGTTTTTCCTGCGGTTGAAAGTGTTGCCGTAGTCATTGACGCGAGTACCGGCATCGAAATTATGACCGAGCGTATGCTTGAGGCCG
Source organism: Teredinibacter purpureus (assembly GCF_014217335.1). Lineage (NCBI taxonomy): Bacteria > Pseudomonadati > Pseudomonadota > Gammaproteobacteria > Cellvibrionales > Cellvibrionaceae > Teredinibacter > Teredinibacter purpureus. The sequence continues at coordinate 1,674,285 of NZ_CP060092.1, read as the reverse complement.
CAAAGCAGAGAGAGAAATGCAGGATAATTATCATCAATAAAATTGATGCACTCGATTTTGATGTGAGCGAGCTGGTAGAAACAATACAACAACGCTTTGGGCGTGAATGTTTGCCGCTAAACTTACCCGTACCCGGCCATGGCGCTGTGGTGGACTGTTATTTTGATCCGCAAAAAACAAACACTGAATTCTGCTCGGTAAGCCACGCTCACGATGCACTTGTAGACCAAGTTGTGGAACTAGATGATGCGCTAATGGACTTGTACATTGAGCAAGGCCAAGCGTTAGTACCCGCGCAATTACATGACGCTTTCGAAACCGCGCTTCGATGCCATCACTTAATACCCATTTGTTTTGTGTCTGCACGCACGGGTGTGGGCACCTCAGAACTACTGCGTATTCTCACAACCCTAATGCCCACCCCAAGCGAAGGTAATCCACCTCTTTTCTTAAATGAAAATGCGCCCATTACACTCTCTCGACAGCCAGAAGATTCTATTGTTGCTCATGTATTTAAAGTTAGCGTGGATCCCTTCAAGGGAAAGCTTGCAGTACTGCGGGTGCACCAAGGCACTATTGTGCCCGATAGCCAGCTTTATGTAGGCGATAGCCGCAAGGCTATCAAGATAACGCACCTTTACCGTGTACAAGGTAACGCACTTAAGGAGGTGAAATCTGTACAACCCGGCGATATATGTGCCATAGCCAAAGTTGACGAGTTACATTTTGATTCCGTGTTGCACGCCTCACACGACTACGACGCACTGCATCTAAAATCATTACATTTCCCCTCCCCTATGTATGGGCTCTCGATACGCCCCCAACGCCTTGGCGATGAGCAAAAGTTATCCGAGACACTGAAAAAACTCATCACAGAAGACCCGAGCTTAAGGCTTGAGCATCGTATTAACGTAAACGAGACTGTTCTGCACGGCGTTGGCGAATTTCACTTGCGTATTGCACTCGAAAAAATGGCGCGTGTTTTTAATCTACACGTCGAGACTCAACCCCCAAGCATTGATTACCGCGAAACCATTGGGCGTTCCGCAATGGGACATTATCGTCACAAGAAACAAACCGGTGGCGCTGGACAGTTTGGTGAAGTCTCGCTGAGCGTTGAACCACTCAATAGAGGCGCAGGCTTTGAATTTTTAAACAAAGTTGTCGGCGGCGCTATTCCCGGTTCGTTTATTCCTGCGGTTGAAAAAGGCATTAAACAAATGCTGCAAGAAGGCGTAATTGCGGGGTTTCCTATGCAGGACATTCGTGTAACCTTGCTAGATGGAAAACATCACGCCGTCGACTCCAAAGAAATTGCTTTTGTCGCCGCTGGCCGCAAAGCCTTTTTAGATGCCGCGACTAAAGCGGCCGCGTTAATATTAGAACCCATCGTAATTGTTAGCATTACCGCCCCCACAGATTGTACGGGCGACATTACCGGTGATATCGCATCACACCGAGGCATCGTCACAAACGTAACACCTACACATAGACAACAGGCACACATTAGCGCCAAAATTCCCCTTGCTGAACTGTTCAACTACCCATCCAGAATAAAATCAATGACGGGTGGCGAAGGTTCGTTTACGATTACGTTCAGTCACTACGACCCCGCACCTAAACCTGTGCAACAATCGCTCAGCGAAGACTATAGGGTTGTAGAATTTACAACGTAAGCGTTACCTGGCAACACAAATAGTATGCGAACGGAGGCCGCTTTGCTTCATGCGGTGCTCCGTAGCGGCATCCAGCTTATTCACGCGCCTTCAACATCACGTTATTCAGCTTCTATTCAGTAATGGTGCTCGATAATCGCAATGATTTTTTACGCTCGTAACCGCTTTATTACCATCCGTTAGTTCACGGCCAAAACCTTTATTTTGGCCTAAAGGCATAAAAGGAACACACTATGCAGCGCTCGCACTCTCTCCTTCATTTTACGCTCACCCTCTGCCTCGGCTTAGCGGTTCTCAGTGGGTGCGCAAGCCAAACCCCGCAGGTTGATAAACGTGAGAACGATTATTCTCTTGAGCAACAACGCCAAGCACAAGCCGATATGCTTGCCAGCCAACCGGCTCAGCTTACGCTTAAACGAAAAGTGGCGTTAGGGCGTATCACCAATGAAACATTGCACGGCAAAAGCCTGCTGCGTGATATTCACGATGATGTATTAGGCAAGCAGGTAACCGATTTATTATCCAAGGCGCTAACCGAATCGGGTAACTTTTTGGTGTTTGAACGCCCAGACATAAGCCGCCTGCAAGATGAGGCCACTCTAACCGGACAAACGCTCAATCTCGTTGGCGTAGATGCGCTGCTTATTGGCTCCCTTACCGAATTTGGTCGTCGCACTACCGGCGAGTCAGGCTTTCTTTCGTCGAGCAAAAAACAAACCGCTTATGCAAAGGTCGATTTACGATTGGTCGATGCGCGTACCGCACATGTAACCAATGCCTTTAGCGGCGCAGGTGAAGCCTCTATCGAAAACGTTAATGTAGCGGGTTTTGGTTCTCGAGCCGATTACGATGCTGCCATTAATGACCGCGCTATCGCCATCGCGGTAGCCGAAGTTGTTAACTCGTTAACGCAGCTACTTGGCGATCAACCCTGGCAGTCTAACGTGATCGCAGTTGAAGCCGATGGTATTTACATGGGCGGAGGCCAGCGACAAGGGGTTCAAGTGGGAATGGAGTTCGATATCTTAACAGAGGGCAAAACGGTAGTATCGGGCCAAACGGGTTTTAATATTCAATTGCCCGGCAAGAAAGTTGCTCGCGTAAAAGTTATATCCCTTTTTGGCCAGAACGAGACCAATGAAGGGGCTATTGTCTCTCTCGTGAGCGGCAGTATAGAAGGACTTCAGCCGTCACAGTTAGTCGTTCAGGAGGTTACCCCATGAAAGCATTTATCTTACTTTTCTCATTCGCACTCACGCTAGTGACACTAAGCGGCTGTGTACAGCAGCCGACTACCAGCGAAGTAGCCGTTGATTTACGGCCGGCAATTTCGTTTACGCCTGCCAACAAAACTCAGAATACCGCCGACTTCACAATATGGGTCGATAACCTAGCGATGGGTACTGCAGACCAATACTTGACGGGAAAGGCAGCACTTAAACTATTGACCGGCGCCCATAAAATCGCGCTTACACGTGGTAATACTATCGTCTTCAGCGAAACGTTTTACCTCGGCGAAAGCGCTATCAAATCGATACCTTTGCCACAATGAAGAGACTTTACGTATTATTTGCCGTAGGGCTTATAAGTAGCTGCGCTAGCCAATCGCAATACGACTGGGGCAGCTATTCCGACGGTCTTTACCGTTACTACCAGTATCCCGCCGAACACCAAAAAATTCGCCAGAAATTAGTCGCTCATATTGAACAACTAGAGGCCAATGGAAAAATTGTGCCCCCAGGGCTATATGCCGAAGTGGGCACCTATTTTTTACAGGCCGGAGATTCCGCAACCGCAATTACGTATTATGAAAAAGAGCATGAGACATGGCCAGAAAGTCGCAAACTAATGTCATCCATGATTTTTAATTTAGAGGGACGACAGAATGCACTGTAATGTCTTCCGCGCGCTAGGGCTTACCGCCATGGTTGCCCTGCTTAGCGCCTGTGAAACCACCTCCACCGCCCAGATAAATCCCTATCAGCAAACATTTGATCAATCAGGCGTTCGCTCAATATTAGTACTGCCCGTCACTAATGGCAGCGTTAACATTCACGCACCCGGTACGATGTTGAGTGTACTGCCACGCTTGCTCGGCGAACGCGGCTATTACGTTTTTCCTGTTAATACCGTGAAAGTTGTACTGGAAAACGAAGGGTTGTACGACGCAGCAGAAGTTCAGCAGTTACCCCCCGAAAGTCTTGCACTCATGTTTGGTGCCAGCGCCATTCTATATATTAATGTCGAGTATTGGGATACGCAGTACGTGGTACTTAATTCCACTACGTCCGTAACGTTAGCGTTTCGGATGTTAAACAGTGGTGGCGAAGAAATTTGGCGGGATAGAGAAACCGTAAGCGTATCATCGCAAAACGATTCCAATAGCGGCAGTTTACTTGGGGACCTTATTGGCGAGGCTTTGTCGGCAGCTCTTACTCGCGCGTTTCCCGACTACCGCCCTCTGGCGATAAAAGCCAGTGAAGCGGCTTTTCTTCAAGGTGGCAGCCGTATTCCTGCCGGCCCTTACCACCCATCCAAAACTGCCGCCCCACCACTGCCCTAATTTAAGACAGTTCCAGGTGCCTTAGCGCACCTGGAACTGAACATGAAACGTAGTGCCAACCTCTACATCTGACGTTACCGCCATGTGACCGTGATGATGCTCCGTTACCACGAAGTGTGCGAAAGACAGGCGCTGGGCGCCAGAGGAAAGCGGTTGGGTTGTATCATTAAGGAAGAAGGGTTCAAAAATATTCTGTTGCTCTTCAGCATTTAAACCCTTGCCGTTATGATTAACCTTAATCCAAATAGCATCGTAAAACTCATTAACTTCTATCGTGATTAAGGGCGAAAAGTCTCCGCGTTGACACTCGCCAAGGGCATGGCAAGCGTGCCTAAATACGCCCAAAAACACTTGCTGCAACTCTGCTATTTGGCAAGGCACACGACTGAGTGTTTCGGGGTAATCAACTTTCAATTCAATGTCTCTAAAGCGCAAGCCTGAAGGGTTAGTTAACACTTCACAGGCAAGTTCTACAGTGTGATCAATAATATCGGGAATATTGGCGAGCTGTAGCTTTCCTCCCTGATTCTGGGAAAAATCAATCAGGTTTTTAACAATTGCATTCGCTTGCTGACCATCATCTATCGCAGCAGATAAACATTCGTTTAGCATCTCATTATTGCTTGCAGGCGGCGCCTTAGCCGTTGAACATTCTGAGTTTTGAATGCAGCGCAGATTTTTCATAATGGTTGCCAATGGCGTGCCCACATCAATCGCCATGGTTGCGGCTAGCTCACCCATAGACGCCATTTTATCGAGTTCGATTAAGCGGTTTTCGGCTTTCACGCGATGCGTAACATCCTCCAGCAAAATCACAATACCCACATCATTACTGCTTTGTAACGCATACAACGTCATATCAAAATAATACTGGCCGCGCTGGCTGTGCTTAATGGTAGTCGTTTTTTTGGTTTCGAGTACCTCTTGAACCTGTTCTGGCGACAGCGCGATAGTGGGGTAGGCATCCCATAATGGCTTACCTAAAACTTGCTCACGTTTTGCACCCGTTACTTTCTCAGACGCGGTATTCCACTGAGTGATGTGCTTTTCGTTATTCAGGCCAATCAACATTAACGGCATTGAATCTACAATACTGCGAATATAGCCCTGTGAATCTTGCAGACGTTCCATGGTCTCGCGGTGTTCAGTTATCTCACCTTCAAGCGCTTCGTTCGCATGAGCTAAGGTAGCGGTACGATCTTGCACACGATCTTCTAAATCTTTTCGAATATCGGTTAGCTCGCGATTAGCTTTACGGCTATTGCGATAACTGAACACTAAGGTAATAAGCGTAATGGTAAGAAGCGTAATAAGCACGGCGCCCGAAAAATTAGCCACATGCTGCCACTTGGTACGGCCAAGTTCATCTTTAAAATAATCGGCAAGCGACGCGAATACACTATTAGAAACAAATACTAGGGAGACTAAAACAATAACTCTGAACATATCGACAGGATCTACGTTAACTCAAAATTCAACAAATCGTTCGCCAAGAGGCGGCGCAATATTACCCCGCGCCTCACTAGCTTACGCAACGTTCTTAAGGGGATCATTGTAACGGAATTAGAATTTAATCACCGCAACTGCTCTTGCTAAAACGTAACAAAACTATCTTTTGCTAAGCGCTCTCTTTAACCCTAGCTGACCCTCGCTTACTGTTCAAAATTCACTCGGCCAAACAAGGTAATGAGTGACCGTGAACATACTCCCTCCATTACCGCCCCCTCTTTTGATAATTGGTGTGCCAGCATGACTGAACTACCGCCTCCGTAGCCGCCCCTTTTATGCCAATAATGCATCAATTGTATATTCGCTGAACCGGTTGCAGCATCTTCGTTCACACCGTACTGCGGTGCAAAATAGCGCATGACATATTGCATACTGTGCCGCGTGGAAGTAAAAAGCGGCGTATCGACAAACGGCGCCGTCACAATGAGGGCCCGTGCGCTATAGGTACACAAACGTCTTAATAGCGGGACCATATCACGCACAAAGGCGTGGTGTTGCGTTTCAACAATAACGTAGTCCCGTGGGCCGCCCGAGAAAGCGCCTCCCACGAGCGGAATACCCGTTATTCGCTGCCAAAGACGCGAGCAAGAAAAAGGCCTTAGCGGGCACGGATACGCGCGATAACCAAATTCGGTTGCGCTTTTTTTCACCAGCACCAACGACTCCACGGGGGTTTCTAGACCGACAATACTAGAGCGGAATACCTGAGGAGCCACACGATATACTGCAGCCGCAATAGCAATATTGCCTGACCCACACCGTAAAATGTAACGACCGTACTGACAAAAAATAGCTCGGAGATAATAGGTCGCGCCTGCCTCTTTTATCCATAACGCAATACAAATATCGCGGGTATTATGAGCCGAGTACTGCCTAATCCATTCAGTAATGTTTTTTTCGGCCACAAGATGTTCTTTGCCTAGCCTAAAAATCAGGTGCCTATTACCCCCCTGTAATTGTTGCCGCCCCTCGCCGCCAATAAACGTACGAACACAGTGAATAGGACACTCCCATTCCTGCATTTTAATATTTGAGCAAAAATATACTGAACATATCCCGCTCGGCCATCCATATCTTTTGCGTCGACCACCCTGCTTTTTCGGCTAGCGCTGTAAATTCTTCTGGATGATATTTATAAGAGTTTTCGGTATGAATACTTTCACCGGCTGAAAAATGAATGCTTTCTCCCGCAATATTACATTCAAAGTTTTTCGTGCTGACAAGATGCATTTCAACGCAGCCTTTGAGTGCGTTGTAGTGTGCGTAATGTTCGAAATAGTGAACAGGAATATCGCATCTTAGATCGTTGTTTATCCTGTGCAGCATATTAAGGTTAAATTTTGCCGTAATGCCTTGCGCATCGTTATAGGCGTGATGCAAAAATGTCGGTGATTTTTTTGTATCCACCCCGATAATAAAATAGCTGTCTGGGCCTAGCGTTTTACCCGCAGAACCTAGAAACGACTTCGCTTGAGCGGGCGTAAAATTACCAATGGTAGAACCGGGGAAAAAACCAAGGCGCTTCGCGTTTACTCCGCTCAAATCGACTTCATGTGAAAAGTCGGCTTCAATCGGCGTAATATTAACGCCAGGATAATCACCGGACAATTCTTCACAGGCAGACCGAAGATGTTCCCCCGATATATCGATAGGTACAAATTGATCGATCTTTCTCAGCCAGTCCAATAGTGGCCTCACTTTTGTTAACGACCCCGCACCAAATTCTACTACGCTATAGCGATCGGTAAGTATTCTACTGATATCTCTTGCGACTATCGGCATTAACTTGAGTTCAGACTTATAAGGATAATACTCCTCTAGCTGACATATTTTATCGAAATACCCCGACCCTTTTTCGTCATAAAAATATTTTGGAGACAGCTGTTTTTGCGGTTTTCTAAGGCCATCGCGCACATGCGCCAAAAACTCTTTCACCACAGACGAAGCATAACCACTCTCTTCTTGCCTAGCGGCGTTCTGAAGTTGCATAAACATTCCTTTTTTATTCAGCCAATCGCAAACCGCTAAATTGCCAGCGTTGTTGCGGATGAAAAAAATTACGATAACTCGCTCGAACGAGGGCTTTAGGGGTAACACAAGAGCCGCCCTTCAGCACGAATTGGTTCGCCATAAATTTTCCGTTATATTCGCCTAACGCGCCGCGCTCCGGTATGAACCCGAGATATGCGCTGTAGGCGCTTTGCGTCCATTCCCATACATCGCCATATATTTGATGCATGCCTTCCGTACTTTCAGCCGGTTGCGGTCGCCATTGCAGTTGCTCCAGAAATTGACCTTCAATAGGGCGTTGCAGTGCAATTTTTTCTAGCTCGTATTCATAGGGCAAGCGTTTTCCCGCCCAACGCGCATAAGCGTCGGCCTCGTAATAACTAACATGACAAACCGGTGATGAAAGGTTGACCGGCTGCAGGCCATCTAATCCAAATTCCTGCCATCCTTGTTTACATTGAATCCAGTACAGGGGTGCACACCAATTATTACGCTCTTTGCATAACCAACCATCGGATAGCCACAACAAGCTCTGTTTGTAACCACCATCATCCATAAAGGCTAACCACTCCCGGTTTGTTACCAGTCGATTCGACATGCGAAACGCTGGCATAAAAACAGAATGGGCGGGGCGTTCGCAATCGTAACTAAACGGTACACTACTTCGCTTACGGGTATCTTTTTGTGGGCCGTTACAGCCTATTGTGGTGAGACTTTCGGAATACACTTTGAAATAGGGCTGACAATCGTTTGATACCGGCGTATCCAACAGTGTTGTATCACCCGCCATGACCGGTGGTTTTAGCGGGTTCAGGAAAAACAAATGCAACAAATCGGTTAGTAATAATTCTTGGTGTTGCATTTCGTGATGCAATCCAACGGTAACGGCACTGCACGAAATTTCTTCGCATTCGGTTAATAACGACACCATGTGTTTATCAACATGATGACGATACGCCAGCACTTCATCCAAGGATGGTCTCGCCAACATGCCACGCTGTGGACGCGGGTGCTGTTCCCCCACGGTGTTGTAATAAGAATTAAACAACACCTGAAATTGTGGATTAAAGGGCGTGTAATGTTTACACTTTTTCTGCAAAAAAAACGCTTCAAAAAACCATGTAGTATGCGCAAGATGCCACTTTGCGGGGCTCGCGTCTGGCATGGACTGCAGCACCAAGTCTTCGGCCGACAGCCCTTCAACGAGGCGCAATGTTTGACGTCTTATACTTAAATACGTATCAACCAGTGTGTTTGTCATACACTCTCGCTTCGATTTTTATTGTACGTTCCGCTTACTTTTTTAACGCCGTGGCCGCATTATTTTTCGCTAAAATTTAGCGCAAATGTCACGCGCCAGCCAACGACAGGGCGAGCAATTTGCTCTTAACCATAGATGATAGAAAGGGGGTTAGAAAGAATTGGCGTTGATAATGCTAAATTTTGCGAAAACGTGCAGACCTTTAAGCCTTGGTGGTTATATTTTACAACGATCACAACGCGACCGCCCCGTTAATAAACGCGAAAATCCATATCTGTGGCGTGCAAAGATCCCGTACGCAGCATCGGAGAAACACCGCACGAGAGGCCAGCGTAAAAAAGTTACGAATAAGGTCGTAAAAGATCTAGGCGCTACAGCCGCCCATGCCGCGCGTGTGGCATCCAGCCCCAACAACACATCGCCATTGCCGCTCTCGGCGTGTAGCCTCTCAGTCGCGCGCTTTAGATTAATATGAGGGTATCGCAACACAAAGTCCTCCTGCTGGATATCCTCAAGCACAAGTGCCTGTTGGGTATCTCGCGTGCTTAACGCTCGCATCTCCGCGACACAAAGCGGACAGCAGCCGTCGTAAAATAACGTGAGGGTGTGCATGAAGGGCTCCAATTCAGCTATAAATGAGACAGTGATTTTACGGATAAAACCACTGACTGGATGAGAATGAATGAACAGCCCTCTTCTTTATTGGTGCACCGCTAGAGCCCTAATGCCCGAAGAGCGTTACGATGATCGTTAGGGGTGCTACCACCGGTATACGGCATGACTCTCCAACGCTGCTGCGCAGACATACTTTGGCCCGGTACCAATGTTTTATATGCGGCATGCTGCTCTATCTCAATAACGCCGCCGGCCTCTGCCCCCAACCCTGTTTGTAAATAAAGCTCTACTTGCCCTTGTTCTGGATGAATCAGGCTTTCGGGTAGCAGATCGAACCCAATAATAAACAGTTGCTCTTGGGTGAAGGCCGCCATCCAACCTGCCGAAGGTTGAATAAACAATTTACCTTCCACTACAGCGCCTGTATGCCGTTTTTCCCAGTTAAGCGCGAGAATACCGTCTTCCATTAAAAATTGAATCTCCCCCGATGCCGGCGGCGAAAAAGGACTGAGCCGTACGTTTTCGGCACCCGCAACCGGCACGTACACGCGCGTATCGGTGGTAACACGAGTGTTCATCCATAGATCCCAACGTGTAGTCTGGTCGCGCGTTATATTTTCAGCGGTTGCGGTTATCACCAACGTACCCTGTGTTTCCTCATCTGGCACGTTTTGATCGGGCAATGCGAACGTTTTGTTTACACGCATGCCTGAAACCGGGCTCTCCACCCCTTTTAATTCAATGCGCTGCTCACTGTGCTCAACAACCTTATTGCGCGCCATTGTGACGTATGGGTCTGGCGGCCAAACCGATTTCGCCTGCGCACGCGTGGCATTCACCTGTTGGTGCACCCACCATTCGCTTTGTGGGCCTAGCCAAATAATATGGCCACGGTAATCAAGCCGGTTCGATGAAGGCGTTATGACCGTTTCTGGCTGGATAACAACATCGGTGCCAGGCGATAAAATATTCTCAAAACCCGGTACCGAAAGCGCAATCACTCGCCCCCCTGCTTGGGGGGTTAACACCACCTGTACGTGGTTGTTTTTTAGGTGCAAGCTCTCGAGGGAAGGCAAGGAATTAGCCGCGGCGTTGCGTTGCGTTTCGCTTTCGCAGCCCTGCATAAAAAAAGCAACCCCCAGAGACGCAATGAAAACAAAACAAGGTTCACAATAATGCGATAGTTTTAACATTCAAGATCCTTCATTCGGCCTGACAACAATCGTATTTATACGTTAATACTATTGTTATACAAACCTTATTATCAGTTAAGTAGGTTAAAAACAAACATTTAATACGCCAATAGCCTTAGATTTTAGTCTAAACCATCATATAGTCATATTGACATTTAGATGGCACCCACACATAGTCTCGGCGCGTGAATCAACCAAAAATCATCTTTATTTCCCCGTTTTTGTCGTGGGAACGGGATGCTATTGCCTAAAAAAAATCAAACCCGATTCACGCATCTCCTAACGGCCGGTCTTGAGCGCATGACGGTTATTGCGGTAACCCACAGTAACAAACAATTTGCCCTTTTTTCGAGGCTAGCCGCTAGTCGAATACCCAAAGAGAGAGTAATCAATAATGAATGTAATGTTGCGTAGTTTAAGTAATAAAGCCAGCGCAGGTTTAGCCTCTTCGCTTGTCGTTTTAATGAGCACCTTAGCCTCTCATTCTGCGATAGGGCAGGCTGACGACGCCGCGGTCGAAGAAGTTATCGTGAGCGGAACACGCTCTAACCTACAGAATGCTCAGGATATAAAACGTGAAGCCGATACATTTGTCGACGCTATTTCAGCGGAAGATATCGGTTCTCTGCCAGACCGTAGCGTACTTGAAGCCATTCAGCGTATTCCCGGTGTTTCCGTTGAGCGGTTTTCCGGCCCTGACGATCCCGATCACTTTAGTGTTGAAGGTTCCGGCGCCATCATTCGTGGTATGACCCAAACACGTTCAGAATTTAATGGTCGCGATAGTTTCACCGCAAATTCTGGTCGAGGCCTTAATTTCCAAGATGTGCCCCCAGAATTGATGGGCAAAGTGGAAGTCTTTAAAAACCAAACCGCCGATATGATTGAAGGCGGCATTGGCGGCACTATTAGCCTGCACACCCGCAAACCCTTCGATGCAAAAGGTCGCCAACTCGCCTTTACCGCTGATTACTCCTACGGCGACATTGCACAAGAAGGTACGCCGACCATTTCCGGTTTGTATAGCGACCGCTGGTCCACTTCTGCGGGTGACTTTGGCTTCTTAATTAACATTGCAGACTCTTCATTGATTGGCGAATCTCATGGTATTCAAAGTGATGCCTATGTTCAGTATTGGGCCGCAAATTTACCCGGTGCAGAACGTTTTGTCGGGCTAGAGGGTAACGAAACTGTTTGGTTGCCTAATGCTGCAAACGCCTTGATGAAGACTGATGATCGCAAGCGAAAAGGTTTAGCGACCTCGGCTCAGTGGGCAAGCCCTGACGAATCTATTACAGCAACGGTAGAATACATTCGTTCCGATGCGATCTTATCGTGGCACGAACAGGCTATTAAATATCAAGGTGGCTACCAAGATATCGATCGCCGTGAATCAACCGCGTTGGATACTGGCAACCCAGAAACAGATCTATTGTCGTTCAGCGATAACGGATTATTTGAAGCCGGCACACTTGTTTGGGGCGGCCCAACCCACAACGGCTGGCGTGTATCAGGCAACAACTTAGATCACGTATCTCGTACGTGGGGCCCTAATGTTCGCAGCCAGTTCGGTCACAAAACTCAGCTCGATAGCCGCGTTCAAGAAACCGAAACTCTCGTAGAAGATTTTTCTGCGAACCTCGTGTGGCAAGCAACGAGTAATTTAGAACTAGAAGCAGATCTTCAATACATTCAAGCCGAAACGAATGTTGACGATCTAGTGGTTCACACCGGTACATTTGCCTCTCAGCAATATGACACCACTGGCGATACTCCTACCCTAACGTTAATCGAACCATGGCACGGTTACCGCGATGCGAACCCAGAATTATTCGCCACGCACCCCGACGCAGAAACCTACCCAGATGGATACCCAGGTTTCACTAACGATCCTGCCGGCGATAGTAATTATTTCCAAGACACCAACTCTTATTTTTGGCGTTCGGCGATGGACCACTACGAGCGCTCTGAAGGTGAATCGGGCGCTATGCGTTTAGATGCTACCTATCACTTTGAAGACAGTAACGTCTTAAAATCGATAAAAACCGGTGTTCGTTACGCAAAGCGCGAACAAACCGTACGAGTAACCAGTTGGCAGTGGGGCTCCATTGGACCCGAGTGGAGTGGTCGTGCCGGATGGCTCGAAGAGCACCCTAACCAATCGAGCGACTGGGAATATGCTGACTGGTCGGATTTCCACGGTGGTGATGTACTGACAATTCCTGGCGATAAAACCATTCACGCCTCAAAAGATTTTGTACTGTCATTGATGGGCGCCAACCCCGCACGCGAACTAGACGTAACGCCAGGTGGAAACTGGGAGCCTTACCCTCAGCGTGATGGCGTAGATGACCAATACGGAATCTTCTCGCCAGGTGAAATCTTTGATACTACTGAAACGAACCAATCCTTCTACGCCCGCTTGGATTTTGGTGGCGACGAAGATTTACGTTATAGCGGTAACATTGGTATTCGCTACGTGAAATTAGATCGCGATGCCGTGGGGTCTGTTAGCTATCCAGATTTAAACCCTGACTTTGCCGTTCCCGACGATATCACCTTACCCCTCACCGCCGAGCAAGTGCTGTCTTATTACAACAACCCAACGGCTGATGAAATGCAGGTAATTTTGGATACAGAAGGGAATGAGTGGATCGGACACGATCGCAACTACTTAGCCAATGACATTCGAAATTTTGGTAACGACGTAGAATTACCGCAAACGGCAAAAGCCAATTTCGATATGTTTTTGCCAAGCTTTAACTTAAAGCTAGAGCTTACAGACGATATAGTTGCGCGCTTCGGGATTGCAAAAGCCGTTGCATTACCGGATATGGAAGATGTTCGGAACCGTGTAACCGTTGGTGCACGTTCAGTAGAAACGCTTCGCAACCCACGTAACGAAGATAATCCCGATGACGTAACCGCAAACGACCTTTTGATCCAACAAGCGTATGTTAGTGGATGGGATGGTAGCGGCGGCAACCCGTACCTTAAGCCTATGGGTTCCGTTCAATACGACATGGCCGTGGAATGGTATTTTTCTGACGTAGGTCAGTTAAGTGGTACGCTTTTCCATAAAAACCTGAGCAACTATTTTATTCAAGGCAGTGCTTACCAAAGCATAAACAACCCAACAACCAGCATTACCCAGACGGCTGACATCACCAGTACAGTAAATGGCGGCAACGCTAAAATGGACGGTTTTGAATTGTCCTATCAGCAGTTCTTCTCGGGAGCATTAGAACACTTCGGCGTGCAAGCAACTTATACCTATATCGATGCGAGCGGCGTTCCTAACGACGAAGAGTCTTATGACAATGCCAGTTGGACCGGTAACGACTCCAACGATACCGGTATTCGAGTACAGCTCGAGAACATGCCATTACAAGGCCAGTCAGACGAAACTATTAACCTAGTGGGTATGTTTGAAAATGACGCGTGGAATGCTCGTCTCGCTTATAACTGGCGTTCCAAATACCTACTAACCACGCGTGATGTTATCAGTAAAGCGCCTTTATTTTACGATGATCACGGTCAGTTAGATGGGTCTGTTTTTTACACTGTTAATGACACTTTCCAAGTGGGCCTACAAGGCACTAACTTGACCAATTCTCAATCAGAAACACTTATGATTTTGAATGATGAAATGTTGGCAACAGGTCGTTCTTGGTTTGTATCTGACCGTCGCGTTGCGCTGGTTGTAAAAGGTAATTTTTAACCATTAGTAACCTTTAATAGAATGTACCCCCTACAACGCCCTTCAGCTAACCGCTCGGGGCGTTTTTTCGCGCTTCGCACAACGAAGCGTTTTTTTGCTTTCTTATGCATGTCTCTACAAAATGACAGTGAGAATAACGTATTAACACAATAGTTAAACGCACAGCTTAACGATAAAAAACTAACGGCTCAACGCGCGTTGAAGCGAAAACGCCTTGAGATACCAGTGTAAAAAATCACTATGAGAGGATGGCCGTAAGAAATAGTACCCTTGCATATTGGTACAACCCACGTCTAATAATGCCCGCAATTGCTTTTCGTTCTCTACACCTTCTGCCACTAGTTTTAAATCTAAGCCCTGTGTAAGCGATACAATCCCTCTAGTTAATCGCCGATCTTGCGCATTACTATCGATATTCGCCACAAAAGATCGATCAAGTTTTACCGTGTCAATGGGCAATGTACGCAGGTAATTCAATGACGAATAACCCGTACCAAAATCATCTAAACTAATACCCAAACCCAATGATTTTATGGAATGGACAATTTTCTGGGCTCTTTCGGGGTCTTGTATTAATACCGCTTCGGTAATCTCGGCCTCCAATAGCGACGGATCAATATGGTAATGCTCAATGGATTTTTCCAGCACATCAACAATACGGTAATCGTGAAAATGTCGCCCCGAAAGGTTAAACGCAATGGGAATTGGCTGCGTAAAAATCTCCGTCCATTTTACAATTAGCTCACAGCATTCTCGAATGACGAAATAATCAATTTCGGCAATCATCCCAACATCTTCAGCATAAGGAATAAATTTATCTGGTGTTAGAAAGCCTTCTTTTGGATGGTTCCAGCGAACCAATGCCTCACACCCCAGCACTTTATTGTGTTGCGGATCTACTTTTGGCTGAACATAAATCTCTAATTGTTTTTCTTCTATTGCTGGCCGTAAATCGCTTTGAATCATTAAACGATATTTAACGTCTTTTTCCATTCCTCCTTCAAACAAGCAAAATCGATTTTTACCCTCGTCTTTCGCCCGATACATTGCGACATCGGCATGGCGTTTAATGGAACTCAAATCGTCACCATGATCCGGATACACCGCGCCGCCAATGCTCACCGCTGTACGAATGCGGTCCGATTTAATATTAAATTCACGGTTAATCTGGGCGAGTATTTTACGGGAGATTACCTCTACCTCATGTATATCGTTTAAGTCGCTCAGCAATAATACAAATTCATCTCCACCTAGACGGCAGACTAAATCTTCCGCCCGCACAGAAGCCTTTAATCGGCCAGCGACTTCTATAAGCAATTCGTCGCCGAACTCATGCCCTTTCGTATCGTTAATGGTTTTAAAATCATCAAGATCTAGCAACAGACAAGCAAACCGATTTTTCATTCGCTTAGCATGTTCTATATTGTGCCCAAAACGCTCATTCAGTAGTGCGCGATTCGGCAAGCCCGTCAAACTGTCATGAAAGGCACGAAACCTAAATTCTTCCGCCAATTTTTCCAGCTCATTTGTACGCTGCCCGACCTGCTTTTCGAGCATCACGTCTCGGTGCTCAATTTGTTCAACCATCTGGTTAAACATTTTACTCAGCCTTCCGACTTCATCGTCGGACTGAATTTTGACGCGTAACGCATAGTTTCTCGTCAACGCAATACGTTCAGACAATGAATGTAAGCTGAGGAGCGGCACTAAAATGGTTTTTAAAACAGGGCGCGTAATGCTATAGACAAACACAAACACAGCACCTAACAGTACAAACAAAAATATACCGTTCGCAATATTTTGATGATAGATTTCAGCTTTGGAAACAACAATATTTAGCGACCCAATAATATCGCCATCAAAAACAATAGTTTTCGACACCAAAAAAATATTGTTATCATCTGCACGGTATGTCTCATTAACATAGCGAGCAAATTCGATTCCCTCTGGCAGCATTAAGGTGGCGAGCAATATGGACTTATCTGCGCTATAAGTAGCCAATGTTTCATTCGCTATTTGCTGATCATCGAATAAAATTGACGCGGCTATATTCTGACTAATAATATCAGATTCTATCTCGACTCTGGTTTGGAGTACTTCGCGGCTAACACGATCGTAATTCCATAGCACTGCGGCACCATTAACAAAACCCGCCAGCAACACCGAGGTTAACACAAGAAAGACTATTCTAGATTTAAAATCTATACGCAGCCTCTGAAGCATCACTGGCTCCCTCTTTTTTTCGATAAACGAAGCAGTTTTGAGCTTGCCTTAAAATCCTTTACTGTTAACCCACTATTATCAATTTCAAATTTAAGTTTGTTCTCCAACAAATAAAGATGTATATCGCCTTTATTCAGTAGATTACCTTCGGTTACCAGAAGCGTATCGCGATTTAGGTTTCCGGCGTTCGCCAACAACCACAACCGATAGGGCGCGGTTACATACAGCATATGGCAGTGGTCTACGCGATCATTATGTTTGTCTAAAAACTGTATTTTAAGCCTGTTTTTCCCTATTAATTTGTTGTCGATAGTGGATAGCTGAAAACTATCTTTTTCGTTTTCGGTTAATACACACAAGTGCAGCTCACCGCGTTCAAATTGAGTCGAATCAGGCCATGTAATAAAATGAGAAAAATAGTAAAGGTAGGCGCTACGCAAGGCATGAACACTTTGTTGCTGAGCATTAACGATTCCCGAAAAAAACAAGCCTGCCAGCGAGAATAGCCAGACAATCGCTATTCTATGCAGCACGGAAGTTTTCAACAAGAAACGGCTAGGCATATTAAAAGGTGAAACCCACTTTAAGCATGGCATAAGCCTCAACTAACATACGCTCTGTGGCAAATTGCTCACGCTGCGTCTCGACATGCTCTTCGCCAAGGTTATTGGCTATTAACTCTATTCGCCAACGGTCGTTCGCCTGCCATTGCACGTTCGTGTCTAGCGTAAGGTAATCATCTATACCATCAGCCGCCGTACTCACTTCAGAAAATTGCGCAGCCGCACCGGCATTACCATGGCTATGTCTTATCCATAAATTCCATTGCCAATTATTGGCTAGATCTACGCTATTCATAAATGAGGTATTTGAGCTCCACCCCACCTTTTGATCAACGCGTTCGACGCGTGAATAGGTAAACTGTGCCGACCACCAATCAACAAATTTTCCGCGCATACTGAGCTCCCCTCCTCTGCTGGCAAGCATACGGCTATTGGTAAATACGCCACGCTGCACAAGGTGAGTTGGCTCATAATCTTGGCTAAAAATCAGCACAGGGTCGCCTATCAACTCGACGGCAACATCGTTACGGTAGTCAAAATCAAACAGTGCTACATCAATATGGAACCGGTCGAACGTGTGCCTATACCCCAATTCTAGGGCTTGTAAGCTTGGGTCGTCTTCGATACTTTGATAACCATTTAACAGTATGCCGGTAGGCAAAGGAGCACCCGATAATTCGGGCGGCACCACCGTATACATTACATCCTCGATATCCACCAAAGCTCTAGCCGGTGTTGTGGTCGCCTTAGATCCCGCAACCCAAATACGGTCATCTTCAGTGGGGCTCCATATCAACCGCAACGATGGTTGCACCTCACTTTGGCTCAGTTCATTTTCATCTAAACGTGCAGACATCGTAAGTTGTAGATTAGTGGTGAGGTCGATCACATCACTCACGTAAAGGCCGTAATTATTAATTTCTCGATCAGCAGGCCTAAACACAAACTCCATGGAAGGATCTAACAGCAGCCGTGTATCGTTTTGTCGGCTGTTAAAGCCCACGGCAACATTATGTGAACGCCACGTATTAGCAACTTCGATATCCAATTGATAATTGGTGGCATTCCATTCAAATAGGGTTGTATCTCTTTCCGTTCGCTCAGCAGAGGCTCGCACTTTCCAATGGCCGTTATCACCTAGCCCACCTTTATGGCTGGCTTGTACCGACCAGCCCGATTTTTCTTCTACATTTATCGCTTCTTGTTCCGAAAGATCTTGGCTCAACCACCCCCAACTCGGCGCTTGCTTAGTGCCAAACATATCGGCCATAAATATGCTTTCTTCTCGGCCACTCATGCGCGATAGCACCGACGAAATACGCCAACCATCGTGATTGGGCTCTCTCACCTCGGTCATTTGTGTAATAAGGCCCTGCCGTTGGGATGCATTACCTGAAAGGCCAAGCACCCAACCGTTTGATAAAGGTTGCGCTACATTCGCGGCAACGCCCGCTCGATCACCACTTCCGCCCCACACATCAACCCTTTTCGTTTGCTCGGCGCTGGGTCTATCCGAAATAATATTAATAATGCCATTCACCGCATTAGCCCCCCACGACGCCGCATTGGGGCCACGAATAACTTCTATTCGCGCTATTTGTGAGAGCGTTAAGTTAAGTTCATCCCAGTTAACACCACTGTACACACTGTTGTAGGCAATACGTCCGTCAACCACAATCAGTACATAGCGAGAAAACCGCCCCCCTCCACCCCGTATTCCAACGGCCCATTCACCCGCCGATATTTGTTTTACGGAGAGCCCTGGGGCTAAGCGCAACGCTTCTGGAATATTTTGGGCTCCACTGTGACGAATATCGGCGGCCGTAATCACCGACGCAGCGTAGGGTAAATCCATTGCTCGCGCCGTATTTTTACCGGCACTCTCGATCTCAACATCCATGTTGACCAAATCTTCAAAATCTAGCTCAATTAAATCGGCTGCCGTTACATCGTCAGTTTGTCCGACGACAGAACCAGCAAACCCCACCATAAATGACAGAACCAATGCGCGAGGCCAATATGCGTTCATGGGTAAAACTTCCACATTCCAATAATGGTTTAAATTCTAGAAGGCGTTAACGTAACCTCCACCCGTTAAGTCTAGCAGCAGATAAAAAAGCAGTTGTTTCACTCACACAATGCCCTTTTACCCACACTGCGTAGCAAAAGACATCTTCCCTGTAGTTAATTGTTCCCTAACACGGTAAATTGGCGCCACATACCTACAATAAAGAGACTAACCGCATGAATGGCATACTAACTTCCTTATTGCTCTGTCTAGCGCTTATTCTCAGTGCCTGCTCTGGTAGCGGTACGTCTTCGGGGAGCACACCTACGGCCGCTCCCTCACCCACTGACCCACCCACCGCCACACCTATTCCCACTGCCACACCAGCACCCACCCCCACTCCTGCGCCCACAGATATTTTGGGTAGCGGCCAATCAGCCATAGACAACGCAAGCGTTGCCTTTTGGGGCGGGGACAATAACGGTGAAAACGTTGGGCAATATGCCGTTGTTGAGGTCGAGGACAGCCGCTTTTCTCAAGCGCTGCGCATTACGGTGGACGCGCCTGATGGGGAATTCTGGAACGGTCAGCTGCAATTTCCGACCACTACGGTCATTGAGCAAGGCGATACCGTGCTTGTGCATGTGTACATGCGCTCTATTGCCAATACCTATGAGACAGGCAATGCCTTTACGACCGTGTTTCTCGAAGATAATACAAGCTACAACAAGTATTTAACCCGCGAGATAACCGCTGCTGCCGAGTGGGTGGAGTACTACCTGCCCGCCGAGATTTTGGATGACCAAGCCATCGGCAATCTGGCCTTAAAGTTTGGATTTGGTGCCGGAGATCGCGCGCAAACGTTCGAGATTGCAGGGGTAGAGCTTCTTCATTTTGACGACGTCGACATTAGCCTGCTACCCATTACACGCCCGAGCTATGAGGGCCGAGCAACGGATGCAAGCTGGCGTATCGCTGCCGCCGACCGTATTGAACAAATACGTAAAGGCGACTTTCAATTACAAGTACTCGATGACAATGGCACCTATGCGGCGAACGCCGCTATCGCGGTTAATTTCACCCAACACGCCTATCATTTTGGTTCGGTTACAGTCGGCAATCTATTAATGGGCCAAGGTACCGACAACGATATATATCGCTCAAAAGTGCTCGAACTGTTTAATCAAAGCGGCCCAGAAAACGATTTAAAATGGGCGCCCTGGGCGGGAGAATGGGGCGACTATTTTAGCCAAGAAACCACATTGGCCGGTTTGCAATGGCTACGCGACAACGGCCTAGCAACACGAGGACACGTGATGGTTTGGCCTTCGAAACGCAATTTGCCAGAGTTAATTCAGCAATACCTTCCTGAAGGAGACCCTGAAAATGCCGACCCCGAGGCGCTCAACGTAGTACTTGATCATATCGACGACATCGCTTCTGCAACCATTAATCATATTGATGAATGGGATGTTGTGAACGAACCCTACGACAACCATTATTTAATGGACGCCTTCGGAAATTCTGTGATGGTAGAGTGGTTTAATCGCGCTCGTCAGAACTTACCCACGCAAGGCCTTTATCTTAACGACTACAGCATTCTATCGGCCGGTGGCCGCAATTTCGCTCATCAACAGCACTTCGAAGATACCCTCCAGTTTTTAGTGGATAACAATGCGCCTATCACCGGTATGGGCATGCAAAGTCATTTCAGTGATAGCCCAACGTCTATCGAGCAGGTGTACGCATTATTAGAGCGTTTTAATACGGCGTTCCCCCATCTAAATATTCGCTCAACGGAATTTGATATAAATTCAGACGACGAAGAACTTCAAGCCGATTATACACGTGATTTTCTCACTATCTTTTTTAGCCACCCTGCAACGGTTGGCGTTCAATTATGGGGCTTCTGGGCAAATGCCCACTGGTCACCTAAAGCGGCTCTTTACGACACTGATTGGCGAGAAAAACCCAACGCCATCGCGTGGAAAAATCAAATCTATTCTGAATGGTGGAATAACTTTAACGGCACAACCGATATCGCGGGCCAATTTTCTGAACGCGGCTTCTATGGGCAATACGAGGCAACCGTTATTATTGGAGACCAACAAAAAGTCTTTACGTTTGAATTGTTGCCTGGTGGAAACCATGAATTTGTATTGTCTTTTGAAACGAATGATTGACCCTTTATAAGTACCCTGCCTACCACGCAACGAACACACGCTAATGGTGCTGCGTACACCTTCGATTTATCGAAGGTGTACGCCTTATTCAAGCAGCCATATTAAGTGGCTAGCGCCATACCTTCTCGCTATTCACTTACACCATAAAAAAGTGCAAAAAGTGCAGGCACCACAAATAGCGTCAACACCGTAGCGAACCCTAAGCCAAACATAATCGTGACCGCCATAGGCATAAAAAACACATCGGACACCAACGGTAACATCCCCAATATAGTCGTGATCGCCGCCATGCTTACCGGCCGCAACCGGCTTACCGACGCATCACTAATCGCTCGATGCCAACTGTAGCTCAACTCTTCTCTTAACCGTTTAATCTCTTCAACCAAGACAATGCCATTTTTTATTTGCATGCCAATTAAACTAAGAACGGCTAGCATTGCCGTAAAGCTAAAAGGCGCTCCTGTAACCAGTAAGCCAAACGATACCCCAATAAAGGCCAAAGGTACGGTAATCCAAACCACTAGCGTTTGCTTAATAGAATTGAACATAAAAATGGTAATCACCACCATCACCAAAAGCCCAAGTGGGAGAAACGCAAACACCGCCTCATTCGCTTTTTGCTGAGCTTCGTATTCTCCACCCCACTCTAATTGATAGCCCGCAGGCAATGGTATGGTTTCGGCCGCAGGACGCAATACAGACAGCAATTTAAACGGGTTGGAACGTTCATTAGGGTCGGCCAAAACGGACAGCGTTCGCTTACGATCACGACGTTTAATAATGGGGTCTTCCCACACCAAATCCACGCCCAATACGAACTGGCTAACATTAACGTACTGCCCTGTAACAGGGCTAAACACTTGTAATTGCTCTAGCTGCTCTACCCCACTACGTTCATTTTCAGGCGGCCGAAGTACGATAGGCACAATATCACTGCCCTTTCTAAACGCGCCCACCACGGTGCCATTAAGCGTTGTTTTTAATGCGTTATCCAAATCCGCTTTGGTTATACCAAAACGCTTGGCGGCAGCTGAATCGAACACAGGCTGCAGTACTTTTGTGCGGCCACGCCAGTCTTGCCGAATATTAATTGCCGTGGGTTCCGCGTTAAAAAGCGTTTCAATTTCTTGCCCCAATGATCTTAGTACGGCTGCGTCTGGCCCAATAATACGCGCTTCTATTTTCGCTGTCGTTGCCGGCCCTACTGCTGGCCGCCTAAACCGTGTAAACGCTTGTGGCATTTCGGCTGCAAGTAGCGTATCGACTTGCGCCATAATACTGGCGACCTGCTCATACCGCTCGGCTTCAACAATTAATTGCGCATAACTCGAATACGATTTTTCGGGAAAGTACGTGAGCATAAACCGCTCCGCGCCACGCCCAATAGTCGCGGTTACTTTTTTTACACCCTCTAATGCCAGCACTCTACGCTCAAGTTTTTTAACGTCTGCTTCTGTCGCTGCAATACTGGTTCCCTCCGGCAACCAATAATCCACCATAAAGACAGGCAACGAACTATCGGGAAAAAACGCCTGTTTTACATAAGTAAAACCGTAGCCTGCACTCAACAATAACGCCAGCATCAGACCCATAGTGGCCCATCGGTAATGCAGCGTTAGGTGCAATAGCTTTTTATACAGTCGGTACGCTGCACCAGCGTAAGGATCAACGCTGGTCTGCTCTTCTGCGGGTTTTTCCGGATCAAGAGCCTTGCGTTGAGATTCATTAAACAATAGAAAACAGAAAAACGGCGTTAACGTAATAGCCAAGAGCCAACTCAACATTAATGAAAATAACAATACCCAAAATAGACTGCCGGTAAATTCACCAGTAGCATCCGGTGATAATCCGATCGGCGCGAAGGCGGTAATAGCAATAACCGTAGCACCCAATAGCGGCCACCGCGTATGCGATACAATTTTAATGGCCGCCTCGGTTTTGGACATGCCACGCTGTATTCCTACCATAATGCCTTCGGTAATCACGATGGCATTATCCACCAGCATCCCCAGCGCAATAATTAGCGCACCTAACGAAATTCGGTGCAATTCAATATGGTATAGGCGCATGGCTATAAACGTGCCGGCGATCGTGAGCAGTAGTATCGCGCTCATGATTAAACCGGGGCGCCACCCCATTGTGAGCATCAACACCACAATGACAATAACTACCGCTAGCACTAAACCGGATAAAAAATCATTTACCGATTCATCCACTTGCGCAGACTGGTTGTAGACAGCGTTCAATTCAATACCGATTGGTCTCTGATACTCGAGTTCGGCCAAACGTTTTTCAAGTGCTGCCCCCACCTCAACCACATTCACGCCAGTGGAAAACGATACACCCAACGTTAGCGCTTGCGCACCATTAAACCGGTAAAGATGTGTTGCTGGATCTTGATAGCCAACAGACAGCGTTGCCACGTCGGCGAGGTACACCAAATTGCCGTCATAGCTGCCCAACAAGAGCGAACCTAATGCGTCGACACCTTCACCGCCAAACATTGTTGACGCTACACGCAAATACTCACTGGCAACCTCAATATGCCCTGCATCGGTCACCAAACTTTGGTCTTGTATCAATTGTGCAATGGCATTAATCGAAAAACCCGACGCTGATAATTTTGCGCGGTCCACCTCAATATAAATACGCTCGGGCACGTTACCACCCACCGATACTTTACCGACCCCCTTGACCAGCACCAGTTCACGACGTACATAATCTGCGTAATCGGCCAACTCTCTATAGCTAAACCCCGCGCCTGTAATCGCATAGAAAATACCGTATACATCGCCGAAATCGTCATTAATAATGGGCTTTACCGCCCCTGGTGGTAAACTCGATTCAAGGTCATTAATTTTTCGACGCATCTCATCCCATATTTGCGCGAGGTCATCCTTACGATAAATGCTTTTCATTTCAACTTCGACTTGCGATAAACCCGCTGTTGAATTCGAAACAACACGATACACATACGGTAATTGCTGAATCGCATTTTCAATGGGTAACGTGACTTCTTCCTCCACTTCCTGGGAGGACGCGCCAGGATAACGCGTAACAACAACCGCTTGTTTAAGGGTGAAAGCGGGGTCTTCCAGTCGGCCTAACGCCATAAACGATAAGAAACCACCCCCTATTAATAACACGACCACCAACCATGAAATAGTGGTTTTCGTCATGGTGTATTCAGTTAATTTCATCATGCGGATATCACACCTACAGTCCGCGTTCTTTTAATAAAGGTTTTACTGCCTGGCCTTCTTGTAAAAAATTAACGCCGACGGCAACAATTAAATCGCCCTCACTTACCCCCTCTTCCACCAATACTTGATCATTCTCAATACGGTTCACGATCACAACAGTCTTCTCCACCTGCATCGCGGCATTCAGTTTCCACACCCACGTTTTTTCCGCCTCCTCAAACACGGCGCTAAGCGGCACCAGCATTCCTCGCGCATAGGCATCGTCAGAAATCAATGAAGACAAATCGAGCGAGACCGTAACAGCCATTCCCGGTAACGCGGAAAACTCATCAACTTGCGGCATAGTGAGCACTACGCTGTAACTGCGCGTATGGGCGTCCGCAGAGGATTCATATTCTTTAAAGCACGCCGAATAGGTTTTTTTCGAATAGGTAGTAAAACGAACATCAGCACAATACAGACTTGGGTCTTTTACTTTTTTAAGCTTACCCAGAAGGCTCTCCGGCATATCAAAACGAACATCTAAGAAATCATCCCCTCGAAGCTGCATAACGGCTTCATTAGCGTTTACCGCTTGATAATTCTCAATCGAAAGTTGCGTGACCACGCCCTTAAACGGCGCAACTAAACGCGTATATTTTAGATTGTCTTGCGCAACGGCCAAAGCCGCTTGGGCCGCCTTTAAGGTCGCGTCTACATGGTCGAAATCTGACGGGCTGGCATGATTACTGTCCCGTAAACGCACCACTTTGTCGTATTGAGACTTAGCCAACGCGTGGTGTGCCTCTCTATCTTTCAAAGCATTCTGAAACTCTGCATCATCCAATTGCGCGAGCACCTCGCCTTCATCAAACTGTTCACCGGGAACAGCCCGTAAGTGTATAAGCTGCCCACCCACTCGAAACGCCAGATCCGACTTGGTTGACGGTTCTATCGTGCCGGGAAAACTACGAACTAAACGCTCACCACTCGCCCGCACGGTCACGATTTTCGCTGGCCGTACAACCGGCTCTATGGCCGTAACGTCTCGCTCAGAACACCCTAGTAACAACACTACTGCTGTTATACCCATTACTCTTCGATTCAACATATTACGCACTCATTCATTGCACACTATCCACCACAGCTCCCATAGAGGTATAGCTACCGCTACAGGGATTCACACAGCCTATTTACAAACATACATGCATGTATAATAATTGGCAAGCTTGATTCTGCTACCACTTAATGCGAAATTGCGCCCATGGCACGTAAAACTAAAGAAGATACCGAAAAAACTCGTCACGCTCTGCTGGACGCCGCCACGCGCATCTTCAGCGAGCAAGGTGTCGCAAACACCACCCTCCATCATATCGCCTGCGCGGCTGACATGACTCGAGGCGCCGTGTACTGGCACTTTAAAAACAAAGACGATGTCATCAAAAGCCTTTGGGAGCGCAGTACTAGCGGCCCTTACAGTGCTTTTATCACATCGTTACAGGCGCTTGGCACAACTGAACTATTACTTGAATTTACGCACATACTGCAAACCACTATTCGCAGCTTTTTCACCGACCCAAACCTTCATCAAGCCATGCGTATTATTATCAGCAGCCAGGAATTTACGCTTCAAGCCTCCGAGCTACAGCGCTTTTTTGACGAGCGAAAAAAACATCTTCACGCCAGCATGAGAAGTGCCCTGTCTCACCTTCAGCAGCACAAGGCCATCCGACAAGACGTACCCCTTTCCGTCATGGCCGATAGCCTCTGGGCTTATACCAACGGCCTCATTCATACTCACCCAGAAATATTTGCAGACGCCACATCTATCGAACAGCACTGCAACCAACTGCTCTCACTGTGGATAGACGGAATACGCCCCCGCAACGAGCACCCTCCCCTTTAGAGCCCCGCAATAGTTTTTTAGGGGCTCTCTAACGAATATATGGAAAATCATATATAATCTCTACCCGTTATCCGGCACGGTGAACCCCATGACTCCACAAACGCTATTCAAGTGCTTAGGCGATGAAACCCGTCTAATCTGCTCTTTGCTTGTTTTTCAGGAACAAGAATTGTGTGTATGTGAGCTCGTAGAGGCACTGGGGCTTAGCCAACCTAAAATTTCTCGTCATTTGGCACAGCTGCGCAGAGAGGGCCTACTTATCGATCGCAAGCAAGGCCAGTGGGTCTATTACAGGCTCAACCCCACCCTCCCAAGCTGGGCCGTGAATATCATCCAACAAACCCATAACACCGAATTAGACACGTTAACCCCCTACACCCAAAGCCTTTCGGCAATGAAGGGTAGACCGCAACGCTGCGAGCCATAATCGCTACTCGCCTACACCTCGTTAAAAAGGACGCTTATGAAAATTCTATTTGTATGTACTCACAACCGCTGCCGCAGCATTCTGGGTGAGGCTATCACCAACCATTTAGGAAAGGGCATACTCGAAGCTCGTAGCGCCGGTAGTGCACCTGCAGGCGAAGTGCACCCACTTTCCTTACGCTACTTGGCAGAAAAAAAACTAGCGACTCACAATCTTAAAAGCCAATCGTGGGACGAACACGAGAGCTTTGCGCCCGATGTTATCTTTACCGTGTGCGATAGCGCAGCGAAAGAAACGTGCCCGGTGTGGTTCGGCAACGGTATTGTCATACACTGGGGGCTACCCGATCCCTCCAAACTTGACGGCAGTGAAGCCGATATTCGAGACGCTTTTTATCGGGTGATGGCAACATTGGAAACGCGGTTAGAAAAAGTATTGCAGTTGGATTTAGCGAACCTGAACAAGGCGCAACTCGAACACGCACTTATTGCCATTGGAGAGCACTAAGCCATGGGCATTTTTGAGCGTTATTTGAGTGTCTGGGTCGGGCTATGCATAATTGCCGGCGTTGCAACCGGCAACCTCTTCCCTGAAGTCTTTCAGTTCTTTGCGCGTTTGGAAGTCGCGCACGTCAACTTACCCGTCGCGGTTTTTATATGGGTAATGATTTACCCCATGATGGTGCAAGTCGATTTCTCGTCCATTAAAGATATCGGTAAAAAACCGAAAGGTCTTGCCCTAACTTTAGTAATAAATTGGCTGATTAAGCCCTTTACGATGGCGGCCTTGGGCTGGTTGTTTTTCCGGGTATTTTTTGCAGGTTTGGTCGACCCTCAAACCGCTAACGAATATATTGCCGGGATGATTTTATTGGGCGTAGCGCCCTGCACCGCAATGGTATTTGTGTGGAGCCAACTCACAAAAGGTGATGCCAACTACACGCTTGTACAAGTATCCGTAAACGATATTATTATGATTTTCGCGTTTGCACCCATCACCGCGTTTCTTTTAGGGCTCTCCGATATTCAGGTGCCGTGGCAAACGCTACTGTTTTCCGTTGGGTTGTACGTATTGCTCCCTTTAGTTGCTGGATATTTCACCCGAAAACTATTGGATAAATCATCTGACCACCGCGAAGTTGACGCTTTTGTAGGCGCGCTTAAACCGTGGTCGATTATTGGTTTGCTCGCGACAGTGGTACTACTGTTTGGTTTTCAGGCCGAGGTGATTTTACAAAAGCCACTCGCCATAGGCTTAATCGCTATTCCCTTGCTTATTCAAACCTATGGAATATTTGCGCTAGCGTATGCGGGCGCGAAAGTCTTAAAATTACCACATAATATTGCTGCACCCGCATGCATGATAGGAACGTCAAACTTTTTTGAATTAGCGGTAGCGGTAGCCATTTCGGTGTTTGGTTTACAATCGGGAGCAGCCCTAGCAACGGTTGTTGGCGTACTCGTAGAAGTACCGGTTATGTTGTCGCTGGTCGCGTTTGCGAATCGCACGCGCCATTGGTTTCCGAACCATTAAAACGACATTACCGTTAAGGCTACGTTGTAATTAAGCTACTTTCGCGCCAGTTATAGTGCGGTATATTGACCTCTATAACCGGCGCGCACGATATTAAGCTATCGGTAACCTTCTAATTTTGTGCCACGCCATACCCCATCCTGCCACGGCAACTAACACCGCACCACAATATAAGCCGACCAAAATGCCCACGGGGCCCCCAAGATCTGCGCCCACCAAAACAAACGGTATTGTAAACACCGTTGCTTTCGCAAAATTAAAAATAGTTGCCCAATGGGCCAAGCGTAAATTGTTAAATAGTGCGTTGGTCACAAAGGTAATACCACTAAAAAAGAACATACTACTTAAACCATAACAAAACCATTTAATGAGTTGAGCGGCATCCTCTTTCGCTTTAAATATAGCGATTAAGGTATCGGTAAACATAAACAATAAACCGCAAGCAACAATGCTATAGGCCAACGTGAAGAGAATACTCGCGCGTAAAGTTTCCATTACTCGGGCCTTGTTGTTCGCGCCAAAATTCTGCCCCGCTATTGGCCCTATTGAGCCCGACAATGCAAACAACCCTGCAAACGCTAACGGCTGTAACTTACTAATAATCGCATTGCCCGCCACCGCGCTATCACCAAATAAGGCCATGATTGCGGTGACATAGGCTACGGCTATAGGTGTTGCCAAGTTTGTAAGAACCGCCGGTATTGCGGTCGCCAAAAAGCTACGCGCATCCGCCACAAAGGACACCACACTAGGCCAACGAATAAGATCGTAGGCAAAGGCGACACGATACAAACCGTAAACGACCATCGCAATTCTCGCCACTACCGTTGCAGCAGCAGCGCCTTCAATCCCCCAACCAAAGCCAAAAATAAACAAGGGATCGAGCACGGCGTTGACCAAACCACCCATTAAGGTTAAAACCATTGCCTCCTTTGCATGCCCTAACGCTCGCATAACACCCCCGGCCGCCATGGCCACCCCCATTAACGGCAAGCTCGGCAATATTATTAATAGATAGGCGCGCGCAAATTCAAACGCGGGGCCTTCGGCACCCAACCAGCGTAGTAACGTTGGCACCAATACCAGTACCAGCAAACACACTGGAAGTGTAACCGCAAAAATAAGGGCGAAAATATTACCCACCAATTGGCTCGTAGCGATTTTATCGCCGCGCCCAGCAGACTGAGACACAAGTGCGCCACAACCAATCGATAGGCCTATCGATAATGACAGTGTAAAAAAGAGAATAGAGCCGGCATAACCGATAGCCGCAGCCAGCTCAATAACGCCTAACAAACTCAACCAATACATATCGACCAAGTCCACTAGGAAAAGTGACATAAGGCCGATACTCGACGCAAAGGTCATCACGCTCACATGCCGAAAGATTGAGCCTTCGGTAAATTTGGCTTTCATAGGACACCCATGTGATTGTAAAAAGGGAGGCTAGTCTACACGCTGAAAGGTGAGAGCATTATGCGCAATGTAACGTTACTCACTCACAGGTCGCTTCTGTAATTTTCGCTGTAGCGTGCGACGATGCATTTTAAGCTGGCGGGCAGTAGCCGAAATATTACCATTGTTCGCAACGAGCGCCGTTTGAATGGTCTCCCACTCGCGACGCCTCAGAGACATTTCATCATTCCCTTGTGTTTCTTCTGGCGAGTTATCTACATCATCCCCTTCAAACGCCCGCAGTATTTCGTCAACGGTTGCCGGCTTAGCGAGATAATTGGTTGCGCCCATTTTTACGGCTTGAACAGCCGTTGCAATACTGGCATAACCGGTTAGTAATAAAATTTTAATATGGGGATTGGCATTTAACAGTTTTTCTATTAAAGGAAGCGACGTTCCATCACCCAACTTTAAATCTAACAATGCTTGACTAAATTCGCCCAAATGGTGACAACTTGCCGCTGCTGTAATACTGTCGAAATGCTCAACAATAAAACCACGCTTCGTTAGAGCGCGTATGGTCACACGTGCGAGCACTTCGTCATCTTCAATATAGAAAAACCGATTTATGGTTGTTTCTTTAAAAGAAGGCCCGCCGCCATTTATATCATTCATAATCACCGCCATCTACGTCGCGGGCATTATCGCTAACGCCCGCAACAACTATAGGTATCTCTACAATTAACGTGGTTCGTTGCGAGCGTGAATCTGTGGGGTTGTATAACACTATTTTCCCGTTCATTTTTTCAATCGTTGTATTGGCTAAAAAGATACCAATACCTAGCCCACCGTTTTTGCGCGCGAGATTCGGTTTGCCAAAGTTTTCAACCATATCAGGGGGTAACCCTTCACCATCGTCTTCTATTTTAAATTGTAGGTATTGGTCCACTTCGGCTACCGATACATCAACGCTCTCTTTGGACGCCCGAATAGCATTGTCAATTAGATTAATAATGGCATACACAAACAATAAGCTATCACTGACAAGCCGCTGCGATACGTTTTCTTCCACATGGTAAACCGGCATTGTTTTCGGGTTGAGTAACAAATAGTGCTCATCTAAATGATGAATGACATCGCTCACGGGCGCCGGTGCCGACGCAGACTCTTTGCTCGATGCTATAACCGATAGCTTACTCATAGTTTGCTTGCAGCGATCGATTTGCGACATTAATACGTCAAAATCTTCTGCATCGTTTTGAGCATCGCTTTTCATCTCACCTAACATAACTGCCATGGTGGATAAGGGCGTGCCCAACGCATGAACCGTAGAAGCGGCTAACGTTCCTATGGCCACCAATTGTTCGTTCTTTAACGTTTCTTCTCGCGCTTGAGCCAAAAGACCTTCTCTATCTCGTAAAGCCATGGCGAGTACTGACACGAAAAAATGCATTAACAAGGTACTTCCAACGAAGTTCACCCACATGCCAATAAGGTGTAGCTGAAAATCGCTAAATAGATGGTGTATATGCTCTTCAAGATCTAGGTACAGCAATCCGGTGTAAGCGATTATGGCAAAACCTGCAAATACCCAACTAACCTTTCGGCTAAATATCGTAGCGCTAATCGCAACCAAGACTAACAAATAATAAATAAACGGATTAGTAGCGCGCCCGGAAAAAAACACGATAACGAGTAATATCAATGCATCCATCAGTAAATGGGCAAATAATTCTGCGTCTGTCACCGGGACCTTGCTACGCAACCGCAACAACGTTACTAAGGTATAGACAACCGCTGCCAGTGCAATGGTGTATAGCAGCGTGTAATTAAGCGGCCTCTCCAAACCAAACTGGAAAATACCTAACACGAGAAAAGCGACCGCTAACGCAATTGCGCGCAAGCCGAGAATACGTAGCAATATCGATTGCCGGTTACTGGTTTGGCCTTGGGCCCACTGAATCATGAAGGTTTACCTGCTGAATGTTTAAGGAACACTATACTTACGAGGGCTAGAGTATAAACGCTATCAGATGAGAGAAAACCACCCAAAAGTGCTACAAACCCCGCATTATCGTGTGATTTTATAATCATGGGGCTAGCCAACAGGTACTATGATTGTTTAAATTACGCACAACACACTAATAATAAAAGAGGCTAATAATGCAACGTGTGCTAATTGTTGACGACTCAAAAACCGCTCAACTGCGGCTAAAGAAAATGCTCGCACGTTATGATTTAGCGGTCGACATCAGTTTTAGTGCCGAAGAGGCCTTGGCCTATTTAAGCTACCGAAGCCCTGCCGTTATTTTTATGGACCATCATATGGAAGGCATGGACGGTTTTGAGGCTCTCAAGATTATAAAGGCCAACCCTACCACGGCGATGATCCCCGTCATTATGTATACCGCACAAAAAGGTGATGTGTACGTTGGTCAAGCACGCGCGCTTGGCGCACTGGATATATTATCGAAAGAAGTGATTAAACCCGCCGGGCTGGAACGTGTGCTCTCTAGCTTAAAAATCACCCCAAAACCGAAAAATGAAATACGCCCAAAACAGGCCACGGTAAACACGAGGCCACCTACGGCTGCACCGCCCCTCAAAAATGCAACTACTCACAATTCGGCCCCAGCCAAACCTCAACCCGAGAGCTCCTCACTCGAACACATGCGTACGCAAGTCGCTCGCCTATTCGAACTACATATCGCCGATGTTCGTCAGCAAATGGCCGATAACGCACGCTTTATCATTCGTAGGCTCAGCCATGATATCGAGAAAAACGGGGTGAATGAGGCAAAGTTAGGCGATGTCCCCTTAGCCGTTATTAGCGACGAATTAAATTCTGATCGCCAAAAATCGTCCATTATTTCGAGTTCACTATTATTGCTCATATTCATGGGTTTGGCCGTACTGGCTTATGAGCTATTTAATACTAAGCGTTCGCTTGGGGTGCTGGGTACTAACTATCATGAGCTTTTGTTAACACAACAAAAACAACTGCGCTCGTTCGACAATTTTACCACAAGCTTCGGGCCCCAAAAGGCAGAGCCTATCCCAAAGGAAAACAACCCCGCATTGCTGGAGACCCTCAGCTGGGCTCTTGATAGTCAGCTGCAATTCCACTACAACCAAATGCCGTTGAACGAAACGCAAATGCTAAAAATTGGTAGTTTAATGTATCAATTAGCCAGTGCAGGTTTTACCGGTAACGTTGACCTCACCGTTCACTTTGGTAACTTTTGTTTGCAGTCAAACGCATCGGGGGAATGGCAACTCGCAGACGAGTTCGCGCCGTTAAGCGATTGCACCTTTACACAAGATTTAAACCTAGAATATTCAGCCAGTAATTATGTGAGTATGGCCTATCTCAATTTCGAGCAGGAAGCGCCTCCCATACGTGACGGCTCAATTGATATGAACGTCACTAGCGCAGGGCTAGACAGCCCTTTTATTGAATACCCTCCGGTAGATTTTACGATGCCCGCCAACGTGTGGAATAGGTTTGCCGCGCAAAACAACCGAATAAGTATTCAATTTAATGGATTTTAAACCTGTGTTTATGAAAACCTCTTTTACGCGATTTCAACGTGTAATGGCTTTTCTTGCCGAAGCGCAGAAACGGTTACCGGCGGCAGAGGCGTTCGAATTAAATAGTCAAACGCGCCCAACGACGCGGTAGCACCACTGCCCATCGCAATAATTATTTGCTTAAACGGACTGTTGGTTACGTCACCCGCAGCAAATATACCCGGCACAGAGCTTTCTCCTCGAGCGCCAACGACCACTTCACCGCGAGACGTCATTTCAACCACATCGTTTAAAAACTCAGTATTGGGCACTAAACCAATTTGCACGAAAATACCGGCTACCTTAAGTGACTGCGTTTCACCCGTCGCTCTATCGAGATACTCTAAACCCTGAACACGCGCGCCGTCACCTACTACTTTTTGGGTTTGGGCTTGAAGAATTATGGTGATATTGCCCATAGATTGCGCTTTACGTTGCAAGACCTCGTCTGCACGCAATTCCGTATCAAACTCTAATACTGTGACGTGCTCAACGATACCCGCAAGATCAATCGCTGCTTCAATACCCGAATTGCCGCCCCCAATAACGGCTACCGACTTTCCTTTAAACAAAGGACCGTCACAATGAGGGCAGTACGCAACGCCTTTGCCACGGTAATCTTGCTCTCCTGGTACATTCATTTCTCGCCATCGAGCACCCGTTGCCACTATTACGGATCGAGAACTTAAACGTGCACCATTTTCCAATTCAATTACGGTATATTCATACTTTTCACGCGCCTCAATTATTCGCGCCACACGCTGGCCCGCCATAATATCCACATCATACTCTCGCACATGCTCTTCGAGGCTAGCCACTAGCTTCGGCCCATCTGTTGCCTTCACCGAAATAAAATTTTCAATGGCCACCGTATCCAATAATTGGCCGCCGAATTTGTCTGCCACTATGCCGGTACGAACCCCCTTTCGGGCAGCATAAATGGCTGCAGAGGCACCTGCTGGGCCACCGCCAACCACGAGTACGTCAAAGGGCTCTTTACGGTTAATTTTTTCCCTGTCACGGTCACCCGATTGATTATCGAGGCGCTGCAATATTGTCGAGAGGGTAATACGTCCTTGAGAAAAGTTTTCGCCATTTAGAAATACCGTGGGAACCGCCATAACATTTCGTGTTTCGGCTTCTTCCGTGTATACCGCGCCATCGATCATCACACTGGTAATACTGGGGTTGATCGCCGCCATCATATTAATCACTTGCACAACATCCGGACAATTTTGACAGGAGAGTGAAATAAACGTCTCAAAGCGGTACTCGCCTTTGAGGCCACGTACCTGTTCGATAACGTCCTCATCCAGTTTTATGGGATGGCTGCCACTGTGCAGTAGCGCCAATACCAAGGACGTAAACTCGTGCCCCATGGGTACGCCAGCAAAACGAATTTCACTACCGGTTTTTGCCGAGCGTATTAACATTGACGGCACGCGTTCGCCAGCGGCGCTTTGCGGACTAATGCTCACGTTTTCCGATAGCGCCGCTATCTGCTCAACTAAACTATTGAGCTCTTTACCCTTTGGGCTGTCATCAACAAATTTGACTAATTCCACAGGTGTTTGAAGATTGGCGAGGTAATGTTTAAGTTGAGTTTTCACATGTGGGTCTAGCATAAGAACACCTCCAAAATATCGCGAACATTTAATACGGTTGTAACCAAAACAGGGCTGCGTTAGCTAAGGGTTGCTTCAGTTAAGGAATGCTTCAGTTAAGAGTCCCACCTCACCGCTAGCGATAAAGTGGGCCTTACAGTACGGCCGTTAAATTTTGCCGACCAAATCCAAGGAGGGTGCGAGCGTTTCTTCGCCCGGCTGCCAAGCGGCTGGGCACACTTCGCCATCGTGCTCGGCAACGTATTGCGCAGCCTGAATTTTTCGTACGAGCTCTTTAGCAGAACGACCGATACCCAAATCGTGCACTTCAGAGACTTTTATCTCCCCTTCAGGGTTGATCACAAAGGTGCCTCGAAGGGCCAAGCCATCGGCCTCTATCATGACGCCGAAATTTCGGGTAATAGCACCGGTTGGATCTCCAATCATGGGGAAATCAATTTTGCTGATGGTGTCTGATGAGTCATGCCACGCTTTGTGGGTAAAATGGGTGTCTGTAGACACCGAATAAACCTCTACACCCATCTCCTGTAATTGCGCATAGTAATCGGCCATGTCACCCAATTCCGTTGGGCAGACGAACGTAAAGTCTGCTGGGTAAAACATTACAACGGACCATTTACCGGCAAGGTCATCGCTGCTGACGGGCACAAATTCACCCTTGTGATAAGCGGTTGCCGTAAATGGCTTAATGGTCGTGTTGATTAATGACGTTGTCATAGTGGTATCTCCCGATTAATTTAGACAATTGATGTTGACGAGGTAATAGTAATAAACAAACACCAATACATTAAATCAATCAAAGTTATATTATCGATATATAAAAACTATAACGCTAGCGATACCCTACGCCACAGCCAATACAAGGTGCGGGTGGCCGCTAAATACAATGAGGGACGCTTACAAAAACGCGAGAAACAATAGGAGGGGGAGAACGAAAAAAAGGGCTTTCGCCCTTGAGTTCTGCTGACAAAGCTTCAGCAGGTATACAGACGCCTATCGTTAGAACAATGTCCTTCGCTAAGCGCTTGTCACCTAATCTATCTGATTTATCCGATTACGAACAGTCTTTTCGCCCACTTTTT
Source organism: Teredinibacter purpureus (assembly GCF_014217335.1). NCBI lineage: Bacteria > Pseudomonadati > Pseudomonadota > Gammaproteobacteria > Cellvibrionales > Cellvibrionaceae > Teredinibacter > Teredinibacter purpureus. Next base: position 1,638,040 of record NZ_CP060092.1, on the reverse strand, counting down.
TAGCTGCTCACCATTCATTTAGTCTCTTTGACTAGATCCTCTACTGCCTGGACTAAGAAAACATACCAAGGCCCCATGGGAATAACGTATTCATTCTCACCCCACAGGAAGGGCCAGTCTTCACGGTTTTCGGGTAAATCAGGCTTTAACATCAAAATGCCTGGCACTACTCCGCCGGCTATAAACGAATAATCCGCGCGATTCATTCCATACGCCACTTTCTTTGAACGCGTCCCCACTGCCGATACAAGGGAGATATCGGAATCGGGGTGGTTGCCATACAAATAGTTGAGCGATTGATACACCATTTCTTTGTCGATCAAATCTGGAAACGCTTTATGCATGTAGTAGTGATTAATGCCGCGCAATAAGACCCAACCATTTCCTGCCCAGCCGCCTTCACCAATGGTCACGCCATAGGGGTTTTTCTTAAGCTGTTCCGGTAAAGCTTTAACATACGCTTCGGTAAGCGCTCTTACCCGCGCTTTATAGGCCGCATCCATGTAGGGAATAGCTTTTAAAGCAAGATCCGCAACACCGTTAAAGTGAGGCGCTAGCCCTGCAAGTAATTCGCCCACTGCTTGACGATACTGTGGCTCACCTGTCGCCTTCAATAACGCCAACGCCGCTTTGAAGTGTTCAATCTCAATATCGGATCCGGTGGTATTACCATGGTGAAAATGCACGGGCTCGTGGCTTTGCTCTTCCTGCCATTCACGGATAGCGGTAGCCAAACACTCTTTCGCCAGTGCCTCGTTGTAGCCTTTTAATGCTCGGCTAGCCGAGGCCAAGCCTGCAATGCCGCCATAATTCAACTTGCTCGAATAGGAGGTAAACGCCCAACGGTCGTCGAACTTACCACTTTCGTAGCCATTGCTCTCGAGTTCATCAAGGCCGGCGTTATAAATTAGGTTATCCGTCATCGTCAACCCATCGCCCAAATGCGTGTACTGGTCGATAGTCGGTACGATAATACCGGGAATAGCGTGGCCCACGGCACGGTACTGGGCTATCAGCGCTAAAGCACCATGCTCAATTTGCTGTAACACATCAGGCTTGCCATCGGGCACGTGGAGGTCGACAAATTTACGAGGGTAATCCACTGATGTGGTGTCTCGTTCAGGCCTAAACGTTTCCCAAACATCAACCAGTGTCGAGATGGCGCGGTATTGGCTCTGGGTACGAATATCGTAGTCGCCGGCATCGTACCAACCACCAATGTTCAACCCTGGAATATGCTCGCCTGGTTTGTAGGGGCTGTCCGTTGTGGGGCCCTGCGCAAAAAGATCGAAGTGTTTATGGTTTACCGGTGCTTGCAAAGCATCGTCCAAATGGGAAGCTCCGTGCCATACCCGATAGGCCTCGTTAATGAGAAGGTGGTCCATTTGAACCGGCATAAAGACATCCATTGTTGGGTGCCAAGCCGTTGAATAAACATCGCCACCTATTCTAAAAGGCGCGGTGGTAACGGCACCGTACTCCAGCACATATAAGCCACTGTCTTGTACGGCACTAAAATCGAAGGTGCGGTAGTGATAACGTTGATAATTGCCCCACTCGGACGGTTTTGCTTTCACAATAGTTTTTCGACTGCCATCGGCCAAGATCTTAATTAAACGCGCTGTAGATTTTTGAGTGTCGTATTTATCGAGCTCAATAACGGCTATTTTTTTCTGGTTAGGATGATAGCCCACTTGCGAGTGACCGATCGATGGCTCACGCAACCAATGTTTATCCGTACTCGCACTTAAATGCCATTCGATGACATCGCCTTTCTTGCCGGATGGAATCAAACTGCGCACCACAAACCAACCGTTCTGAGCTTTATTACGACCATCGTATAGCTGAAGCGTTGGCCCATTGGACTTGATCATCACACGACGTTGCATATCTTCCGGTGCTAATACCAGTGTTTGACCACTGGCCAGCGCTTGCGCCGCACGTACACCGTTGACTTCTTTTGGCCCGGAAGGGTAAAGCGGGAACGTGCCAGCATGCTCGTCCATTAGAAACGATTTTTCAAAATATACCGAAGGGATAAATTCCAGATTAAAACCTGCCACCCCTTCCAATGCTTTTGGTAAGGCTTTGGGCAGAGAAACACTAATTTTTAAACCACCGTTAACGGCGGCTGCTCGAACGGAATATTTAAAATCAAATTCGGGGTAATGCAAAAAAGCTTCTACCGTTTGATTTTTTAGATCAACTTTACGTTCAATGAACGCTGGAATTTTATCCCACTGCTCTGGTGTGGAATTTAATCGAACGTCACCATTGGTGGAGGTACGCACGCCATGATGAACAATTTCCAAGCCACTCATTTTTGAATCGCTAAACAAACCGTTATACCAATTATTAAAAACAAAAACGTTTAGCCCTCGTTTCTCGAAGTATTCCTGTTCATTCAATGCCAATGGGGCCGCATATCCTATATTCGATACACTCGTTACCGCGACCAATATCAAAGTTTTTACAAAACGTTTCATCACGAATCCTGTTACTGGTTAACTTAAGATAATAAGATAATTAAAGCCGTTTAACTGAATATTGCTCCCACCAGTCTAGCAAAACCGCGTTAGATTGACGTCAAATTCATTGCTAAAGAAGCGTTATAATCGCAATTAAATAGCTAAGCTAAAATGCATAACCGTTACATTTCGGCCATCTTTCTAACGTTAAGTCACACGTTTGCCTCTAAAAGACGGTAATTCTTTGCTGCCTAAGACCGTTCCCGTGTCATAGCCCCCTAGTTTTTCCGTAAACACACGCAGCGCCATTGCGCGCGGGCGGTAGATTGAAGCCCCTAAATGAAATCACAGCGAAAAAAACGATGGGCTAACGCTCTTAGCCCGAGAGAAAACGCTAAGCGCGTTAAATACTGGAGAAGTCAAAACTGAAGTAGACGCTGGCCAATCGTACCCGATAGACGCAGAGCACTATTGAAGCGAAAGGCGAGCGCCAAACGCAACTACATAACGAACGGGCTAATACCGAAAGAAATAGTTAACCCTGTCAATGATAAAACCTAGCCTTAGTCTAAACACGTAAAAATTACGGTTAGTTCAAAAGGCTCGTTCGAGTAACGGAGTAAGCTATTCCACTAGTTCCATCGTCATCTGGGCCGCATTTTTTGCTTCATCAATCAGTGATTGAGCTTTTTTCAATGCGCTAAAGGCCGCGTCCTTATCATCGAACTCAAATATTTTACTAATGGTACAACGGCCATCCGTACTGGTAATACTACTTGTACCGCCGCCACACACTTCATTCTGCGGCCCCTTAAAGACCACCGCTACAGCCATTGCCATCGCATGACAACGCGTTAAAGTGGTCATCAAGTAGTAATCGCGCCCAGCATCCACCGTTACGATGTCGTGCTGAAAACCATACCCATCAATATCGGACACTCGAACACACGCACGGCCGTTCTGCCCGGTCTCTTGTGCCAGTAAATCAGCCATTTTGGGCAGTGTTACGGCATCGCCCGCGGTAGTGCAAGCCAATAGCGCTGGCAGCAATAAACTGCCTATTAACGTTCTAATCTTCATAATACACATCATCCTCTATTGAGAGTTACAACCTGCTGACGACATTCAACAACAATGCTTACCCTACCGGTAGTTGTCCATTCACTCGACAATGTCATCTGTTCACGACATTCAACGTTATTCGAATATCTAAAACCGCTTTTATATCCCGTTATAGTGACCGAATGTGCCACCAAAGCAGCACTTCGGCTACGTTAAGGTTACACGTATCTACACCACTTATTCATCATAAGGCATGTATTAACCCTATACGTTAACGAGTGGGTATAAATTTTTCATAGCGCTCTACAAATGCAGAAAAGACAGTGGTTAAACACCCCACTCTTGCGTGTGGGTCTAACACTTTCAAACCCAATTGTACCGCTTCAAAGGTGGATAATTGATTAGGTTGTTCCGCTTTCCGAATACGGTACTCACTCTGTTCCGACGGCAAGTTCACTCGGGGCAAATCGGCTAACCAGGTATTTAGATACAGTAGTTTACGGCTTTTACGCCATGTTCCATCTAACACCAGTAATTGATGCGTTGGCGTTGACTTCCGCTCAACGCAGCCCTTTAAACCGCTTTGTATTTCTTCTTCGGGATAAAGCAACGCGCATTCTGACGACCTTACTCCAAGCGCCGAAGCCGTATAATGTTCACCCACATATAAACGACTATTCGGCAAACACAGGTACAAAAGTTGAGCAGTACCTTTAGGGTGCCCCGCTTCGCTCGGATGCTGCCAAATAATCACTTCGATGTTGGAGTTTACTTTTTGCACAAGATCACACAGGCATGTGCGCGTAGGTCGCAAACAGAGTTCACAACTCGGACGTTCTAATTTCATAGGGCTCACTACAAGACTGACAATTCAAATAATACCGATTACCATACCCGCCACGCCAGAGGAGCAGCGACAATGAAAACGCAAGAATTTCTCCGAACCGGTGAGGCTGAATTAGTGCCTCGCCTAAAAGAAATGAAAATCAAGGAACTAGAGCGTCACGCTCAAAAAATCCTCAATAGCTACGGAAGTACCGATTACAGTACGGTGATGAAGCAATTGATTCAAACCATTCCTACGCTAGACCCTGCAGACAATAATCGCTTTCAGATCATTCAAGATATTGTGAGTTCACGTGTATCGACGGTTAAATGCTCGGTCGAGCCCAATCCCGACGCGTTTCGCACAGATATCATTCAGCGCCTCACCGTACTACTTACGGTCATCATTACAAGAAAGTTTCAGAAAATACATTCCCCTAAAGGCAGCTCGGCCGTCCATTAGGGAAAGGTCCATTAATAGGTTAAAAGCTCACCAATAAGTTTACCCAGAAATGTACTGCAACCCCAACGCATAATATTCGCTTTACAGACAATTTAGGTGTACTGTACCCTTATACAGTACACCTAAATTCACCATGTATTGAGGATCGCAACAATGGCAGTTATTGCAGTTTGGAAATGTGACCGGGATGGCAGTATGTTTGATGACAAAAAAGCAGCAGACGCACACGATAAAATGCTCGAATTGGCCGAAAGTATTACGCGCCTAATTGAAGCGAATATACCCACAGTTAGCGATGAAGACGTAGAAGCCATTGGCCTTTTACTCGCCAAACGTAGCGACGACCTAGTTAAAGCATGTAAGGGCAAGCCCAGTGTATTGCTAGAAGCCGCGCCCATGGCAAGTGATGATAGCGCTTCAACGGAAAGCGTTGAAGACTCAAACGTTACCTCTCTTACCCGCTAAACAGGCATCATTGGCACCAAAGGTGCCGTGCGCGCTTAGAAGCCCTTCTGACTATTGCCAATTAAAGACCGTCAACGTTTATGTTTGCCTGCGTTGGCGGTATTATCCGTTGCTTCTGGCAGCAAACGGAGACTCTTCCCCTTGGATACTATCCTCTGGCTAACGCCTGACTTCACGCAGACTGAACGAATCGTACACGGGCTGATATTCCTACTCAATATCAGTCTATTATTCGCTGCAAGGCCACTACTAGCTCTGATCGAAATTGACGAAACTCGCACATCGCCGGTACGTATTTTTCGCGCAGTTAACATTGTCATTCTTGTATTACACGTATTAGACCTAACGTTGCTCAAAGTTAGCAGTGATTACGAAAATGCATTTATCAAATTAGGCCTCAGCTTAGCGGCGGTCTACACCGCGCTCTATGGCTACAATTTACTTTGCTTCTTATCGCGAAAACGCTTTGGCAACGAAAAAGTTATCGATGACAAAAAAGTGTATATCGATACTTATAGTACTCGCCTCGTCGATTTACTCTGTTTAAGTTTTATTATCATCTTTACCATTTATGCCCTCATAAAAATTTGGGGCGCCGATAGCATGCTTGAAACAACAGGTATTTTTGGTATTGTCGCTGCTTTTTTAGCCTTTACGAGCGCTAGCTGGGCGCCCGATATCATCAGCGGTTTAATTGTACTGAATACTCGCATACTACAAGACGGCGACGTCGTCGTTGTAGATGGCTATCCTGATGAATATGTCATAAGCAAAGTGACACTGATATACATAGTGCTGTACGACATACGCAATAACCATCGCACCTTAATTCGCAATAGCCAATTTATAAAATCCAAAATTGATAACCTTAGTCGTATCGCTTCAACCGACGGCATTCGTCAAGCGCTTCGCTATAATATTGGCTACCCCCAAATAGACGGCAAAACCATCGAAGAACGAAGCGAACAATTACAACATTATAGAAATCGAATAGAACGTATTTTTCGCCAGGCAAACGAGCAATGCAGTAAAAATACTAGTTTAAACCTTAATGTCGACGCGCCGTTTGAATGCGCACTAACACTCGCTGGCGATTACGCCCTTGAATACACGGTATGGTTCTATCTAGGGCGGTTACCCAACACCAAAATAACCGCTACCATTCGCCGACATCTCATGGGCACAATTTATAGCGTTAATGAAGCCGTTTTTTCTGCGGCAGAAATTGAAGGCATTAGTCTTTCTACGCCGCAATTAAATAACATCCAAATTGCGAAGGATCTCTAACCTATGCTTGCCTTTCGTTTACTGGTTGTTTATGGATTGTTTATCAGTTTAAGCACCATTGCTGTAGCAGAAAATTGTCGTGTTGCGGTAGCGGCCAACTTCAGTCCCACACTTAAAAAGTTACAACCTATTTTTGAAGAACAAACGCAACACTCGCTCACGGTTATAACAGGGTCTACCGGGCAACTCTTTACACAAATACAATACGGCGCGCCCTACGACGTTTTTCTCGCTGCCGACACTCAGCGCCCCCAAGCATTACTCGCCAGTGGTCATGGTATCGCAAACACAGCCTTCAATTATGCCGAAGGGCAATTGGTTTATTGGGCTCCCCAACAACATGCGTCTGAAGCAATACCCAATTTCAGCCTGATACGAAAAATGGCCATTGCCAATCCCAGTATTGCGCCCTACGGCGTAGCCGCCGTTGAAACCTTAAACAGCTTAAATTACGTCAACGAAAAACAACTCGTTTACGGCAATAATATTACCCAAACCCTTCAATATATTGCCAGCGGTAACAGTGAAGGCGGTTTTATTGCCCTCTCGCAATTTTTACATTTAGACACCCATAACCACTATCACTGGAAAGTACCCAGCAATTTACATTCGCCTCTTACCCAGCAGGCAATATTATTAACTCACGGAAAAAACAACGCAGCGGCTGCGGCTTTTATTGCCTTTTTGAAAACCCCTATCGCTATCAATACACTTCAACGCATGGGCTACAAAACGCCTTCGACACCGTAATACTATATGCTCTCACTCGATTACACGCCTATATTGCTCACGCTTAAACTCGCCATTACAACCACATGGGTACTGCTGTTTATCGCGCTACCTCTAAGTTGGTGGTTAGCCAGAACAGCTCACCCAGCCAAGCCTTATATTGCAACGCTCGTAGCAATGCCCTTGGTCTTACCCCCTACTGTGCTGGGTTTTTATTTACTCCTATTGCTCGGCCCCGAAGGATTCGTAGGGCAAATGACTCAAGCACTTGGAATAGGAACACTGCCTTTTACCTTTTCAGGTTTAGTGGTAGCGTCAGTTATTTATTCTTTGCCCTTTGCCGTGCAACCTCTCGAAAATGCCTTTAGGTTAATGGGCACACAACCGCTGGAAACGGCAGCCACATTACGCGCCTCCCCAATCGATCGCTTCTTTACTATTGCCCTACCGCTCGCCCGCCCGGGGTTATTAACAGCAATTGTGCTTAGCTTCGCGCACACTATGGGTGAGTTTGGGGTTGTGCTAATGATCGGTGGCAATATTCCCGGCGAGACCCAAGTACTCTCTATGGCCATTTATAATCACGTCGAATCTCAAGAGTATACGCAGGCACATTGGCTTGCTGCGGGCATGTTAATATTCGCATTCAGCGTATTATTTAGTGTACAACTGCTAGAACGAAAACAAAGAGGGCTGAACCTGTGAGCCTTAATAATTCGCTGCAACTTCGTTATAAACTGCGCAAAGGCGATTTCTACTCAGAAATAGATTTAACACTGCCCGCGCAGGGAATTACCGCCATTTTTGGCCCTTCGGGCTCGGGAAAAAGCACATTACTACGGTGTGTGGCGGGTTTAGAGCCTCTCGACGCAGGCCTCATTCAATTTAAGAAAATGCAATTTCAAAACGGAAAAATCACGCTACCTACACATAAGCGCCCTATTGGGTATGTGTTTCAAACGAGCAATCTATTTCCTCATTTAACCGTGCAACAGAATTTAATGTACGGCTACAAACGTATACCCATAAGCGAGCGCAAAATCATTCTGGAAGAAGCAACGCATTTGCTCGGTATTGAATCGTTAACGCAGCGCTACCCTCATCAACTTTCGGGCGGCCAACAACAACGCGTTGGCATTGCTCGAGCGCTTCTCACAAGCCCGCAATTACTATTGATGGACGAACCGCTCGCCAGCCTCGATCAAGCCAGTAAAAACGAGATATTGCCGTATTTGGAAGCTCTGCATCAGCAACTGGATATTCCCATTTTGTACGTTAGCCATGCGCTTAATGAAGTGGTTCGCATTGCCGACACCATGGTAATACTCGACCATGGCCGTGTAACTCACCAAGGCCCTCTTAATTCACTTTTGACGGACCCGAACTTGCCGCTATCTCACTTAGAAGAGGCCTGCGTAGTCGCGGACGGCATTGTAATCGAGCACCAACCCGAATTTCATTTAACCGAATGTGCTACAGAATTTGGTACGCTTTTTGTTTCACAACGAGAGCTTGAACGTGGCCATAAGGTGCGGGTTAAAATTATGGCTCGAGACGTGAGCATTGCCTTAGATCGCGCCGAGCGCTCCAGTATTAGTAATATTTTGCCACTGTGCGTTGTCGCTATTGTCGACAGCCCAGACCCCGCCCAAGTATTGGTAAAACTCAAAACACCCGACGACAAGGGCGCAATCATGCTTTCACGTATTACCCGTCGGTCATTGGCACACTTACAACTTAGCGTAGGACAAACAGTCTTTGCACAGATTAAAGCGGTGTCGCTCATGCGTGATCAAACCCCGCAATTAGTCTCGGCGTAGTACCTTAATTATGTTTTCAGCAGATCCAAGTTTACCGATTAGCCTCGTTTTACCCGCCATTACAAGCGCGCTTCTATCCGATAACGAACTGGTATTGGAAGCGCCTCCGGGCGCAGGTAAAACCACCGCCGTTCCATTAGCTTTTATCGATGCGCCCTGGCGACAACGGAAAAAAATAATCGTACTCGAACCACGCCGTGTCGCCGCGCGTGCAGCGGCAGAAAGAATGGCCAACTTACTCGGTGAAAAGGTGGGAGAAACCGTTGGCTATACTATTCGGCTAGAGAAAAAAACCAGTTCAAAAACCATCATCGAAGTAATAACCGAAGGTGTTCTTACACGGCGCTTACAGCACGACCCTGAACTTTCCGACACCGCGCTAGTAATTTTTGACGAATTTCACGAGCGCAATATTCACTCAGACCTTGGCCTGGCACTCTGTTTACAAGGCCGCGAGTTATTTCGCGACTCACACGACCCTCTCAAGTTATTGGTAATGTCGGCAACCTTGGATGGCGACTCAGTGGCGTCACTGCTGGGTACGAGCAACATTATTCGAAGCCAAGGCCGCAGTTACCCCGTAGACTGTTTTTATGGCACTCACTTATCTCTTCGTGAGCCTATTCACAATGCCGTTTGCGAAACCATTGAAATCGCATTAAAAAAGCAGACAGGTAACATACTTGTTTTTTTACCCGGCCAAAATGAAATCCGCCGTTGCCTTACCTCATTACAATCGCGGCTATCGAACAAAGACCAAGCCAGCATTGCATTGCTCGCGTTGCACGGCAGCATCCCTTTACGTGAACAACAAGCCGCCATAGCACCTTTGCCCGCAAATTCGCCTTTTAACCGGAAAGTAGTATTCGCTACGGATATCGCTGAGACCAGCTTAACCATTGAAGGGGTGAATATTGTGGTGGACGCAGGTCTCGCCCGAAAACCTCAATTCGATCCGCGAACCGGCATGACACGATTACAAACCTGCCGAATTTCTCGGGCTTCAAGTGAACAGCGCGCTGGTCGTGCAGGGCGGCTGGCACCCGGTGTGTGTTATCGGCTTTGGAGCGATGTCCAACATTCGCAACTCGTACCCCACACACCGGCAGAAATATTAATAGCGGACTTAGCTCCGCTTGCATTACAACTGTTGCAATGGGGCGTGACCGACCCGAGCGATTTGAAATGGCTCGATACCCCCGGGGCCGCGACCTTCGCTCAAGCCAAACAGCTACTTCGAACACTGGGCGCACTCACCGATACAGGCAACCTCAATAGCCATGGTGAAAAAATGGCGTCGCTGCCTACCGAACCACGTCTCGCCCACATGCTTTTAATGGGCGCGGCGCACAATGCACTTGAAACAGCATGCTTAATTGCAGCCCTAATGGGGGAACGCAACCCTATAAACGAAGTCGATATTGAACACACACTCCACGTACTAACCGGTGATAGAAATACGAATCAGCAACATCATCACTGGTTAATACGCACTCGAAAACAAGCAAAACAATTTCAACAATCACTGAGAGGAAAAACAACCAGCGACCGAGAAAAGATAGCCACGCCGCTACAAATGGGCTTCCTGTTAGCCTGCGCCTACCCCGACAGAATCGCTCAAAAACGTGACAATAGCCGTCACCATTACTTGCTCAGCAACGGGCGCACCGCAATTATCGACAGCAATAGTGCACTTGCCGGCAGCGACTGGCTTGCCGTTGCCGAACTCGGTGGCCATACCGGCCAAAGCGAAGATAAAATATACAGTGCCGCCTCACTCGACCCTGCGCTATTTTCAACCGCACTCAGCGCACTACTTACTGAAAAGACTGTTCTGGAGTGGCAAAACGATCGCCTTATTGCCGAAAGCCAAACGTGTATTGGCAGCATCATTTTGAACAAACAACCGCTGAAAAATCTTAGCGATAACGATAAACAGCAGGCTGTCATAAACTTAATACGATCACACGGCATTAATTGCTTACCCTGGAATAATGAGTTGCGGCAGTGGCAAGCGCGCGTAATGCTTTTAAATAGCACGCTACCCAATAATGACTGGCCAAATGTTGGCGACGCCCACCTACTAGCAACACTCGAAAGCTGGTTAGCGCCCTACCTATCCCGCATCACAAAACGAACAGATTTAAAAACACTCGACTTACATTCCATTCTCGAAAACCTTTTACCTTGGCCGAAACCTAAAGATCTCAATAATCTTGCGCCTACACGCCTTAACGTGCCGTCCGGTTCTAGTCTTAGCCTCGATTACTGTCAGTCCCCCCCTGTACTCGAAGTAAAATTACAAGAGATGTTCGGCTGTACACAAACTCCCGCGCTTGTGAACGGAAAAGTAAAAATCCAACTTCACCTGCTGTCGCCTGCGCGCCGTCCGCTACAAATCACGCAAGATCTAGAAGGATTTTGGCAGACAAGCTACCAAGACGTTAAAAAAGAAATGAAAGGACGTTACCCCAAACACCCCTGGCCCGACAACCCACTAGACGCGCAAGCCACGCGCTACACCAAGAAAAAAGCTAAACGCTAATGGGATGACTGTTGCCTTATTTATTGTTGTCTCTGTAGAAAAAATCGAAACATAGCCCTAACCTAACAGGCGAGAAGATCAACACGGGCGCCTAGGCACTATTAGCCTTTAAACGATGATGAAGATCCGATACAACAGGTGGAGTGGACATTCTCGTTGCAACATAATGTTGATTAAATAACGTAAAGTAATCGAATAATCTATTTGCCTGAGTCGTTTCACCCGTTAACTGTAAACACAAGCCACCGGCTTCCGCCGTCGACAGCTGATATCGATGCTCCGATTTCCGTACCGCATAACCACGCATAAGTGTCTCGGGAAAAGCAAGAACGGCTATCCCGTCCAGCCAACGGCTCAGCGTTAACATGCGTCGGCCTTGCTTCCATGTGCCATCCAATAATATAAAGGTATTTATTTTGTCATCCTGCGGTAAACCGCTGGTTGCACAATGATTATCATCACCTTCTGGAAATACGATAAAGCAGCGACGACGCTCATCCTTTAACAGTGCTAGCAATTGCGGTTCTGGTTCCGTGCGGCTCCAACACGCAACATGGGTGTTTTGAGGAAGCACATCGGCAATAAGACGCCCTGTATTGGTCGGTTTGAAAACTTCATTGCGATGCATAAGCAATATAAACTCACTTCGACTCTGGAGTTGCGGCCGGTAATCGCAAATACACGCATAGTCGGCGAGCTGGCAATTACTGCAACGCCGTACCGACTTGCCACGTGCTTTAAACTCTCGCGAAGATTTAGCTAAACATTTTTCCCGCAATATATGGAACTGATTGTGTTCGCTTTTATCTGTCACACACATTTACCTTATTCCGTTATCTTACTTATTTTGCTAGCGACCGCAATTGTAACGCGACGGTCATAATTCTGACTTAATCTTTTGCAGCTCATTCACTCTACTTAGGCCGTATTTTGCTAGAAAAACTCCGCAAAATTGTACGTTTAACCGCTCAGTCACGAAACGAATCACCCACACCAACCGTGACAATATCGCTTACTGACGGGCAACCCATCGCGCGCGTAGACCCTCGTTACCTGTCGTTCTCTATTGATATTTCCGTAATCGCAGGAGGCTTTTGGTGGGAAGGCAGTATGGGTACTCGCCGAGGATTAGGCCTTCTGCGCATCCCCCCTCTCAACTTAAATAACCCAAAACTCAATCTATTGGTGCAAAGCCTTGGCCCAGCTTATCTTCGAGTGGGTGGTTCCGAAGCCGATAAAATACACTACTTCGATCGTCACACTCAGCACAATATTTCCCGCGAACAAGACAGCCTTGTGTTAACGCAACGGCAATGGGATGAGTTACACCGCTTTATTTCACGCAACCATTTAAAATTTTTCTTCACGTTTAAATACGGGTTATTCAAACGCAAGCAACAAGGGGAATGGGCCGGTATGTGTATTCAACATCTGCTGCAATATTCCAAAGAAAACAATTACGCTATCGATGTCTGTGAACTCGGCAATGAGCTAAATGCTTACTGGGCTTTTCACGGGTTGCTCTCACAACCCAACGCACGAGATCTCGCGAACGATTACGCAACCTTTACTCAACTCGTCAAGCGCTACTACCCCAGCATTCGCATTTGTGGCCCCGGCAGTGCTTTTTGGCCAAGAATTGGAGAGGCCATTAAACCATTTTCAAATATTACGGAAAAATTTTTACACGCGCCGGGTAACGAACTAGATATTGTCGATTGGCATTATTACCCGTTTCAAAGCGTACGCTCTCCCGTGCGAACACGCAAAGCGACTAAAGCCAATACACTTTCCGTAAAATCCTTTGATGCCTTTCGCGAATACAGTTTACAACTTAAGCAGCTGCGTGATATCTCGCAGCCCCATGCTGAGTTATGGACAGGTGAAACAGGGTCGGCACAATGTGGCGGGCAACCCAAAATTTCTGATCGATTTATGTCCTGTTTTTGGTGGGCAGACCAATTAGGACAGGGCGCACGACTGGACCAAAAAGTGATGATTCGACAGAGCTTAATCGGTGGCGACTACGGTTTAATCGACCGCCTTTCTCTCAAACCTCGGCCCGATTATTGGGTTAGCTGGTTGTGGGGAAAGTTAATGGGCACGGCCGTATACCAACTCGATTTTCACAACGAAACGCTACGTGCATACGCGCATAGCAACAAACAGACGGGCGGCATCTGTTTGCTACTCATCAATATGTCCAGCTCGCCTCGCACGGTTTGCGCCACCGGCATTGGCCCCGCTCTACAACGCTATTGCATAACAGCTAAAAAATTATCCGCAAAGAAAGTATTGATCAACGGGGTCAAGCCACGCTTCAAAAAAGGTGCCGTAAATCTTAAAGACTTCCCCCAAGCCTCAGGCCAAGCAGCAACGCTCCCGCTCTCACCATGGTCTATAAATTTTTGGTGTCTTGGCACAGTCGGCTCCGCACAATAGCGGTAAATCATCCCTAAAAAAGAGTACACTACGGCACATTCAACCCCTGTTTAACAGGAGCGTACCGTGACTCAAATTCTGATTCGACAATGTGATATCACCACACTTAATCTTGATGCCATCGTTAACGCGGCTAATACTAGCTTACTCGGTGGCGGCGGCGTGGATGGCGCCATTCATCGCGCTGCTGGGCCCGAACTGCGAGCGTACTGTGATACTCTCGGCGGCTGTAGTACCGGCGATGCCCGCATAACGCCCGCCTTTGGTTTAGCGGCCCAATACATTATTCACACCGTTGGGCCTGTATGGCAAGGTGGCCAAGCAGGCGAGGCCGAGTTATTGCGCAGCTGTTACAGCCATTGCCTCGCCCTCACGGTAAAACACGGCATTCGTACTATTGCTTTTCCGGCAATTAGTTGTGGTGCATATGGATACCCCTTCGCCGCCGCCAGTAAAATTGCGGTTCAAACGATATGCGATTACCTTACCCACGCAAAACATTTAGACACGGTTGTTTTTGCATGCTTCGGTAACGACGACAGCAGTGCCAACCATTATCGACAAGCCTTGGCCGCACGCACGCTTTAACACGTTATTACACAGCACTTAACCACTGCATGAGACATCACATATTTTTATGGATATTGTTAAACGTATTTTGTCGCTCATAGGCGCAATTGGGTTGGCTTGCTTGGCTTTTTTTCTTGCCGAAAAAGCGTTCCAATCACTACTTGATTTTCGTATTCTAGAGCGTATCCCGCACAGCAGTATCATGGGCAGCACCCATGGTGAAGTACAATTACGCGGCGTGATCGAAGCTGGGCCCAGCACCGTAACGGCCCCACGGTCGATGAATAAAACAATCTATTATCGGTATTTAGAAGAAGAGGAATACCGCGATAGCGATGGCAACACCCAATGGAGGACTCTACGCGATGAAAGCAATGCTGCCGATTTTTATCTCCGTGATAACAGCAGTAGCGCTCTTATTATCGCCAACAGTAGCCTTCATTCTCTACACTGGACTGCGCCTCAAAAGTTAAGACAAACTAAGGGCGGTCGTCGATATACCGAATGGCGACTAGACGTCAATCAATGGGTAAGCCTTTTTGGATGGCTCGAACACAATGATAATAACGTTACCGTTAATTTTCAGACCTCCGGCGACTACATCCCCATTGTGTCAAGCGCAGGAGCAGCAGCAGAACGAAGTAATATGGGGTGGTGGGTAGTATTACTTCTAAGTGGCGCAATTAGCGCACTGGTGCTTATGTGCTTTTGCATTATTTACGCTCTTGCCATCCATAAGGTCATAATTTATCTCACACTCGTCAGCCTAAGCTGTACGACACTACTCTTACATTACGGGTGGAAGAGTGTAGAAAGTGATGTACAAAATGGTCACCAACGTTTTTTAAAACAACATTCCCGTGCGGGAGAGCTTATTCAAACAGTGGCAGCTCGCTATAATCTCTCGCTTAACGATAGTACCACCATCGATTTTGCTCAGGCGCCATTCTCCGCCGTCGCCGACATGGATCAACAACGTATTAATGGCTGGCAGCTCTCCCGCTATATTCTGCGAGAACGTTATCTCGAACAAATTAACACCTTTCCTGAAAGCCTCTACGCGCACACCCGACATTTAAACGCCCCTATTGCGGTGCCTTTATCACAAGAACAGCAAGCTCTGGCAGACACAGAACGCGCGCTCTATACCTCTACTCGCACGCCTCATAACCGTCTTCTTGATCTACTCGCGCTGGCCTTTACGCTGGGCACCGCGTGGCTTGCGTTTACCTTTATTCGCGTTAAGCGCATCCAAGAAAACTTGCCCACCAGTAAAACAACCGGCGTAACAGTAGGCTTAACAGAGGTGGTGGGGCAATTAAAAGCCCAACCGCAGGCCGAGACTCTGCGCGGGCCGCTCACCAATCAGCCTTGCTGTTGGTATCACTATACCGTTACGGAAAAACGCGGAAGCGGCAAAAATTCTCGCTGGGTAACGCTAGAAGATCGAATAGAAAAACAACCTTTCTACTGTACCGATAACGAGGGCGAGCTTCGTGTGTTTCCTAGTAACGCCGAGATTATTACAGAGCACCATACAACCCAACGCCGAGGCATAAAACGCTATTCAGAGAAACGTTTAAGCCCAAACGATACCTTGTACTTACTGGGGAAGGCCGTAACCGATAAAACCACCGGCAATACGTTGGTGCTTACCCACGAAAAAGGCTCACCTTTTATTATTAGCAACAAGCCCGAGAATACGGTAATGCTTATGAAGGCCGCCAAAGGTATGCTGGCGCTCAGTGCATCCGTCAGCCTTATGTTTTTAGCGCTATTAATGATAGCAGGCAGTAACGGACAGTTTTCGTCTTTAGATTTTTTGAATGCAGCTATGGCGGCGCCAATTTTTTTAGGGTGCGTCATGCTTATTATAATGTTCAACGATTTGATATTTCTTCGACAACGCTGTCACCGAGGCTGGGCTAACATTCAAATTAGCTTAAAAAAACGAGCAACACTTATTCCTCGACTCGAGAAAATTGCAACCACTCTACTTGCGCATGAAAAGGCGTTATTAACGCAAATTGCGACGCTACGAACCCAACGTAACCACCATTCATCCGCCACAGAAGTCGATGCGTATAGACGTAACGAGCACCAGTTGCTTTGCGATCTTTCGGTAATCTTCGAACAGTACCCCGACCTTAAAACCAACAACGCAATGCAAGACCTTCACAGGAGGATGGTCAAACTGGAAAACGAAATAGAAATGATGCGCAAAGGCTTCAACGATGCCGTACTACACTACAATACTCGCATTCAAAACTTTCCTGACTGTATACTTTCAACATTATTCCGTTTTAAACGGATAGGTACTCTTTCATTTGAGAGCAACTCAACCGTTACCCCAATCGTCGATATACACCACTAGGCACGGCTAACGTTTCGTTTTTCTATTCAAATTTTTACGTAAGTTGATTATTTTTACACATTATTCGCACCCTACGTAATTCACGCGCCACATATTCGCACTAATGGCGGATAAGGCATCGCTCCCAACCCAAACGCTAGTTTTAACTTGGTTTAAAACGCCAACGCGATTTTCTTCGTCGAACCGCTATACAGGCTTTAATTACGGCTAGGAAAAAATCCGACACAACAATTATAGAGATGTCATATACCCGCTAATTTAGCGTCTAAAACCTCATGGAATACTACTTGCTTTTCAGCAATGTCGAATGTCGACATTTTGTAAACAGCCCAATTCTATAAGGATATGATTATGGTTAACTGTTCTGTTTTATCGAGACAAAAAATATCGCGCAATGCGCTTCGCTATAGACTGCTCATCGCATTTATTCTCACTATTTTAACACCGTACACTTTCGCCGCGCTGGACAACAAAGGCACGGATTTCATTATGGCTTTCTTGCCAAACTACACAGGCGCATCAACGTTACAAGTTCATCTAACGGCAGACACCGTTACCGACGTTACAGTTGATTACCCAGTTAACAGCCCTACGTTTAACACGACGGTTACCGTTGTGCCGGGCGACGTGACCGTCGTCGACATACCATTATCGGCCAACATCTGGACATCTAATGCGGTTAGTAATAACGCCATTCGCGTTTACGCCGCAGAAGAGTTTGTATCCTATATGGTTAACCTTCGTGGTTTCACATCGGACGCTGCGCTAGCACTACCCATTGATACGATGAATACCCAATATATTGTCGCCAGTTATACGCCTAGCTTTTATGGTTCGCAGTTTACTGTGTATGCTGCTTACGACAACACGGAAGTTACCATTACACCCACTGCCGCTACCACAGGCCATCCGGCCGGCACACCCTATGCCGTCACGCTCAATACGGGCGAAGCCTATTTTCTAGTCACGCAAGGACGGGGTGCCGCAGCGGATCTTAGTGGGACACTCATAGAATCCAGCAAACCTGTTGGCGTGATTAACGGTGAACGCTGTACCAATGTTCCAAATAACATCAGTGCATGCGACCATATTTTTGAGGTCGCGCAGCCGGTACAGAGTTGGGGCACTAGCGCTCTGGTCGCAAACCTCCCTGATCGACCCGCTGGCTCGATTTATAGAATTTTTGCCTCCGAGGACAACACCGACATACTGCTCGACAATACCGTAATTGCCAGTGGAGTAGGGAAAGGAAAATTCCACGAAACCCCTTTCTTGGCAGGCGAACATAATTTTTCTTCTGATAAACCCATTTTCGTTGTGCAATATATGCCGGGACAATCGTCTACCGGTGCTACCACCGGCGACCCAGCAATGGGCAACATGATTCCACCGGAACAATATTTAAATGCTTACACATTCTCTACCGTCGGTGGCGCGCAGTTTGCGGAGCATTATTTAACGTTAATTGCACACAATGCCGATATTGGTTCTGTCACACTCGATGGCATCGCCATACCTTTCGAATTCTTTCGGTCTATACCAAGTAGCTTATATTCTGCGGCCGTTATTCAACTCTCGGAGGGTGTACACGAAACCTTTTCACCCAATGGACACGGCATCACTATAGAAGGCTATAACAGCTACGATTCCTATATTTACCCAGGCGGTGCGTTATTTCAGTTTATTAATCCTAAAGGCGACCCGTGGAATCCAATTTGTTCATTAACGCCAACCGCTACCGGCTACACGGGCGTTGCTACCGACAACCAACCCAGTGAAGATATTAATAACAACGATATTCTCGACCTCGGTGAAGACACCAACGCTAACGATACAATCGATGCTGATACTGGCATTTTCATAATTGAAGGCGTGTCACTTGTGAATGCAAGCGTAGTGGTCACACCCTTTACCCCCGGCGAGCCACAAGCGAATTATTCCATCAATATTCTTGACGCCAACCTTGCCGCTGCTGGCTCCATTGTCGCCACTGATGGCGCAGGCAATAGCTGTGAGGTAAATTTCGCCCAAGACGTTGAACCCATGCAATGTGATTTCGACGGAGACAATAATGTCGATAAGGACGATGTTCTTATTGTTAGAAGCGCACGCAATACCACCGCAGCACCTGGCGATGCGCGCGATATCGACGGCGATGGGACCATTACGCTCAATGATGCACGCGCATGTGTCACCTTATGCACACTCCCTCGTTGTGAATTACTGTAAACTTAAAAGGACTTAAACATGAAAAGAACAAACTTTTACGTATTATTATTGGCTCTAGCATTATTTTTCACGCACCACACTGCAAGCGCTGTTGTAATCGACATTACACCCGTCGAGCAAACCGTCACGCTGGGCGATTCGGTCTCCGTGGATATTTTTATCTCGGGTCTAACGGATAGCAATGCTCTTGGCGACTTTGATTTCGATTTGTTTTTCGATAGCAGTATTCTGGGTTTGACCAGCGTTAGCTTTGGTAACCAGCTCGGCGATAGCCTGCAAGACTCGTCATCAGGTAGCGGTTGGGCGAACCTTAATGAACTCTCGTGGGAAAGTGCATTAGATCTCGTTGCAAATCAGGCCAATAGCTTCTCCCTCGCAACCTTAACCTTTAATACGCTATCGATTGGCACTAGTGAGTTTTTTTTCGATACGATATGGGCACTGGGCGACCAGAATGGCGATTGGCTAGACGGAGATTTCAATAAAGGCTTAGTGAACGTCATTGACAGCACAACGCCCATACCCGAACCCAGCAGCCTATTACTCCTAGCTTTAGGTTTATTAGGGGTGAGCCTCCAACGACGCGCTCGGCGCTAACGCCTCACGTATAAAGTGGCTACATTGGGCGCTCTTGTTGTTGCCGAATGTAGCCAACCGTTTCCATCAATAAGTAACGTGGTACGACCTTTTTCATGCTTAAAGGCCGCTTAGACGTCACTTATCACAGTCCATCAAATCAATAACGGCACAAGCTCTAACACCTCAATACTCTCTACACTCCCCTCAACACAATACCGCCATTTTAAATTGAATTCATAAAGCTTCATACCGTACGTGCGCGCTTCATCCGTCTTCTGATACTGCGGACGTGGATCTTGCTCTAACACCTGCTCGATTAGCACGGCCAGATTATCGTACCCATTGGCCGCGTCTATTTGTGCTTTGGCTATTCCACTAAACCGTACGGCCATAACCGAGGGCGGCGCATCTGCCATTCGGTTTAGTGCCTCTGGTACGGAATCAACATACGGAACGTAGGGCTTAATATCTAAAATTGGCGTGCCTTCCAATAAGTCTGCACCGCTAATATAGAGTTGCACACCGTTTTTACCTTCAATTCTCTCTAGCCGAACCACAGATAACCCAATAGCAGAAGGTCGAACAGGCGACCGCGTTGCAAATACGCCCACCGATCGGTTTCCACCCAACCGAGGCGGCCGCACTTTAGGCCGCCAAGCATGATGTAAGCTTTTATGAAAAACGAACTGCAACCATATATGGCTACAATCACCAAGCCCTTCAAAAGCATCCAAAGTATTGTAGGGCGCAGCAATTTCGATAACCGCCTGGGCCGCGGAGGCAAGGCCTGGCTGGCGCGGTATCCCAAACTTTTCTTTAAAGCACGAATAAACAATCCCAATGACAGGAAAGCTTATTTTTTCACCAGTTGGATTGTTGCTCATATTTTCTGGATTAACTCCGTTAATTTCCACAGCTTTGCGATAATATTCCGGTCTAGCACTTGTTTTCTCGTGGTTCCGTGCCAAAATTTACAGTAAAATCGCCCACCAATTTCACCCGCCCCATTCTTATCGTGACAAGGATCTCCCATGAAATATTCAGCCACGCTACTGTTAGCGTGTATCGCCTATAATTGTATTGCCGAAGAAGAACCAAAAAGTATTTCTGCTGAAGCAGAATTAGGTGCTTTAACCACCTCAGGTAACACCCAGTCAAACGCATTCAAAGGCAAACTCGACATTACCCATGACCTCGACAAGTGGCTCAACAACTATGTTATAGAAGGCTTCTACAAAGAAAACGAAGTCGAAATCATGCTAGAAGACGAGATCCTTTCCGAAAACCAAGTCACCGCTGAAAAATATTTCATGTCGGCACAAAGCGATTACAAACTAAACGAAGAGCATAGAGGCCTATTTGTTTACGCCTCTTACGAAAACGATAAATTTAGTGGTTACGATTATCAAGGCACTCTCGCAGCCGGTTATTCAAACCGCCTATTCAAAACCGAAGCCACCAAATTAAACTACAGTATTGGTCCCGGTTTGGCCTATTCCAAAACCGAAAATTCCACCAATAATAACGGTGATTATCTACTGGGTAAAAGTGAAGAATCTCTGGTATTGCGTATCTCGGGAAACTTCCAATGGAAGCTAAGCGAGCATGCTAAATTCACACAAACACTGAGCAGTGATATAGCATTCGATTCAGCGAAAAACAGCAAAACGAAAGCAGAAACAGCCTTAACAGCAGCGCTAAACGGATCCTTTGCGCTTAAAGCCGGTTTCTCTATCTACAACAACTCCGTCGTATTAGATAACATCGAAAAAACCGATACACAAACGTCGTTAACGCTTGTCTATACCTATTAGATAAAAAACCACGATTAAAACGTGAGTTACCCATCATAAAACTAGAAAAGGCCGCAGTATAATGCGGCCTTTTCTATTAGTTGAATAATGTTAACTGCACGGATTCCATCGCAAGGTCGATCGCTTTACGCGTCTCTCATATGTTTCATTAATCGCGATTTTAACGCCGATGGAATTTTACGTATAGTCAAGCTATCAGTTTCCGCGTCATAAACAACCGTTTCACCCAAACAACCCGAAGCAAAACTCATACTAATAAGCTCATCTCTTCCACTAATTCGCACATAGTTTTTAACCTGCCCTCTATCCGGTATGAATTGCTGCTTTATTTCGGGATTAAAAACGTTCATTTTTTCCTGAAATTCCTTGGGCGCCGTTTGGTTCATATGTTCGGATAAATCCGTAAGGGCAACGGCCTGGCCTCTTTTATCTTGCTCTAAACAATATTCAACAATTTTATTGCGTGTAACCGGAATTTCGTCTTCAGGCAGTTTTTCCACATACTGCTCAACGGCCTCCAAAAACTGCTCTGTATCGGCCTTTGTGTCTATTTTATCGGTGAAACCAATAACATCTAATAACGCATCTGAAATTTCCTTTTCACCGCGCCACGCAATAACGCCCAAGTAATGCTGCGAGTGTGCGTTCTCCCAATCGTCGAGGTTAATTTTGACTCCCCAAGCAATATTAGCTGTATCGAGCATCACAAGGTCGTTGAAGTTGAGTTCACCATCTAACGCTGACACTTGATTTTGATGAACCCAAAAACAATAAAGACCGGAGCCAACCTCTAGCTGCTCTTGTGCGATAAAAAAATGACCTTCAAGCGCAAACTCACCAGAATCGAAAACTGTTTTAAGCTGTTTTAATAACAACTCAGAGAAGCGCGCAAAATCGATTTTTTCTTCGTTCAGCTCTCGTAGCCAGCTTGATAGGGGAAACTGGCCAATATCTTCAGAAAATCGACCGTATTGTTTCCCTAAACGCTTTAAATACGACTGTTTAAGTTCTCGAAAAACTTCTTCTATTTTCCCATTTAACGTAAAAACGCTTTCCCGGCAATGAACGTGACTCGGTTCAGTGGGCGACAATCGTTGAACCCTGTGGGCGATAAAATGTGTTAAAGGCATAATTGTGTCTAATTAATATGATATAAAAAATTCTGGCGGAAGTTGGCTGACTCGTTTCGCTTGTAGAAGGTCGCTTAAGCTTAAATTTTGACTTTCTAGGCTATCAACACGGGCAAGCTTTGGGCCACGAGCAAGCCATTGTTCAAGCGCTTCGATAGCATGAGTATCGCCACACGCGACAACCTCTACCGAGCCATCATCACAATTATTCACCCACCCCTGTAAACCTAACGTTTGCGCCGTAACCTGTGTTTTAGCGCGAAAAAAAACACCCTGCACTCTACCCCTAATTTTATAGAAACGTGTCACTTTGGCTCCACCCTTTAACGGCTCCCGCTTCGCGCAGGAATTTAGTGATTGGCTAATTCAACCGTAAGGCGCTAAGCGCAATTCAGGGGTATAAGCCAACACTCACCTTTCAATAGCACTGCAGGCCTGATAGGCCAACAATACGAGCGTAGATAAAATGAAACCATTCATTAAAGTGGGGAGAGAAGTAACGATGGCATCTTAAGACTTTAACCAACAGCGCCCCTAACCGCCGATATCAGACGAAAAGGCTGGCAACCCACCGTGTACCGAGACGCCCCCAAGAGATGCTCGTGAGGAGCAGTATGCCGGAATCAGGCCTTCTGGCCAAGCCTGCTCGCCGGAATGAGCAACATTTTCGCACGTGTGAACACCGCAATATGAACACGATAGCGAGGGTCTTTGTACAGTAGCGAATGAGTAAGGAAAACACCCGAATATGGGTGGGCTTACGTAGCAACTTTACGTATTTTAACGGCAGATGCTACCAACAGAAAGACATATCGCATACATAAGAAAGAAAAGGAATGGGCACGGAAGAGATGCAAAGCTCGAGTGTCGTATAGCTAGTGATACAACACTCGTCACGACGAATAGCCCTTTTTTTACTCGCTGGCCACTACAACCACAAGGAAAAAGAGCTTGCCTACTCGCCATTTCGTCGAGCGAGAATATATAAACCTACTACCTGCAAGTAACAGCCTTCGGTTACAAGTATCCGCAATTATTTGGCACGAGCTCTATGGATGGCGGTACCGCAATGGTATCGATATTTTACCGCTAGCAGGTGACGTCATTTTCGCCGATTTGAATGATGGCGGCCCAAGACGAATTTTTGCCCCAGAAGAAAACCCAAGCCCTTCAGCGGGGATAATACCCGTCCAGTTCTTGGTTACCGTACCACTGTCATCTTCGTCATGATGTACTTTTATCGCGAACTCACGCGCCTTTGGAACCGAAATAGTCAGTGTATGTGTCGATGTTTCCGCTGCAAATACATAACGTGTTACGGCTTTAGCGTGTTCTTTCGGGAAACCTTCTTCTCCAAAAACAAAAACAACAACATTGCCGTGACGAGACGAATCAATATTATCGACCTTTAATGACACATCGGTTTTATCCATAGCATGGACCTCGAAAATGGAACAAAAAAATAGTAAGGAAATTACGTGTAAACGAAACATAAACTCGCTCTCCAAAGTGTTGCGTAGATACCAGCACACCATTGGCGCCGATCTCTTGTGCTTATGGCTATCCGCGTTAAGCGGATGTAATGTCGTTATTGACCGGCTTTGAATTGTTTGTGATCTTTAGAAAAAAGAACCACACCAACCACAACCCACCAGAAACAATGATGGCCGTTAGTATCGCGGGTTTCGGGTTACTCAGTGTACTAATGGATCCCGCGTAGGACGCGATAAACGCGTAGGGAACCGTGCCGATGGAAAAATAAAGAATAAAACGAATAAATGGCATTTTGGTTGCGCCAGAAAGACAACAACAAAGCTCTGGCAATATGGGTGCTGCGCGACAAATCAACAAAACGAAAGCGCCGTGACGCCCGAATATTGTGCGCATTTCCGACAGTTTTTGTTCGTCTTTATAAATACGATAGAGTAGGCTGGGCCCAAATTTTCGGCTAATAATATAACCGGTAGTTGCAGCGAACATCATCCCAATCAAAGCACTTACCCCCCCAACTACAGCGCCCAAAAAATAGCCCGACAACAAGGTTACGGTCATTGTTGGAACGGCTATAAATAAATCAGCAAAAAGAATGGCTATCACTAACGCCGCAACGTATAACGGATTAATGTCAGACGCTGACTGCAGAAAATATTCAATATCATCTACCGTTAGAACCCCACTCAATTTAAGTATTAAAAATGTCGACGCGAAAATACACGCCAATACGGCAGCAACCGTTAATAAGGGTTTCATCTTTTCTCCTTTCGATCATTAAGCTGATTTCATGATTGACGTTAACAGTCGGGGGCTCAAGCGGTGAACAATGGGCATCATCTTGACTTTTCCTATTAACATTTCTTCCTTCCCCCGCTCAACGCCTTTTATAATGGCGCTTGCCGCTTTTTCCGCACTTATTTTTCCGCTGCCTCGGCCTTCCGTCATAGGGGTGTCCACAACCGGCAGAACGGCTTCAAATACTTTTACCCGCGTAGATTCTAACTGATAACGAAAACTCTTTGAAAAACTGTGTAACCCAGCTTTAGTGGCACAATACACCGCAGAGTTCGTTTTGGGCATTATGGCCAACCCAGAGGTCACGTTAATAAATGCCGCGCCCTCCTTTCTTGCGACCATCCCCTTCAGCAATACCGAACATATCCATATTGGCGCCATAAGATTAACCGTGATCTCTTCTTCTATAGTGTCAAAGCAAAAGTTTTCGTCCGTAAACTTAGGCGTGCGCTGTATCGCCGCATTATTAAAGACTACCGACACATCGGGATACCTTTCGGCAAGTTCCTTAAGTAACGTAAGCGTACTGGCTTTATTGGATAGATCACAGGTATACCCATGAACATTGTCATACTCAATTTCCAGTCTCTCGAGTTCTGTGGTGTTCCGTCCCAAAACGATTATTTGGCTGTTACAGTCCACGAGTTTTTCGAGTAGAATCCGACCTATTCCAGATGTTCCACCCGTTAATAAAATGGTTCTTTTTTCCAAGATCATCGTTATTCCGTTCCTTTCTGAAGAAAACTACATGCCTTTAAAACGACAAGTTTAAATTGCGCCGGCAGCACTCTACGTTTTTGACGTTAGAAAACCGCTTATTGGCACGTATAACACCCCAAAATTCACGTTAGTGCCTCACCTCAGATAACGGATTATTGTATTTTTCATTCGCACCTGTAGTGACGAGATGATTATCAGCACGTGACGGCACTGTACCTTTAGGCTTTGTTTAGTTCATTAACCCAAGTTAATTGTGGAGAATGTAGTTGTTTGATAAATATAGAGAGTACGGAACGAGAATAGGCATTCACAAAGGTGAGTATCTATTTGAGCAAGGCAAAGTGGTGGATAACCTTTATGTTATCGAGAGCGGATTACTCAAGGCGTGTTACATTACGAACGAGGGAAAAGAATATATAAAATCTTTCGTTACTGAAGGAAGTTTCATAAGCTGCGCACAATCTCTGCTGCACGATCAGCCCAGTACATTTAGTGTGCTGAGTCTGGAAGATTGTACATTGTTTAAAATCCACCAATCGACACTTAAAACACTAAGGGATACAGATCCAAAATTTTCGGAAGATGTGCAAGGGCTTCTTCTACAGCTCACCATGAAAAAAGAACGCAGAGAGTACGAGCTTTTATGTCTTTCTGCGGAGGAACGTTATCGCCTTTTTCGGACACGTCAACCCGAACTGGAAAAACGCTTATCTCAAAGTGACGTTGCGCGCTATCTCGGAATTACACCAGTAGGCCTCAGCAGAATTCGAAAACGCTGCAACACCTCAACCGACTAGCCTGTGGCGTAAAAAAAACTATAAATAACGCGGTGAGCCATTTAACGCCCGTGATAGAAGCCCAAACAAAACACCTATGGGCGTGTAAAATATTCTGTACAGGAACGTTCGAAAGGGTGCTTCACTGATTAACGCCCCTTCAATTTTGACTCGAAATAAAATGGTTAGACGCTCTTTAGGCTGGCGTTTACGGCAGTACCACCACCTCTATTTCAAGAAAGCTATTTTCACTCCATAGCCGTTCCGCTTCGACCCAGTTAGAGGAAGGGTATTGATTATTGACATAAAGTTTTCGCGTTGGAATAGCCGCTTTTAGCTTTTCTATATCCGTAGTGAATATCACCTCTAATTAGGTGGCCAGATATAGTGCGCCACTGCATATAGCGTGTCATTGACTTTGACGACTTGCGTATAGCCAAACTCTTTTTCCCATGCATAGTAGTATTTTTTTCGTTTACGTAACTTGCCTTGGAGCAGCCCACTAACGTAATAACACACAGAAAGATCAACGTTACGCTTAAAATTTTAACCCTTTTATATCCGTTAAGACATTATTATAACGTAATCGGCTTTACCGCCCGCCGTAGAGGTAAAGTAGCCATGCCCAGTGTAACCCTCACATGCAGCTTTTCCTGACCCAGCCACAATTTTAAACTGACTTTTTGCCACTCCGCTTTTAAATTCTCCATCATGCTGCAAGACTACACTTCCCGCCGTACCGTTTATGTGTATTTCAAGTGTTTCGTAACCAACAAAAAGTGCGTACTGTTCGTTTTGGTACTGCATAAGGTACGTCAATGTAGAGGCGCCTTCAGCTTCTCCAGAGTATTGCTGTGTAACGTTCGCTTGCGTTAATTTACACCCGTTCTCACCGTCGCTGAGAGCTGTTTCGTCCCAACCTGTAATCTGAAATTCACCCTTATACTCCATACTTAACCTCTTTCAACACCACGTTAACAGTTATTATTACCCTAGGTTTTCACTTAGCTATCACGCTATACGAACCACTAGATTTAATTACAAATAGAATACTGGCCACCATTGGCAACTTCGTCATTATCAATCACAGCGGTTTCCAGAACACCTGCAGCCATCCACGCTTGAATACACGGCTGAGTTAAAACAGTTTGCACGTACCCCCGTTCCTCCGTATTTAACTCAATATTGTACCCGTGAAAACGTAATACGACGGGCGCAAACATCGCGTCAGCGATTGAGAACTCACCGAACAACCACTCACCTTTACTCCCATATTGCCGGCGGCACTTCGCCCACAAGTATTTGATGCGCACAATATCAGCTTGTAGGGTAGGGGATATATTTTTGATGGTATATTGCTTACGGCAGTTCATAGGAAGGGCATCCCGTAAGCTTTGGAAACTTGAGTGCATTTCGTAGCTAATGGATCTCGCCAATGCACGGGCATTAACATCAACAGGCCAACCTTTACCCCCTAAATACATCTCGGATAAAGTTTCCAAAATGGCTAACGAATCCCAAACAATACCTTCATCTAGCGTTAAAACAGGCACTTTAGCATTGGAACCGTAGGGCTCTAGTGCCTGTGCAGTAGAAGCAGTAAACAGCTGTACGTTTACCTCTTTAAACGGTATTTGATGGTACCGCAGAAAAAACCAAGGCCTCAACGACCACGATGAATAATTTTTATTCCCTATTACAAGAGTTAGATCTGGCATTATCTCCCCCGAGGCGTTTATCCAAATACAGACTCAAATAGTAACACCCATTGCGGCGAGCGTTACGCGGACTCTTTCTAGCTTCCACAAAAAAAGCGCCACTGAAATAAAACAATGGCGCTTCTCAAAAAATTCAATTATACAAATGGTTTATTACACCGTGCTATTAAGCTCCAAAGATCCATTTGAAACTATAAAAGAAGATTATCGCCAAGCCAGCACCTGCTGGTAAGGTAATGACCCAGGACATAAAGATGGAGCCAATCACACCGAGATTAAGTGCGCCAATACCACGTGCCAAGCCAACGCCCAATACTGCACCCACAAGTGTGTGGGTCGTCGAAATAGGCAGGCCCATTCCTGATGCAAAGACTACCGTACCCGCAGCGCCTAGTTCGGCAGCGAAGCCACGGCTTGGAGTTAATTCTGTAATCTTTCGTCCAATTGTGGCGATGACTTTATACCCATAAGTTGCTAATCCCACGACAATCCCGAGACCACCTAAGAGCAGCACCCAGCCGGGCATCGCCGAGCTGGTTTCAACAGCACCCGATTTAATCACCCCAACAATCGCGGCCAATGGCCCAACCGCATTCGCAACATCATTGGAACCGTGCGCGAACGCCATAGAGCAAGCGGTAAAGATCATTAAAACAGCGAACACTTTTTCTACATGTTCAAAACGATTATCGGGGTCAACCTCACCGCTAGTGTCAACTCGGCGAAGCAAATAAAGCCCAAACGCAGACACAATTAAGCCCAGTATTACGGCAATACCAATATTTTCGAGGTAGCTCAATTGCATTCCTGTATCTTTCAATACATGTTTTAGCCCTTTAAGCATGGTCACCATGGCGATTAGAAAGCCAACTAAAAACATGTAGATAGGAATGTATTTGCGCGCAGCGGCTTCCGGGTTAGGTGAGCCAAAAATTAGCCACTGCACACTTTTAAAGAGAAGAAAGGATAGAGTACCCGCTAAAACGGGGGATACGACCCAGCTCGCGACAATAGTTCCCACTTTCCCCCACTCCACGATGTCACTAGAAATACCCACAGCAGCAAAACCAATAATGGCGCCCACAATAGAGTGAGTAGTGGATACAGGCCACCCGAGAATACTCGCTATGACCAGCCATACTCCTGCGGCCAATAATGCGCTTAACATGCCGAAGACCAACAGATGAGGCGAGCCTTCCATTACGGCAGGGTCAATAATGCCTTTACGAACCGTGGAGGTTACTTCCCCCCCCGCCAGATAAGCGCCCAAAAACTCAAATATCATTGCGATAAATATCGCTTGCTTAATTGTCAGTGCGCCTGAGCCTACGGAAGTACCCATAGCGTTTGCAACATCATTTGCACCCACGCCCCAGGCCATAAAAACACAAAATATACAGCCCATAACAAGCAAAATGGTGCCGTAATCAGACAAGATCGACATGTGGATAGAACCTCACGAATAGTTAAATCAGAATGCGTAAGTGCCGAATTAGCGAGCGAGCAATTGCAGTAGCCGTTGGCCTGTTTTCTGCGCTCGATCAGCGAGATCGCCGATTTCTTCGATAATACGGTAAAAGAAGATGACATCCACGGGCGGCAACTCAGCTTCAAGCTTAAATAACCCCGCACGAATATCGATTTGCTGGTGATCGGTGGCCTGCTCTAAGTCGTTGAGCACGCTTACCATATTTTCGACAACATCCAGTTCGCGGCCACCAAAGCCGGTTTCGAGTAACTCGTCCATTTCGTTGATAGCTTTATGGGCCTGTAACACGGTTGCAATACCACCCTTTAAAAACTGGCGAACAGCATCTTGGAGAGGCACAGGTATAACCATTTTACGCCCCAACATTAGACCTGATATATCTTTGCAGCGGTTGGCAATTTTATCCTGCTTGGTCAGTAAATCGAGAAGATCAGACCGAGGAACAGGAAGAAAGAGATTCTTAGGAAGATGTAAGCGAATTTGCTTTTTCAGCTCGTCCCCTTTTTCCTCCAATGCCGATATTCGGTCATAAGCTGCGCTAGCGCCAGCCCAGTCAGTCAGAATGCTCGCTTCATAGAAGGCCAGCAGTTCTTTAGACGCGTCGGTAACAACCGACATATGCTCTTCCATAGGCTTGATGGGAGAGCGGCCAAACATTTCAGTTAAAGGGTTTTTAATTTTCATCGACATCTCCCGCTAGTGACATGCGACCCAGTGACCGCGGGTCGCATGTTACACATATATTCCAGATTTGTGACAATAAATATTGATCGATAACAGAGAATAGATGATTCTAGGGGGAAACCGACCAAATTATTAGCCCGCCAGTTTGCGGATAAAAATCCCATTCACTCAAAATAGCCAGAACGGAGAAATCCCCCCTTAAACATTTTTTAGAAAAATACCTAGAGATGGTCGATGACTCATACCCAAATAGCTAAACGCGCGGTTTGAGGCGGCGAAGAAAGAGCAAAAGAAGTGACGGGACATATTTCAGCCCTTGGGCGCCTGAGGCTCTCACCCAAAAGCCAAGTGATAGCGCGCTCACCAAGTGAAAACGCGCTTTTTTTGAACAAAAAGTACCTTACTTCGACACTTTTTTAAACTTCAACGTCCATCGATCGGTTTTACCGGTGACGTCTTTGTGGCCCACTTCATACTCTAAGGCATCAACAGGCTGGTAGTGCAGATCCGAAAAATCCACCAGTTCAAACCCTGCGGCCTGAATCTCTTTGATTGCAAGAACAGGGTCAAATCGACGACCATTCTCACCATTGAGAGGTTCCAAATGACGGCGGGTGTGGTCCACAACACCGTAAATTCCGCCCTCTTTCAGCATTTTATAAGCCTCGTCGTTCATACGCTGACGGCTCTGCTCATCAAAATTATGGTAGTTGCGGAACGTTAATACCATATCAACGTTAGTAACACCGGTCGCAACGTTTTCCAATGCATAAAAGCGTTCTCCTTCAGGCTTATGGAGCTTGCTCTCCGGCGCCAATAAGGTCACCTTGGTGAAATCTGGCTGCTGCAGTAAATCGCCCATCCAGCCCGCACCGTAGGCCACGTACAACTTGCCATTGTCGCGTAAAACTGGTGCCAACAGGCGTGTATACCAACCTCCTCCAGGAATCAGCTCGACAACTTTCATTGAGTCATTTAGGCCAAAAAATTCAAGTGTTTCTAATGGCTTACGGTTCGCATCTCGAACCACGTGCTTTTCCGGACGATTGCTGTCGCTCATGGCAGCGTTGACCTTAACGGCCACTGATGTGTCGCTACCCGCCAGCGCCTGCGCCCCGAATATGAGGGCTGAAGCTGTACCTATAGTCACTAATAACTTTCGTACCATAACGATCTCTCCTTATTTGAATTGTGTTCGAAACCAACCGTCATACTAATACGCTTTAGGTTAAGGAATGGAGGTTTTCTTAAGCTACACTTAAATAATCCTCTAGGGAGCTTCTAGGGGCGCCCACTTCAAGTACGAGCCTCCAGCAATGACCAATAATGACGACAGTAAACTTGCCCACACCTACGAAAAAATGGCGGCAAAAGCGCGCGAGCTATTTACTGAATCAGGTGAAAAAACGCTGGCATCCTTAGAGAAAGCACTTGAGAAAGCACGCGATCATTTTGTGGCAATAGGCGACATCACGCACAACGAAAGTTCACATTTAAAATTTTACCTGCGACGCGATCTTGAGCAATCAGCTAAACATTTTCACTCCCTTAGCGAGCAAGCGAAAAAGCAGCTTAAAAAAGACAACCTACAAGCGGGTTTTCTCGATTTAACTGCTGCACTCTCGCATGGCGCTAGTGATATGTTTAGTAAGCTCGCGGAATGGGCCGAATCGGGTTCAAGCTACCACACGGGGCAGGTAACGGTAGCCGGTGTATTGCGGTGCCGCGCGTGTGACAAAGAGATGCACTTCAAAAAAACCGGTAGTATCCCGCCCTGCCCAGGCTGTCGCGGTACTGATTTTGTGCGGGTGAGTAGCGAGACCTAAACATTCTTCGGCGCAAAGAAAAACGGGCTAATGGATGCTGGGGTAACGGCGCAACGGATCAAGAATGGCCTCCTGGCCATTGATACGAATTTCCAGCGCATAAGATAAAAGTTCGCCTAATTCACCTGAGGGGAAGCCTTTTTTAGAAAACCATAAAAGGTATTCTTCTGGCAGGTCAATTAATACTCGACCTTGATAGCGGCCAAAAGGCATTTTCATATTGGCAAGTTTAATAAGGTGCGTTTTTTCTAACATCGTAGCGGCACTGGATGAGCTATAAAGTGGGCGCAAATAATGCATGAGCAAACGGGTACATTCAAGTGATATACCTTGATTGCAGGCTCTAATAGAAAAAAAGTGCTCACAACGGCTCATCTACATGACACTGGTGCTTGAAATTCCTTGCACAACCCCATAAGTTAGAAACAGTAGCGACATAAACCGCTGCATCCCCGAGTGCCTTCCCCGGCATTCAAGAATCACAATAGGAAAAGGTTTTATGCAAATTAACATTGCTGGTCGTCATGTAGAAATAACCGAAGGCATTCGCCAATCTGTTAACACTAAATTCGCTAAAGTACAAAGCCACTTCCCTCAATTAGACGCCTTATCCGTCATCCTAACGGTCGAAAAGCACGAGCAGAAAGTTGAAGCCAATACGCATTTTTTAGGCACGACAGTATCGGTACATTCAACCAATGAGCAGCTCTATAGCGCCATTGCTGATTCTGCAAAAAAACTCGAGGCAGCGCTTTCGCATCGCAAAGGAACCGTAAAGGCTAACCTGCACGAAAAACCCCCTATCGCAGAAGAAGAAGAGTAAGCCCCTAAGCGGAGGGCCAAGACCCTCCGCATACACATCACCACCATCCTACGAGGCATGTGCAATGACGGACGAAAGTAAGCTCAAGTCACTCGCCCAACAACTCATTCATGAATTAAAACAAGCCAACACCCCCGATACGAAAGCCCTAGAACTACTGCGAGACCTAGATTCCAACCTGCAAGATGTGGTAGAACGCACCCGCGCCAGTAATGAAATCGTTGATTTGCTGACGAACCTCGAATCTCGTTTTGCGGTAAGCCATCCTGTTGCTGAGCGTACACTTCGCGATTTGATCGACGTGCTCAATAAAATGGGCATATAACCCACTACTTGCAGCCGCAAGTAACATCAAAGTTGAAACGCCCACGTGACCGAACAATTCCGATTTGTATCAGACTCTCAAGTAATTCTTAAAGAACTAATGGTTCCCTCGTACGCCAATTTCGGCGGAAAAGTACACGGTGGTATTATTCTGTCGCTCATGGACAAAATTGCCTACACCTGTGCGGCTAGCCACGCTAGGCTCTATTGTGTAACAGCCTCTGTAGATTCCGTTAACTTTCTAAACCCTGTTGAAGTCGGTGAATTGCTTACGCTTTATGCCTCAGTCAATTATGTCGGCCGCTCGTCGATGGAGGTGGGTATACGCGTAGAATCAGAAGACTTTAAGCAAGGGGTTTGCAAGCATACCAACACATCTTATTTCAGCATGGTGGCGCTCGATGAAGAAACCCGCAAACCCGTTGAAATCCCGGGGCTAGCGCTGCAAAGCGAAACAGAAATTCGACGTTTTATCACCGGAAAATTTCGTAAGCAAGCAAAACGCCGATACGCAGAAGAGTTTACAAAGATGGGTAACGAACTTGATTTTGCCGCTGAAGCATTACGGCTAACGCAAGATAACTGCAAAATTAAATTCCCCGATTAATGAACTTTGCGCCAGCTGGGATTTCTATACACAACCTGAACATTGCTTTCGAGAATCTCTCATGACAAAGCCCCGCTGGCCGCTTATAACGTCTGCACACCGATACGGTTTAACTGAAAATGATGTCACCCACGAAAGCCTTTACCAATCGCGGCGACAATTCATTCGTAACAGCGGGCTGAGCGGTCTGGCGCTAGCGGGCTATCTTCCTCATGTTGCACAAGCAAAAGTATCCGATTTACAACAAAAATTAAAGCTTGCTAAACGCACTCGCGCTCACACCGAATCACTAACGCCTTTAGGTGACGTAACACAGTACAATAATTTTTATGAGTTAGGTACAGCCAAAACCGACCCGTATGAAAATGCGAGTGCGCTGCAAACAGAACCTTGGTCAATCACTGTCGAAGGCGAATGTGCAAAACCAGGCCAGTATGCACTTGAGACACTGTTAGCCCCGCACGCACTGGAAGAACGTATCTATAAATTACGCTGCGTAGAAGCTTGGTCGATGATTATTCCATGGACAGGCTTTACCTTAGCCGACTTACTTAAACGTTTCGAGCCTACGAGTGACGCAAAATACGTTGCGTTCGAGACGGTTTATCACAAAGACCGCCCTCTTCCAGGGCAAAAACGCCGTACTATAGAGTGGCCTTACCGTGAAGGTTTGCGCATGGACGAGGCTATGCACCCGTTAACGTTTATGGCGGTAGGGCTCTACGGCAAGCCGCTACCCAACCAAAACGGCGCCCCTATTCGCTTGGTTGTTCCTTGGAAATATGGCTTTAAGAGTATTAAATCTATAACCGCCATTCGCTTCACTAAAACAGAACCGAAAACTAGCTGGAATATGATCGCACCTAAAGAGTATGGGTTTTATTCCAACGTAAACCCTACCGTTAACCACCCTCGCTGGAGCCAAAAACGAGAAAGGCGTATTGGCGAATACTTCAAAGTTGACACTGAAATATTTAATGGCTATGCGGAAGAGGTTGCGGGCCTCTACAAAGACATGAATTTAAAGACTTACTTTTAATGCTAAAAAAAAACTCGCTCTTAAAACTACTTGTTTTTACTCTATTACTGCTGCCTATAATTGTATTAACAGCGCAGTTTTTTCAACATCGCTTAGGTGCAAACCCCGTTGAAACACTTACCCACGAAACGGGAAAGTGGGCGCTGGTATGCTTATTATTAAGCCTTAGTGCAAGCCCCCTTAAAGCAGCTTTTGGCTGGAAAAAAATTATGCAGTTTCGGCGCATGCTGGGGCTTTATTCTTTTTTTTACGCTAGTTTACATTTCGCTATTTACTGGGTTTTCGATCAATCCCTTTCATTCGCCTATGTATGGGAAGACATTCTCGACCGCCCTTACATCACGCTGGGCTTTTCCGCTTGGCTATTGCTCATCCCCCTCACCATAACATCTACCCAATCACTCCGTCGCAAGCTCGGCCGCCGCTGGCTGCAATTACATAAACTCGTCTACCTCATCGGTTTGTTGGTAATTGCGCACTTTATCTGGCTCATTCGTGCCGATTATACCGAAGCAATTTTGTATTCAGCGTGGTTATTTATCGTCTATGCACAACGCATAATACATTCCAACCGCTAATAATTTATTGTCTATTAGTTTGATTTATCCCGCTATCTTACCGTTCATACAAGCGTATATATTGGGGTATAAATTCCACTGATGCGGATAAGGTAATGAACTTACACGGTGTTGATTTAAACTTAATGGTTGCCCTCAATGTATTGCTGCGAGAAAAAAGCGTAACACGAGCGGCAGAGTTTTTAGGCATTACTCAACCGGCTATGTCTAATGCATTAAAGCGCTTACGACAATTATTCGACGACCCACTGCTAGTACGCACCAGCGAAGGAATGAAACCGACAGAAAGAGCCCAAGCGCTAGAACCCCATGTTCGTGATTTATTAATTCAAGTTGAGCAGGTCGTGCAGCCAATCAATAAATTCACACCCGATAAAAGCGAACACTTTTATCGTATTGCGGTAAGTGACTACGGGGAATCGGCGTTAATGCCGCTAGTACTTGCGCGACTTCGTGAAGCCGCGCCCCATATTTCTATCGACATTATGGCGCCGAGCGACGTAAAAGCTCACGATGTTGAGCAGGGGTTTGTGGACTTTGTCATTAATCGTTTCGATGAATTGCCCCAGTCGTTTTACCAAACACTGTTATGGCGAGACAATTTCACCTGCGTGTACGCAAAAGATAACCCTATTGCGAATTGTTTTAATTATGAAACGTACATGAGCGCGCAACATATTTGGGTAAGCAAAACAGGAATGGGGGTAGGCGTTGGGGTAAACCCCGATGATGTGCAACGTTTAGGGTGGGTCGATGCGGCGTTACATAAACTGGGAGAGAAACGACATGTCAACGTCTTTACACGGCATTATCAAGCGGCGCTGCAAATGGCCGAGGTCAGTGAGCTGATTGTTACGTTGCCAACAAAAGCGGCTCAACTGCAAAAACATAATCCTAATTTGGTATTCACGCCACCACCGTTTACGATTCCAGCCCTTGAACTCACAATGGCGTGGAGCCCGCTATTACATTTTAATCCTGCGCATCAATGGCTGAGACGCTTAGTCGCGGATGTTGCTCATGAGCATGCCGACCCCAATATTCGACCTCACTACGAGCACTACGCTGCTCCAGCATTAGATAAGTCCGTTATCCAACCTTAGGTGAGCTGTTTTCTAAAAAAACGCGTGAGAAACGTCGAGCGAAAAGGAATGTCAGTAAGCGTAACTGACTAAGTGAACATTAGTTTCATCATGATGGGTATTGGAGGCCAGCAATTCTTTAGCTGCTTGGTAATCGGTATTCAATTGGTTCAATCGGTGAAAACACGCTTTTCGTTCGTCACCAACCGTACCGGAACATTCTTTACGTAATTCTTTATAGGTCGCCACAGTAGAAAGCGCCGATAACAGCGTATTTTCACTATTGTGGTCGGCCGTTGCTGCCGCAGAAAGAAATAACCCAAACAGAAATGCACTAAAAATTTTCATAGACTCACCAAGAACGCACCATTGTTACTCAAAGAAACACGATGTTTATTTTAACGACCGCTTTGGGAGGCAGTTTACACTTCAATCGTTACCGTTGTGAAGGTAGGTAACACGCCATTACCCTATAGGTAACGCCAATTAGCAGAAATGAGAAGAGGTTTTAAACGAAGAAGAGACAACAACAGGGTAGAACAAAGGAACAGAAGGCCGACGGGGTGGTGCCCCGCCGAGAGGTCAGGTTACACCGCAACACATGCCGATTGGTTTTCTTGCTGGGTTTCAACCAAACAATGATGCAAGCTTTGAACCGCTGCATCGTAATCATCTTCTTCAATGACAAATTGCATATCCACTTGACGCATAGACTGGTGCATTGCCAGTACACTTATATTTTTAGCGGCCAACGCCGTAACTGTTTGAGCTAAAATACCCGCAACCTGCATATTGCTACCAATGGCCGAGACTAGGGCAACTCTCTTTTGTTTGAGATCGGCTTCTGGGTATTTTTCTTCTAACACGTCACTAATACGCTTGACGGTTTTTAAGTTGGTGGCAAGATAATGCGTTACCGTATTCGCATTAATATCTTTCGATACGATGTGCGCTTTAAAACGGCGTAGAACGGCTAATATCTCGCGATCATATTCGTCGACCTTACCTGCCATATCTTGATCGAACAACTCAATTGCATAAACGCCTTTACGGCCAGCAATAATCTCAACACGTGGTGCGGTATTAACGTAATCACCCGTAATTAAGGTGCCTTCATGATCTGGTTCAAAGGTATTTTTAACGCGCAATGGGATATTGCTCTGCCGCATACCTTTTGCCGCACGCGGATGTATTGCTTCCATACCTAAGTTGGCCAGTTGGTCGGCAACATCGTAGTTTGTCCGCCCAATAGGCACCGCATTCTCTTCACCCACTAGACGAGGGTCGGCACTACTAAGGTGAAACTCTTTATGGATAACCGCTTCACGCACGCCCGTTATGACCGCTATACGGCTAAACGTCATTTCACTATAGCCCCGATCGAAGCTTTTCATTAAGCCCTGCTTACTGTGCGCGTAACCGGTCACAATGGGCAATTGTGTAGAGAGGTCAATATTTTTAAACGCTTCGACAATGCGCTCATCGAGTTCGAGATGCTGACTATCGCTCCAGGCGGTTAAGTCGACAAATACGGCGTTCACGCCGCTTTGGCGAAGCAATGTAGCCATATTCCATGCACTGTGCGCCTCGCCTATACTGGCGAGCATTTCACGTACGGTATCGAGGTGTGCCTGCAAGGCGAAATGACCATGCTCACAAAGATGCTGCAAATCATTCAGGCAGCGCTCAGCAGCGCCCAAACGTTCACCGATAAAATCATTGGCTTGCGCTAAAGATGCTTCATCGGTAAAGAAGCGTGCATTCAACTCAAACAGCCGTTTTTTCAGTTCGTCTAAAGATTCGCGCCAACTGTCATCGTTGACGCCATTGGCAAAACGGCCATAGATACCGGGTTGGCCGCTCTTTTTATGTTCGAGAAGCCCATCCGTAACACCACCATAAGCCGATACGACAAAAATTCGCTGATACCGCTCGCTTGGGTTCAGCACAATATTGTCTCGCACCGCTGTGTAATTAGTCATGGACGTACCGCCAATTTTTTCAACGGTATGCTGGTTTAAGGGCTGGTTAGGATAGTCTTTGCGGCTATCGTCACTCACGAACGGCCTCCTGATAATATTTGAATGTAAATAAGAACGCACATCCTACCGAAACGAAGTCACCGGTGAGTTGATGCGCGCCAAAAGCGGAGTGCATTCTAGGCTAAGAAACGCCGCCAGGGAAATCCACTGTGCAATTTTTGACGTATTTACTGTTAATTCTGCTCAAAATACGGAAATTCTTATGGTTAGGTCTCTCTACACCCCCTTTCTTCTCGTCATAGGGCTTCTCGGTGGTTGCGGAGGCCAGCAAGCCAGCGAACGTGACCCAACCCAACCGTCTTCCGAGCCTGCTACTCAGGTGCTAAGCCCATCACCCACCGTAGAGCTTAGCCCCGAGCCTCGATTGCCAAACCCTACGCCAAACGTGACGAAAGTTCGCATACCGTGGGGCACTGATAATGCACAGTTCGGCGACCTTTATTTAGCCGCTGATTCACAAGAACCTTTACCCGTGGTCGTCATGATTCACGGCGGTTGCTGGCAATCAAGCTACACGCTGGATTTACAGGAGGGGCTTTCATTTGCGTTGGCCGAACGACATTTTGCGGTGTGGAATATTGAATACAGGCGACTAGGCAATGGCGGTGAATGGCCGACGATGTTCGAGGATGTGGCTGCCGCAACGGATTATGTTCGGCACCTTGCCAAGCACTATCCTCTTAATGAGGACGCCGTTACGGCCATGGGACACAGCGCCGGAGGTCATCTTGCATTATGGTTAAGCGCTCGTTCTACACTTTCGGATAATAGCCCTCTCTACAACGAAAATCCTCTTCGCATTAAAGGCACGCTTACGTTGGGGGGGATTGGTGATCTAGAATCTGGCGCCTGCGGCAATAGCGCTGAGCAAATAATACATAAATCTAGCCTTAATCCAGAAGAGTTTTCTGAGCGACTGCTGAGCACCTCGCCGATGCATATGCTGCCCAATGGTAGCTCCAGCATTCTGCTAAGCGGCAGCCGCGACACGATTGTACCGCCCGCTATTTCCGAAAACTTTAGCGCCGCTGCCAATGCTGCAGGCGATACGAGTGAGCACTTAATAATTGCGGGGGCCAATCACTTTTACTTAATTGACGAAACTCGTATCGATATCAATTTACTCGACGATAGCCTGACACGCATCATCTCGCAGTAGATCCGCATTTTCCCTCAGACAAAAAAAATGCTCGCCCTCATGGGGCGAGCATTACTATATTGCGATAAGACCGACTAATTTGGCGGGCCTATAAACGACATTTAGAAGGGGCTGAAGTTATTCACGATATCATCCCGCGCCGTTGGGTTGAAGAGAATGGCCGTTTCGGCTACTCCGCCGCGACTGATAGCACCCTGGCGCACGTAGGTTGCGCCGCCGGTTTCAATCTCGCTTTCAACAAAAATAAAACGTTCCATTTCGTCCATATCAATATGCACTATGGGCATTAAACTCTCTGGAACGTCAAAGCTCATCACCGTAAGACCACCCATTGAGGACACGGTAACCGCACCCTCACCGACAATACTCGACGGATCGCCGCCATGGTTATGGCGCACAAACATTACGAATTGCGATGCATCCGTGCTATTGCCATTCTCCGAGGCAAAATACGCTTGCACGTCGAAGCCACCCATAGCGTCAGAGCCTTCGCCTATCCACACCCCTCCTACCGCCGTGCCCGCTGAGACAGCATCGAGCGTGTTGATCACGGCGTCAAGGCTTTGCGCAGGCACGGGGTCGAAATCGGAAGGATCGGTTGACGACTCTACCCAATCAAGGGCCACAATGTTGTCGCATTCAAGGTTGTCCATAAACCATTCATCGTGATCGTCATCGCACCAGAACCGGTACGTATCATTTTGAGTTTGTATGTGCGCTACATAGGCCATGGCACCATTACTAAAATTAAGCGTGTCGCCAATACCCGCAGAAAAATCGGGTGCCACACTTAATACCGGCATGCCTGCAAGAGTGAATGACTCTAACTCTACATGCATGATTTGGTAATCGGCAGCGATACCATCGGAGGTCATTTTTATAATCGCTGTTTCACCTGCAGTCGAGTCGACAAAACCGTCTACGACAATTAGATCATCAGCAAAGCCTATGCCGTTGTCCGTCAGGAACCCTTCTTTGTCCGTGTCGGAAGCAGGGTTCTCAACCCACTCTCCTAACCCGTCATTCCAGGAGCTCACGACCTCTAACGCATCAACCATTATGGTCCCATATTCATACTCGCTTTGATCGTCGACACCGTCACCAGTGCTGTCCCACATGTGTGCTTCCATCCAGCTCACACCGCTAGCCATGGCCGTGCTTTCTACCACGGCATCTGGTGGCGTTGCGGTTACAGTGCCAGCGGCTGCGCACTGAATAGTGCCGTCTTCACTGGAATAGCTGTCACTGAACATAAAGGTAAAGCTGTTCGTGGCAGGTAAGAATGTTCCGGTACCGGTGAAATCGGGGCCGCCAACCAAAACAAAATCATTGTTCGCGTCCATGATGGCACCGAGCCCTTCATCCTCCATTTCGCCCATGA
The DNA here is from genome assembly GCF_014217335.1 of Teredinibacter purpureus. Taxonomy (NCBI): domain Bacteria; kingdom Pseudomonadati; phylum Pseudomonadota; class Gammaproteobacteria; order Cellvibrionales; family Cellvibrionaceae; genus Teredinibacter; species Teredinibacter purpureus. The sequence goes on along the minus strand of NZ_CP060092.1, from coordinate 1,596,701 downwards.
TGTGCATAAACAGTTGATTGCCTTCCATATGTGTTTCGAGGAAGAACGTATCGTCTTCGGACGCAACACAGGCACCGGTGTCATGATCAAAATCTTCACTTGTATCGGTAAAAGTTAATTCGGCTAGATACACACCGAATACCTCTTCAACCGTCATATCACACACGTCGCCCAAGCCATCGAGGTCAGTGTCGGCTTGGTCTTCGTTTGCGATTAGGACACAGTTATCCATTCCGTCGTCTACTCCGTCTCCATCGCGATCACCCATAGGTTCCGGAGATGGCGTACCGCTGGGCTCTGACGTCGGTGTGGACGTTGGCTCTGCCGTGGGTGTTGGTTCAGCGGTTGGTGTTGGCTCAGCCGTGGGTGTAGGTTCAGCCGTGGGTGTAGGTTCAGCCGTGGGTGTTGGCTCTGGAGTGGGCTCCGGTGTTGGCATTTCGTAGTCAAAATTGGCCAGTGCGGCTTCAGCGCCAACAGCGTTCAGCCCTGCGTTGCGGTACATTTCACCCGCCGCGCGCATACGCCCTTCACGCACATAGCCTACGCCATCAGTGTCTTCGACAACGGCTAGAATTACGGCCGCATCATCACTGGGTGTATCAAACTCATGCCTAAGCATTTCAGGCATCTCAAACGATAGGATTAAGTCCGTGTCATTGTTGAGAGGGTCCGATATTGCCCAACCGGTCATAATGGCCTGTCCGTCTGCGTCCATTAACGGCTCCATTACGCCATCATCACCGGCAAAGTAAAAGGTTGCAGTACCGGTTGTGCCCTCGGCACCAGACGGCGCATCACTTTGTAAGTAAGCCCTTACCTCGCCGCCGGACGACTCTTCTCGAGCCACCCAAATACCTTGCCAGAAGGCCATCATACTGCTATCAGAGTCGTGTATAACGTCTGATAGTGCGGTCGCTAGTACCGGTGAGTTTTCGCTTTCAGGCGGCTCCCAACTTGCGGCCATCCAATTTAAGCAACCCAATTGCACGCCGGCCCAATCATCTTCACCGCAGAACACCTCATAAGTATCAGCTTGGCTTTGCGCCGCTATTGCAAGGGCGTTCACCCCTGCTCCAAACGTTGCAAAAGGATCAATCAAACCTTCGTGCACCCAGTCACGGTTAACTAGGTTTGCCATTGGTTTACCTTCAGCCGATAGCGAGTAAGCACTTACCATCCACGACTGTATGGCGACTCCTCCGGCACTCATGCGTGACACAACAGCAGCGTCACCGTCGATATCAACACTCATATCTTCGGAGGCCTCCATCCAACCGGCAGAGGTCAACACAAGCCCTCCTCTGTCATCGTCCATCATTGAGGCTTCCCAAACGCCCGTTTCAGAATTCCAGACAAAGCTGCTTTCTCCTTCACTGCTTAGCAGGTCGTACCAAAATTCGATCTGATGATGGCCATCCATATCGTCGTACCACGAATCACTGCCGGAGGTGAAGAATCCTCCGTCGGCGCCGTCGGCATCCAATACGAGCGATGAGCTCACTTCTGGCATAGGCGTCATGGTCACAGCCATCATGGTGTAGCAGTATAGTACTGCCGTACCGTCGGCTTCAGTCACTTGCCGCTCTTCTTCTACCGTTCCGCTAATGACACCCGTGGCCGCATTATTAAGGCCCTGGAAAGTGAGATGGAATTCTTCCATCATGCCTGTGGGCATACGGTGCTCGCCATGATCTTCTATTACCACCTGGCCAAGCGCGTTCACCGTGCCTTCGCCAGCGTCTTCGCCGTCAAATTCATTTTCGGCAAAATGCAGTTTGAACTCTGTTCCCATTTGGGAAACGAGTGCCACTTCAGCCGTCATATTACCTTCGGCGCTATCGCAGTCTTGCGCCGCAATATCTTCCCAGCCTTCAGCCACGTCAGATTCGGCCACGCTGACAGTGATGTCCATAAGGTAATAGCCTGATAGGTCGGGTGGATCATCACAGAGGTTACCTATCCCATCTTCATCAGTGTCAGACTGATCAGCATTGGCCACTAAGGGACAGTTATCGCTGCCATCATCACTGCCATCACGATCACTATCGCGGTGTAGAGGGTCGGTACCCGCTTCCATTTCTGCTTCGTCGCTTTCGCCATCACCGTCATCATCGCTGTCTTCATTGTTTCCAATCCCATCGCCATCGGTGTCCATCGATTCTTCCGGGTTAAGCGGGAACCCATCGTCATCATCGGCATGGCCATCATTGTCGTCATCGAGATCGCACACATTACCCATTCCGTCGTCGTCGAAGTCAGTTTGTGGGCCTGCGGTATTCGGGCAGTTGTCCTGACTATCGCCTACGCCATCACCGTCGGTGTCAGCCGCTTGGCTGTCATCATAAGGGAAGGCATCTTCGCTATCAGGCGTGTTGTCGTTGTCGTCGTCTGGATCGGCGTTATCACCTATACCATCGTTATCCGAATCGCGCGTTTCAGTGGGGTCTGTGTCAAACGCGTCATCTTCGTCATTTACGCCGTCATTGTCGTCGTCATCATCGGGAGCTAAACCACCAGTGTCGGCGGCGCCATCTTGGTCGCTATCGATGTAGTCACCCTCGGGCACTGCGGCATTGTTATCATCGGTGTCTTGACCTGCAGGCCAACCATCACCATCGGCATCACTGGATTCTGACGCTCCCGGATCGAGAGGGAAGTCGTCGTCCGTATCTGGAACGCCGTCTCCGTCGTCGTCGTCGTCACAGGCATTACCCATGCTGTCTTCGTCAATGTCATCTTGGTTAGCATTGGCGACAAAACGGCAATTATCAGCATTATTGCCTACACCATCACCATCAGAATCCAACGTTTCCGTACCATCTTCTGGGAGCGCATCAGCACCATCTCTTACGCCGTCGCCATCGGTATCGCGATTTGTGGGGTCAGGGTCGTGTATGTCGATTAGATCATCGCCATCGGCATCGCTGTCGGCATTATCACCAATCCCATCACGATCCATATCACGGCTTTCCGAGGCATTGAACGGAAAGGCATCCCGAGGGCTCGCTTGGGTTTGGGGGGTATTCACTACATCATTGCCGTCGGTATGGTTGGCCACGCCGTCGCCATCAATATCATCATCTTTACCATCGCCAAAACCATCGCCGTCATAATCCGATGCTTCGGTAGGGTCAAGAGGTAGGTCGTCGTTTTCGTCAATCACACCATCATTGTCGTCATCAGAATCAACACTATTACCTAAGCCATCCCCATCGCTATCGACGAAAGCAATACCGGGATTATCCGCGTCGTCATCATTTGGATCTTGGCCGGCAGGCCATCCATCGCCGTCCACGTCGGTTGCGTCACTAGCACTGGCATCAAGAGGAAAGTCGTCCTCTGGGTCCAGCACGCCATCGTTATCGTCATCATCATCTTCCGCGTTGCCGGTGCCGTCACCGTCTGTGTCTGAATGCTCACTTGGGTTTAACGGAAATACATCGTTGGCATCTCGTGTTCCATCATTATCGTCATCAGGGTCTGCGTTATTACCAACGCCGTCACCATCGGTATCTAACGTTTCACTAGGATCATTGGGAAAGGCATCGTCGGCATTGATAACGCCGTCGTGATCTCGGTCGGTATCGGCTTCACCGGGTGCAGCATCAGTATCGACCGTGCCATCCGTTAGGCTGGTCGTATCTGCAGTGCTGCCTGTATCGGCCGTCTCATCACTCAGTAACTGTTCGACGTCTTCGACGGTATTATTTGTGCCGGGAATAAATAAATTTGAGGGATCGGTTTCAATAATGACCGTGGCATCATCACTATCGTAATTCTCTAAAACTTCATTTTCGCTGTTGTTCCCATCAATAGAGCCATCGCTAAGGTCATCGGCTAGACCCTCCAGAATATCTCCCGTAGTCGCGCCTTCTGTATTCTGCTGAATACTAAAGATTACTGCAGCGGCACCTGAGATAGCCGTGCGATACGCAGAAACCTCACCAAGCTCCTCATCAGTATCGGTATCATTCGTCACCATGGGCGGCACCGAGAAAATATCCACATCGGAATTCATTCCAAACCCTAATGCTGAGACGACTTCGTTAGCAGCAGCCTCCAATCCGTCTAAAAGCTCTTCATCCGTTATACTTCCGTCGTCATCTGATTTAGCTGCAGCGAGTGCTACAGCCATAGTTGTTAACGGCGTAATATAGACGGGATCGCCAATGCGATCGACGGTAACCACGGTTCGGACATCCGAGATAATCGGCGGCATACCTGTATTTAGATCAATGGTATCGTCATTTGCGCTTACGACAATGAGGAAGGGGCCGGTCTCATCCGCGTCAACCTCTAAACCAACAAATTGCGCTTGGGCATCCGTACCGCCTTCGTCGAGCAGTACACCCTCTAAATTTTCCGCACTAGCATCTAACCGATAAATTCGCACCACGGCATTCGCAATAGGGCCGTCAACTGCAGCACCCGAAAACGATAAGGGTGCAGCGGGTTCAGGTGTTGGTGTAGGTGTGGCGGGAACGTCTGTTGGCTCTACCGTTGGCGGAACGATAACGTCTGTAAGTGAGTTGCCATCACTACCGCTATCACACCCTGCGAGCCACCCTACAAGGATGACACTCATCAGAATTACCATTTTCTTGCTTGCTTGTCGGCTACTCGCCGCGCCTACCAACAGAGGAGACATATACTGGATTCCCTTTGATTCCGCGATTAACGTATAACTGATTTTAACGAGCGCAGTTGCACTACGGCGCTCTAACAGTTCGAAAGTATAGGAAGGAATTTTTTGATGCGGGCAGAGGAAAGAAGCCAATAGGTATATGCGTTATTTTATTGACGACCTTCTAATTCAATCACTTACCCTTGTTTTTTTTGAATTAAAATAATCTGTCAAATTTTTATAGGGGGGAGGGTTTTATTTAATAGCAACTAGGAATATAGGAAGAATTGAACACTGCTTTGAGGACTAAAAACAGGTCCTTTAGACTCTACAGTTGTAAGCTTATGCGTAGACAAACCAATAAAATCTATAGCTATGAGCGCCAAATTTACATTAACCCTATTTTTAACTTATCACGACAGCAACAGTTTATACAAAAGAGCTCACCCATTAGCAACGGGCAAGGAAAATGAGACACAATAATTCGGGCCAATATTTTCGATCAATAGCGTTGACTGATGCGCGACCAACACTTCTCTTACAATATCAAGGCCAAACCCAACAGAGCCGTATAACTTTTTCGTTTCCACCGATTCACTATCGTCTTTTTCACCAATGGTATTATTAATGGTTATTTTACAGGCTTGATCAACAACGCTGGCATTTAGTTGAATGTAACTGTTAGCAGGCGAATACTTGATCGCATTTACCAGTAAATTCATTAAGCTTTGGTTGATTCGCTTGCTGTCACACAACACCTTCACATCGTTTTGTCCAGTCAACTCAAATTGAATACCCGACTCTGCAGCAAATAACGCCACAGATTCTACCGCTTCATTAAAAAGTGTTTCGGTCTTTATGGGCAGCTGTACCAAACTAAACTTGCCCGTACTAATGGCGGCATTCTCCAAAATTGTCGATACAAACTCTAACGCCCTTTCTGCCGGACGCTGGATATTCACAATAATGGTACGCAAGCGTTTTTCACTTAACCCTTCTCGAGCTCCCATTCGAGCATATCCAAGAATAGAACCTAAAGGGTTGCGGAGATCATGCGCAACATAACCGACAAAGCGCTTAATTCGATCATTTAACGCTTTTAACCTATCTTCCTTGTTACGCAACAAAATGAAGGAACCCATAGAGTTTGCCATAAGCAAAATAAGATTATGCTCATGAAACGAAAAACCACGGTGTCTTGGTGTTGTAGACGTAAAATTTAACGTGCCAAACAACTTATCGCCCACAAAAATGGGCGCAGACAAATAGGCCTCTAGCTTTAAGTTTTGATACACCGGATGACAGTTCATATAGTCCAGTTTGCCAACCTCAGGAAAACCGAGTACTTGCCGGCTTCGAACGACCTCGCGACAGTAGGTGTCCTCAAGCATAAACTCCTGCCCTTTATGCAACAGTTCAATTGGGCTAACCACATCACAAATACGGTATATTCCATCTTCGGTAACTTGGCTGACTATCCCCGTCTCTAAACCAAAAACCTCGAGCCCTGAGACTAAATACTCTCGAATAAGCTCGTCAAAATCCTCGAACTTATTTGCGGTTAGCAAATGAATTCGCGTGAGATTGGACAGCATAGCTTTGAGCTGGTCGGTTTCGGGTATAGAGGAGTCCATATCCAAGTAGACATGATCATCAACAAACTGAGGGTAATCCATAGCTAAGTAGATCCTGCGGCCATCAATATAAAAAACGCTTTAAAGACTCTTTAAGTATAGTTAATCTTTTAACGGAGTATAAACACCACAATACCACTCTCGCGAAGATTCTGAAGGTATCCAATACACTCGATCGACGCCCATAAAAAAACCGCTGGCTTAGCAGCGGTTTTATAATCTTTCACGTTAAAGCTAACACAAAAAAACTTAAGTAAAGGGACTTCTCAGCACAATGGTTTCAACTCGGTCTGGCCCAGTCGAAATAATGTCTACCGTTATACCAACCAGTACCTCTAAACGACTAATGTAATCTCGTGCCGCCTGCGGAAGCCCTTCGACCGTCTGCACACCTACAGTGGAGTCTGTCCAACCAGGCATGCTCTCGTATACAGGCTGAATATCTTCCCACCCTTCGGCGTCACACGGAATGCTAATAGTTTCGCCCGCACTATTCTGGTAACCCACGCAAATTTTGACCTCTTTAAGGCCATCTAGCACATCCAATTTAGTTAGACACATGCCACTCATGCTATTAATGCGGACAGCATGTTTAACGGCAACGGCATCAAACCAACCTGTCCGACGCTTGCGTCCAGTCGTAGCGCCGAACTCGTGCCCTTTAACCCCCAAGTATTCGCCCACTTCACACTCGAGCTCTGTAGGAAACGGGCCAGAACCTACACGGGTGGTGTAAGCCTTCGTTATACCCAATACGTAATCCAGATACAGCGGGCCAAACCCCGAACCCGTGGCGGTGCCGCCGGCAGTGGTATTGGATGATGTTACAAACGGGTAGGTGCCGTGATCGATATCGAGTAACGACCCTTGCGCGCCTTCGAATAAAATATTCTCTCCGGCTTCACGTGCAACATGCAGGTCATCTACCACGTCAGAAATCATCGGGATCAATTCTTTCGCTAAGGTAAGCGTTTCAGATAACACCTTTTCATAGCTTATGGCTTCAGCACCGTAATATTGTGTCAATGCGAAATTGTGGTACTCCACAACGTCTTTAAGTTTTGCCGCAAAACGGTCAGCATTGAGCAAGTCGCCCAAACGTAGACCTCGGCGAGAGACCTTATCTTCGTATGCAGGGCCAATGCCTCTGCCGGTTGTACCTATCTTAGCCTCACCACGCTTGGTTTCTCGCGCTTGATCAAGGGCAACATGATAAGCAAGAATCAAAGGGCACGAAGGAGACAAGCGTAAGCGCTCTCGAACAGGAACACCTTGTGCTTCTAGCTCTTTCATTTCCTTCATCAAAGCGTCAGGCGCAAGCACGACACCGTTACCAATAAAACACGTAACGCCGTCATGCAATATGCCAGAAGGGATCAAGTGCAATACCGTCGTTTTACCTTCAATTACAAGCGTGTGGCCCGCATTGTGGCCGCCCTGAAATCGTGCGACGTGGGATACCTGCTCAGTGAGCAGGTCCACAATTTTACCTTTACCCTCGTCACCCCATTGGGTGCCTAGAACCACAACATTTTTACCCATTTTTAGCATACACTCTTTTTTACTAATCTTTACGCGGCCCCTTTAGGCTACCGCTCAATACCGTTTAGACAGATTCTATCTCAAACTGTCCGTTACGCTCGACTAACACTCGATTGCAGTTTTGATGCAATAGAGGCTCAGTTTGACCCGATAATGCCACTACTACACGCTCTCCCGCCGCTCTCAATTCTGATATTTTTTGCCACTGACGAGTACCTACGCCCGTATCACTAACGGAAGGCGCAAAGATACCACCATTAACTTTTTCGGCAACCTCTACCACCTGACTTATTGCCGTAAGATCGACATTAAAACCGGTAGCGGGCCGCGGACGACCAAAAGCCTCTCCAATATGGTCGTAACGACCGCCATTCGCTATGGCTTCCCCTAATCCTGGCGCAAATGCGCCAAAAACGATACCTGTATGATAATGATAACCACGGAGCTCGCTTAAATCGAAATATAATTGCGCCTCGGGGTAACGTGGCTGTAGAACTTTCGCTAGCTCTGCAAGTTCGTCCAATGCAGCCGCAACTTCGGCTGGCGCTTCAGCAAAAACCTCTTGGGCACGAGCCAGCGTACTAACGCTACCAGACAGCTTTGGAAGCTCGATAAACCAATTGCGCATGTACTCTTCGTCTATATTATCTTCAACCCAACGCTGAATTTCCGTGGTAGCCTTGGCCTGAAGCAGGTTAAACAGCGCTTCTTCTTTTGCTTCGTCCAAACTTGCCGCTTCGGACAATGCTCGGAAAATACCCACGTGTCCGATATCAATATACTGTTTGTCTAGGCCGGCAGCCTGCAATGTGCTTAACAGTAAGCTAATCACTTCTAAGTCGGCATCTATACCTGGCTCACCGAACAATTCAACACCAGCCCACACCGGAGTGCGCGATGCTAGAGGTGCTTTCGGGCGGGTGTGTAGCACATGCCCAGCATAACAAAGACGATTAACCCCTTCCCGCTTCAAGCTATGAGCATCCATTCGAGCCGCCTGTGGCGTCATATCAGCACGAATACCCATGGTCTTCCCAGACACTAAATCCGTCACCTTGAAGGTGAGCAGTTCAATATCGCGGCCCGAGCCTGTGAGAAGCGAGTCGGTAAACTCCACCATAGGCGGGATAACGTAATCGTAACCCCAGCACTTAAAAGTATCGACCAATCTACGGCGAAGTCCTTCAACTTTGTTAGCCGCTTCAGGGAGTAACTCTTCAATGCCGTCTGGCAGCAACCAGCGGTCAACTCTACTCATAATGTGTATATTCTCAATTAGTGATTAACAACAATGCCAGCCCAATCAACATGCTAAGGAGACCCATAATCCGCAAACGACGGTCATCAATAATCGCTAGGGTTGCCACCAATTTACGCCAACGATCAGGGTACAGAAAAGGCACGACGCCCTCTATGATCAATATCAGGCAAACAGCTTTACCGAGTTCTTCCCACATAGGATTCTAATGAAGCCTTTATCATTAACATTTCAGTTGTTCGCTAAGCATGACGGGTACTTTTGAAGCCCCACCCATCATCCGTAGACATAAAAAAACCGGCTCTATCGGAGCCGGTTATGTGATTTTACCATGAATTCAAGCGCTATTTGCCTTTTGAATTCTTCAGATAACGGAAGAATTCGCTATCAGGGTCAATCAGTAGTATGTCTTCTTTGCCACTAAAGCTTTGTTTATAAGCTTCCAGACTACGAACAAAGCTGTAAAACTCCGGATCTTGCTGAAAAGCCGCCGCATAGATACCGGACGCCTTTGCATCACCTTCACCACGAAGTAGCTCTGCATCACGATAAGCCTCTGCCTGCATGATCGTGCGTTGACGCTCTGCATCGGCGCGAATGATTTCCGCTTGCTCTTTACCTTGTGAACGATGTTCCTGCGCTTCTCGTTCACGCTCAGCGCGCATACGGCTAAATACCGGGCCACTCACATCCGACGGTAAATCAATTTTCTTCACTCGCACATCAACCACTTCGATACCCAGAGAATCTTGGGTAAATTCGTTTAGCTGATTGGTGAGGTTAGTCATTAATTGATCGCGCTCTCCACTCACAACTTCTTGCAATGATCGCTGAGCAAACTGGTTCCGCAAACCACCATTAATACGCTGCTCTAGCAGTCGCTTTGCGCGGGCCTCATCACCGTTAGTTGCCGTGTAATAGGTTCCTACATTGATAATACGCCACTTGGCAAAGCTGTCGACCATCATGCTTTTCTTTTCGACAGTCAGAAAACGTTCAGCTCGTGCATCCAATGTCAGTACACGCGCATCGAACTTGCGCACTTCTTGTACAATTGGGATTTTGAAATGCGCACCAGGTTGTAAGTCAGCATTGGCCACTCGACCAAGATGCAACAGCACGCCACGCTCAAACTCGTTGACGATGTAGATTGAATTCGCTGCAATCACAATGGTAACAAAAGCGAGTATGGATAATATAAAGGCTCTTACGGACATAACTATCTCCCCTCCCTACGACGCGCATTAAGACCAGACTCTTCTTGGCGAATATTCTCTAACACTTGATTCGTCAAAGTGTCCATGTCAACGGCGTCCATAGCTCGCCCAGCGGGCTGACGATTACTGCTCATAATTTTATCGAGCGGTATATACATCATGTTATTACCGCCTTCCACATCAACCATTACCTTAGAACTTAGACTCATCACTTGTTGTACCGCATCTAGGTACAAACGCTGCCGTGTCACTTCAGGGGCTTTTTTATACTCGGCAAGTAAATACTCAAAACGTTTCGCCTCACCTTCTGCTTCGGCAATGACTTTTTCTTTATACGCGTAAGCTTCTTCTAACACACGCTGTGCAGCACCACGCGCCTCAGGAATAACGCCGTTGGCATAAGCTTGCGCCTGATTCTGAAAACGCTCTTCATCTTCTCTCGCTTCAATCACTTCATCGAACGCGCCCTGTACTTCACGAGGCGGATTAGAATCTTCGATATTCACCTTTTCAATACTTATTCCTGTTTCATAGGAATCAAGGTACATTTGCAAGCGATCCTGAACATCAAAAGCAACCTGCTCTCGACCTTCGGTTAACACCGCATGCATCAAAGCCGAACCTGCCACATGCCTTAACGCACTATTTGTTGCTTGCTTTAAACTTTCTTCAGGCGATTTCACTCGCAACAAAAATTGCTCAGCATCGTTGATCAAATACTGGACTGACAATTTGATATCAACAATATTCAAATCTTTAGTAAGCATTTGCTCTGACGTGGTCCACTGGCGTACACCCGTCACATTAATGGTATAAACCTTATCCACTAAAGGCGGGTTCCAGCGAAAACCAGGGCCTTTAGTTTCATGATAATTCCCTAGGCGTAATACAACGGCCCTCTCTTGCTCGTTCACAATACCCGAGCCAAGAACAATATATATTCCCGCGATAACAATAAGAACAAGAGCAACCATAGACCAACCAAAACCAGAGCCTTGCCCGCCACCGCTTCTACCGCCGCCACCAAATAGGCCAGACAACTTCTTTTGTAGGTTTTTCAGGGCTTCATCTAGGTCGGGCGGGCCATCATTGCCGCGCTTTCCGCCACCCCAGGGGTCTTTATTATTACCACCCGGTTCATTCCAAGCCATAAGTTACTCCGTATTATTTTGAATTAGTTGAGAGGATATAAAGGCGATTTGGCCGTTTTCAACTGTACGCGTTCGCGAAACGAGCACGCTAGTTAAAAAACAGGCTAGTCAATAGGTTAGATTTAGACCGCCAGACGCTCGTCGTCTGAATCTTGTTGCGGTTGAACCGCAAGGTCTTGGAGATCAATGTTCTCAGCCGAGAGCATACGCTTGAGATCCACTTGGGGCAATCTTATCTCAATTTCACAACGACCGTCTGGCAAATAGGATTCGCCAAGCACTGCATTTTGCCGGTGCAACCGCGCACGTAAACTACCCATATCACCGGACAAACTCACTTTCTCATGGAACATGTCATCCGTTAACAAATCCGATATCGCTTTGAATAATAGCTCTATTCCCGCCCTGTCTTCTTGGGAATCCCGAGCGGAAAGCCAAACGGCGACCGGTTTGCCCAAATCATCGCGATCTATTCTGGGCGCCATACCTTCCATTAAATCGATCTTGTTATAGACCAGTAAACGCGGAATTTGATGAGCTTTGATTTCTTCTAAAACGAGATCGACCTGTTCAATATTATGCAAACGCTCATCCGCCGGGGCATCGATAACGTGCAACAACAAATCGGCACTAGCGGCCTCTTCTAGCGTGGCGCGAAACGATTCAACTAAGCGGTGTGGTAGATTACTAATAAAACCCACCGTGTCGGCGAGCACTGCGCCACCAACATCCGGTAAATTAATACGACGCATAGTAGGGTCTAAGGTCGCAAACAATTGGTCACGAACATAAACACCCGCTTCAGTAATCGCATTAAACAACGTGCTTTTACCAGCATTGGTATAACCAACAAGAGAGACGGTAGGGATATCAGCGCGGCTTCTTGCTCGCCGGCCTTGTTCACGTTGTTTTCGCACTTTTTCAAGACGCTTACCGATAGTCTTAATTCGCGCTCGTAACAAACGACGATCAGACTCCAATTGCGTTTCCCCTGGCCCACGTAAACCGATGCCACCTTTCTGTCGTTCAAGGTGCGTCCAGCCGCGAATCAACCGAGTGGACATATGCTCAAGCTGAGCTAATTCAACTTGTAACTTGCCTTCGTGGGTACGCGCACGCTGGGCAAAAATATCGAGGATAAGCCCTGTGCGGTCGAGCACACGACATTCAAGCTCTTTCTCTATATTGCGTTCTTGGCTTGGGGACAACTCGTGATTAAATATCACTAACCCAGCATCGTGCTCACGCACTAACTGAAGTAGCTCATCGAGTTTACCGGTGCCAATAAAGTACTTTGAGTGGGGTGCAGAACGCGCGCCAGTGAGCATTTCCACTGGATCTCCCCCCGCCGACAATACCAGCTCTTCAAACTCTCTGGGATCATCAGCCGCTACTGCCTTTGGCAGCTCCAAGTGAACCAAGATGGCTAATTCACCAGAATCAGGTCTATCAAAAAACAAGTAATTCTCCGCTATGAGGTTGGCTAAAAGCAGTGTCTAAGATACGTCCAAGCTAAATAGGCTGACCTAGACCAACGTCTATTCCCCTGCTTTTAGCGTCTCGAAGCTATTCACCATTATCCAGATCATCGCCAGTGCCATCAGCATTTAGCATAGGCACGCGAACAGGGCGTGAAGGGACAACAGTAGAAATAGCGTGCTTATACACCATTTGGCTTACAGTGTTTTTAAGCAAAACCACAAACTGGTCAAACGATTCAACTTGTCCCTGAAGTTTGATGCCGTTAACCAAATATATGGACACCGGAATGCGCTCTTTACGAAGCACATTAAGGTAAGGGTCTTGTAAGCTATGCCCTTTTGACATGGGTATTCTCCTTGTAAGGATCAAAAGTAAGTAGTCACGTTCTCTTAATAAAAAAACATTAAACGGGTGTTAACACGCCAAGTTCGCGCTTATAACCATTTATAGAGTTTTAAGATCAATAGTATCCGTGTAAGCGTATAAATTGACTATAGTCGTTCGGGCTAGAATGTCACGATCAACCGGCTTCCTTACCGATAATGTTAATAATCACACAATCTCTCGCCCCAACATCCTGCACTCGTCATTAAGCAGGTCTCCGCGCCATTATATGGTGGTTGGAGATAAAATTCTCAATGCTTTAATCACAATTTCACTAGAACTCAACAATTCTCCATTTTCATGCTGACTATATAACCAATTTAAGTTCGGCCAAGAGCGTAGCCACGTTAATTGTCGTTTAGCCAACTGCCGAGTTGCAATAATGCCCCGCTCTCGCATGTGAGAAAAGTCACTCTTACCCTCGAGGTAATCCCATACCTGACGATACCCCACTGCTCTAATTGCGGGCAATTCCGAATTTAAATCGCCTCGACGGTACAATGTTTCGACCTCGGAAATAAACCCGAGTTCAAGCATTAATTTAAAACGCGATTCTATCCGTTGATGAAGCACGGTTCTGTCAAAAGGTGTAATCGCAATTTGGGTCCATTCATACTCATGCAAGAGACCGCCACTGTTTTCTTGACGGAACTCACTTATTGGTTTTCCTGAAAGCCGATACACTTCAAGCGCACGGCAAATTCGCTGCGAATGGTTAGGGTGTATCAATTCCGCCGTTACACGATCAACCAGCCCTAACTGATCATGCATATACGGCCAACCAAAATCAGCGGCTTCTTTTTCGATCTGCGCGCGAGTAGCAGGCTCTGACGCTGGCATGGTTGAAAGCCCTTCGAGCAAAGCTTTGAAATACAGCATGGTGCCACCAACCAATAACGGCGTTTTACCTTGAGCAACAATATCGGCCATTTCTTTCGTCGCATCTTTTGCGAAATCTGCCGCAGAATAGGGTTCGGACGGGTCCCGAATGTTAATCAAACGATGGGGCGCGCGCGCAAGCTCATCTGCGCTAGGTTTAGCAGAGCCGATATCTAAACCACGGTAAACCAACGCAGAGTCGACACTAATAATTTCGGCGCCTAACTGTTCATGCAATGCTATAGCCAGATCCGTTTTCCCTGACGCAGTGGGTCCCATTAACGCGATCGCACGAGGCTTTCCGCTGGGATGTTCGGCAAGCTCCACTATTGACCTCGCATAAATAATTTATCTAGCTGCGCTAACGAAAGCTGACTCCACGTAGGCCTACCATGATTACACTGGCCACTACGTTCAGTTGCTTCCATATCTCTCAATAAAGCATTCATTTCGGCAACGTTTAACTTTCGATTTGCTCGCACAGAACCATGGCACGCCATCGTCGATAAAATTTCATTAATATTATGCTGGATCCGCTCACTTGACCCAAAAGCAATAAGATCCGATAAAACATCCCGCACTAACTGTTCAACATTCGCGCGATTCAAGATAACAGGTAACTGCCGAATTAAAAGTGATTCTGGCCCTGCCCTTTCTATGTCGAAGCCTAAACGCGTAAAAACTTCATTACACTCCTGCGCACTATCCGCTTCCTTTTCACTCACCGCCATCGATTGCGGGACCAGTAGCGGCTGCGATTGAATTTTTTGTTGTTCTTGCTGTGTTTTCATTCTTTCGTAAGTAATACGCTCATGCGCTGCATGCATATCAACAACAACCATACCCTGCTCGTTCTCAGCCAAGATGTAGATGCCTTTTAACTGTGCAATCGCATACCCGAGCGGCGGAACCTCTCCCTGCTGATTAAAATCAACCGTTTGGGACTGCGACGACGGAGCGCTATAGCTCCCAGCAGAAGTATACTGAGGCTGAGCCTGAGGCCGATATTCGCCTCCCGATTCTGCAACCGCACTAGAGGTATATTCGAATTGAACAGGCTTCTGTCCGGCCAGCACTAATGCTCCTTGCTCTGGAGGTTTATCAAAAGGTGCTACCGGTGCGGGCTCTCCCGCCATAAGCTCTGAATTGACCGCTGCAGGACGAACGTCTGCGAGCGCTTTATGGAGGCTTCTAAAAAGAAAGTCGTGAACTAATCGATTATCACGAAAACGTACTTCATGTTTCGTTGGATGAACATTAACGTCAACATTGGCTGGATCGAGTTCCAAATAAAGTACAAAGGCGGGATGACGACCATGATATAAAACATCTTGGTACGCTTGCTTAATCGCATGCCCCACTAATCGGTCTCGAATAGCTCGGCCGTTAACATAAAAATGCTGCAAATCAGCCTGGCTACGCGAAAAGGTCGGTAACGCCACCCAACCCCATAAGCGTAAACCTGCGCGTTCAATATCCACATGCACACTATTTTCCATGAAGACTGGACCGCAAATTTGAGCAGCTCGCCGCTCTTGCTCTAACTGCGAATGAGCCGGTCGCCAGCTATGGATGACTCGACCATTATTTTTCAGCGAAAACCCTAATTCAAAACGTGAAAGAGCCAAACGTTTGATAATATCTTCAATACGAGAATATTCTGTTTTTTCTGTCCTTAAAAATTTTCGGCGTGCAGGCGTGTTAAAGAATAAGTCTCTTACCTCTACCGACGTACCCCGTGGATGCCCAGCAGGTGTTACTACCGCATCCATATCGCGACCTTCGGCTTCTACGCACCAGCCACTATCGCTATCACCGTTATTACTGGTTAATTTTAACCGTGCAACGGAGCTGATGCTGGCTAATGCCTCTCCGCGAAATCCCAAAGTACCGACAGATTCTAGATCATCTAAACTTAATATTTTACTCGTTGCATGACGGCTTAACGCCAACGGTAAATCTTGCTTGGCAATGCCCTTTCCGTTGTCACGCACTCGAATTAACTTTGTACCACCACTTTCCACCTCCACGTCCAGCTGCTGGGCACCGGCGTCCACACTATTTTCGACTAGCTCTTTGATGACGGAGGCGGGACGCTCAACAACTTCTCCCGCCGCGATCTGGTTAGCTAATCTCGGGCTGAGTTTTTGAATATGATTCATGTATAAGACTGTTTGTGATGGGAATTTAGGAGGCCGGTATCTTAAGTACTTGGCCAATTTTAATGTGAGAACCGGTCAAATTATTAACCGTTTTGATCTTCGCAACGCTCACATTATACCGATTTGCCAACGCCGTTAGCGTGTCGCCTCGAGTAATCGTATGCTGTACAACGCTATTAGAACCACCATTTTTTTCCCAAGCCACAAAAGAGCCTGCGGGAGGGGTTTCATAAAAATAGGACTTAACGCCATTAAATATGGCCGTAGCGAGCTTTTTTCTATGAGCAAAAGTATTGAGTTTTTTAGCCTCTCCAGGGTTGGAGATAAAACCCGTTTCGACCAGAATAGAAGGCACATCAGGGGACTTAAGCACAGCAAAACCAGCCTGCTCTACATGTGGTTTGTGTAATCGCGTAATTTTACCCACCTCTTTCAATACGCGATCGCCCACGTCTAAACTATTAGCTAGCGAAGCTGTCATCGATAAATCGACAAGTACACCCGCTAACGTATCGTCAATGTTTTCGAGGTCAACGCCGCCTACACCACCAATTAAGTCGGCTTCATTTTCTTTTGATGCTAAGAATCGTGCCGTTTCAGAGGTTGCACCACGGCGAGACAATGCAAACACCGATGCCCCTTGCGCCTTAGGGTTTTTAAACGCATCGGCATGAATAGAAATAAAAACATCCGCTCGCACACTCCTCGCTTTATTTCGGCGTTCACGCAGCGGAATGTAGTAATCCCCAGAACGCACCATGTGCGCTTTATAGCCGGGTTGCGCATTTACCATGCGCTCTAACTGCTGGCTGATTTTGTAAACAATGTCTTTTTCGTAGATTTTTTTAGGGCCCAATGCGCCGGGATCTTCCCCACCGTGCCCGGCGTCAATCGCTACAATAATATCGCGTCGTCCACTGTAAGTAGTAACAACTTGTTCAACCGTTTTAACCGTTTCGGTTTTCGCATCATAAAGATCAACAACCAAACGGTCAGGTTTTTCTCCATGTTTCGCCAGTATAAACGTACGCGGCTTAACGTCAGTACTAAGATCCAAGACAACCCGCAAGTTGTTACTGTGTTTACCAAAGCGCAACTGTTTAATGGGTGTTGACGAAAGATCGATATCCTTCGACAACACCTTGCTCGTAGAACCTGCAATATCGACTACAATTCGGTCAGGCTCTTTAAGCCGAAAAACCGAGTGTTCTACCGCTGCGCTTAAGTCAAATACTAATCGCGTATGATCCGGCGCTCGCCACAATCGCACACTATCGATATTAGCGGCCATAGCCGAAGAACTTAATAGAAACAGCAGCTGAACAAACGCCAATAGCGCCCAAGGCACACATTCCACTTTCAGCGTATTCAACAGCACCACTTCAGCGCCCTCATGTATTGTTATTTTAACCCATACTCTGCACGATTTTTATGCCGCGTGCGGTGTGGGCACACACACTCAACGCTCTGCCCTCGCCCTGCGGCGTAAAGGTGGCCGTTAGATCTGGCGCGGGCAAAAAACCTTCTCCTCTTGTCGGCCACTCGATTAAACAAATGGCATGCGTCTGGAAATAGTCCCGTATCCCCATGTATTCCAATTCTTCAGGGTCACCCAAACGATACAAATCAAAATGAAAAACCGAAGCATCTTCAAATTCATACGGCTCGACCAGAGTATAAGTTGGGCTCTTAACCGCACCTGAATAACCAAACGCATTGAGAATACCACGGCAGAAGGTAGTTTTACCCGCACCAAGTACACCGTCTAAATTGATAATAGCGCCGCCGCGCAGATGCGCGCCGAATAACCTTCCAACGGCTACCGTCGCAGCCTCATCGACCAAAGAAGCGTCAAAGATTATCGACGCAGATATTGAAATACCAGACATTAATTTAATAACTCTCGAATATAGGGGATTAAATCCGACGCCAACAAACCTCTTTCACCACCCTCTTCGGCCGCTAAATCGGCTGCGTCACCATGCACACAAACGGCAAGGCAAGCCGCGTCGAGAGCCGTAAGCCCCTGAGCCATTAACGCCGCTATAACGCCGGCTAAAACGTCGCCCATCCCACCCGATGCCATACCGGGGTTTCCCACATCCGCAAGATAAAGCTGGTGGCCATCGGTTATTACCGTACCGGCTCCTTTTAATACTACAACCCCCCCGTAACGTTTTTGCAGCTCACTCACAGCTAAAAATCGATTATTCTGTATTACCTCAACACTACAACCAAGCAATCTGGCGGCTTCACCAGGGTGAGGCGTTAGCACCCAATTATCGCGATACGCGTTCGGCAACACTCGCCCTTGCGCCATAATATTCAAGCCGTCTGCGTCAACAACTAGAGGTAAATCTGCCTGCACGGCTTGCTGCAACATTTGTTCAGACCATGGTGACTGCCCCAACCCCGGCCCTACCGCCACAACACTAGGGAAAGCCATTAACGGCTCCAATGCCTGACCCGATGCAACACCGGTAACCATCGCTTCTGGTACGCGCGATAAAATAGCGTTCACATGGATTGGTTGTGTCGCAACACTGGTTAACCCCGCTCCAGAACGCGCACAGGCTTCTGCCGTGAGAGTCACAGCACCGCCGTACCCCGTGTCGCCACCAATCACAAGCACGTGGCCAAACATTCCTTTATGGGCATCGGCAGGTCTAGCCTGCAGTAGAAGCTTAGTCGAGTGGATAGTCACCCTTTGGCAGTCGGCCTGAATGGTAGACCATGCGGCCTGTAACGCATCTTGGCTGCCTTCTTTGCTGAGGCCCAAATCATCAAAAACCACCTCCCCGCACAACTGAGGCCCCCGGCCCGTTAGCAGACCCGGCTTACAGGCCACAAACGTAACCGTTAAAGTCGCCGCAATCACAGCGCTCAAAGTGCCACCGGTATCGCCGTTTAGGCCCGATGGCATATCAACAGCTACAACCGGTACCCCCATCCCATTAATAGCGTCTATTGCCGCCTTAACCTCTGCTCGAAGCTCTCCCTTTAAGCCTGTGCCAAGGAGTGCATCAACAATGATATCGGTGTGTTCCTGTAAGAAAGCGCTCGACCAGTCTTGCACCTCGACAACCCTCACACCTTCTTGTATTGCGAACCGATAAGCCCGAGCCGCATCCCCTGTTAGGGCCGAAGGAGAGCATAGCGATAAAACCGCTACATCCATTTCCCTACGCATTGCCAGCGCAGCCATAACATAACCGTCGCCGCCATTATTACCACTGCCGCAAACGATTCGTACCGACTCGGCGTTAGGCCACCGCTGAATTAACGCATCGAAAGCAACGCGGCCTGCGCGCTTCATCAGTTGAATACTTGCGATACCCGTAACATCGATCGCGAGTTCTTCTAGTTGGCGCACGTGTTCAGCGCGAAAAAGTTGGTCGGGCAGTGTAAAATCACTCATAGCAAGTTCGGCTCAATTAGTGTGGCCGAAATTATACGGAATGTTGGCCATACTCCCAAAGCCAATTCGCACACTCAATCGAACTGAATCATTATGCAAGGCTATAACCCTACCCCAGAACAGATGCTCGCACTCGCCGCGCTAGCCGAAAAAATCCAACTCTGGGCGCGAGAGCTAGGTTTTCAGCAAATAGGCATATCCGACGGCAATCTTTCGAGCGAAGCTGAGCGACTAGAAGAGTGGCTCGACGAAGGGTACAACGGCACAATGGCCTGGATGGCCGAACGGCAAGAGATGCGTAAGCAACCAGAAAAGTTGCACGAAGGCACCCGCTGTATTATTTCCGCTCGAATGGACTATCTCCCCGATAGCACAGAACAGATCAAAATCTTAAAATCTCCTGAAAAAGCGTACATCTCTCGATACGCATTAGGGCGAGATTATCACAAGTTGATTCGAAAACGTCTCGCCAAAGTGGCCGAAAAAATTAACGCTGAAGCGTGTATTATTTTTCCCGACCAACCGGCACATCAACGACCTTTCGTCGATAGCGCGCCAGTTCTAGAGCGTCCGCTTGCCGAAAAAGCCGGCCTTGGATGGGTAGGCAAACACACACTACTCATTAACCAGTATGCGGGAAGCTGGTTTTTCCTAGGTGAAATATTCACCGATCTGCCGTTCCCCACTAATACGTTTACTGCCGAAAATAAATGCGGCGATTGCGAAGCCTGCCTTAAAGTTTGCCCAACCGCCGCATTCCCCAAGCCCTATCAGCTTGACGCACGCCGATGCATTGCCTACCTAACCATCGAAAACAAAGGGCCAATCCCTCAAGAGTACCGCGCGGTAATGGGCAACCGCGTATTTGGTTGTGATGACTGCCAAGCCATTTGCCCATGGAATAAGTACGCACAACCTAGCGGCGAAAAAGATTTTCAACCACGGCACGGCCTAGCCAACAGCGATTTACTAACGCTTTTCTTATGGAATGAAGACACGTTTTTAAAAAATACCGAAGGCTCGGCAATTCGCCGCATTGGCTTTGAAGGCTGGCAGCGTAACCTCGCGATAGGCCTTGGCAACGCACCGCACTCAAACGAGATTATTCAAGCGCTACGCAGCCAAAAAAATACTGCCAGCACATTAGTTGCCGAACACATCGACTGGGCTTTGGCGCAACAACTCAACCCGCAGCGCAAACGACCACGAAAATTACAGCGTTAGACTTTTTTGACAGGATAGGAGAACGCAGCTAACACGCACGCCCCACTCACCGCGACCGCTAAAATCACAGCTAAAGTCACCGCGCTCATATGATTGTCGATAAGCACACCAAACAACAATGGCGATAATGAGGTAGACCAAACACCAAATGACGATGTCATTGAACGAATACTACCTAACCTCCCAGTTCCGTATACTTCCGCCCATAACGCTCCAGTAATGGGACCGCTACAACCAATCGACATACCCAGTAACGCCAACATAACGCCTGCGACAACCGGCCCCTCTAAAAAGGCAACGGCAAGCATCGCCAATAATAAGGGCAGATTATAAAAAGGCAGCAATCGAGCAGCGCTGTAGCGATCGACCAATAAGCCTGCAACCAGAGATGCAAGCCAATGCACAACACCATAAACAACAAAGCTTGCCGCAAATACGTCCATTGACCATTGCTTTTCAAACAAAAAGAACGATTGATGTATGAAAATACCCGTCACCACAAACGGTGCGGCAATCACAGCAGGCAACACTCGCCAGAAACGTCCATCGGATAATACTGCGCCTCGGCCTTGATCCTCTGCTTGCTCACTTGCATCGCGTACAACAGGCGAAAACTCATACCCTCTGCGCTTTGCGCTAGACAGTAAAAAGTAGCTCAACGGCAAAAATACGATAGCAATAAAAATTACAATAACAATCCAACTATTTTGCCAACCCCAATACGAGATAAGCAACGTAGCGGCAAGCGGTAGTAATATTTCACCAACAGGCACGCCAGAAGCCGCTACACTAATTGCCTTACCTCTATGACCCGAAAAACAACGCGCCATGGTGGTAACACCGGTATGCGGTAACAAACCTTGGCCACACAACCTCACCATAAAAAATGCACACCCCAACCACCAAATATTGTCGCTAATCACAAACAGCAAACAACCAAACATCAAACCAAAGGCCACAAAACTGGTAAAGCGCATGAGCGGCCATCGATCAATATACCCTCCTACCAACATTAAACTCGTTCCTGCAAGCAATGTAGCGACGGAATACACCAATCCATAACGCGAGGCCGAAAGCTCTAGCGACTGTTGAATGCTAGCGCCGTAAGTGCCGAGAAAAAATGATTGCCCAAAATTGCCCATAAACACGGCAAGAAAACCAAAAGCCAGCAAAAACTTACCCTTCACAAAAAATTGATTATTGGTGTGCACGAAATACCTCGCCCCTGCAGGATTTGAAGAGGCGGGCATTATATAGAAGAAAGGAGAGCGCTATAGCGGAAACGAAGAAAATTATGCTGGGTCGTTAATGCGCGATAAAATATAGCTAGTGCCGTAGTTCAAGCATTGACTTCATATTAATCGAACCGTCACTCTCCAGTACGCCGTACTGACTTTGATCGGCATTCACAACAACAACAACAGCATCTTGAAATAACGGCCGTCGAACAAAGGCCAACTGCCAACCAAAGCTTTCCATATTGCGCAGCGACATCACTTGGTCATCGTTAATGTACTCAGCCACATTCATGGGAATTGGCTTACTTTGGTCCCTGCGCTCACGTCGACTTTCAGGTTCGGCCACAGCAGCCGTTACCGATGAGAGGTCAGACTCGACTACAGAATATAAAGGTACAGATGAATCGGGAAATTGCATAGGTCTCATTCCTTCGAGCTAGTAACAATGAAGCTCGTAACAATAAAATAACCGCCAAAAAAACCGATTACCCAGCCTCAATAACATCAATGTCGAAGATTGAGATTAATCGTTAAGTCGGTTTGTTACTTTAAGCTTCGTCCTGATATGCAAGCTTGTCAAAAACCTGCTTGCGCTAAAAACCTCCTTTATAAGACCAAGGAAGAATATGGAATAACAGGTGCAATGATACACCTGAAGGAAAGAATAAAAGCGGCAATAGATGACAGTGCTTAGACCAACTTTTAAGCAAGCACTTTAACTTGCAGAAGGAAAAGATCTATAGATAAAAGAACGCGTCAACGGTATGACGCGTAATTATCTATTGGCGAATAAAATGTTCGCGATAGTGCTTTAGTTCCGCGATTGATTCACGAATATCGTCTAGCGCTAGGTGAGAACCTTGCTTGGTAAACCCGTCAAGAACGTGGGGCTGCCAACGAGACGCCAACTCTTTTAACGTGCTTACATCAATGTTGCGATAGTGAAAATAATTCGCTAATCGCGGCATAAAACGTTGTAAAAATCGCCGGTCTTGCCCGATCGAATTACCGCACATTGGCGACTTTCCTTCAGGCACCCAGCCTGCGAGAAAATCCAACGTTGCCTGTTCAGCCGCGGACGTAGAAACCTCGCTCGCTTTCACCCGTTGCGTTAATCCTGAATGCCCATGCTGCGTGGTACACCACTCATCCATTTGATTCATTACCGCATCAGGCTGATAAATGGCCATAACGGGCCCTTCAGCAAGCGTATTGAGGTTCGCATCAGTAACAACTGTAGCTATTTCGATGATGACATCATGCTCAGGAATCAATCCGGTCATCTCCAGATCAATCCAAATAAGGTTGTTTTCGCTGTTAGCCATAGTTTTTTCCATTACAATGCAACTTCCGAATTCTAGCAGCTCGAAGAGGAAGTTCCCATTAGCAGGCACACCCCCCGACCCTCACACCTCATATCTCTGCGTGTTCGTGAGCCAAATGATCAGACAGGCTCCACGATAACACGCTCCCTATTGGCCACTCATGACCAAGCGTAAGCTAAGCCAGCAGCAATCTCGACGAATCGAAGAAAACCAAAAGAAACGCCGAAAGAATGCTGACAACGAAGGCCGTTCTAGCGCGCCCGAGCAACACGGAACGGTTATAACCCGCTACGGAAAGCAAGCGGATATCGAGACCGCAGATGGCACTCTATGGCGCTGCTATCTGCGTGCAAACTTGGGGGAAATCGTTACGGGCGACAACGTTATCTGGCAGCAAGAGGACGATAATTGCGGTGTTGTCGTTTCTGTAATGCAAAGCCGTAACCGCCTACAAAGGCCCGATAGCTACGGAAAAATGCGCGATGTTGCCGCCAATATCGATCAAGTACTTATCACGCTAGCCGTAGAACCCGAGCCTCACGCAGGGCTTATTGATCGCTACCTCGTAGTCGCCGAAAATTTAGACGTAAAACCGGTATTACTTCTCAATAAGGCCGATTTACTCGGCGAGCCTGAGAGCTGCTCTATTCAACAACTGCTACATCAGTATAAATTACTCGGTTACGACGTTGTGCTTGCGTCTTCGAAAAGCGAACACGGGCTAGATACCCTAAAAGTACATTTACGCAACGTCACCAGTATTTTCGCGGGACAATCTGGCGTCGGTAAATCGTCCATTATTCAACTGTTACTGCCCAACGAAGATATTAAAATTGGAGAGCTTTCAGAACAAATTGCTAAAGGCCGGCATACCACGACCCATTCTAGGCTCTATCACTTCCCTGACGGCGGCAATTGTATCGATTCACCAGGTATTCGTGATTTTGGGCTATGGCACATGAACGTGGACGATGTTATTCACGGTTTTATAGAGCTTCGTCAACGTGCGGGGCATTGTAAATTCAGAGATTGCAGGCACCAACAGGAGCCTGGATGCGCCATTACCTCAGCGCAACAAGACGGGATTATATCCGCCGAACGTTATGAGAGCTTTTGTCGCATCATTAACACCTTAAATGACGTCGATATAAAACCATCGCTATAGCCTTACCACGATCTCTCGCACATGCTTCTCCACAAGGATCTTTATGCTCAACCCGCTTTTGCCGCCCGTTATAGAACCGGTTGAACTCCACCAGTATCTAGACGCTAGAGCCAGCGCTCTGGCTTACAACACACAAGCCTTACCGCCCATTTGTATTATTGATTTAAGCTCCGAGCAATCTTATCGCGCTGGCCACATACCTAACGCCGTCTATCTTCCCCCAACCGCGCTACTATCAGGTCGCCCGCCTGCGCCAGGTAAAATACCGCCGTTAGCGCAACTAGAGCAGGTTTTTGGCTATTTAGGCCTTACCTCAAATACACATTTTATTGTTTATGACGATGAAGGTGGTGGCTGGGCAGGCCGATTCATTTGGACATTAGACGTGATTGGGCACCCACACTATTCCTACGTGAATGGAGGATTATTGGCCTGGAAGAAGAACGCTCTAGCAGTGGAACAACACGAGCATAGAGCCTCCGCCACATCACCCGCCCTCAATATTCACTCAGGCGTTATCGCCGAAATTCCCGATATTCTGGCGGAGCTGAACAACAACAATGCCCGTATTTGGGATGCTCGCTCTCCAGAAGAGTTTCGCGGCGAAAAAGTTTTTGCACGTAAAGGTGGTCACATTCCCGGTGCCATTAATTGTGAATGGACACAATTAATGGCACCGCAAAACGGCCACCGAATACGAAGCGATGCAGAACACTATTTGCAATCAGTAGGCTTAACAAAAAAGCACTCGATTATTACGCATTGCCAGTCTCATCACCGCTCGGGTTTTACCTATTTGGTTGGTAAACTACTCGGTTTTAACATTAAGGCCTATCACGGCTCTTGGGCTGAATGGGGCAACCATCCAAACACACCGGTTGAGGAAACAACGCTGTGAAATCTTTTTTATTTGTACTGCTGCAATACATACTCCCCCATCACTTGCTCTCGCGCATTGTAGGGTGGTTTGCCAGCACCGAAATCACGTGGATAAAAAACCTATTCATCCAGCGTTTTGCTGCAAATTTTGATGTCAATATGGCCGAGGCCGCGCAGGAAAGCCTTCTCGAGTATAAAAGTTTTAACGCATTTTTTTGCCGAGCCTTAAAGCCCGAAGCACGACCACTGGAGGAAGAAGAAAATGCTTTATTATGCCCCGCTGACGGCGCTATTAGCCAAGCAGGCACTATTAACGGCAATACAATTTTCCAAGCAAAAGGAAAATCATTTTCGACCACAGCATTACTGGGGGGTGACGAAACTTTGGCTAAAAAGTTTGAAAATGGCCAGTATTGCACCGTATATTTATCCCCAAAAGATTATCACCGCGTACACATGCCCATAAGCGGCACCCTCACCGATATGATCCATGTTCCCGGCGCACTCTTCTCCGTCAACCCAACGACCGTGAACAACGTAGACAACCTTTTCGCGCGCAATGAACGCGTTGTATCCATCTTCGAAACGGACGTTGGGCCCGTTGCTGTAGTACTCGTAGGCGCAATGATCGTTGCCTCTATCGAAACAGTATGGGCTGGCGAAATCGCGCCTCGAGGCAATAAAGTGACACGCCAGCAGTACGGCGAACACCCCCCTATTTCACTTACCCGCGGTAGCGAGATGGGGCGATTTAAACTAGGTTCAACCGCCGTGTTATTGATGCCCGAAAACAGTACCAACTGGCTTGAACGTATGACCCCTGGGCGCACCGTCAAAATGGGAGAGCCCTTGGCTACGATAAAAAAACGTCATTAAGCAGGATGCGGGTCGCCAAATTGACAATAAAATACTATCGTCGGCTTTGGTAGGCACTCATCTTTGACTCTGAGCGACCCGATCTATGAATAATTCTGCGAGCACCCCTACGCATAAGCGCTTTCAGCGCATGTGCGCGGCAATTGAATATTTGCGCCTTCACTTTCGCTCGCAACCTAGCGTTGCGAACATAGCACAACAGCTCAACATGAGTTCAGACCACCTTCATCATTTATTTAAGCAGTGGGTTGGCATAAGCCCTAAACAGTTTTTACAGTGCGTCACCGTAGAAAACGCTAAACCAATACTTGCTGAACAGCACTCCTGCATTGAAACGAGCAACGCACTAGGTTTGTCCAGTAGTAGCCGCCTCCACGACCACCTTGTATCACTAGAAGCTGTCACACCAGGGGATATCAAAGCCCGCGGGGAAGGATTAACGTTTTACTTTGGAGAAGGAAATACGCCACTGGGTATTGCTCGACTATGTTGGACCAAACGAGGTATTCACAGCTTAAAGTTTACACGTTATGACGGTGCTGAGCGCGACAACAAACACCTTCGACAACAATGGTCTGCAGCTCGTTGGGAAGAACAACCTACCGAGGCACAACAGTGGTTGAATAGGATATTTTCAAAACCGAGCGTGAAAAACGGAACGCTGAAACTATACGTGCAAGGCACCAACTTTCAAATAGCCGTTTGGCGAGCCCTGCTCAATATACCGCAGGGCACGACGCTTTGTTATGGTGAAGTAGCGGTTAAAGTAGGTAACCCAAACGCCAGCCGAGCGGCAGGCACCGCCATTGGCAAAAATCCCGTTGCAGTGCTTATACCGTGTCATCGAGTGATACGGGAGAGCGGGTTGTTAGGAGGGTATAGATGGGGCTTGGATAAAAAAACCTTACTCCTAGCAAAAGAGTTGTTAATACCATAAAGGTTAAAAGCCCGGTAGCTTTAACCCTGAACGCTTAAACAACCCCAGCAGGCCTTTGCCTTGCTTGCGTTGAATGTATTTATCGCGAATACCGGCCACATCTATGTCATAAGCGCCCGGCTGTAAATCTTGCAAAATTTCAATACGCTGTATTTCAGACGGATGGTACTTACCGGAATCTAATTTTGCTTGTTTATCGCGCTCTTCTGCCGCTAAATTAACTAATTCGGGCGCACGCAATAGTTGCTTGTAAGCATCTAGAACGACCATTACGACAGGCTTCAAACGTCGATCAAAATTTTGCTCAACCACAACACCCACTTCGCCCGTAGACAATTCAACTAATGTGCCTGTTGGGTATAAACCAATCGCCCGAATAAATTCTACAACCAATTCTTCTTGAAATTCCACTTCCCGTAATTCATACAGTCTCGCGACAGCTTTAGACGGTGATAGCGGATGCCCTTCACCACGCGGGTTCACCGTTTCATCGTAAAAAGTGACAATACCCGCAATCTTACCCAGTAAAGGAATTTTATCACCGCGCAAATGCTGCGGATAACCACTGCCATTTACGCGTTCACAATGCGTTTTAACAACGGACGTTACACGCGGCTGAACATCGGGCAGCTTACGTAAAATTTCTACACCGTAATCGATAAACTTCTCATACGCCTCTTGCTCAGTTTCGCTACGCTGTTTTTTCTCAAGCAAATGCCGGGGCAAACGTGTTTTACCAATATCTTTAAGGAGTACCCCCATCGCCAAAACATCTAAATCTGCTTTAGGCAGGCCTATATGTCGACCAAATAAAATGGCCCAAACCGCCGAACGTACGGCATGAGAATAGGTGTATTCGTCTTTATCGCGAACGCGGCTTAACCACGTAAAAGCATCGGGGCTGCGCAGCACGCTATCGACCATTTGGCTCGCCACACGCTTAGTTTCATTTATGGGCACATGATGATGATCTTGATTAACATGCCCCATGACGCTGCCGACCGCATCATACATTTGCTGATGAAGTTCGCGTGCAGGGCCAATTTCTTTTTCGAGAGGATCAATTTCGCGATACACATCGCGCCGAATTTTTAACGGCGCCACATCCACTATTCGTGTGAGCTTCGGTGCGCGAGCAGCTTTTCGCCCACCGCTAGAGCGAGCCGTTAGCTTTCTAAGATTGGTTTTTACCGGTGCGGTGCCCTTAGCAACATCGATGTAAACAAAATTGCAGTGCACCTTTAGTTCTTTAATTTCATCAAGGTCGCGAATATAGAACCCTTGGAGCGGAAAAGGCGTTTGCGTCCATGGCCTATCTAGACCAGACACAAACATGCCAACGGTTAGCTCGTTGGCATCAATCTTGACCTGCTTAATTCCCAAGAAATTATCCTCTTACGCAAAGGCTCTATTATGTCACCACTCCTCATTTTTCGGAGTGACGTCGTAGACTAGCACGAAAAGTGTATTTTCGCGCCAAAATGCTCCGATCAAATTATAAGCGTAAGAGCCCTTATTGCGTAAGGGCAATTGATTGGCGAATCGAAGAAATTGACGACCAGACACATACTTTATTAGGGTTTATATTCGATATAAATATAAACAAAGGTATTGCTAATTACCAAATACCATTAATCGATATGTTTCAGCCGTGATATTCACTTGATAGGTCGTGTACCGCATTAATGAAAGCTCCGGCATGCTCTGGGTCTACTTCTGGCGTGATACCGTGCCCGAGATTAAATACATGGCCACTACCCGCGCCATACGATTTAAGAATACGACCTACCTCTTCACGAATTCGGTCTGGGCTGGCATATAGAATAGTGGGATCCATGTTGCCTTGTAGCGCAACAGTATCGCCAACTCTTGCGCGAGCAACACTTATATCCGTCGTCCAGTCCAAGCCTAATGCGGTCGCCCCCGTTGCAGCCATAGATTCTAGCCATTGGCCGCCACCTTTTGTAAAAAGAATGACGGGGACTTGGCGACCTTCGTGCTCTTTGATAAGACCATCTACAATGCGCTGCATAGGCGCTAGCGAATACTTTAAGTAGGCCTCATGCGATAAGGCTCCACCCCAGGTATCGAAAATTTGGACCGCCTGGGCACCGGCGCGTATTTGGGCGTTGAGATAGTCGGTTACCGAAAGCACGAGCTTATCAAGCAATAGCTGCGCAACTTCGGGCTGGTTATACAGCATTGTTTTTGCTCGGCGAAAATCTTTGCTCGAGCCGCCCTCAACCATATAGGTCATCAACGTCCATGGGCTGCCCGAAAAACCAATTAACGGCACGCTTCCATTAAGCTCGTGGCGAATGGTCGATACGGCATCGATCACATATGTGAGTTCGTTTTCAGTATTGACGACAGGAAGCGCTTCAACGTCTTTCGAGGTACGTACCGGCTTGCGAAACTTTGGGCCTTCACCCGTTTCAAAGTAGAGGCCTAACCCCATTGCATCTGGAATGGTAAGAATATCGGAAAAGAGAATAGCGGCGTCTAGGGGGTAACGCTCCAACGGCTGCATGGTAACTTCACAGGCCCTTTGCGGGTTAGTGCAGAGCCCCATAAAATCGCCCGCGCGCGCGCGGGCAGCACGATATTCTGGCAAATATCGCCCTGCTTGGCGCATCATCCAAACAGGGGTTACATCAACAGGTTGGCGTAATAACGCGCGGAGAAAACGGTCGTTCTTTAATTCAATCATGGGCAGGCAAGTCAGTCGTTATTGTCGGTACTGAAAGGCCGGCCATGAGACAACCAGCCGCGTTTTTTAATTATACGTCCAAGTAATCCATTATTCCTTCGGCAGCTTGGCGTCCTTCCCAAATGGCCGTCACAACCAAATCGGAACCGCGAACCATATCGCCACCTGCAAACACCTTAGGGTTGGATGTTTGAAATTTATACTGCTGCTTTTCCGCGGCCTCAACACCGCCCCAGCTATTGACAGTAATACCCTGTTGTTCAAACCATGGGGCAGGGCTAGGACGAAACCCAAAAGCGATTAGCACCATGTCCGCAGGAACAATCTCTTCACTGCCCTCAATAGGTTCAGGCCTACGACGACCGTTTTCATCTGGGTCACCTAGCCGGGTTGTTATCACTTTTACGCCTTCAACTTTTCCATCACCCACGATGGCTACGGGCTGTCGATTAAACAGAAAATCAACGCCCTCTTCACGCGCATTAACCACTTCTCTGCGCGAACCAGGCATGTTCTCTTCATCACGTCTATATGCGCACGTTACGCTCGCGGCCTGCTGACGAATCGATGTACGATTGCAGTCCATAGCCGTATCACCGCCACCTAATACCACAACTTTTTTATCTTTGACGCTGATGAATTCTGCGGGGTCTTTTTCAAAGCCCAAATTACGATTCACATTAGAAATCAAAAACGGTAGGGCATCAAACACGCCCGGCAAATCTTCCCCGGGAAAACCACCTTTCATATAAGTGTAAGTGCCCATGGCCATAAACACGGCATCATAATCGGCAAGTAGCTCATCAATCGTAACGTCTTTACCCACATCCATATTCAAACGGAACTCAACGCCCATATGAGCAAAAATTTCACGCCGGTTTTTCATTACGTCTTTTTCGAGTTTGAACTCAGGAATACCGAAAGTTAATAGCCCACCAATTTCAGGGTGTTTGTCAAAAACTGTCGGTTTAATACCGTTTCGTACGAGAATATCAGCACACGCTAAGCCCGCAGGCCCCGCGCCAATAACGGCGACTTTTTTGTCGGTCCACACAACCTTGCTCATATCGGGGCGCCATCCCAGAGCAAACGCTGTATCCGTAATATATTTTTCGGTATTGCCAATGGTTACAGCACCAAAACCATCGTTTAACGTACAAGCACCTTCACACAATCGATCTTGCGGGCATACTCGACCACACACCTCAGGCAAGGAGTTTGTTTCGTGGCAAAGCTCAACGGCTTCAATAATATTCCCTTCGGACACAAGTTTGAGCCAATTAGGGATGTAATTATGTACCGGACATTTCCACTCACAATAAGGGTTGCCACATTCTAAGCAGCGATGAGCCTGGCCCTGCACCTGTTTTTCGGTAAAGGGCTGATATATTTCCACAAAACTCTCTTTTCTTGTCGCCGTGTCCTTTTTATTGGGATCTTGACGTCCAACATCGAGAAATTGGAAGTTATTGTTTAATCGTTCAGCCATACATTCAGCCCTTGCTACTTTACTGGCGGCTTGCAAAGCAAGCCTGAATCAATAATCGCCGCGTTATTAACGGCCATTGATAATTGTGTTAATTATTCACCGCGCTTTTTAACGCTGTGCAACATACTGTCTAAATCGGCAGCTTTGGGTTTGACCAACCAAAACTTACCAACGTAATCACTAAAGTTATCGAGCAAATGCTGGCCCCACACACTTTCAGTTTCTCTGACAAACTCTTTGATCACGCCACGGAGATGATTACGATGTGGCTCAAGCGATTCCGTATTAACCCGGGTGATATCGACCAACTCATGATTGTATCTATCGACAAATCTGTTTTTCTCGTCCAGTACGTAGGCAAACCCACCAGTCATACCGGCACCAAAATTCACACCGGTTTCACCTAATACCGTCACGATACCGCCCGTCATATATTCACAACAGTGATCGCCAGCGCCCTCGACGACAACATGAGCCCCAGAATTACGCACACCACAGCGCTCACCCGCACTTCCTGCGGCGAAGACCTTGCCTCCGGTAGCGCCGTATAAACATGTATTGCCCATAATACTGGTATCTTGACTGGCAAAAGTTGAACCTTTAGGCGGACGAATAACCAGTTTTCCGCCAGCCATTCCCTTACCGACGTAATCGTTCGCATCACCTTCAAGCAACATATTCAGGCCACCCGCATTCCACACACCGAAACTTTGGCCAGCGATACCGGTTAACTTCAGTGTGATGGGCTTGTCAGCCATGCCCTGGTTGCCATGACGTTTTGCTATTTCACCACTAATACGTGCACCGACTGAACGATCACAGTTGGTGATGTGAAAGGTAAATTCACCACCCAATTTCGCGTCTATGGCCGGTAATACGGTAGCCACCATATCTTCAGCCAATAGGCCCTTATCAAAAGGCTCATTGCGTTCGGACTGGCAGAACTGAGGTTTACTGTCGAGTAAAGCATCTGTATACAACATTGGACTTAAATCCAGTTTACGTTGCTTCTCAGTATTTCCTTCAATAGCTTCTAGAAGATCTACACGACCAATCAATTCTTCTAGGTTGCGAACACCCAGTTTCGCCATCCACTCTCGCGCTTCTTCAGCTACAAATTTAAAGAAGTTCATGGCCATTTCAACAGTGCCAATGTAATGCTCTTTACGCAAAACTTCTTGTTGGGTGGCTATGCCGGTAGCGCAGTTATTTAAGTGACAAATACGCAAATACTTACAGCCCAGCGCGACCATTGGAGCCGTTCCAAAGCCATAGCTTTCGGCACCTAGAATAGCGGCTTTAACAACATCCAGACCAGATTTCAAACCACCATCCGTTTGCACTCGAACCTTGCCGCGCAAATCGTTCGCACGCAGTGTTTGGTGAGTTTCGGCAAGCCCTAATTCCCATGGGGAGCCCGCATAACGGATAGAGGTCAATGGGCTTGCTGCCGTACCACCGTCATAACCGGAAATGGTAATGAGGTCGGCATACGCCTTTGCAACGCCGGCGGCAATGGTACCTACGCCAGGTCGAGACACCAATTTCACGGACACGAGCGCGTCTGGGTTTACCTGCTTTAAATCGAAAATGAGCTGAGCCAAATCTTCGATCGAGTAAATATCATGATGCGGCGGCGGCGAAATAAGCGTCACCCCGGGAGCGGAATATCGCAAACGAGCAATCAACTCATCCACTTTTCCACCGGGTAGCTGGCCACCTTCACCCGGTTTAGCGCCTTGCGCCACTTTAATCTGTAATACCTCGGCGTTAACAAGGTAATGAGGCGTCACACCAAAACGACCCGAGGCAACTTGTTTAATTTTCGAGACTTTATTGGTACCAAAACGAATAGGGTCTTCACCACCTTCGCCGCTATTTGAGCGACCACCCAAGGTATTCATGGCCTGCGCTAAAGCTTCATGCGCTTCTGGCCCTAGAGCACCCAAAGACATCGCTGCCGAATCGAAACGACGCACGATAGATTCCATCGGCTCAACGTCGGCTAGCGGTATGGCTTGTGCAGCGCCTTCCTTTAGCTCTAAAAGGTCTCTCAGCGTCGCGGTTGGCCGATGGTTAACCAACGCGGCGTACTCTTTCCACGCTGAATATTCACCTGATTGAACCGCTTTTTGTAAGGTTTGGACGACATCGGGGTTAAAGGCGTGATATTCCTGACCGTGCATATATTTTAGCAATCCGCCGGGTTCAATACCTTTTCGAGCTTTCCAAGCATCTTTTGCCAATGATTTTTGATCAATTTCTATATCACTGAAATCGGCACCTTTGACGCGACTAACAGTGCCAACAAAACAACTCTCCACAACGTCTTCTGATAAGCCAACCGCTTCGAATAATTGCGCGCCACGATATGAGGCGATGGTTGAAATACCCATCTTTGAAAGAATTTTTAAGAGGCCTTTAGCCAAACCCTTACGATAATTCGTACTCGCGTCGGCATAATCAGCAATTAATTCGCCCTTGTTAATTAGGCGCTCTATCACGTAATAGCTAAGATAGGGGTATACAGCCGTAGCGCCATACCCGATAAGCATTGCTATATGATGCGAGTCTCTAGCGGTGGCAGTTTCAACAATAATATTGGCATCGCAACGCAAGCCTTCGCGCGTTAACCTGTGATGAACGGCTCCGGTAGCAAGGAGTGCGTGGATGGGAAGTTTGCCCTCAATAATAGCTAAATCCGATAACACGATAACGGTTTTGCCGGATTTCACCTGTGCTACAACATCCTCGAGCATTAACTCTAAAGCCTGCTTAAGGTTCAAAGTAGAAGCATCGTAGTTAAGGTCAATGGTTGTCGATTCAAAGCCTTGGCTATCTAGCTGTTGAAGCGCTCGAAATTTTGCGGGCGATAAAACAGGGCTCGTCAAAATAACCCGATTGGCGTGTTCGGGCGTTTCATCGAATACAGATAATTCACGGCCAATACACGTTTCCAAAGACATAACGATGGCTTCGCGTAACGGATCGATCGGCGGGTTTGTTACCTGAGCGAATTGCTGTCGGAAGTAATCATAAAGTGCGCGACGCTTTTCAGACAGTACGGCCATTGGGGTATCGTCACCCATCGAGCCAACCGCTTCTTGGCCCGCCTCTGCGAGTGGGCGTAGCACTTGGTCACACTCTTCGAAACTTACCTGAAACATTTTCATTGCCGTTTCAACCTGATCGGCATCTAGACTATGTTCAGCTTGCTCACGATCGAGGTTTGACTCAATCCGTACCGCCTGCTCTTTCATCCATTTAAGGTAAGGCTGGCCAGTTTTAAGCATTTGGTCGATATCAGCGGTATGGTAAAGCTTGCCTGTTTCCGTATCTACCGACAACATTTGGCCAGGGCCTAAACGACCTTTGGCCACTACGTCTTCCGGAGAGTAATCGTACACGCCTATTTCAGAAGCGACGGTAATGATGTCATCTTTGGTGATTACCCACCGGGATGGGCGTAGACCGTTACGATCAAGAGTACAAACCGCATAGCGACCGTCGGTCACCACTAAACCTGCGGGGCCATCCCATGGTTCGATATGCATCGAGTTGTATTCATAAAACGCTTTAAGATCGGCGTCCATATGCTCAACATTCTGCCATGCAGGCGGAACGAGCATGCGCGCAGCTCGATGAAGCTCCATACCACCGATTAAAAGCAGTTCAAGCATATTATCGAGGCTTGACGAATCTGAACCGGTGCGATTGACAAGCGGTACTATATCGTCAACGTTGGGTAACAATGGCGTTTGAAATTTTTGGGTTCGCGCGACTGACCAGTTGCGATTGCCCATGATGGTGTTGATTTCACCATTGTGAGCCAACATACGAAACGGCTGAGCCAACGGCCATTCTGGCAATGTGTTGGTAGAAAAGCGCTGATGAAAAACACAGATGGCGGTTTCGAGTCGCTCATCAGCTAAGTCTGTATAAAAAGAAGGTAAGTCTACGGGCATCATCAACCCTTTATACGACAAGACCTTACTGCTCAGGCTCGCAATATAAAACGTCGACGCTTTAGCCATCCGAATTTCGGCTTTGCGGCGAGCAACAAATAATTTTGCGCTTAACGTTTGGTCGTCGATGTCCTCTGTATTCACAAAAAGATGAAAAATAGAGGGTAAGGTTTGCAGTGCAATCGGCCCAAGACAGGTCGAATCTGTTGGGACTTCGCGCCATGCGCAATTGGAAAAACCTTGTGCTGCAAGTTCTTCTTCAACAACGACTTTAGCGTCAGCCGCTTCAGCCGCATCGTTGCTCAGCATCAATGAGCCAACACCGTACTGCTTAGACAGCTCTATACCCAACTCTTCTTTTGCGATCGTACGCAAGAAGCTATCGGGCTTTTGAATGAGCAAACCACAACCATCACCCGTTTTTCCGTCTGCGGCAATTCCGCCACGGTGGGTCATGCAGGTGAGGGCTTCAATACCCGTGGATAACAGTTTGTGACTGGGAACACCTTTTAAGTGGGCAATCAAACCAAAACCACAGTTATCTTTAAATTCGTCCAGCCGGTAAAGACCAGTTTTCATAGGCTCATTCACTTTATTCATTCAACTCTATCTATTAATGCATGCTATTGGTGCGAAAATAAGGGTAATCGACCTCCACGCTGGCGCTAAAGTTCAACGCACTATCCGTGCCGGCCACTTAGCGTGACCCACTCTCGTATCGTTAAAGCTGCTTTTAATAACGACTATCGAGCCCAACCACTGCGTCATCAAGCCTTGGTAGATTCACCTTACCTTGTAGTAAACACCGACCACTTAAGGTGCATCGCTTCGCTATAAACGTTGGATGCTACTGCGTAATCCCTAGAACACGACGAACTAATTTGTGGGCAAGCCAGATAAAAAAAGGCCCAAAAGATAGGGGCTACTGATAATTGGGCGCAGCATATTAACTGCACAACTCATCATTAGCAAGAGGATGCCGATTTGTCCGGCGCAAGATACAGGTGATCTAACACATAAAAGCCTTTCAATTTCGGCTATTTGCACTGATCTCCTGCTTAATGTCTTTCAGTGATCGAGGCCAAGGGCCGGCATTTCTCTGCTCCTCTGGCAAGTGTTCACGTGCCCTTAACGCCGCTTGCCGAGAAGTATAGACACCCGCGAGCACTACATACAGACGTTTGCCTTCTCTATAACTTTGATACAAATACAAGTTGGCACGATTCTCCTGCCGCTCCATGTAGGACTGTAACGAATAATGTTTGCTGGCGGCCAGCACCTGAAGCGCATAATCTGAATTTGGCTGGGACATCAAAAACGCCTCATCATGCTGATAGAGCATCTGTGAGGTTTTAGTGTGTTCGACGACAGAGGGGGCGGCCACAATTTCCACTGGCTCCGGCGCACGCTCAAGCTCAAGCTCAACCACATCGACCGAGGTGTCGACCGCCTCCTCTAACACGAAGGTAGCTTCCAGCGCCTCGCCTTCGGCACCCACCTGTAAATTATGGACGTCAGGACGTGCGGGGACAGCCGTAATATCAATAGGTGGGCGCGTCGTTAGCATATTGCCAGCTACGTCATCGCCCAAAGCCTCTACAGACGACACAGATAGAGGGGGGGCTTCCTGAGGCGCAAGCACTTCTGTTGAAGTAACCGCTTCAACATCATCATCCGTATCGCGCGATTGTATCGCCCAAATCAATACCCCAACCAGTACAGACATAGCCATAAGATGAACAATGGGCATACCCGCAGCAAACGTGAATACGGTATTTCGACTCTCGGATGCTTTTCCATGCGCTTCAACCGCAACCTTAGCCGAAAAACCGCTATTAAGTAGTGTCAGCGCCAAGCCGGGGTTGCCCATAGACTTAGCCCATACGTGGCGAATAGCCTCCGGCTCACCGGCATTAGACACAACAAAGCCCTGCGCAGCGATAAATGTCTCTAGCTCCGCACACGATAATTGTGGCATTTCGAAATCATAAATAGGGACATCAAGTATCGCCATTTCATCAAGACGCTCAACCAAGCCCGGACGCCCGCTCAACAATAACGATATACCGTAACCGCCCACTTGAATGCCCTGCAATAAGCTAGTTAAAGCTCCCAATGTAGCGTCATCAAGCAAGTGGGCATTATCGAGCATTAACACTCCTCGCTTTTGCTCGGATGTAAGCTGATGGCAAAAATGTCTAAGGGCGGCAAGTATTTCACCGGGGCTGTCCTGCTCCGCACACTGAAGGCCCAGAGCGCCACTAACAATGACCAAATCATCAACTAATGCTGCTTCACCCGTAAACTCACAGCACCCGCACACCTCGAGATGGCTTAACCGAAGTGACAACTCACCCAACAATCTAGTCTTCCCAACGCCAGCATCACCCACCAATACAGGCAGCCCTTCACTAAATTGCATAAAATGTACAATCTGATCAACAACGCCTTGCCGGCTTGGTGTAGAGAAAAAGCCACTGCACTGCTCCTGATGAATCAGCGCACTGTCGCCTTCGGATGAATGTGGCTCAAGGTTTAAGTCTAACTCTTGATTTTCCATAGCCTAGTTTCAGTTATTCACAAAACTCTGCGAGCGTTTCGTTTAACAGTGCTGCGCTGAAATCATTCGTCACCACGGCTTCACCACAGCCTTTGAGTAGTACCAAGCGCAAACTTCCATCAAGCACTTTTTTATCTACCGCCATATATTCAAGAAAAACGTCAGGCGTCATATTTTTTGGCGCCCGAACAGGTAACCCCGCACGAGAAATCAACGCATGCGCTCGATCGACAATATCCTGACCCAGCCACCCCAGCCGGAACGATAAATCACAGGCCATCACCATACCCGCGCCCACCGCTTCGCCATGCACCCAAACACCGTACCCCTGATGAGATTCGATGGCATGCCCAAATGTGTGCCCCAAATTTAAAATAGCTCTTACACCCGACTCGGTTTCATCTTTTGCAACAACATCCGCCTTTGTCTGGCAAGACACTTCAATAGCGTACGCCAGCGCAACCGAATCACGTGCAAGCAACTTACCTATATTATCTTCAAGCCACACAAAAAAATTCGCGTCAGCAATCAAACCGTACTTAATGACTTCTGCCAAACCAGCGGAAAGCTCTCTATCCGGCAAAGTCTTCAACACGTCGGTATCGATCACAACCGATTTCGGCTGGTGAAACGCGCCTATCATATTTTTTCCCAACGGATGATTCACCCCCGTTTTGCCGCCGACAGAGGAATCTACTTGTGACAAGAGCGTCGTGGGCACCTGAATAAAATTAACGCCTCGCTGATAACATGCCGCTGCAAATCCAGCCATATCACCCACAACACCGCCACCCAAGGCAACTAACGTTGTTCGACGATTATGACGTTTTTCAAGCAGTGCATCGAAAATACCGTTAAGCGTCTCTGTATTTTTATATTGCTCGCCATCGGGTAATACCACTTTATCAATTCGAAAGTGCGAACCCAGCAAGGCCTCAATCTTTTGAGTATAGAGAGGGTCAACCGTGCTATTGGTGACAAGCATAACTTGATCAGAAACGATATAGGGGACAAGCGTTTCGGGGTTAGCGAGCATGTTCTCACCGATAAAAATGGGGTAACTGCGTTCGCCGAGGTCTACATTGAGGGTAGGAATGGCCATAGTAAAAAATGCGTCCAATTTAGAAAACGAAATTTAATAACGGCCAATATTGTATACGAGAAATGAGAAAAAGAACGGAAATGCAAAAAACGCTAAATTCAACCCCCTGAAGCTGCCAACCACTCTTCAATGGCCTGCACGACATACTTGGGGCTTCGACCATCAGTCATAAGTACAAAACTTGCAACTTCGCGATACAAAGGGTCTCGAAGATTAAAGAGCTCTACAATTTTTGCTTTGGGATCATCAACTTGCAGTAAAGGCCTTTTTTTATCTTTATAGGTTCTCTCTACCAGCTGCTCAATACTAGCCGTAAGGTACACAACCAATGGCTGCGCTCGAAGCAACTGTCTATTATGCTCCCGCATAATAATACCACCGCCGGTAGCCACCACAGCCGAGCGCATACCGATCATTTCGTCTAGCACCGAGGACTCTCGCTCTCGAAAACCGTCTTCGCCTTCAACATCAAAAATCCAAGGAATATCGGCGCCAGTACGTAACTCGATAACATGGTCTGTATCAAGAAACTCGTGATTTAGACGCAATGCTAGCATTTTGCCGATAGTCGATTTGCCGGCCCCCATAGGGCCGACCAAAAAAATAGGGTGATTCACGTTATTCAAGAAAATCCGAAGTCATAATTCGCGGCGTCACAAAGATTAGCAACTCTCGCTTCTCTTCTGAGCGAATATCATTTCTAAACAACGCACCTACAAACGGTATATCGCCCAAAAGAGGTACCTTACTCTGGCCTTTGACCGTTTCCGTCTGGTAAATGCCACCAAGCACAACGGTATCGCCATCAGAGACAAGAACAGAAGTTTCTAAATGCGTCACATCGATAATTGGAACACCCGAGGAAACGCCCGTTACCGAGTCTTGATCAATCGTTAACTCCATAATTATTCTATTGTCAGGCGTAATTTGCGGCGTCACGTGCAAGCTCAAGACCACCTCTTTAAATGAAGTCGTTGTGCCACCGCTAGCCGACTCTTCCTGATAAGGAACCTCGGTACCCGATTGAATCGTTGCAGGCTGCTTGTCGCCGGTGATGACCTTAGGCTGAGAAACGATTTCAGCAAAGCCTGAGTCTTGAAGTGCCGACAACTCCATTCCCAACATGAAATTACTACTAATAATATTCCATGCGATGGAGCCACTCGGATTAAACACACCTAGGTCGACCAAGCTATTTTGAGGAAAAGTATGAGCGCTATCCGCAAATCCATCGCCGTCATTATCGGAATAAGCCCCTCTTACACCATTTTCTTCCGCATAAATACCTTCCATGCTACCTGTGAATTCGTGTATATGGCTGCCAGACTGAGTTGACTGCACAGCATCGCCCGCCATACGAACACCCAGCTCTTTACGAAAGTCGGAGTTTGCGATAACCAATCTAGCTTCAATCATCACCTGTTTAACAGGAACATCAATCCGATCAATTAGCTGCTTGAATTTATTAATTTTTTCCTCAGTATCAGTGAGTATTATCGAATTTGTTCTTTCATCGACAATAGCCTGCCCACGATCAGACAAGATACTACCTGTTGAATTACGTGCACTACCGGCCCCCTCACTGCCGCCAGAAGCACCGCCGCCGCCGCTAGATGACATAAATAACGAGAACAACTCACGAGCATTCGCATATCGAATACGAATATACTCAGTCCTCAGTGGCGCCAACTCCTCCAATTGTTTTTTGGTCTCAATTTCCTGCTTCTCTCGCTCTGCTATCTCAGCGGCAGGCGCAACCATTAATACATTGCCAATTTGACGCTTGTCCAATCCCTTTGTTTTCAATACGAGATCCAGCGCCTGATCCCAAGGCACGTTTTCCAATCTCAACGTTATACTACCTGTTACGGTGTCGCTGGCGACAAGATTCAATTCAGTGAAATCTGCAATCAACTGCAGCACCGAGCGAACCTTAATATCCTGAAAGTTTATGGACAAACGCTCTCCGGTGTAGGCAAAAACCTTTTTCTTTTCCTCTACATCAGCCTGACTTAAAGGCTTAACACTAATAACGTACTCGTTATCTGCCTGATAAGCTAAATAGTCATAATCACCTGTCGCGTTAATTTTCAAAACGGTATTCGAGCCCGCGGTACTTGAACCCAACGTGCTAACCGGCGTTGCAAAATCAACTACATCTAAAGTTCGAACCATTGCACCTGGAAGAGCCGTATCCAAGAAGGTGACCGTTACACCTGTCGCGACCTCTTCTACGTCAATAGCAATATTAGGATTTGTCAAAGTAACAATTACCTTACCTTCACCCAGCTCACCGCGACGAAAATCTATTCCATCAATCTCGGAAGACGCATTTGCCCCGCGATACTCGCCAGAGCCACTCTGGGAAGCGCCAGACATTTCACTATATAGGCTGCTAGGAACAGCACTACTAACGGATTCCGCCCCGATTTCGACGATCAGCTCCTGCCCCTCAACTCGGGAGGAGAATGGTACGGAGTTATTTAAATTAACAATTAGTCGTGTTCGGCCCCCTCCGGCAACCACCACCGCACTTACTACCTCTCCAACAGACATAGGGTATTTCTTCTGGGCCAATAAGTTCTCGACACCATTGAAATCAAGTACGATTCTTGGAGGCTGATCAATAATGTAGCTTTGCGGCTCAACAACATCACCCGCAAAGCTTAAACGAAGCTCAGCTCGCTCACCAGGTAACTCAGAAAACCCGATATCATTCAAATCCGCGGCCATAAGACTGCCAGATGCCAGCACTAGAGTACCAATGAGTAGGATTTTCATTTTTTGTGTAAACATTTTGTTTATTCCTTCTCGGATAAAGCAAGGATACTCGGTCTTTCAACCCAGCCCTCAAGGCCATCAGACACTATTTCAATAAGTTCTATATTTGTCTCGGAAGTTTCAATCACTTTCCCATGATTTTTACCTAGATAATGGCCCTCTGTAATCAGGTGGATACGGCCACTACTATCTTTTATCAAAGCCCATAGAACACCATCTTTTTCCAAGGTTCCAACCATATCCAAAGACGACAGTACAAACCCTTCTAAAAACTCTTTTTCTCGAGCGAAATCGGGTTTGACGTTTTCATTTGAACTTTCATACACACGCCTTTCCACATCAATAGGGAGATCAAATGGGCTGCGCATCGCTGCAGCGCTATAAACAAACGCCTCATAAGGCTTAAATGGAGGAAGACGTTCAATAGAACCGGAAGGTCGCTCTTTTACCTCTCCAATGTAGGAGCTCAAATCAGAATGCGCCCCATCAGAACTGCAGCCAACGAACAAGAAGCAAAATACATACGCGGTTAATATTCGAGACAAGTTTTTTTGCATAACTAACTACCTTGAGATTTGTAACGGTACGTTTTAGCAATAATCTCCATTGTTAAAGTACTGTTAGTTAAGCCCGCTCCACTTGAAGATGAAGGCTTGCTAATTCGAAAATTATGCAACGTCACAATGCGTGGCATGCCTGCAACACCACTCACAAAAGCCCCAAACTCATGGTACCCGCCAGAAACATTTATCTTAATCGGCAACTCAATGTAAAATTCCGTAGAAACTTCATTTTGCAAAGCGATACTTTGTATCGACAATCGACTTTCAACGCCCTTATTGTCAATGTCTTCTAACAACCCTGGAACCTCAGTATCTGTCGGTAGCCTAGAAACCAAAGTACCAAAAGACTCTTTCATTTCTAGCATTTGCTGTCGATATCGGTCTAAGTTTGCAGCTTCAAACGCCTTGGTTTCGAATGAGGTTTTAAGCTGTACTTCTTTATTCTTAGCAATATCTAGCTCATGATTTTTTTCTTGGACAACAAGAAAATACCCAGCAACAACAATTGCGGCCGCAGCAAAAAAACAAAGTAAAACTCTCACCGCTACGGGCCAAACACCGACCCGATCCCAATCGACATCATTGATATCGAAACCTTGCAATTGCTCTATAAGCTGATTCATGTCGGCCATTTTATTCTTCCTTCGCGTCGTCGTCTGGAAGCACCACTTTCAGCTGCATCTGAAAAGTGCTGGCTTGTGACCCATGCTGAGGGGCCGCGACAACCGATTTTAAGTTCGGATCAGCAAACCACTCCGAGTCGTCAAGCTGACGCATAAAAGTAGATACACGGTTGGTGGACTCGCTAACGCCATCAATGGAAATAATATTGCCATTCTTTGACAATGTGGTGATGTAAACGCCATCGGGAACTGACTT
This sequence comes from Teredinibacter purpureus, assembly GCF_014217335.1. Lineage (NCBI taxonomy): Bacteria > Pseudomonadati > Pseudomonadota > Gammaproteobacteria > Cellvibrionales > Cellvibrionaceae > Teredinibacter > Teredinibacter purpureus. The sequence goes on along the minus strand of NZ_CP060092.1, from coordinate 1,553,257 downwards.
TGCAAACTCATCAAAATAATGAACAATAATGGACCGCTTACCCTCCAGATCCTGGATAACCTTCATTCGGTCCAGCAGTTCACGACGTTTTTTCTTCAAGTCTTTAATTTCACTAACTTGCTTTTCTAGTAACCCAATCTCGGTATTCAACATACTATTTCGAGTGTTTTGAGTCGCGATAGCGCCATCTACGGCTTGAACCCAAAGATAAGCTACCCCAATTGCCAGTAGGCATACGCCCCCAAGCTGGGTTAAAAATTCTTTCTTTTTCTCTCGGCGGTGCTCTTCACGCCAAGGCAATAAGTTAATCTGAGCCATGTTAGACAAAGCTCCTCAGGGCCAATCCGGTTGCGATCATTAATGACGGCGCATCATTTGTTAGCGCGGCGGCATTAACCTTAGAGGACACGGACATATTGGCAAAAGGATTTGCCACCGTAGCCGAGGTACCTAATTTTTCTTCTATCAAACCAGCCAACCCCTCCATGGACGCCACTCCGCCAGCGAGCACGATATGATCCACGTCATTATACTGGCTGGACGAAAAGAAAAACTGGAGTGAACGAGTAACCTGCTGAACAACAGCGTCTTTAAAAGGCTCCAAAACTTCGGGCTCATAATCATCAGGAAGCCCCCCTTGTTTTTTCGCCAGCCCAGCCTCTTCTGTTGACAAACCGTACCGGCGCTGGATCTCTTCAGTTAATTGCTTGCCCCCAAACAACTGCTCACGGGTATAGATTGTTTTTCCGTCAACGAGTACGCTCAAAGTAGTCATCGTTGCACCAATATCAACAATGGCGACGATTTGCTCTTCCTGATCTTCGAGCTGTTCTTGAACCAAAGAAAACGCGCGTTCCATTGTGTAAGCTTCCACATCAACGACTTTTGCTTGCAATTCGGCTAAATCAAGCATCGTTGCACGCATATCGACATTCTCACGTCTACATGCGGCTAACAGCACCTCTATTTGATCTGGATTTTTTTCCGATACACCTAACACATCAAAATCAATGGCGACCTCTTCAAGGGGATAGGGGATATACTGGTCAGCTTCGAGTGATATCTGTGTTTCTAGGGCTTCATCGCTCATATCACTCGGCATCTCGATAACCTTTGTGATAACGGATGACCCTGGCACTGCAACCGCGGCATCTTTCAATTTAGTGCGCGATGACTGAACAACGGCCTTGATAATTTGAGCGACCACTTCAACATCGTTGATGTTTTTTTCAACAACAGCATTGGGTGGCAATGCGCGAACAGCATAATTCTCGACCCGATAGCCATCACCCTGTCGACTGAACTCTAACAACTTAACGGTTGTCGAACTCACGTCCAGACCGAGTACGGGTTTCTTTTTCTGCTCGAATAAACTGAGAATACCCATTTTTCTATCTATATCCGCTACTTAGGTTATGTTTATGTTATAGCACTTTAAGTATAGGCTGCAACCTGTGACTACATAGGTAAAGTGTGAAAAAGGTCTTATAATGGCAAAACCTATTGCGATCCGGCCCCTTATTCAGTTTTAAAATACTCAAATGACTATCAAAAAACGCTTTTTAATCGTCAGCCTTTGGCTGACACTCGCAGGAACCGGCGGCACTTTATGTGTTTTATCCGGTATGTACCTTATTCTCAGCCCTCAACTACCATCCGTAGACAGCCTGAGAGACGTGAAACTACAAACGCCATTGCGCGTTTATTCCGCCGACCACAAGCTTCTAGCTGAATTTGGTGAGAAACGGCGCACACCTATAAAATTCAACAATATTCCACAAAGCTATGTGGACGCATTGCTTGCCGCTGAAGATGACGATTTCTTCGAGCACAATGGCGTGTCGCTAAAAGGCCTCATGCGGGCCGCAAGCCAGCTTGTTCTGACAGGCCGTAGAGCCTCTGGCGGCAGCACCATCACTATGCAAGTCGCGCGTAATTATTACCTTTCCCGCCGCAAGACCTTTGCACGAAAATTTAATGAAATTTTGCTGGCGCTGCGCATAGAGCAAGAATTAAGCAAAGAAGAGATTCTAGAGCTTTACGTCAACATTATCTTCCTTGGCAATCGCGCCTACGGTATCAACGCCGCGAGCCAAGTTTACTACGGCAAACCGCTCGACCAACTAAGTCTAGCTCAAATTGCTATGCTGGCAGGTTTGCCAAAAGGCCCGTCCACCATGAACCCCATTGCCAACCCCTCGCGCGCGCTTCTGAGGCGAGACTGGATATTAGGGCGCATGCTGTCCCTCGGCAAAATAGAACAAAACAACTACTCACTCGCCATTGCCGAGCCTGTAAGTGCCAGCTACCACAATAGTAATCTCGATGTTCAAGCACCATATATTGCTGAAATGGCTCGCGCCAAAGCAATCGAGCTATTTGGCCTTGAAGCTTACACCGACGGCTACAAAGTTTTTACAACGATCAACAGCTCAATGCAAGAGAGCGCTAATCTCGCCATCGTAAACGGACTATTAACATACGATTTACGGCATGGTTACCGTGGGCCAGAACAATCTCTGACGCTACTACCGAATATGCCGGGTGACGAAGCCGCGAACGCTCCCCTCCTAAACGCATCAGAATCAGAAATCGACGTCGAGCCCGAACCCACAACACAACCTTTAGATTTTCAACCTCTAGTCGACGCCTGGCAGGACAAACTCAAAAGTCTCCCCACCTACGGTGACTTAACGCCCGCAGCCGTGGCTTATATAGAAGACACCGCTTTTATCGCCATCTTGCCCGATGGCAGCACCACAAAAATTGACTGGGATCAGGGGATCTCCAACGCCAAAGCTTATGTCTCGGAAAGCCGTCTAGGCCCATCCCCCAAAAGTGCCGCAGATGTGGTAAGCCTAGGCGACGTAATTCGATTATCGGGCAATACAGAAAAAGGCTACAGCCTAAGCCAAGTTCCGAATGCTCAAGCTGCGCTAATCGCACTGGCCCCCCAAAATGGCGCTATTTTATCGCTTGTCGGCGGGTTTGACTTCAACCAAAGCCACTTTAATCGTGCCACACAAGCCAAACGACAACCCGGCTCCAATTTTAAGCCTTTTATCTATAATGCCGCTCTCGAAAACGGGATGACAGCAGCCTCTATCATAATGGATACCCCTATAGTCTTTGATGACGCAGCACTCGAAAGCACATGGCGACCCAAAAATTCTAGCGGGAAATTTGATGGCCCCACACGATTGAGAGAGGCACTCTATCGCTCACGTAACCTTGTCTCTATTCGCGTTCTACGCGAAGTAGGCATTGGCAACACCATACGAGGAATGCATCGATTTGGCTTTACTGAGGATGAACTCCCGCGCGACCTATCACTTGCACTGGGCAGCCACGGACTAACGCCCCTAGACGTTGCAACCGGTTATGCCGTGTTTGCCAACGGCGGGTATCAAGTTCAACCCTATCTGATAGAACAGATACTGGATAATACCGGCAACACCGTATATGAGGCGCTTCCGTTAACTGTTTGCTCCGACTGTGATACAGGCGAAACTTTCTCTAGCACTCCGTTCGACCCAGACGAGGAATACCCCTATTTAAGTGACGACCCGTTTGAAATACCTTTCGAGCTAAAACGCCTTCTTGGCCTTTTAAGCCCAAAGGACTTTCCGCGAGCGCAGAGAGTACTTGATGAACGAGTAGCCTACATCATCAACTCCATGCTTCGGGACGTTATTCAGCGAGGCACAGGCGTTCGAGCAAAAGTGCTCGGCCGAAATGATCTTGCGGGCAAAACAGGCACCACTAACGGCCCCGTCGATACTTGGTTTTCTGGCTATAACAGTGACATAGTCGCTACAACGTGGCTCGGGTTTGATCAAAACACCCCTATTGGGCAGCGCGAATTCGGCGGCAAAGCCGCTCTACCCATATGGATTGACTTTATGCGAACGGCCCTTGACGGGACACAGGAAAAAACCCGCGTTCAGCCAGAAGGCATTATCAGCATTAAAATTGACCCTGAAACTGGCGAACGAGCCCACACCGGCGACCCCGACGCCGAATTTGAATACTTTCGGGTTGAAAATGTACCCCCTGAAAAAGAGGACACATCCCCACTTTTTAACCCTTACGAAAATGAAGAACGTTTAACCGAGGAGCTTTTTTAAACCGCCTGCTGACAGCGACCAAGCATTTGCTTTGATGCTTTATTCTGCTAGTATGCGCCCTCCCAAATCCGGCCAAGCACGAAGCGCTTCGACCTCTGGGCTCTCATAAACGCGGTTCGGTGCTTGGCAATAGATCAGGTGGCGGAACCCAGAAAAGCCAAATTGGCACATAGAGGCAATACCATGCAAAACGATATTCAACCCAATTACGGCGAAATGATCGCTACCTGTAGCTGCGGCAATAGCATTAAGACACGCTCCACATTAGCAAAAGAGATTCACATCGACGTGTGTTCTGAATGCCACCCGTTCTACACCGGCAAACAAAAAGTGTTGGACAGTGGCGGCCGCATCGATCGCTTCAACAAGCGATTTGCTCGCAGCGCAAAAAAATAAGCCTCCAAACTTACAAAACATCCAAAATACCCGCTTTTTCGCGGGTATTTTTTTGCCTGAAAAACTACCCCAAGCAACCACCAGCAAGACACTCCTCTAGTGTAGAATTCCACAATGACACCTAACTCGGACTTCAATCCACCTCACCCGCCTAACGCTTGGTATTTGGCCGTCGCGCTGCCTGTCCCGTTACGACGACTATTCGACTATCTATCCCCCATACCGATAAAACCGGGCGAAGAATCCGACCTCATCGGCCGTCGCACAGAAGTAAGCTTTCGCTCACAAACACTCGTTGGCGTTATCGTTTCTTGCCACCAAACCCCGACGATTGACCCAAGCAGGATTAAGCCAGCGAACGCCATTCTAGACGCACAACCTATCATCCCTGCAGAGCTTCTAAAACTTTGCGGATGGGCCTCAAATTATTATCAGCACCCTTTTGGCGAAACACTTCACGCCGCTCTTCCCCAGCGATTGCGCCAGGGCAAAGCAGAACAAGCCGAGGCCACAGTTTGGGCATTAACCATCGAGGCAAAAGGCCTGCCGCACGACGCACTAAAGCGCGCAAAAAAACAACAACAAATATTTCAACACCTTCTACAGCACAACCAGCTTACACAGGATAAAGCCTCCGGCCTCGGTTTCAGTAATAGCGTGCTTGCTAGCATGCAAAAAAAAGGGTTGCTGGAAAAAAAATGTGCCACAGACGTGCCCCCCAAAATCACCAGTAGCACTGACACACTACTCAAAGAAGCGCCATTGTCACTAACCGATGAACAGCAAGCGGCCATCGATCACCTCCGTTACCACCAATTCAATACATACCTACTCGAAGGCGCCACTGGAAGCGGGAAAACCGAAATCTACCTTCAAGTCGTTGCGCGCGTCCTACAAGCCCAACAACAAGCTCTCATTCTCATTCCTGAAATTGGCCTATCACCCCAAACCGTCATGCGCTTTCGCCGCCGATTTAACTGCGAGATAGCAGAGCTCCACTCCAACATTAGTGAAGTTAAAAGAACACAAAGCTGGCTTGCCGCCCGAGACGGGCGGGCACGCATTGTGATCGGTACTCGCCTCGCATCCCTTACACCGATAAAGAATTTGGGGGTCATCATCATCGATGAAGAGCATGACCTCTCCTACAAACAACAAGACAATCTTCGTTACTCTGCACGTGACCTTTCTATTTTCCGCGCAAGCAACGTCAAGATTCCCATCATCTTGGGTTCCGCAACACCATCCTTAGAAACGCTGCACAACGCCCTTCAAGGCAGATACCAACACCTTCGCTTAACGAAGCGTGCAGGCAAAGCGCAACCCCCACGGATTCGAATTGTCGACCTGCGACAACAAACTCTGTCGGCAGGCCTTAGCAATCAAGCCGTCGAGGCTTTAGGCGCCACATTAAACAATGGACACCAAGCCATTGTTTTTATAAATCGTCGAGGGTATGCCCCAACACTGCTATGCCATCAATGCGGCTGGGTTGCCGAATGCCGTAACTGCGACGCACACATGACCCTCCATCGGTCCCCACTCCACCTGCACTGCCATCATTGCGACTCGCAGCAGCCTGTGCGACGTCGCTGCCCCAGCTGCAATAGCGATGACATCAATCCAAAAGGCCTAGGAACAGAACAAACAGAGCTGTGGCTAAACGAACGCTTCCCCAGCACACCTATTTTGCGCGTCGACAAAGATTCCACACAGCGTAAAAACGCGTTAAGTAACACGTTAAAGCAAGTCGCGGAAGGAGCCCCCTGCATCCTTATCGGTACTCAAATGCTCGCAAAAGGACACCACCTGCCCAATATCGCCTTGGTGATAATCGTTGATTGCGATCAAGGGCTATTAAGCTCGGATTTTCGCGGCCCCGAACGCATGGGTCAACTAATCGTACAAGTGGCTGGACGAGCAGGAAGAGAAAGCATACCAGGGCAAGTGCTTATTCAAAGCCATACCCCAGACCACCCTCTTTTACAGTTCTTATTAACGAAGGGATACCACCAATACGCACGCGAAATCCTCAAGGAAAGACAAGTAACCGGCCTACCCCCTTTCGGGTTCACCGCGCTGTTTAGAGCAGAGTCAAAACGGGCTAACAACGCCATTGAGTTTTTACAAATGGTCGCCAATACTTTTAACCAGCTAGCCCCAGCGTCAAAGCATCTGCGTTATTTAGGGCCGGTGCCCGCTCGAATGGAAAAGCTGAACGAAAGGTATCGCTATCAATTTCAGCTAACCGCCAGCTCAAGAAAGGGACTACAAGAAATATTAAAGAAGGGGCTAGAACACATAGACCAGCACGCTCTCGCAAAAAGAACACGCTGGTCGATAGATGTAGATGCTTTAGAAAGTTAACACACTAAAATCTCGCCCCTCACACAGTCTCCAAGGGGCGAAGAATAAAAATATTACATACGCAATCGATAAACAAACTCACCCAGTTTTTCAGTGGCCGCACCGCCTTCATGAACACCAACCTGCAAGAAAGAACCGGTACTAAAGTCACCGTCATCTTCAGCATAAATAACCACTGAGAAGGTCGTAGGGCCTGTAGCCGAATTCGAAACCTCCACTTCAGTATCTCCCGCGATGGCACCATCATTAAACACCACGCCAGACGGGTAGACCCTATCGATAATAAAATTTGTTCCAGAAGGCATTGGATGCCCGCCAAAAATATCGGCCAATGTATTGTTATCGGCAATAGTGAAAGTAATCAGAACGGATAAGTCTGGCGACAATTCCAAATCAATAAGAGCCCCTTCAAACAAATCCCGAGCACCAACACCATCGGAATAATCGATGGTCGCCTCGATCATTCTTGGCGTGTCCGTTGGCATTCGAATAACAGCCACTTTAGATATCGAGACGGAATCATTACCCGAGCAATCAGCAGACGCATCAACAGCATCTAGGCACGGGCCATCCCATTCTCCATTCGCAACATCTCGGATACCGTTACGATTCGAATCGACAAAAAACTCGCCAATATCATAACCGCCCAATTCATCCTCGTTGATAAACGGTTCACCTAAATCGATTCCACGCACATCGCCGGCATCATAAACAGTATTACCGTTCGTATCGGTATAATCTTCTGCGCCGTCGATATACGCAATTATCGATGCACGGAAATCATCAGGTCGACTTCCCGCGCTGCGCCACACGACGGAACACTCTCCGCTAATCAATATACAACTCTGATCCACGTTACCGCTCTCAGGAGAAGCAAAATAAACCTGAGCACCATCGGGCACATCGTTTCCGAAATAGTCGCTGGCAATAATACTTAAATCAACTTCTATCCCGTCAGTATCAAATGCATCGCGAGGCGTAAAGGTAGAGAGCGAAAGCGAGAACTTACTGTCGACTGGCACGCCACTCGACACAACAATACCGTCCGAATTAGTTGAATTTCCTGTTGCATCATGTGTTGCTACCACTTGGAAGGTGGTACTAACTGTGCCGCTTTGAACTGTTGTAGAGACTATGCCGTCAAAGTCACTGATATCGCTTTCTCGATTTGGCGCAATTGAAATCCCACCAATTGAAGAACTCAAGCGAAAGGAAACAGCCTCTCCCACAACTGGCGCACCCAAACCGCCCAACAACCGGAAAAACACCTCTGTAGTCTCAGCACCACCAGCCCCAGGTAAAGACAGAAGTGGCTCAACAACCTCAACAAACTCTATACCCAGAACGTTATCAGACTCGATCGACAAACTTACTGACGCCGATAAATCGATACCGTCTACTGTTGCCGTGGCCGTAACAATATCCGTACCCGTACAACCGTTTGTGCGGTATTGCGCGCTGGCAACACCGCCACTAGTACTCACCTCTTCAGGTGCAAATTCAGACAAGCCAGACGACACACAACCAGACGAAAATACCACTGGCGTTACAGCGGTATAAGGCACACCGTCTATATCAACCAAGCTAACGGTTATGCTCGTATCACCACCCGCAGGCAACGAGGTAGAACCTGCCAACAACACATCTTCCTGAAATGCCGCGCCAGTACCAGACCCCATTCTTACAACAGTGCCTTCATCTCCGCCACCGGAGTTACCGGTCGCCTGAGTAATATTCAAATCAACAACCGCCGAAATCACGTTACTGCCCGTATTGACCGTCGCTACAACAGTATCGATACCACTGCAGCCGTCGGAGGTGTAACTGACCGACACCCGCCCCGCTACCGTGGCCGCCGAATCTCGACTCAATGTTGATAACCCGGTTGCCACACAAGTAGAAGTAAAGTTAACGGTGTATTCATCAACGACTGCGATATTGCCATTACCCACAATCACCACACCAACAACCCAAGACGCGCTGCTTGAGTTAGCCGTTATCAGCTCACCGCTGGCAACACCCTCGGAAAAAGAGGAACCACCACCAGTGCCAATTTTAAGAAACGAACTGTCGGTATCATCAACTCCAGGCGTTAAACCAGGCGTGTTACCAGGAGCACCACCACAACCGACTAGAAAAAGCCCGAGGAGCGACAGCAGTATGAACGGTTTGAGGTTAAGCTTGATCGGGGTCATAACAATATCCATTTCTTCAAATCGAGGAATTCGAGTACTGGCTAAATAAAGTGATTTATCGATAAGCCAACTAGATCATGTGCGAACAATCACGACTGAACGGCTACCCATAAATAGGCTAGGCTACTTTGCACTTTAGCAAATCAGGGCCAGCAAAGCCCAGAGCCCTTACATTTTGCTACAATTTATCTCGATAATATATTAAGTTATAGACGTAAACCAATAAATTTATTATGAAAATTTATTTTAGAGCACCTTGTTGTGATAGGCTTCAGGCTTATACCCCTAAAGGGCGAAAGAGAGCGCAGAAGGGAGCCTCGCGACAACAGAACCCACCACTCCACCCCCTATTTAAGACATAAAAAGTTACACACACCAAATATGGCGCAAAACCACGCACGTAAAAATCAGCCTCACGCTCGCAGAAAAACCCTTGAGCCTCGCGTTCCCGCTTGGGTATGGCTATTCACAGGCTGTATTCTTGGCGCGTTCATCATGTTCTTAATGCGCCTATCCGAAATGGATCCTATCCAAAAAATTGGGCGCAAGCCGTCGCCATCATCATCAGAATCACCCAAAACGGACATCAAAACACCCGCCACCCCGCGCTTCGTTTTCTACGACATCCTCAAAGAAAATGACGTCACTATTCCAGACTTCATGAAAGAAAGCCCCCTCGAAATCGCACCTGAAACGCCCTCAGTCGCGAGTGAAGAAGAGTATATTTTACAGGTAGCTTCGTTTAAGAACCCAAAAGACGCAGAACAGCTTCAAGTGCAACTCATTTTGCTAAACCTAGAAGCGCATATCGAAAAAGCGCGTATACGCAATGGCGAGACATGGCATCGAGTGCTAGTTGGCCCATTCGAATCACGATCTCAACGTGAAAAAGCACGCAGCACATTAGTATCAAATCAATATGAAGCTCTAGTACTCAAGCGTACGCCCAACCACTCTTCTCCGTAAACCTTTAATTGCGCTTGAATTACTGCACGCAGCCCCCACATCTGCTGCTTACTCTATCACTACGTACTTAAGGAATTTCCGTGGAACAGTATCGCGGTACAACCATACTATCTGTACGTCGCGGCAACCAAGTGGTTATCGGCGGCGACGGCCAAGTATCACTTGGCAGCACCATCATGAAAGGCAATGCGAGAAAAGTTCGGCGACTCTATAACGATCAAGTGATCGCGGGCTTTGCCGGCGGTACGGCCGATGCTTTTACATTATTCGAACGATTTGAAGCCAAACTCGACGCCCATGGAGGCCAGCTCGTACGGGCCGCCGTTGAGCTCGCGAAAGATTGGCGCACCGACCGTGCACTGCGACGCTTAGAAGCACTGCTTTCGGTTGCAGACAAAGATGCCTCACTCATTATCACGGGTAACGGTGATGTTATACAGCCTGAAGACGACCTCATTGCCATCGGCTCCGGAGGCTCATTTGCGCAATCTGCTGCGCGAGCACTGCTGGAAAACACTGAGTTATCAGCCGCCGAGATCGTTGAAAAAGGGCTCACCATCGCGGGTGACATATGTGTATACACCAACCATAACTTCACTATTGAACAACTGGAATACTAGCCGGCACCTTATGCTGCGGTATTCGCAAGAGGGTTTTCCATGTCACAAATGACTCCCCGAGAAATTGTCCACGAATTGGACAAACACATTGTTGGCCAGCAAGCCGCAAAAAAAGCCGTTGCTATTGCCCTTCGAAATCGGTGGCGCCGAATGCAACTTGATGAAAACTTGCGTAATGAGATCACCCCTAAAAATATCCTCATGATCGGCCCCACCGGTGTAGGTAAAACTGAAATCGCACGGCGCCTAGCAAAATTGGCTAATGCACCTTTCGTTAAGGTAGAAGCGACTAAATTCACAGAAGTTGGATATGTCGGTCGTGATGTCGAATCTATCGTTCGAGACCTTGTAGACCGCTCAATAAAGCTCTATAGAGAACAAGAAATAGCGAAGTGCCAACATCGCGCAATGGAAGCCGCAGAAGAACGTATTCTTGACGCACTGCTACCCCCCGCCAGAACCGACAGTGAGCAAACTCATGAATCGAGCACGCGTCAGGTTTTTCGTAAAAAGTTACGTGAAGGCGAGCTTGATGAGAAAGAGATCGAAATAGACGTAGCTGCGCCCAAGGTCGGAGTGGAGATTATGTCCCCACCCGGCATGGAAGACATGACTAATCAGCTTCAAAGTATGTTTTCTAATCTTAATACAGGCAAAACAAAGAAAGCGAAGGTAACCGTTAAAAAAGCCTTCAAACAATTAACCGACGAAGAAGCCGCCAAGCTGGTTAATGAAGACGAATTAAAATCTCAAGCCATTGAGGCCGCCGAACAAAACGGCATCGTCTTTCTAGACGAAATAGACAAGGTCACAAAACGCGAAGGCGCATCAGGCGCAGACGTTTCACGTGAGGGCGTTCAGCGCGATTTACTGCCATTAATAGAAGGTTGCACCGTAAGCACCAAACACGGCATGATCAAAACCGATCATATATTGTTTATCGCCTCGGGCGCGTTCCACCTATCGAAGCCGTCCGATTTAATCCCCGAGCTTCAGGGCCGCCTCCCTATTCGCGTTGAGCTCGAAGCTCTTACCCCTGACGATTTTGAACGCATTCTTACCGAGCCAGACGCATCACTTACAGAGCAACACCAATCACTGCTCGCAACAGAAGGCGTTAACATTACATTCACCGATGACGGCATTCGTCGCATCGCAGAAACCGCCTACAACGTCAATGAAAGCACAGAAAACATCGGTGCGCGTCGCCTGCATACCGTGCTCGAAAAGCTACTCGAAACCATCTCATTCGAAACAGACAAGGCGGACGCCAACATTGAAATCAACACCGCCTATGTGGACAAACAGCTTGGCGAGCTTTCTCAAAACGAAGATTTAAGTCGGTTTATACTCTAATTTTACTCTAACGCCTAACAGCCCATGCTTTAGGGCTCTTACTGCAAGAGCCCTAAAGTTTGAGCGTTATCTAGAGCGGCTTGAACAGCGCCTTCATGCTCTTTACCTCTATGCAGACAATACCCATGAACCTCACCCCTAGCGCCATTAAGCTCCACAGAAAATCCTGTATTCTTGAAATTTCCTTTGGTGATACTCATTATCCACTCGCCGCTGAATACCTGCGGGTGTATTCACCGTCCGCAGAAGTAAAGGGCCATGGTCCTGGCGAAGAAGTGTTACAGCTGAATAAACAAACTGTTGCTATAACCGGTATCGAGCCACTAGGAAATTATGCCATCAAACTTATCTTCAGTGACGGACATGACTCAGGAATATACTCTTGGGAATACCTACAAGAACTCGGCGCAAACAATGCAGACAAATGGCAAAATTATCTCGATCGCGTAGCAACACATGAAGCTCAGGAAGACGCAGCCAAGACTTCCACCGTGAAATGGGTTGGCCCCTTATAAGCCCTTATAGTCGTATAAACGGCAGAATCTCCATGTAAAAGCCACTTTTAAGGTACAATAAGCCTGTCCAGCATTTGAGGCTTAATCATGTCTAAAGATCACACTACACACTTCGGGTATCAAACGGTCAAAACCGAAGAGAAAGCCGAAAAAGTGGCGGATGTATTCCACTCTGTCGCCGCCAAATACGATTTAATGAACGACTTGATGTCTGGCGGTATACATCGCATCTGGAAAAAATTTACGATCGAACTTTCGGGTGTACGCACCGGCAATAGCGTACTAGATATTGCCGGCGGCACTGGCGACCTTACCGCCAAGTTTGCTCGGCTTGTAGGCCCCAAAGGTAACGTAGTACTAGCCGACATTAACGACTCCATGCTAAAGGTCGGTCGCGACAAACTTACCGACAAAGGTATCGCGGGCAATGTTCATTACGCTCAAGCTGACGCCCAATACTTACCTTTTCCTGATAACAGTTTCGACTGCATTACCATTGCCTTTGGCCTACGAAACGTTACCGATAAAGACCTCGCACTTAAATCAATGTATAGAGTCCTGAAGCCCGGCGGGCGACTACTCGTACTGGAGTTTTCCAAGCCTCAGAATAGCCTGCTTGAAAAGATTTACGACACGTACTCTTTCCGCATACTGCCTGCCATGGGTAAACTCATTACGAATGATTCAGAAAGCTATCGTTATTTGGCTGAAAGCATTCGCATGCACCCAGACCAAGAAACGTTAAAAACAATGCTCACGGATGCAGGCTTCAGCGACACTAAATATTACAACATGACGGGCGGTGTCGTTGCTCTGCACAAAGGCATAAAAGCATAGCGCCTTCATGGACACACGAGACCCCACATACGCAACGGCCTTAGCCCTTAGCATTGAAACCGCACTCAATGCTTCACTTCAGTATGACCCTGGTAGCCGCGCCAGCCTCCCTAAACTGCACGACAAAGTGCTAGCGATAGAAAGTGAACAAGGTAATCTCTACCTTCATGCTGTAGATGAGCACATTTACGTGCTCGCCCATTATTCCGGCGAAGCTACCGCAACCCTCAAGGGCGAATGGTTAACGCTACTAATGCTTATCTTTAACCCCAGCCATTCGCTAGCAGGCAGCGGTGTCAATGTTAGCGGGCAGGTAAGCTTGTTGGCAGACTACCAGCACTTTATGAAAAACCTCGACATCGACTGGGAAGATGCACTCTCACAAAAAGTAGGTGACCTACCCGCTCATTATGCCGCTAAAGCATTCAAGGGTTTATTTAACACACTAAAACCAAGAGCCTTACGCACCCCACAATTTATCAGTGAATTCCTAACAGAAGAATTGCGAGCAGTACCTACCGTTACAGAATTGGAGCGTTTCAATCAGACCGTTAACACTTTACGGCAACAATCCGAGCGACTAGACGCTAGAGTAAATAAACTGCTAGCTTCAATTTCCTCGCAACAACACACACAACAGCATTAAGGCCCTAAACGTTACCGTGGCTAAATTTTTTCGCTTACTTAAAATACTTCATACTATTGGTCGCTATCGACTCGACGAGATGGCGCACAGCCACCACAGCCCTCGCACATTCAAACTGTTATTACTCTTATTTAAACTCTACCCAAAGTCACCCGACAATCGCGGCGCACGCATTCGTCGCGCCTTCGAAGAACTTGGCCCCATTTTTGTTAAATTTGGGCAACTACTCTCGACCCGCCCGGACCTTATCCCTGACGATATTGTAGCTGAACTCGACCACCTTCAAGATAACGTCGCTCCCTTTAGCAGTGAATTATTCGTCGAAATAGTTGAGCGTGAACTACAAGGCCCCGTTGACACCCTCTTTAAACATTTCGACCGCCAGCCTCTCGCTTCAGCATCCGTTGCTCAAGTACATACAGCCGTTTTACACAGTGGCGAAGATGTTGTCATAAAAGTAATAAGGCCTGGGCTAGAACCCATAATCGAAAAAGATACACAACTATTGCGCGTTATCGCTCGCCTCATCGAAAGGTTCACTACTGAAGGTAAACGCCTACGACCAGTAGCAATCATTGATGACTACCGCGAAACAATATTGGATGAATTGGACCTGGCTCGCGAAGGTGCAAATGCTTCGCAGCTCAGACGTAACTTTGAAAACTCAAACATGCTGTACATTCCAGAAGTTTACTGGCAATACAGCACGCGAAACGTTTTAGTGCTAGAGCGCCTTTACGGGCTGCCCGTAACCGACACGGCACAGCTAGAATCACACGGTATCGATTTAAAATTATTAGCGGAGCGCGGAGTAGAAGTTTTTTTCACCCAAGTGTTTGAACACAATTTTTTTCACGCCGACATGCATCCTGGCAACGTTTTCGTTTCGAAGAAAACCCCTCGCGACCCTTGCTATATGGCGGTAGACATGGCCATTGTCGGTACGCTCACAAGAGAAGACCAATATTATCTTGCTCGCAATCTACTTGCGATGTTTCGTCGTGACTATCGACAAGTGGCCGAACTACATGTGCTGAGCGGCTGGGTGCCGCGCTCAACCTCTATTGCGGGCTTTGAGGCCGCCATTCGTTCAGTATGCGAACCTATTTTTGAAAAGCCCTTAATCGAAATTTCATTTGGAGAAGCCTTAATTTCCCTCTTCAAAACAGCTCAGCGTTACCAAATGCCCGTGCAACCACAACTCGTCTTACTCCAAAAAACGCTTTTAAATATCGAAGGCTTAGGCCGACAGCTCTACCCAAAACTGGATTTATGGGATACAGCGCACCCCTACCTTGAACGCTGGGTACGCGAGCGTTTTCACCCAAAAACACTTTTCGAAGACCTGAAATACCATGCTCCAGAATGGATGGAAAAATTCCCACAAGTGCCCCACTTAATTTTCGATACACTCTCGGAAGTTAAAACGTTAGCAAAGGCTGCCCCGGAATTAAAAGCTGCAAGCAAGGCGTTACGCCAGTCACAATCCAACGCCATGAACCGTTCACGCAACAACACAGTAAAGATCGGCGCTGCCGCTTGCATGTTCGCGGGAGGGTATATACTTCTTCAGGCAATACCAGAGCTAACTCAAGCCCCACGAGAATCGCTTCTATTGCTAGCAGCAGGCACTCTAATACTTTTCTTTAAACGTTAAAATTTGGCCCGCTCTGACAGTAACACCTCGCCCCAAACAAATACTCACGCTCGCCAGAGCCTAAAAACCATTGTTTAAAAACCCCACACAAGAAAACCACGAAAACCTGCCTTGCATCACAAACAACACTCTCATTTTTAAGGCTGTTTTCACCAAAGTAATCACCCCCTAATACTTAGCGCAGATCCAACTCCAGCCCCTCTTCGCTCAAGCCCACAACCTTTATGAGCTGTCAGCCCCAACAACAACTATTCCCCGCTTTACAAAAATATATAATCACACAAATGTTTTTTTAATAGTGTTTAAACCCGCACTAAAAAAATCGCGCAACCCCTCTCCCGCAGGACAACATTCATCCATCTCACCTGTTTCATCTATTTGGCACTGCAATAAAACGACTGGGTCATGCATTTAACGCATGACGTCAAAATCATTTTCTTCTTGTCGCTATCAATATTACTATCGTGCCAACAAAATTTGGAGCTTTACATTACCTCGTTAGTTTTTAATTACACACTAATTGAGGTATTGGGCAGGACGCCGCAAACACATAAATATAGAAAAACTAATTTTGGAGAGATCATGAAAACTAAACTATTAGGACTAATATTATCGGTAGGCTTTGCAACTACAGCACACGCTGGCGCTAAAATATTTGAATGGAACGACCCCGTTCAAGGCAACTACCCACCTGAATGCAGCGCAGTACAAACTTACGGCACTGGCGGTGGCGGCTATTTATATACCGAATATTCCGTAAGCTGTCCCGGACACCCCAGCATTGCTATTGGTAAGTATGAAAGTTTTAACGGCTATGGCTCTAGCTGTACAATTACATCTAAAAACAGCAATTACACCACGTCATTTAATAACTGTAATAATTGGCGCGTTTACGTTAAGTAATTTAATTACTTAACGTAAAAACCCCCTACAATCAAATTATAGGGGGTTTTTACGTTCGTACAATTACCACTATTTAAACAACCCCGCACCCTCCGTATCCGAAAGATAAAACACCAGCTCGCCCGACACGCTATCAAAAAAATGCGATACCGATAACGGCATACCAGCCCCCTCACTCTCTAACATAGAACGGCTATACAGTGTAGATAGCTCTTCTGCCTGACGCTCACTTTCAACAGCTAAAACAACCTTACAGTTTGTCGTTTTACAGTTCACTGATAGTGGCGCAATGTTTTGCAATTCGTTTTGGTTATCAAACATCGAAAACAATTCGTCTTCGCGATTAGCGGCCCAATCATAATCTACGGCCTCTTCTTCAAACCGATTATTAACAACTTGCAATGGATTCAAATTATCCTTTCGGGCCGTATCTGTAAAAGCGGAGAAACGTTCAATTTGGTCATGCGCACGCTCCATTTGCGCATAGCGCTCGTCACTCATATTTGCCTCGTTGTCATTATCGAGTAACGCGCTATCCGCTTGTACATCGCCAGCGTTATTCCCCACTAGAGCAGTCTCTTCCTCAACAGAAAATGCAAGTGAATGACTCAGACACGGCTCCGCAGCTGACAGATCGTAACCCTCTGGCGCTGTAACGCGAGCCACTTCTAACGCAATAGGTTTAACACTAAGCCTGCCTAACTGATAGGCCGACACTAAACCAACGCCCACTAACACCAGAACAACGCCTGATTTAAACTTTATAGCCATTCACAATATTCCTTAACTGGACAGCTAACGTTAAACCGTTTTCGTTCATTAAGCATAACTGACAACTGTATCATTCAGCAGCGGCCTGTTGGCGTTAGCCGTCACAAACTTAAGGTC
This sequence comes from Teredinibacter purpureus, assembly GCF_014217335.1. NCBI lineage: Bacteria > Pseudomonadati > Pseudomonadota > Gammaproteobacteria > Cellvibrionales > Cellvibrionaceae > Teredinibacter > Teredinibacter purpureus. Next base: position 1,535,784 of record NZ_CP060092.1, on the reverse strand, counting down.
TTTTTACTTTTCCGTTGCGCCTTTATTATCCACCGCCCATTTATACAATTTGTTTTTCTTTTCTCCACTTAATTTTGCGGCAATGGCCGCAGCTTGCTTAAGCGGCAACTCGTCTAACAACACCCGCAACATTGTTTCTACGTCAGGCTCCAACCTTTCCGGATCTGCAAGAGGTTCACTGTAGCCATGTACCATTACCACCATTTCGCCGCGCAATTGATTGGCATCTTCAGACAAAACTTGCTGCAACTGGGCAAAATCACCGGACAGGAACGTTTCGTACGTTTTGGTAATTTCACGAGCCAACACTGCTTGTCGATCTTGCCCAAATATCGCGGCCATATCGGCAAGCGAATCTTGAATGCGGTGGGGAGATTCATAAAAAATTAATGTGCGCGGATCTGTGACAACTAATTCTAAGCGCGCACGGCGGCCAGCATTCTTTGCTGGCAGGAAACCTTCGAACGAAAAACGGTCTGAGGGTAGGCCTGCTGCACTCAAGGCAGTAACAACCGCGCAAGCGCCGGGTATAGGCACCACACGAATTTTTTGCTCTCGCGCCAGTACTACCAAGCGAAAACCAGGGTCCGAGATAAGCGGCGTGCCTGCATCAGAAATTAACGCAATTGACCGGCCCTCCTGTAGCTTATCCAGCAGCCGCTGGGTCTGTGTGTCATTGCTATGATCATGATAAGGCGTAAGTGGGGTGTCTATTCCGTAATATTGAAGTAATTTCGCGCTGTGACGCGTGTCTTCTGCGGCTATAATGTCAGCCGTTTTAAGCGTTTCTATAGCTCTTAAGGTAATATCACCAAGGTTGCCGATTGGGGTTGCGACTATGTATAGCGCGTTTGAGTTCGTCATTTGTTATATTTCGGCCTTTAGGTTTACTTATTTTGTGCGGGGGAGTCTGTGATTCAATTTGTTCAGCCACTAAAAGGCTATAACGCTAACATTCGTAGGTTGGGATTAGCCTTGGCACTACTACTGTTAAGTGCCTGTACACCACCGATTAAAGAAGACCCTCCTGATGAACGTCAAGTCATTAGTACAGAATCTATTAATGAACTGCTGGCCGAAGCCGCAAGCGTCACGGGGAAACAGCGTACATCGCTCGTACTTGAAGCGGCAGAAGGGATGTACCAATTAGGCGAACTCGACTGGGCTCGTATCACGCTCAGCAACCTATACCCTAATGCACTCGACGATACACATTATTTCACATACTCCATGCTAGCGGCACAGGTAGCAGTAGCGCAAGGCGAACATTTCATCGCAAAGCGAATACTATGGGACGCCCGATTCGTCGACCTATTTCCATCTAAACCTGTCGCTGTTCTGCACGCGCAGGAACTACGGGCACAATTGCTCTGCGACCTAGCAGAGTTTCGTGACTGCATCTCGGAGCGACTCATTATAGATGCACGCTACTCAATGCAGCCTGCGCTGAACAACGAGCCCCGCGACTTGAATCTAGACAAAATTTGGATCGCTTTAATGGAGTTACCACTGAAAGATTTGCAAATGGAATCGCAAATGCATTCAGATCCCACCGCTCAAGGCTGGTACCGACTAGCCACGCTGAGCAAAGATAACCAAACCAACATGCGTTTGCAGCTAGAAAGTGTAGAAGACTGGGTGCTGCGTTGGCCAGAACACCCCGCTAGCTTGCGCTTACCCGCCGATTTACAGTTACTCAAACAACTGGTGGATGAACAGGCCTCCCACATTGCGGTATTGTTACCGCTAAGCGGTAAATTGGAAAAAGCGTCATCCGCTATCCGTGACGGGATTATGGCCGCCTTCTACCGATTAGCAGAAACAGGAGACATACTTCCCAACTTACACTTTTACGACACGGCCGCGGGCGACATCAGCATGATCTACGATCAAGCTGTACTTGATGGCGCAGAGCTGGTGATAGGCCCACTGGACAAGGCCAATATCGACACTCTTGCACTTCGGCTCGATATGCCTGTGCCAACATTGGCCCTTAACTACGGCGAACACGCACTAGGGAATACAGGGCAATTATTTCAATTTGGCTTAGCCGTGGAGGACGAAGCCGCGCAAGTAGCAGAAAGAGCATGGCGAGACGGCCATCGCCGCGCCATGATACTCGGCCCAAAGAGCGGTTGGGGCGACCGAGCCGCTGCAACATTTTCAGAGACCTGGCAATCACTGGGTGGCGCTATTGTCGGTGATTATCGTTTTAAATCGCAAAGTGAATACTCCAACCTTATTCGCGACGCAATGGATGTTACCGATAGCCAACAACGCGCAAGGCGCATGCGCCAAATACTGAACCGAGCCCTGGAATTTGAACCGAGACAACGTAAAGACGTTGATTTAATCTTTATGGTTGCCCGCCCTACTCAGGCCCGCCAACTCAAACCTACACTGGCCTACCATTACGCTGGCGATATACCCGTTTATTCCACCAGCCATATCTATAACGGTGAGATCGATAGTAATGCCGACCGCGATATGAATGGTATTAGGTTCGCAACCCTGCCTTGGTTTTTTAATCAGCACACCCCCGAAAAACAGGCTATTGATGAATTTGCCAATAGCGCGAGTGCCTATCAACGGCTTTATGCCTTAGGTGTTGATGCTTTTCAACTCTCGCCTCGATTGCGCCAACTGGAGCTAGTCCGTAATGCTCACTATTACGGAAATACCGGCAAACTGGGGCTAGATGAACAAAAGCGTATCGTACGCGAACAAGCATGGGCTCAATTTATACGGGGCCGTGCCTATATAATGCCCACCGTAACGGCCCGTGATGCTATTTAAACGCTCCTCAAAAAAAAGAGCCCCGGCGACAATTACCGGCGATGCCGCAGAAGATGCGGCTCTCGCTTACTTAAAAGCCGAGGGGCTTACCTTAGTTTGTCGTAATTACCACTGTAAAATGGGGGAAATCGACCTCATTATGCAGCAAGGGAACACCTTAGTGATCATCGAAGTACGCTTTCGAAAATCAAACCAGTTTGGTAGCGCCATTGAAACGGTAACCAGAGGCAAACAACAAAAAATAATTAAGGCAACACAACATTACCTATTGGAACACAGACTTTCTGATACTATGCCTATACGCTTCGATGTCATTGGACTCGACGACAAAAACACCCAATGGATACAAGCAGCCTTTTAGGCTCACTCAGTATGAATCAACGAATTTACGCCTTATTTCAGAGTAGTGTCGAATCCAAAATGCAGGTTGGCGAGCAACTCGCCCCCTCGATAGAAGCTGCGAGCAACAAGATTGTAAACGCACTGCTAAACGACAAGAAAATACTCATTTGCGGAAACGGCGCATCCTCTGCGCTTGCACAAATTTTTACGTCATCTCTTATCGATAGGTACGAAAAAGAACGGCCTAGTTTACCCGCTATCTGGTTAGGCAGCTCCGTATCCACTTATACCGCCATCGCAGCAGACTATAACTATAGCGACATATACGCAAAGCCCATCCGCGCACTCGGGCATGAAGGCGACATTCTCATCACGTTAAGTACCAGTGGTAACGCTGCCAATTTAGTCGCCGCAGTTAGCGCTGCGCGTGACAGAGGGATGGAGGTCGTGGCTATCACAGGCCGTGATGGCGGCGATCAATCGTCACTACTAGATACCAATGATATTGAGATTTGTGCCGCCATCAACTCCAGAACCCGCATTCATGAAATTCACCTGCTCACCATATTTTGCTTGTGCGACCTTATCGACAACACATTATTCGGGATAGAATAACCATACCTATGGCCAAATTTTCAGCATTCATTTTAAGTGCCTTTCTCCTCTCTCTTTTAAGCGGTTGCGTTTCTCTTGTTGACGCGACCACATCTGGCCCTATAAAAACGGATCCCGGTCGCCGCTCATTCGGCAATAAAATAGACGACTCTAATCTACGTACGATTGTGGCCGTGAATTTAAAAAAAGCGAGTGAAGAACTGGATCAAGCGCACATTAACATTTACTGTTTTAATCAAACTGTACTAATGACAGGACAGGTTGAAACTAAGCAAGCGTATACTCTGGCAGGCGAAACGGCTCGCAATGTCTCCCGTGTGCGACAGGTTTATAACGAGCTACAAATCCAACCCAAAACGAGTTTTATTTCACGAACAAACGACGGGTATTTGGAGATAAAAATTGCAACGAAATTGCTCGCCCACAACGATATAGACTCTTCTCGTGTTGAACTTGTTGTTGAAGATGCCATCGTTTATCTAATGGGCATTATGACGCAAGTACAAGCAGACAAAATAACCGACGTTGTCGCCAATACCAGTGGCGTTAAAAAAGTTGTACGAGCCATTGAATATATTGAATAGCGTTTTTCGGTATTCCTCGTTGCGAGGTATTAAGGTATTTCAACAGCCATAGCAATACCTTCGCCGCCGCCAATACACAAAGTTGCAATGCCTCGTTTTTTACACTGCGCCTCAAGCGCAGCAATGAGCGTAACCAACACCCTCGCACCTGAGGCGCCAAGTGGGTGCCCCAACGCACAAGCGCCACCATTCACATTCACTTTATGAAGAGGCAAAGCCAGCTCTTGTATTGCGGCTAAAGTTACAACGGCAAAAGCTTCGTTGACCTCAAACAAATCGACACTCTCTATTGACCAGTTCGTGCGCTCCAATAACGCCTTAACAGCTCCGACAGGTGCCGTTGTAAACCATTCGGGTTCATGAGCATATTCAGCAAAGCCAGCAATACGCGCAATAGGCTTAATATTTTGTGCTTTTGCACTGCCGGCCCGCATTAACACCAGCGCAGCAGCGCCATCTGAAATAGAACTCGCATTTGCAGCGGTTACAGTACCTTCCTTCTTGAACGCTGGCCGCAAACCTGGAATTTTATCTGGTCTAGCATTCGCGGGCTGTTCGTCGGTATCTATCACCGTTTCGCCTTTGCGGCTTTTTAAAACAACCGGTGTAATCTCTCGCTTAAACCGGCCCTCCTCAATCGCCTGTAGAGAACGTGTTAACGATTGGATGGCAAAGTTATCTTGTACCTCGCGCGAAAAGCCATACTTATCCGCAGTAGCTTCCGCATAATGACCCATAAGTTCGCCGGTAGAAGCATCTTGCAGGCCGTCTAAAAACATATGATCGTAGATTTCACCGTGACCCAGCCGAAAGCCAGTGCGTGCTTTATCCAGTAAATACGGTGCTCGTGTCATATTTTCCATTCCGCCGGCCACCACGACAGAAGCAGCCTCCACTGCGAGTGCGTTATGAGCCAGTATGACGGCCTTCATGCCGGAGCCACACACTTTGTTCAGCGTTGTTGTGGGCACAGACGTCGATATACCCGAAGCGAGAGATGCTTGGCGTGCAGGCGCCTGACCTTGGCCTGCGGGCAACACACACCCCATAATGACTTCGTCCACATCGGCGGGGTCTAATCCAGCATCGAGCAGTGCGCCCTCTATGGCTTTGCCTCCCAAAATTGTGGCTGGAGTATCGGAAAAAACACCCTGCATACCGCCCATAGCCGTTCTTGCCAGCCCCACTACAACAATATCATCTCTCATATAACCGACTCCTTATAATAAAGCGTCAACCAATTCCCATCCTACTGAAAGATTAGAATACACGCATCTTTCTACAGCGTATGCTTTAGCCCATTAATGTTAATAATATTGGCGCAGTTCTTAACGTATTGGTGTCACCCCCTAACACGGGCAACATCAATAAACGCCACTTGGCATTCTCAGAACAGCTCGTTAGACTATTCAAACATCAATCGCAGGAGCGCTACCTATGTCCGTCTCAACAATCGTTACTCTCGTCATACTCGTCGGATTGGTTTTCTACATCATTTCCATTTACAACCAATTGGTAAGCCTTAAAAATCGATTCGAAAATGCGTTTGCGCAAATCGAGACTCAATTAAAGCGACGCTACGATCTCATTCCAAACCTCGTAGAGATTGCAAAGGGTTACTTATCTCATGAGAGAGAAACCTTAGAAGCGGTCATAAGCGCGCGAAACACCGCACTCTCCGGCTTAAAAGCCGCATCACAGAACCCTGGCGACCCTTCCGCAATGCAGGGGTTGGGCAACGCAGAAGGTATGCTTGCCGGTGCCCTCGGGCGTTTAAATATGGTGATGGAAGCCTATCCAGACCTTAAAGCTAGCGCCAATATGGCACAACTCACTGAAGAACTTTCCTCTACAGAGAATCGCGTCGCGTTTGCCCGCCAAGCCTTCAACGATTCGGTTACCGAATACAATATTTTCCGGCAGAGCTTTCCGCCCGTGTTTTTTGCCAACTTCTTCGGGCACAACAAGGATGCAGAGCTACTAGAATTTGAAGACAGCGCGCAAATTCAACAGGCCCCTAAAATCTCGTTTTAATGTTACCGGACTGAATTATTGAACCTATGAATTTCTTCCAGCATCAAGATAGCGCCAGACAAAAAACAACCCTGCTAGTACTACTATTGGTGCTCGCAGTATTGACCTTAGTGGCTATCACCATCACGGTGATCGGCGTATTCATTTATTATCTTGGTCTACATACAACAAGTATAGAAATTGTCGCTGCGCAGCAAATGTCGATGACCGAGCATTTATTGACGTTTCTTCAAACCAAAAATGCTTTGATTATCGCGATTAGCGTCTCATCCGTGGTCGCAATGGGAACGTTATTTAAGTATTCCCAACTTAGCGGCGGCGGAAAGAAAGTCGCTGAATCACTAGGAGGACAACTACTGCATTACGATGGAAGCGAAGGCCAAAGCCGAATACTGTTAAATGTAGTCGAGGAAATGGCCATTGCTTCCGGCAACCCAACTCCACCCGTTTACGTGTTAGAAGAAAGCAGCATCAATGCTTTTGCAGCAGGTTTATCTAGGCGAGATGCCGTTATTGGTATTACAAGAGGCTGTATAGATCTACTGAATAGGCAAGAATTACAAGGTGTGATCGCCCACGAGTTTAGTCATATACATAATGGCGATATGCGGCTGAATACGCGACTCGTAGCACTTTTACACGGCATACTCGTTATTGGCTTGATAGGTGCCTTCATATTACAAGGCACCGGTGGTTATCATTACGGGCGTCGACGCCGCTATAACTCTAGCTATCATGGCCCGCGCTCAAAAAACGCGTCAGCACAAATAAGCCTAGGTTTCGCCCTTGTCGCGATTGGGTATGGCGGAACCTTTTTTGGCAATATGATTAAAGCTGCGGTAAGTCGGCAACGAGAATTTTTGGCCGATGCGTCTGCCGTTCAATATACGCGAAACCCAGAAGGTATTGGCAATGCACTTAAAAAAATAGGCGGTTACGACACCGGCTCGCTATTAGACAATGCTAACGCTGCTCAATTTAGTCATATGTATTTTGGCCAAGGTATTAAGACGGCCTTTAGTGCGCTAATGGCAACCCACCCTCCACTGCATACACGAATTAAACGTGTGATACCGAGCTGGAACGGGGGCTATATTCACCCACAACCCATAGAACATACCGCACAAACAGATCAACAAACGTCTAGCTTCGCACAACCGTCAGCAACGCATCAGGCGTCCATGTCGGCTTTTACGATGGGTGTGGTCGACAGTATCGGCGAGCCCGACAGCAACCACCTGCGATACGCACAAACCTTAATCCACTCTATTCCTCAGAACCTGCGTGATGCCGCCCATCAGCCGTTTAGTGCTCGCGCACTCATTTATTGCCTTTTGTTAGACAAAAAAAAGGATGTTCGAAACGAGCAGGTTCGACACTTAAAAGACCAGGCGCATCCTGCGACTTTCAAAGTAATGAAAAAACTCGCTCATTACGTTTTTCAGTTAGAAAGAAAACAGCACGTAGCACTAATTGAGATGGCTATTCCAGCACTTAAACTTCTCTCACAACCACAGTACACCGTATTCAAAAATAACTTGGTTGCACTTATCAAGTCTGATTCACATGTTAGTCTTTTTGAATGGTGCGTATTTCGAATTATCCGCAACAATACAGAAGCCTACACACCCGAGCCGCGCTACAGTTTGCAACAGCTAACCAACGAAGTCAGCTTGATCTTTAGCCTAGTTGTGCATGCAGGCAAAAGCGTATCGCCCGGTGGGGCGTTTCAAAAAGGTATAGAACACCTCGGTTTAAAAAACGCAAAGTTCACACTAAATTCGGGTAACTATTCATTCAAAGAGATAGACACCGCAATAGAAAAACTCGCGGCACTTAAACTTTTACAAAAGCCTCGCTTATTAAAAGCATTAGCGGAAGTAATCGCCGCAGATGGCGTTGTTACACCAGTAGAAGGCGAACTATATCGTGCAATCGCCGACTCGCTAGACTGCCCGGTACCACCGTTACTCAACGAAAGTTAGGTTCTAAACTAGTTAACTTTGGACTTAAGGACAGAGCCTGGAGAATAAACCGAAGCCAAAGAATCATTCACTCTGGGCACAGGGGAAACATTCGTTGCACTTTCCAGGCGGGCACAATCCACCTCGGCCCTCCTCCGTGACTCAATAAAGGTTTGCTGGATCATTAACGCATCACTGCTTGCCCTATGGCGCAGCACACCTAGATTTTGCTGCACGCTTTTTTTGGTGTCGTCCCAACACCCTAACTGCTGTTCGGTCGCGATAGCTTCAATAGGGCTTAGCTTGAATGTAGGCGCCATTGCAGCAGCATGATATAGCCGAATCAACCAAGAATGGTCATGTGTCCAACCGTCACTATAGAGCGCAGTTTTACCGGCTAATTCGTTTAATTCTGCGCACACCTCTTGCACGGGCCTACCGCACTCCACAAGTTTAGATCTAGAGATTTTATGCAACTGTTCGGCCTCACTATTCCAATGAGTCCAGGTTTTATGTGGCCGGATAAGCGCGCAATAACGCTGCCCCGAAGAGAGCACAACACCAACTTCGATAGGAAAGCTAGAGCTACCAAACCCCGAGGCTTCAAAATCTAGAATGGCAGGAAAAGTGATACGGCTACTATTGCTGGGCATAACATTACGTCCTAACATGCTCCACCCTCGCTAATGACACATAACGTGAAACTTTTCGGGTGAAGACATTAGTATAGGTGGCCCGAAGTACGAAACGCGTGCAGTACGCGCTTTACGTAAAGGTAAAATATAAAAAAAGGCGCCGCTAAGCTTTAATCGATATAGATTGGGCCAATGCCCATACCCCAGATTAAAACGGTCCCTATCATTGCTGAAACCATAAGCACTAAGCCTACAGTGATCACCGATGATGAGTACATGAATGCTCTATTTTTATCGATACTCATGACGATTGGCATGCCTTCAAATATGAGGTATACCGCATAACTTCCTGCAACGATCATTGCTACGGCATTAAGCCAAATAGACGGATTCAGCAAGAATATACCGGCCAAAAATAAGGGGGTAGTAATACACACTGCTAAAGCGGTGCCCGCATGATGCCGCCGTTCTTTAGAGTCAGACACACCATAGGTACGTGACATCCAATTAATAAATTCACCAAGAATAAAGACGCCCGCGAGTAACGCAACATAGGTTAACGCGCTCAAAGAAACGGCCGAATCAATACTTAACTTAATAGGATCTCCACTGCCAACGCTCCAACCAACTTGAGTAACGCCATAGAAAGACGCCAAAGACGGGATAAGGGCCAAAAAGGGAACGTGACTCAAAAAAACCTGCTTGAATGAACTATTATCGTCTCGAACTGACACCCATTCTGCCGACGGATTCGTCATAATACCGTATGCATGCTGTAACAAAGCCATGAGACCTCCTTTAGATACTTATATTTTTTGTAGGGTTGCTCCCTAATTGTATGGGATCAAGAGCACTAGGAAAGCGCTATTAGCAGGAGAGGCTAGAATTAATAGCTATATAAAAACTAAAAATTAAGGGCGGAGGGTATAAAAGGCGTGTCCCGCCTCTTATACCTCTACAAAGAAATGAAGGTGGAAGCTTCTACTTTACAACCCGCAAACTGGGTCGACGCGCAGGTTCGGAAGGCGACCCTTCATCTGGTGAACTAGGGTCTGGCTCAGTAGGCAGTTCAGATTCGAACATCATGCCCTGACCGTTTTCGCGCGCATAAATACCTAATACGGCATGGCATGGCACATAAATATCGGTAGGAATTCCGCCAAAGCGAGCATTGAAGACCACAGCTTTGTTGCCAATCTCTAAACTGGCAACCGCACGAGGGGCTATATTCAGAACAATCTGCCCTTCTTTATTCACATATTTCTGTGGAACTTCCACCTCACCCGCCAAAGCATTCACTACAACGTGGGGCGTAAAGTCGTTATCCACAATCCATTCGTAAAGAGCACGAAGAAGATAAGGTCTACTTGAAGTCATCGCCATTGGCGTCACTCGAGATACATCGTTAATAGATAAAAGAAAAAAACAAAACCGACGCCACCACACCCACTATTCAATCGTGGAGCCTGACAGCCTCGGGCAATGTCATTAACCAAACTGTGGTCGCATTTCGCGTTCAAGCTCAGTAAGGCTTTCTTGGAAAGACTCTCTGCGGAACATACGGTCCATATACTCTAGCAAAGGTAACACCTGGCGAGTATTCGGCAATTCAACACCATAGGCTTCTAAACGCCACAAAATAGGCGCCAAACAGCAATCGACCAGCGTAAACTCATCACTCATAAAGAATGGCTTTTCACCGAAAATAGGCGCTATGGCCACTAAGCTGTCTTTTAACTCTTTTGCGGCGGCCGCGATGGCTTCTTTGCTATTTGAATTAGCGAGAGTTGCAACCAACGGCGCCCAATCGTTTTCGATTCTATAGATAAACTGTCGGCTTTCTGCTCGCGCAACAGGGTAAACAGGAAGCAGCGGCGGATGAGGAAAACGCTCATCAAGGTACTCCATCATAACGCCTGTTTCATACAGCGTTAACTCACGATCAACCAGCGTCGGCAACGAATTGTAAGGGTTGATTTCACTGAGTTCAGCGGGAATATCAGCAGGGTCTACTTCAACCACATCAACCGTTACCCCCTTTTCCGCCAATACGATACGTACGCGATGACTGTAATGATCTCGGCCATCGGAAAAGTAGGTCATGGATGAGCGCTTAGTTACAACTCCCATTTTAAATCCCCAAAATAGATAAATACAAAAGGAATGGTCGATGCTGGAAACAGCTTCGACCAAATTTACTGCTAGTGTACGTCTTTCCAATATTCGCGGTTTAGGAGCCAAGTAAATATCAGCAACACACCTAAGAACAAGAAAACGTAAATACCAATACGAACACGCTTATCGGCCACAGGCTCCGACATATACGTCATAAAGTTAACCAAATCGTAAACGGTTTGATCGTACTCTTCTGGAGTCAAACTACCGGTTACGCTGCCCACTTTCAAAGCGCCACACGACGCCATGATAGCCTCACCAAGATCGTTACGCACAACATCGCCATGACTATCCAGCTTTTCACCCGCGGCACACTCAGGAAGCCCCTGCAGCTCGAGCAGCACATGTGGCATGCCAACGCTTTCAAACACTTTATTGTTTACGCCCGTAGGACGGCTGTCATCTTGATAAAAATTACGCAAGAAAGTGTGAAGCCAATCCGAAGACCGCGCACGCGTAGCCAACGTAAGATCGGGAGGCGTTGCCCCTAACCACTCTTTAGCCTTATCAGCAGGCATGGAAATAGTCATAAGCTCGCCGAGCTTTTGATCAGTGAAAACCATATTTTCTAGCATGAGATCCAATGGAATATTGAGGTCTTCGGCAACTCGTTCGTAACGCGAATAAGATGCCGAGTGGCAACCCATACAGTAATTGATGAAGGTCGCCGCACCGCGCTGAAGAGATTCTTTATCGCCAAGATCGGCTTCAAAGTGGTCACAAGGAACCGCGCCACAAGCGCCGCCGGAAGCTGCAACCGCTTTAATAGGCACAAACACCAACACCAAGAACAACACCAGCCCACCAAGTACCAACGGCAGAGGCAAGCCTTTCATCTGCAGGCGCTCGGGCTCTGGCAACGTTTTTTCCATTCGCGTCCAGAAAGGCATGCCAATAAAATAAGCGAAGTAGACCACGGTGCAGAACTGTGCGAGAGCTGTGCGAGCAGGAGATGGCGCGTTAAGCCCTAAATACCCTAGCACCACAAATGCTGCGGCAAAAACAATTAATGCTATACGGCTAAAATTACCTTTGTAACGCATCGATTTAACGGGGCTACGATCCAACCAAGGAAGGAAGAACAACACCACAATCGCTAACGCCATGGCAATAAATCCCAATAGCTTAGACGTAAACACACCGCCCAGATCGAACGTAACCGCGCGTAAAATAGCGTAGAAAGGCGTGAAGTACCAAACCGGTGCAATATGCTCAGGGGTCTTCAAACCGTTCGCCTGCTCAAAGTTAGCATGCTCGAGGAAATAGCCGTTCAACTCTGGAGCAAAGAAAATTATGCCGCAGAAAGCAAATAAGAAGACCGTAATACCGACTAAATCATGCACGGTGTAATAAGGATGGAAAGGAACCCCATCTAAAGGGATACCGTTTTCATCTTTATTCTTTTTAATCTCAACACCGTCGGGGTTGTTAGAGCCCACTTCGTGCAATGCAAGTAAATGCAGCACCACTAAAGCCAACAAAACGATGGGCACAGCAACCACGTGCAGCGCAAAAAATCGGTTAAGGGTAGCACCAGAAATGAGGTAATCACCACGAATCCATTGCACTAGATCTTCACCAACATAGGGTATAGCACCAAACAGATTCACAATTACCTGCGCACCCCAATAAGACATCTGCCCCCAAGGCAAAACATAACCCAAGAAAGCCTCAGCCATTAGTGCGACATAGATAACCATACCGAAAATCCATACGAGTTCACGCGGATTTTTATAAGAGCCATACATAAGGCCGCGAAACATGTGCAGATACACCACCAAGAAGAACGCGGATGCGCCGGTGGAGTGCATATAGCGTATTAACCAGCCGTAAGGCACATCTCGCATGATGTACTCAACAGAAGCAAAAGCACCTTCGGCGCTCGGCGTATAGCTCATAGTGAGCCAAACCCCGGTTAGTAACTGGTTAACCAATACCAGCAAAGAAAGAACACCAAAGAAATACCAAAAATTGAAATTCTTAGGCGCGTAATATTTAGCCATGTGTGTATCCCATGCACGCTGCACGGGTAGACGGGCGTCAATCCAATTCCATAATCCAGTTAGCCAATTCATCATAGCCTTAAGCCCCCTGGTCATCGCCGATAAGCAACAACGTGTCACTTAGATATTGATAGGGCGGTATCTCGAGGTTAATTGGGGCTGGTACGCCCTCAAACACTCGACCCGCAAGATCGAACTTGGAACCATGACAGCGACAGAAAAATCCGCCTATCCACTCGTCACCACCAAGATCTTCTGCACCAACTTCAGGACGGTAGGTAGGTGCGCAACCCAAGTGAGTGCACAACCCCAACAATACCGATACGTCTTCCTTACCTTCAATCGCGCGTGTAGCGTTTTGGGCATAGGCCGGCTGAACAGATTCCTCTGATGCAGGGTCTCTTAAACGACCCTCAATAGAGGACAAAGAAGCCATAGCTTCTGGTGTGCGACGGAATACGTAAACTGGCTTGCCTCGCCATTCCACCGTCATCATCTGACCAGGTTCAAGCTTGGAAATATTGACTTCCACTGGAGCGCCAGCCGCTTTGGCTTTCGCGCTAGGATTCCAAGAACCCACGAATGGCACCGCTGCGCCTACGACGCCCGCTGCACCTACAACAGACGTCAGTGCGGTTAGCACGCGGCGACGCCCTTCATTCACACCGTCATTACTCACGACGTTTATCTCCCATTAAGGCTGATTTAAGGCCCGTATTTTTAATATTTTAAGATGAATAGCGAAATCTAGTCTGGAGCTGGCTTCCAAAACCGCTCTGCGCACCACAACAACCTGTAGGCTAGTCAATAGAGCGCGTAAAAGCCTAATTCTCCCCATAGTTCGGAGTTTATTATAGTTGGGGCGTGACGCATGGCCTCTGCTTTAGCACTAACTTATTCTGGCACATACGAACAAGTTGTGACCGGCGAAGGCTCTGACGGGAATGCGTCCCCACAAAAAGTGGCGATATGGTAAAGAAATTCCCACAAAGTGACAAGGTAAACGGTCGTTTAAAGCCGCCCAACACTCCGGTATAACCGATACAAAAACGCCCAAACCAGAGGGGTTTGGGCGTTTTGTGAACCAACTGATGCGAGAAGCAAGCCCTCGCAAAAATCGATTAACGCTTGGAGAACTGCGGCTTCTTACGTGCTTTACGCAGACCAACTTTCTTACGCTCAACCTCACGGGCATCACGAGTAACGTAACCAGCGCTACGAAGGGTTGGACGCAAGGTTTCATCGTAAACCATTAACGCGCGAGTCAAACCATGGCGAATTGCACCAGCCTGACCGAAACTACCACCACCTTTAACGGTGACTTTTATGTCGAATTTCTCGGCGTTATCAGTCGCTTCAAGCGGCTGACGAACGATCATGCGAGCAACCTCACGGCCAAAATATTCGTCTAAAGGGCGATCATTAACGGTGATGATGCCACTACCTGTTGAGATAAAAACTCGTGCGGTCGACGTTTTACGACGACCTGTTCCGTAATATTGTTCAGCGGCCATTATTCGCTCCTAATTATATGTTGAGTTCTTGAGGCTGCTGAGCCGTGTGCGGATGCGCATCACCGGCATAAACCTTCAATTTTTTGAACATTGCACGACCGAGGGGGCCTTTCGGCATCATGCCTTTAACGGCAACCTCGATGGCACGTTCGGGAGCCTTATCAATGAGCTTTTCGAAGCTTATTGATTTTAGGTTACCGATATAACCAGTGTGATGGTGGTACATCTTATCTGACGCTTTCTTACCCGTCACACGTACTTTTTCGGCATTAACTACTACGATGTAGTCGCCGGTATCTACGTGAGGCGTGTACTCAGGCTTATGCTTTCCGCGCAAGCGGGAAGCAATCTCTGCAGCCATACGGCCGAGAGTTTTGCCGTCAGCGTCAACGATGTACCAGTCGCGTTTTACTGTTTCAGGTTTGGCACTAATAGTCTTCATGTTATCTGCCTTGCGAAGGTACGAGTTTCTAAAGGAAAAATGATTCAAATGCTGCAAGCTGAAAACCAGCCCCAGCGAAAGGAGCGCGGATTCTACAGAAAGATTGACCAATATTCAAGCGAGTTGTCGACATAGCACTGAACGTGGAGAGGGAAAACGCTAGCGGGAGAGAGTAACACGATAATGTTCACTAAAATAACGCAACATAGTGAGGTTAATTTCGGCCTCAGCATAAGGGTTATTCATTGTAATTAACGTGGCTCGACCATCAATCTCAATCTCTCCCTCTAATGGGAAATGACGCAACATGAGATTGTCAAGTTCAAAAGGACTGTCTGGATCAAACAAAACATCCAGCCCTGCCTTCAATCGCTCAGACACTTTAGGCTTAGTATTGCTAACACTTATATACAAAGGTATGGGGTAAAAGACATACATATTTTCTGCAATGATTAAGCTCGGGTAATCCTTTTCAAACTCTGCTAGCGCACCCTCTACCTCCAGCACGCTCAACGGTAAAAAGTCAAAGCGGCCTTTGGCCAGCATAGGGAACAAGCTGGGGTAGTTTTCGGCCTCAACAACCTCAATACCGGCCTCACGGTAAACTCGCGTATCCGGCCAGCCGGCACCCTGCCCCGCACGAAACCCCTTTAACCCCTTAACTGATCGAATAGACTCAAAGCGTTCTCGGTCTTCTGCTCGAATGATAAAACGCCGCAGCCCTAACAATGACTTTAAATAGGGATAACGATAAAGCGTCACATGCTCCTTGCTGTTTCTTAGCGCCCCCCAACCGGTGGTCAACCCCGTGTGAATTTCACCTCGGCGTGTCGCTAGCATGGAGCGGCTTGTTGTCATATTTCTATCATCGAAAACAGCGTTATAATCGCCCTCCTCCTCAGACGATAAGCGTAACAACGTCCTCATCAAATCCATTTGGAACGCTTTCATAGTGGGGCTCCACCCACTAATGCTGTGAATAACTGTTAGCGGCTCAGGAGCATCGTCTTTACCCAAAACATTCGCTGCTGGGGCCAGCAATAGCGTTAGCCCCACAAAGGCGAACACACCTCTCCTAAAAAGAGACCAAAACCGGTATAGCTTCAACAAACTAAACATCCACCTCCACCACTCGCCTTACGTATCGACACTACTCTGCTTAAAAACATGTTTTAGGCGCCATACAGGTAAGTGTAGTTCCGCTTTTAGGCTATGCCCACTGGTTATAAAAAGTTAATCTTAAGGGCGGAGGGATGTGGGCACATTGGCACACACATTAAACACTGAGCCTTTCACTACGCATCAGGCTTTATGAGGCTGAGAGAGGTATTCGCTACTTTGCATTTCCTGAAGACGGCTAACCGTTCGTTCGAACTCAAAACCTAAACGGCCCTGACGATACAGCTGATGCGCAGGCGCTACCGCCGAGACAATCACCTTAACATTACGATCGTAAAATTCGTCTACTAGATAGATAAAACGCCGAGCCAAATCATCATTCTGCCCATCAAAATAAGGGACCCCCTCTACAATCACGGCATGATACTCACGCGCCAACTCTATATAGTCATTCTGCGAACGAGGGCCGTCACACAAGTGAGCAAACTGAAACCACACAACATCTTCAGCAACGTATCGCGCCTCAATGTGACGCCCCTCAATCTCCAGCATTACATCACCTTCCGCCGCAGAGGGGTCAGGTAACAAATTGTGGAAGCAAGCCATTAACTGAGCGGGAACATCAGCATTACCCTGCACATAATAGAGCGCAGCTTTTTCGAGCACCCGTAGGCGGTAGTCCACGCCACCATCAACATTAACGACTTGCGTATACTGATGTAACAACGCTATAGCGGGCAAAAAACGTGCGCGCTGCAATCCATTCTCATATAACCCGCCCGGTGCAATATTCGATGTTGCCACCAGCACTACCCCTCGGGCAAAAAGCCCCTCGAGTAAACCCGCCAATATCATGGCATCCGTTATATCCACCACAAAAAACTCATCAAAACAGATCACTCTCGCCTCTTTGGCTAAACGACCTGCCACAATTTCCAATGGGTCCTGCTGCTCAGTTAAAGACGTCAGCTCTTGATGAACCCTACGCATAAACCGATGAAAATGAGTGCGCATTTTAGCGTCGAACGGCAAACACTCAAAAAACACATCCATTAGGTATGTCTTGCCTCGCCCTACCCCACCCCAAAAATATAAGCCATGAGACTCCAGTTTGACTCCTGACGAACCACTGAACACACCTTTTAGACGGCGCCATACGGTAGGCGTTTGGGCTTTCTTCCACTCGCAGCCATCGTGGCTTTTTACCAACGAGTGATACAGCTCATCAAGAGAGCGAACGGCATTTAACTGCGACTCATCAGCAACAAAACCTGAACGCTGAAGATCTTGGTGGTATCGACTAAGGGGGGAATCCGGCATAAAACATCTACACATTGACACAGATAAAAAAGGAAGAAATCACTATAGCACTTGATTTAAAGGCTGCCGCTATCGAGCCGCTACTCTACCCCATGCGAACCTCAATTTAAACGACACAAGGGTCTCAACAAACGACAAAGAATCTTTTGCGAAAGAATCTGTTCTCTACTTCAAACTCCCCTCACCATTCTGGTGTATTATTCAGTTTGTTTAGGACTGAATTCTTTTTTTGGAGGCTAACCTTGTTTTCACTCGAAATTCTCGTGATGGTCGGTGCGATCGTTTTTTGTATTGGCGGACTTCTTGGCGCTGTAATTAGTCGAACTCTTTTGCCGCCAGAGCAACAGAAAGAGCTAGAGCAAAGCTTACAACTCACCCGCGAAGAACTAAACCAATACCAACAAGATGTGGCACAGCACTTCGCCGAGACATCCAAACTGGTGCACAACCTTACTCAAAACTACAAAGAAGTACACGAACACCTAGCCAAAGGCGCCGTGCAACTCACCAACTCGGAAATTAGCCGAAAGATACTAGAAGCTGGGGACAGCACGCTAGGGATTGAGAGCGCAAATGCAATCGATGAAATACAGGCAGAACCACCCCGCGACTGGGCGCCCAAAACTCCAGGGCAAACAGGCACGCTAAGCGAAGAGTACGGCCTTAACGAAGACGACAATAAAGAACACGATAACTTCCACCCAGGCAAAACAGCCTAACCCACCATAGTAAGGCAAGACGACACAGCAATAAGTTACGGCCAACGTAGCAAACTCACCCTAATAATTATTAGAGCAGTGCGGTATGAATACCCTTTACAGAGCGTTCGTTTATGTTCGATGGCCCGTTGTTATCGGGCTACTCGGCGCTCTGATAGCACTTACACTCTTTCCCGAGTTTAAACACTCCGTCATTCAAACTGGGGCCATTGGGCGGCCAGTGGCTTTTTTGTCGCCCACCGAAAACGATGGCTGGCAGGGCACTACCTCCTATGCGCGCGCCGTTGCTCGCGCTGCGCCAGCAGTCGTCAATATATATACCCGCACCCAAGTCAATATTCGTCGGCACCCTCTATTTGACGACCCATTATTTCGCCATTACTTCAATAATTCCGACATCCCTCGCCAGCAGCGCATGCAATCCGCGCGCGGCTCAGGTGTTATCGTCAGCAAAGAAGGTTATATCTTAACCAACAACCATGTTATCAATGGCGTCGACGAAATTGTTGTCGCACTGGCGGATGGTCGCGAAGCGCACGCAGAACTAAAAGGCGTTAATAGTAAGAGCGATCTAGCCGTCCTAAAAATTGACTTAGACAACCTAAACCCTATCCCCATAGGATCACCAGACACCACCATGGTTGGGGATGTCGTATTAGCCATAGGTAATGCCTTCGGCATGGGTCAAACCGTCACTCAAGGCATTGTTAGCGCTACACGCAGGCGTGGGTTTAACATTGCGGCCTTCGAAAACTTTATTCAAACCGATGCGGCTATTAACCCCGGCAACTCGGGTGGAGCCCTCATCGATGCGCATGGCAACTTATTAGGTATTAACACCGCAAACTTAGACCAAAGCGGCTCTGTGGGCGGCATTGGTTTTGCTATTCCTGCCGACACAGCCATTCAAACGCTCAACGATATCGTTGAATTTGGTCGAATTGTTCGAGGCTGGCTCGGGGTCGAAGCACAATCACTGTCTCCTCAGCTAGCCCAATCATTCAACCTTACCTCCACCAACGGTGTTCTTGTGACACACGTTTACACTGGAGGCCCTGCCGACAAAGCAGGCTTGCGGCCCGGCGACGTCATAACGCGAATAAATAATCAAATGGTAGGAGATGGACGCTGGGGGCAACAAGAAATAGGCGAGTCTCGGCCGGGTGACGAAGTAGTCATAGACGTTATTCGACAAGGAAAACGGCAAACGTTTGAGGCCGTACTGGAGTCAGAGCCTATTGCGAGCTGAACCGAACCAATCAATATTTATCGAAACACCCCCTTGGAATGAAAATATTCACCTTTCTACCACTCACTGCAGCTAAACGCTAACGCCCCTTCCCTCCCCCTCTCATCGACCCACCTTATCCCATCGTCCTTTCTCCGTTTCAGCGGAGATAACTCGCACGCAAACATCACGCGTAAACCGAAAGCAGATTATTCGCGACAATTTTTTCCATAATTTTTTATTGCAAGGCGAGATACGCCACACCGTCGATTTCAGAACAAAAACGACTATGTTTGGTTGCCTCTTATCAAAATCATTGCGAAAAATAAGCGGCAACGAAAGTACGCCCTAAAAAGCAACAACCCAAATATCGAACCTCAAAGTACCGCTTTAATAACTACGCCTATTTTTTACCTGCAAGCAACAACCCTACATAACACGTTAACAGTTCACAAAAAAACATATCTTACAACTGAAAAGCACCAATGCATTTAGGGATTAACAACACGCTGTAATACACTGAAAACATATTGGTATGACAATTAGAGCCAATATAACTATTGGGGTAATCACTTAAAATATAACGGGATTTTTCAATGAAAAAAATATCAATTTACGTTTATGTATTTATTTTATCGATGCTAAGCGTCAGTGTTTTTGCTGGTGGAGATGAAGTAAATTGTCGAAATGTAGACCAAACAACGACATATTATGAATACACAGGAGTGGCCTCATGCTGGGGCATAGAGCTTGCCACATGTTCTTATGACAATATTTGCGGCTACAGCAACGGGCAAGGCATTGGAACGGCACCACCACAACATTATATTTCTCAACACATCTCGGTATTTAATAGCAGTAGCTCTCACTATACTATTTCCGAGCTAATTGGCTTTTCCAACCAAGGGCTCGCTATCACTGTCGCGTGCGACGTTCCTCTAAATATGAGAACTAGCCATCAAACGATAGAAGTGTGCGATTACACTCCAACGGCCAACATTGTTAACTATAAAGCCCCTTACCAAATAACTAGCAATTCACATTGGTTTATCGAATTTTCAGCCGTTGGCTCTTACGATATAGACGGAGATATCGTTAACTATCAATGGAGTGGAAGCCCTCAGACAACTAAAGATAATGGCCGGATAGCAGTTTACTCAACAGTGAATCAACCATACGGAAATTTTACTAGAACGGTAACCGTGAACGACAATGACGGCTACAGCGATACAAAAAGCCTTACCTTAGACTTAGGCAGCGCACCCTCCTCTGGTGGAAGCACTCCTCCGGTAGTCGATACCAGTACACCAGATCAGCTTTTGTATAGTACTGGCCCATATGGCTCTTATATCGAGCCTGGCTGTGTTTGGGTTAGCGCTGGCTCTAAAGAAAGACGCTTTCTGTGCGGTCCAAGCCCTGTTGCCAGTTGGACATGGACAGGTTCGAATATGAATTCTAACTGTACAATCACTCCGTATGCAGGCTATCGCCATACTGGAGGATGCCCAACCGCGATTAAACTCGAAAAAATATTGTAAGTACCCTTTTGCTCAGCCGCACCGCGGCTGAGCGTCATCTAAACGTCCTACCTTATTCAAATTCCATTCCTATTCAGAATAGGGTCATTAGCGATACGATTAATCAGGTATATTTTGCAAAGGCTTTTCTTTCTCCTACCGTCAATATGCTACCGGTAAAACTGTAATTCCCTGCCGAACGCGAGCAAATAATAAAGCCGCATCATATTCAATTTATGGCTAACCAAGTTCACCGCACCGCCCTTATTTTACCAAAGCCAAACGCCTACGCATGCGCGCAATTTACTGAGCCAACGGCGGGCCCTTAAGACGCCCACACTAGCGCCAAACAAACGATCAACCCGTAAAATATCGACGCCGACGACAACAAGAAATAGGCACGTCTCGGCTGGGCGAAAAGGAGTGTTAAACGTTAATAGACAAGGCAAACGCTTAAGATTGTGTGAATACGATCAGTTTTAGAGTATCAGCACCCTACGCTGGTCAACCACACCACGGGTAAAAGTAGTACGAGGGATTTCGGTTACCCGGCACACGCTCCAGAACTAAACGTGTTATTAAAAGTTAAGCCATAATTCTTCGCGTTCCGTAGGAACCTTTGTAGGTAGAAAGGGGTTAGGCAACTCAAACACTCTACGCTGTTTAATATTGAAATTTCTTAGACCTTCAATAATAAGAGGGTGAGAATAAAAAAACCTATCGAACTCACCACTGGCTATAAGCGCTTCCAAACCCTTCTCTAATGTTTTAGCGAGATCGGCGCTATCGGGAGATAAATAGAAATAGGAGGGCAACCGGTAATGAAAAGCCAATTCTTGCTCAACTTCCAAGCCGAGATTAGAAAACTGTTGCGCGTCATTCCATGCCTGCTGTATTCCTCGAGGAAAAGCATCAAAGCGCCCATGAGACAACATTTTTGGCAATACTTCGAAGCTGTGAGATGTTACTACTCGAATACCAGACGCTCGAAATATTTTTGTGTCGACCCAATCTTCAGCTTGACCAAGGCTCAACAATTTAAAATCACTTAATGTCTGAATTTTCGAAAATTTTACCTGCTCGCTTCTCCTAATGAGGAGCACGCGATAACTTGTGAGACCTTTAAAAATGGGAATACGTACCGGTATTAGCTTTTCTTCTAACTCAACGCTAGCGCCAGCCCAAATAATTTTAATGTCACGTTCAAATACAGATTTTAACTTTCGCTTTTCAGAACAAAACCAATCGTTACGCTCTAATTCATATACGTACTTTTGTGTATTAAGGGCTAGCTTCAGCAAATCGACTGTATAACTTTTATCGCCCTGCATACAGTGCGTTATAACTTTTTCAGCCAACACCTCAATAGGCGCCAATATAAATAGAGCGGAGAAAAGAAAAGAAAACACTACTTTTTTCATAGCTTTACAAAAATAGAGGGACGCTTAATAGTGAGGAACAATGGCCAATAATCTGCGCTAGACACAGAGGATATAGACAGCCTGACAATACAGTATTGTATTGCAAAGCCGCAGTAAAGCCCCATTAATCTATTCTAGACCAGTTTACTGGCTCTACGTCAAAAGCTTGAATTAATCGTTCACTCGCTCACGATTTCTCTTCTGGCTCAGGCGCGTTTTTTAAGAGAATACCATCCGTTATAATGCCTTTTCGAACAGACAGTAATGGACTATAACAGCGATTAGGGTCGATTCAGGAGGATAACAGAATTTCAAGACACCAAGCCTTTAATAGTCCATTGAGGTCTATTAAAGGCTTGGAAGGCTAAGGTCAGAAACGGTTTGAACGACTAGACGCCGGACAACGCCATTTTTCTACGCATATACGCAATTTGCTGAGCCAACGGCAGCTCCTTCGGACACATATCCTCGCAGCCGAGCAGGGTCATACAGCCGAATACACCGTCTTCAGTACCGAGCACTTCGTAGTAATCGGCATCCGTACGATCGTCACGGGGGTCTATTCTAAAACGCGCCAACTGATTGATTCCCACGGCACCTACAAAATCGGTTCGCATTTGCGCTGTACCGCAGGCGGCAATGCAGCAGCCGCATTCTACGCAACGTTCCAGCTCGTAAATTTTGTCAGCAACTTCCGGCTCCATTTTTTCTTCTATCTCGCAAAAATCACGTTCTTCCTCTTTATTGTGAATCCACGTTTCTAAGTGTTCGCTCATATTACGCATCCACTTACCGGTATTCACAGAAAGGTCGCCGATCAACTCAAAACCGGGCAGAGGCGCAAGGTTTAATACTGCCGGTAAATCTTTGGTGAGCGTTCGACACGCGAGTTTGGGGCGACCATTAACAAGCATCGCACAACTGCCACAGATACCTGCGCGGCAAACAAAATCGAATTGCACGCTAGGGTCTTGATTTTCGCGAATCTCGTTAAGCAAAATAAAGAGAGTCATGGAATCTGCTTCTTCCACCTCAAAGGTCTCGAAGTGAGGCACGCTATTTTCATCCATAGGGTTATGGCGAAACACGTTAACGCTCAAAGTTCTATATTCGCCAGGTTCGGCTTCCACTTGTTTTACAGGAATGGTATTCACGTCATTTTCCTCTTACTTACCTGCGTTCGCCAACTGGCCGTTTTCATTTTCACCCAAACGCGCATTTTTTCCACGCAAATTTTCGGGTAGCTTCTCCTCAAATGGCATGAGTTCGTTTTGTGCGTCAAAACGATTACCACCTTCATGCTTGGCTTTTACGGCATCCACAACGGCTTGACGTTGCTCCGTATCGGGGTGTTCGATGCGGTCCTTTGCCCCATAGCCGCGCCAATTCGGAGGCATTTCCATTGTTGTTACGTCTAAAGGCTCGTAATTAAGTGTGGGCATGGTGTCTTCTGGGCTTTTCCAGCTCGCCAGTGTTCGGCAGAGCCAGTCTTTATCGTTACGTAATTTAAAATCTTCACGGTAGTGTGCGCCGCGACTTTCTTCGCGCGCCAATGCGCCCTGCGCAACACACAAGCTTAAGCGCAGCATGCTTTCTACACGGTAGGCCGCAACCAATTCAGGGCTGCCACCTTGGGCACTGCTGTGCACTTTTATATTTTTCGCGCGCTGAGCCAACACTTTTAATTGATCAACCGCTTCTTGTAACTTTTCTCCGCCTCGGAAAATAGCCACATTGGAACTCATTAACTCCTGCATTTCGCGCATAATGTGGAAAGGGTTTTCGTCACCGTTGCTATTGCAATAACCGGCTAAGCGTTCAGCCTGCTTGTTATACGCCTCGCGAATTAGGGCCGTAGATACGTTTATATCGGCTCCACTACCACCAATAAACTGGCCCATGTTTTCGCCCACAATCATGCCCGCGACCACAGTTTCGGCTACGGAGTTACCGCCAAGGCGGTTAAAACCGTGCATATCCCAACACGCGGCTTCACCTGCGGCAAACAGCCCTTTAAGCGAGGGGGATTCTCCGCGGTAATCGGTGCGCACGCCACCCATTGAATAGTGCTGACATGGGCGCACAGGAATTAAATCGGTTACGGGATTTACGCCAAGAAAATATTCACAAATTTCTTTTACTTCGCGCAACTTACCTTCAATATGTTTTTTACCGAGCAAACGAATATCTAACCATAGGTGTTCACCGAAACGGCTTTGCACACCTTTGCCGCTGCGAATATGGTGCTCCATCCAGCGGCTAACCACATCGCGCGAGGCAAGCTCTTTTTTCTCGGGTTCGTAGTCAGGCATAAAGCGGTGTAGGTCTTTATCCAACAATAGGCCACCATCACCACGGCAACCTTCGGTAACCAAAATACCCGCAGGAAAAATACCGGTGGGGTGGAACTGTACCGCTTCCATATTGCCGAGGGTAGCCACGCCGGTTTCCAGCGCAAGGGCAGTACCCATACCTTCATTAATGACGGCATTAGTGGTTGCACGATAAATGCGACCGTAACCGCCAGTGGCGATACAGGTGGTTTTGGCTATATAGGTGAGCAATTCGCCCGTCATTAAATTGCGTACCACAGCGCCATAGCAGCGCTCGCCATCATGAATTAAGGAGATAGCCTCCATGCGCTCGTGCACAGGAATATCTTCCGCAACAGCTTGGTTGCTCATGGTATAGAGCATGGAGTGGCCGGTGCCGTCACTGACAAAACACGTTCGCCATTTTTGTGTGCCACCAAAGTTACGGGCCGAAATTAGACCATGAGCCTCGTCTTTTTCGGTAAGCGATACATTTTTACCATCTATAACACTGTTGTGCGCGCCACGCTCAACACGCCCCCACGGCACACCCCACGCAGCAAGTTCGCGTATGGCTTTAGGTGCAGTGTTGACAAACATGCGCGCAACGTCTTGATCACAGCCCCAGTCGGAGCCTTTTACTGTATCAGCGAAATGGATATCTTCGTTATCACCTTGACCTTTTAGTGTATTACCTAAACTCGCTTGCATGCCGCCTTGGGCTGCCGCCGAGTGAGAACGTTTGGGCGGTACTAAGCTGAGTACAATCACATCATGGCCTTGACGACGAACGCCTATCGCGGCTCGCAAGCCCGCAAGGCCACCACCTATTACCAAAGCATCGGTATAAATCGTTTTCATTACAGAGTCCTGATTTTTAAATTCAAAATTCGGGTCGGTTGGCGTTGAGTGTTAGTGGCCGTGAGGCGATGCGCCCGTTTGTTCTAAATGGCTCGGCACGTATCGTTCGCCTGCCCGGTCCGCATGCTCATACCCGGTCTTCATATAAGCCGCTAAGGTAGCAATACCGAGCACAAGGAAAAACGCTGTGAGCAACCATTTAATAACATATAAGCGACGGCGGTTACGCTTGGGGTTATTACCTAGGAATAGCCCCCACTTCACTACTAAACGATAAATACCTATGCCTGCGTGGAGTTCGACCACAAACAGCAACACCAAATACAGCGGCCACATCATGCCGGTCCATACGCGGTCGGACGACGCATAGGGGCCAATATCGGAGGGATGAGAGATCAACTGGTACAAGTGCACGGAGGCCATAAAAAACAGCGCAAAACCTGTAATCACCTGCACATACCACAGTGTAGTATCGCTATGCTTTAAGCCACTAATATGAGTATGAAGCGTGCGGTATTGGCCCGCACTATTAGGAAAACGTCGCAAAGCCAAAAAGGCATGCACAATAATCAACCCTAGAATAAAAACGGCGAAACCGCTAACCAGTACAGGGTAGGGTTTTCCAAAAATTGGTTCAGCCTCGAACATACGAGCGACCCAATACATAGCGTCTTTACTGATAAGAATACTGGACACCATAAACATGTGCGTCCACATAAAGAGCACTAAGAATAAACCCGTACCACCCTGCACTATATCCATGATGGCTGGCCAGCGATTAGGCTTTACGGCACGCTCTACTACTGATGACATCCGAAAATACCTCCTTTGTGACAATAGAATTAACTCAAACGTATTACACCATCAGCAACAGTCTACCATTATGCTTTACATCAAATGGAGCCGCATGAATGCATCATTATGGGTTATGAAACATAACGTAGACTAAAATGACCTCGCCGTAAAACAAACAATAACCACATTTTAAAAAAGGGTAACCGTTCATTAATAGACCAACTTATACGCCGCAAGCGTGGACAGCTCTAAACATCTACATAAAAATTGTTCTCGATCACTTGCACGGCATGGATAGGCTATCGTAGGTATTGGTGTTTGTCGGTACACTACACGCCACAGTCACTTTCGAGACGCTCACGTTGTCGACCCCTATCAGCTCCACTTCCAGTCGTTTTCTTTCGTCGGGTTTCGCTTCGCTGTATACCTCTGTTTTCTTGTTGAGCTTAAATGGGCTATTTGCTAAATCTATTCAACTCGACTCTACCTCTATTACGCACCTTCGTAGCGTTATCGCCGCACTGGGTATTGCCTGCTTACTACTCATTCGCCGTCACTCATTAACATTGCCCACTATAAAAACAAGTATTATCGTTTACGGGTTGGGGGTTATTCTTGGTCTTCATTGGGTAACATTTTTTCATGCTATGCAGGTCTCGTCTGTTGCTGTTGGCATTATTGCGCTCTTCAGTTACCCCGTTTTAACCGTTTTGATCGAGCCTTTTTTTCGACACTCATCGCCTAAAGGCATTGATATAGCGGCCGCAATTATTGTTTTTATCGGTGTTGTTACCATGGTCTCTGGCGAAGAGTCTCTCGTTAGCGGCAACATACGAGAAGGCGTGTTTTGGGGAATAACCTCTGCTTTACTCTTTTCGTTGCGCAATACAAGCCAGAAATATTTAGCTCATCACGTTCCCAGTAGCCACTTAATGCTGCACCAAACCATTGCTACAGCACTCATTTTTGTTGGCTTTACGGATTGGCCTACCGTCGCAACCCTCGATTTACATAACTGGTGGTTATTAGCGCTGCTCGGCATTTTTTGTACAGCCGGCGCCCACACACTATTAAGCGTTAGCTTAAAACTATTAAGCGCAAAAACCGTGGCACTTATAAGCTGCCTACAACCGTTGCTCGCATCTCTGTTCGCCTGGATGATGATTGGGGAAACCTTAACCCCCCACATCGCTGTCGGCGGCGCAATTGTCTTGACTGTAGCAACTTACGAATCGTTCCAGAAAAAAGCCGCTTAATTTTGTCGTTCAAATATTTTTCACTAAAACTTTACTTTGACCAAAGTGCTGTAGAATAACGGCCGATCGATAAGCTCAAAAAATTCTGCTTATTATATGTATTGGTGCTAGTGGAGTTTTCTCGCAACATGTTTCAATTTTTGCCCTCGTCTCTTTGTATTTTTGTTTCCTCTCTTTTTTTATTGTTTTCTCCATCGGCTTATTCACAAAACAGATTAGCTCTTACCCATATAGCCATAGCCCCCACATTAGATGGTGTTCTAGACGAACAGGTTTGGCAACAAGCCACACCTTTTGACTTAGCGTTTGAAAACAATCCAGGCGAAGGTATTCCTACCGATATCAAAACCTCTGCTTATCTATATGAAGATGGCGAAAGTTTACATCTCGCCATACACGCATATGACCCTAACCCTGAAAATATCCGTGCTCACCTCTCGGATCGAGATGCCATATGGGGCGATGATATGGTGGGAATTGTGCTCGACACGTTTGATGGTGAGCGCAATGGCTATGAGTTTTATGTCAACCCCTTTGGCGTTCAGCAAGACGGCCGAGTGGATGACACCAATGGCTGGAGGGCCACTACCGCATGGAACGGCATTTGGTATAGCGCGGCAAAGATTACCGACGACGGCTGGACAGCAGAGATCAGTATTCCTTTTCGCGCACTCCGGTTTCCCAACAGTACTGGGGAACTTACTTGGGGCGTAGGTATTTTCCGAGCTTACCCACGCGACATAACGCGTTGGCTTACACACATACAACGCGACCCCAATATTAGCTGTAACCTTTGCCAATACCATAAAGTCTCGGGCTTTACGAATGTAAAACCCGGCAATAATTTTCAACTTACACCAACACTCACGCTCAGCAAAAATAACACGCGCGACGACGTACCTGGTGATTGGGACAAAGGCGATACAGATTCCCAACCAGGACTTGATTTACGCTGGGGCATAACCGAGAACGCCGTCGTAAACGCCACTATAAACCCAGATTTTTCACAGATTGAAGCCGATGCCGCACAACTTAATGTCAACAATACCTACTCTCTGTTTTTACCAGAACGCAGGCCTTTCTTTCTAGACGGCTCGGATTACTTCACCACCCGAAATTTTAATCTCGTGCACACACGCAACATTGCCGAACCGGATATTGGCGTAAAACTCACGGGGAAGAGCGGCCCGCATGCCTACGGCATTTTGATGGCCGACGATAACGCAACGACCTTTTTACTACCCGGCAATCAAAGTTCAGATGTTGCAGAATATGTAATAGAAGACCCGATCGACGAAGATAACGATACACCGATTGGCAGCAATATAGGTATTGCGCGTTACCGGATGGACATAGGTGCACGCAATCAATTCGGCGCATTAATAACCACACGGCAGGCCGAGGACTATCGCAATATCGTTGCTTCCATCGACGGCCATATTTGGCTGGGTGAAAAAGACAAAATCCGCTATCAAACAGCCTTTTCAGACAGCGCGAACCCACTTAGCCTGCAACACGAATTCAATTTAGAGGAGCAACAACAAGGCCATGCAGTTGCGTTAGACTTTATCCGAGATACGCGAGATTATCGGTTAGAAGCCAACTACAAAAACGTGGGCTCGGGCTTTCGAGCCGACATGGGTTTTAATAGCTCTGCCGATTACAAAATGATTTCACTTGAAGGCGAACGCAAATATTACGGCGATACCAATAGTGCTATCACTCGCTCCTACCTTTGGTTTGACTGGGATTATGTGCATGATCAAAATGATAAGCGCTTAAAAAATCAGCTTAAACTATTTGCCGCTATCAATGGAACCCTGCAATCATACGCTCGGCTCGGTGCGATTGCGGCGGAGAAGTTCTACGAAGGGGATTTTAATTCTGGCGGGGACTATTTCGATGAAGCACTCTTAGAGGCTTACCTCAGCTTTCGACCACTTTCAAACCTACAGCTTCAAATGTTTGCACTTTACGGTGACACAATCGACTATACTAATAGTCAGCCGGGCACAACTACAAGGGCCAACATTACACTCAATTTTCAGCTGAGCAACCACTTAAATGCGAGGCTCGCGCATAACTACAGCACCATAGATACAGCGGCTAATCCTACGGCAATTCGAACAGACTCATTACAACAGCTGGACGGCGGAAAACTGTATTCAGCCAATCAAACCGATTTGCGCCTTAGCTATCAGTTTGATATTCGCAACCAACTAAAGTTGGTCATGCAGTACACCGACATCCAACGTAATGCGGCGCTATACCAAGCCAACTTTGATTCTGATGACGACAACAATGTAAATGCCGTTGATAAGCTTTTTTCTAGCCAAATCATGTACTCATACAAGCTTAACGCTCAAAGCCTTTTCTATTTAGGTTTTGCTGATAGAGGGTTTCAGGATGACACTCTAGAAGGGATAGAAAAAGATTCACGTTCTGTTTTCGCTAAAGTTAGTTTTGCATGGCAAAGCTAACGCGTACCCGATAGAAAACTCGCACGCACCTCTGGCGAAAACTTCTCTATGGCATAACGCAGCATAGTCCGTGGCATAACGGTATAATACTGGTCGAGAAACTGTAGTTCGCGCGATTCGTCGCGCTTTCCCACCTCTCTCAACATCCAGCCTACCGCTTTATGCATTAAGTCGTGTTCATCAAGTAAAAACTGCTTCGACAGTTCAAGCGCATCATCTAAGTCGTTATGACGTATAAACTGAAAGCACGCAATCATTGAAATTCTGCGCTCCCACCACCCGTCTGATTTCGCCAGCCGATACAGAGGTTTACGGCTTTTATCGAGCAAGTAGCCACCAATTATCTGGTATGCGCTACTGTCCACTAAATCCCAATTATTAATATAAAGAGTGCTCTCAAGGTAGAGCTGATAAATTTTGCGTTGAGCCTCTTTATCTTTTCTGGCTAAACCAAATTTTTTTACCAGCACATACAATGCAAACAAACGCTCTTCATGATAAGGCGAATGCAGTATTTTTTGGATCTCACCGAGAGGCTCGTCATGGCTCCGTTTAACTTCTGCTCGCAGCGCTGGAACACGAAGGCCAAGAAATTGATCGCCCTCGCCATACTCTCCTTTGCCAGTTTTAAAAAACCGCAAAGAGTGTTCGGCTATAGTAGGGCTTGCCAAAGAACGTAAGCGTTGCTGAATACTTACCGCAGACATTACATTTTCACGGGCCGAAAACTTCCCCACAGAGCAAAGGCTAGCGCTAGAAACACACCACTCGACACCACTGCCAAGCCATCTGCCATGGACAGGCTAAACAGCACTTTAGGCGTAGCGGCACACGAATCTTGTACTTTGAATAGAACCGGCAGCCACTCGTCTAACGGTGCCCACTGAGGGAAATTTGCGTATAAACTACACGCGCCATCAGGCCCCCATCCGTATTCAATACCCAGCAGCTTCCACACTACCCGAATCAAACCAAACGTTAAAACCAACTGAATGACAATACAGGCGCGTCTCGCCCATACGTTATGGCGCAAAGGAATGGCCACTAGCGCGAACAAAGCCATGGCCGTCATCCATACGCGCGTGTAAATACACAGTTCACAGGGGTAGTACATGAGTACTTCTTGAAAATAGATAGCGCCAGCCTCAAGACCAACACATACCATGAATATGGCGAGCCACGCTTGCCATTTTTCTCCAAGTGCAAAAAGAAACGGTAGAACCTTACTCATAAACGGACACCCCCAAATAAAATTAGAAAGAAGAAACCTGTATAAACCTAAGGGCGGATTAATGCACTGCCGTCTTCGCTTACTTTTTAATGCGGTACTCAGCTGATCGTGCGTGCGCTTCTAATCGCTCACTGCGCGCCAATATCGAGGCGATCTTGCCCAGCTCCGATGCACCCTGCTCTGAGCAGTGAATAATGGAAGAGCGTTTAACGTAGTCATAAACGCCTAGGGGCGACGAAAAACGTGCGGTACCTGAAGTGGGCAGTACATGATTCGGCCCTGCGCAATAATCCCCAAGAGATTCAGAGGTATGACGACCCATAAAAATAGCGCCAGCATGACGAATATCGTCGACCAAAGTTTCTGGGTTTTCTACCGACAATTCCAAATGTTCGGGCGCAATATAGTTCGCCAGCTGAACGGCTTCCGCCATATCTTTCACTTCGATTAACGCGCCGCGATTTTTCAATGACACGCTTGCAATATCGGCGCGCGATAAAGTTGGAAGTAATTTTTCAATACTGGCTTCCACACGATTTAAATAGTCAGTATCTGGGCAGATCAATATCGCCTGTGCATTTTCATCGTGCTCGGCTTGTGAAAACAGATCCATCGCGACCCAATCTGGATCGGTAAGGCCGTCACATACAATCAATATTTCAGACGGACCAGCAATCATATCGATATCAACAGCACCAAAAACTTGTCGTTTTGCTGTAGAAACATAGATATTGCCCGGCCCAACAATTTTATCCACTTTCGGAATGGTCGCCGTTCCGTAAGCCAAAGCTCCAATGGCCTGCGCACCGCCAATGGTCACAACACGAGAAACGCCTGCGACCGCGGCAGCAGCCAAGACAATATCGTTATAATCACCATTCGGTGTAGGCGTTACCAAAACGACTTCTGGAACACCGGCAACTTTCGCGGGTAGAGCCGCCATCAAGATGGAGGACGGGTACGCGGCTTTACCGCCTGGCGCATACAAACCAACACGGTCTAAAGGCGTTACTTTTTGGCCCAGTACCGTGCCGTTATCTTCGGTGTACTGCCAAGACTCTTGTTTTTGATGTAAGTGGTATAGCTCAATACGCTCTGCCGCCAGCCATAATGCATCAGCCTGCTCCTTCGGAATACGTTCCAAGGCTTCTTTTAACTGCGGGCTTTCAATAATAAATTCAGAGGCTTTCTTAACATTGCGATGATCAAACCGATTCGTAAACTCAACGAGGGCGTCGTCACCTTCTGTGCGAATGCGAGCTAGGATATCGCTCACTACATTGTTTACATCATTATTCACAGCGTCTTCCCAACGCAACAACTCGCGTATGCGCTGAGTGAAATTGCTGTCGGCTGTATTTAATCGGTTTATCAACATTGCTATGTTCTCGTTATATCTAGTTATTATGCAGGTTGAGTTTCTTTTACCGCTGCGCCCACCGCATCGATTAACGCTTCAATTTCGCGGTGTTTCATTTTCATTGACGCCTTATTAACAATAAGACGTGAGCTAATATCACAGATTTCATCGCGCGGTTCCAATCCGTTTGCCCGCAAGGTATTGCCAGTATCTACGATATCAACAATCTCATCACATAAGTTCATGACAGGGGCTAATTCCATCGCCCCATAAAGCTTAATAATCTCCGCTTGCCTGCCCTGCTCGGCATAGTAGCGCTTTGCAACATTAACGTACTTGGTAGCCACACGAATACGGCCCGGCTTCAACGATTCACCTTTAATACCGGCAGTCATCATTTTGCACGTTGCAATGTGCAAATCCAGCGGCTCGTAATAGCTCTTACTGTTATGCTCTATTAACGTATCTTTACCCGAAACCCCTACATCTGCAGCTCCAAATTCAACATAAGTCGGCACATCTATGCCGCGCAAAATTAGCAACCGAACATTTTGCGAACTTGTTTCAAACGTAAGCTTACGGCTTTTTTCGATATCTTCTAAAGGCTCGATCCCTGCGGCGGCCAATAACGGCAAGGTTTCCTTCAATATACGCCCTTTGGTTAGAGCGATTGTTAGTGGCGACATAAGTCTGTTCCTTTTATGAGCAAACGCTCGATAAGTTTACAATTTTACGGCTAATGAGCGCGTGTGCGCTTAACCCGGAACGCGACGAATATTCACGCCCAACTGCTGAAGTTTTTCTTCAATACATTCATAGCCACGATCGATATGGTAAATTCGATCCACTAAGGTTTCACCTTCAGCGGTCATGGCCGCAATAACCAAACTAGCCGATGCGCGTAAATCCGTGGCCATTACAGGAGCACCGGTTAAACGTTCAACACCGGTAATTAAAGCCGTATTGCCTTCGAGCGTTATGTTGGCACCCATGCGGTTTAACTCATGGACTTGGATCAAGCGGTTCTCGAAAATTGTTTCAGTAACAGCCGATGTCCCAATCGCAACAGCGTTCATGGCCGTAAACTGCGCTTGCATATCGGTTGGAAACGCCGGGTACGGAGCTGTTCGTAAGTTCACCGCTTTTGGCCGTTTGCCATGCATTTCAAGCGAAATAGTATCGCCTTCAACCGAAATTTCAGCACCGGCTTCTTCCAGCTTATGTATAACCGCGGTGAGAATATCGGCTCGAGTATCACGCAATTTAATCGAACCACCCGTGGCCGCTGCGGCAACGAGATAGGTCCCCGTTTCAATCCGATCTGGCATAACGGTATAAGTACAGCCGTTTAACGCTTTAACACCTTCAATTTCTAAACGGTTCGAACCAATACCGGTAATTTTTGCGCCCATTGCCACCAAGCATTCTGCTAAGTCGACAACTTCCGGCTCTCGGGCAGCATTTTCTAGAATGGTGGTACCTTCAGCCAAAGTCGCAGCCATAAGTAAATTTTCTGTGCCGCCAACGGTAACCACATCCATTACAAAGTGCGTACCCTTCAAACCATTGGGTGCACGTGCACGAATATAACCACCGTCCACTTCAATTTCCGCGCCCATCGCTTCTAAACCACGCAAATGTATATCCACGGGACGACTACCAATGGCACAGCCACCGGGGAAAGATACATCGGCCTTACCAAATTTGGCCAAGGTAGGCCCTAAAACCAAAATAGACGCGCGCATGGTTTTAACCAGTTCATAAGGCGCCTCATGGTCCGTTAGGGTGGTAGGGTCAACTTCTACCGCCATATTTTCATTTATCGTAATGCCGACCCCCATGCAGCGTAAAAGCGCCAACATAGTGGTGATATCGTTTAAATGAGGTAAATTGCAGATATTCATTGGCCCATTCGCCAACAACGTCGCCGCTAGAATAGGCAAACCCGAATTTTTAGAACCGGAGATACGTATCTCTCCACAGATCTTTGGGCCGCCTTGAATAATCAGTTTATCCATACAATATTACTACCGACTGTTGCACCTCAAAACGCGTGCGAAGGTTAGATCAAGCGTTCTGCGCCGCCCATTGAGCGGGCGTGTAAGTTTTCATCTGCACAGCATGAATGGCGCCACTGGCAATAGCGTCTTGCAGTACAGAGTATACGAGCTGTTGTTTTTTGACGGGGGTTAAGCCTTCGAAAGCGGGGCTTATGATAACAACGCTAACGTGGCTACCATCACTGGAAACCTCCACTTGCGCTTGCTCTATAGAAGATTCCAATACGGATTTGATTTCATCTGGCTGCATGAACGGGGCCTTTAGGAAGTGAACATCTGTGACTACAACGGCGCTGATTTTATCCAACACCGTTCAAAGGGCCGCCATTTTAATCAAAAAGCGGGTGCATAGCACCCGCTTTACTGGAATCTAGTCATGTACTTTCTCGAAGCTTTAGCTTTTACCTGCCCATCCAGCAATAGAAGCATCAAGGTTGCCGCCATTATCTTTCATAGCTTGCGCAAATTGCCCACGAAATGTACTACCTAAATTAACACCATCTAACACAACATTGAGCACTTTCCACTGACCCGACGTCCCTAAACCTAACGAATAAACGATCAACGTAGCGTCTTCTGGGCTGGTAATTTTTTGAACAATTTTCGCAACCCTCGAGTCAACCGTACTTTTATCCGGTAAGAGCGCTATATCGTAGTCTAGATTTTGCGACATACCTTTTACGTAGGTTTCAACCAAACTACGCTTAAAAACAGTCAAGAAGGCTTGCTTTTGTGCGTCATCGGCTTGATTCCAATAGGCCGGCCCCATGACGTTTTTTGCAATGTAACGAAAGCTCACCATAGGCTCTAATACCGACTCGATGTCGGTATAAAAATCTTCAGGGTTTTCTTTTAATTGGGTTTGACCATTACGCGCCACATCTAATAACTGACGTGTAAGCGTCTCAACAACCTTACTCGGTTCACTCAACAGGCTATCGTTATTTGGCTGAGCATGCCCCAACAAAGGTGCCATCAAACAAACGGCAAAAACCAAAACGGTTGAAAATAACGACATAGAACCGCGTGGATTGGGGATACTAACAACAGGTGAATTCACGAACTCCCTCCTTAAAAACGGAATACATAATGCTTACAACAAAAAACTTGGAGCGAAGGTTCGCGTGCAAGTTCACAGATCCCCATAATAAGGGGAGAAAACTGAATATAAGCTGATTGACGTTGCGCATAGGCAAGCGGCCGCTATAAGATTGCGGCCTTTCGTCAAAACTCAAGTGCCAGCGGTGCCTAGCAAGGCCTAAAAAACGTCATTTTAAAGAATGAGCTGGTTCGGCAACAGCTGTTTTTGACGGTTGCACACTTTAAAAAATCGAGACACACGCTCTATGCTGGAATCTATACCGTTTATCGCTCAGGTGACTATTGCCATTCTGATCGGGTTCGTAGGCCTTATCTGGAGTGCCGATCGTTTTGTCGGTGGAGCGGCGTCTATTGCTCGATCACTTGGCGTTGCGCCACTCATTATTGGCCTCACCATTGTCTCATTCGGCACTTCCGCCCCTGAAATAATGGTGTCCATTAGTGCATCACTGAAAGGTGCCGGCGACTTGGCGGTGGGCAACGCACTGGGTTCAAACATTGCCAACATTGGCTTAGTGCTTGCCGCTACCACCATTGTGGCAACTATTCCCGTTCAACGGCACATACTTCACCACGAACTCCCTATATTATTGTTGATAACCGGTCTTTCGGGGTACTTTCTGTTCGATGCTACGTTAACGTGGGTAGAAGGTGTAATACTGCTTGGCATGATTGCGCCAGCACTTCTTTATTTGGTGCGCGTAAAACAACGAGAATTTACCGCTACCGAAATTGCAGAAGAGGAAGAAATGGCCGATATGCCACGCAACCACGCCATAATGTGGTTTGTTATTGGTTTGGTCATGCTAATGGTAAGCTCGGAAGTGCTGGTATGGGGCGCACGGTCTGCCGCCGAACTGGCTGGCGTAAGCCCCTTAATTATCGGCCTAACCGTTATCGCCATTGGCACTAGTTTGCCCGAACTTGCCGCCACAATGATCAGCGCCTTAAAAGGCCATCATGATATCGCCTTAGGTAATATCATAGGCTCAAACATGTTTAATTTAATGGCCGTAATGGCCATCCCCGGCATCGTATCCACCACCACAATGGAGAATTCTGTTTTTAGCCGCGATTATCTCGTTATGCTCGGGCTTACCTTACTTCTCGCTCTGCTCATTGTAAAAACATTATGGTTTAACCGAAAAACAAAAGACGCAGCCATTGGTCGCTGGGTCGGCGTTACCCTTCTATGTGGTTACATCGGTTATTATGTTGTACTTTTCCAAACGACCACGTCTTAAAAAAGGCTTCCTTGTTAATTATGAGTAGCTTCGATTTTATTCACTCTGCGCAACGCACAATTAAAATGGAGTGCGACGCGGTTGCTCAACTGCATAATCGTATCAACGAGACTTTCGAACAGGCCTGTAATATTTTATTAAAATGCCGTGGTCGCGTAGTCGTCTCGGGCATGGGTAAATCGGGTCATATTGCCAAGAAAATTGCCGCCACACTGGCGAGCACTGGCACACCGGCATTGTTCGTTCACCCGGGTGAAGCCAGCCACGGCGACTTAGGTATGGTCACGCGAGACGACGTCTTTATCGCCATATCGAACTCGGGCTCATCGCCCGAACTTATGACCCTGCTCCCGATGATAAAGCGCATGGGTATTCCTCTCATAGCCATGACCGGTAAGCCCACAAGTCCGCTAGGCGAGGCCGCTGACATCTACCTTGATATTCAGGTGGAAACCGAAGCCTGCCCACTCGACCTAGCCCCTACTTCTAGCACCACCGTTAGCCTTGTTATGGGTGACGCTTTAGCCGTCGCACTACTCGAAGCTCGCGGCTTTACCGCCGAAGACTTCGCCTTCTCACACCCCGGCGGCGCGCTAGGCCGAAAACTATTATTACGTGTAAGCGATATAATGCACCGCGGTGATGCCGTGCCGTGCGTTGCAAACGGCACTAGCCTGCTCGAAGCATTGTCAGAGATGAGCAAAAAGAGCTTTGGCATGACGACAATTATCGACGCAGCCGGCACTCTTGTCGGCGTATTCACTGACGGCGATTTGCGCCGCTGCCTTGATAACAATATCGATGTTAAAACCTCTACCATTGATGAGGTAATGAGCCTCAACCCCTTAACAGTTGCCCCTACCGCCCTCGCGGCAGAAGCCTTTAACATCATGGAAAAATACAAGATTACAGCGCTGGTTGTCGCCGACAACCAGAAACCTATAGGCATATTGCACATGCACGACATGCTGCAAGCAGGATTGGTATAAATACACTTTTTTATGAAGCACTTATCTCTCGATCACATCGAACATAAATGTCGCGACATTAAACTACTACTATTAGATGTTGATGGCGTACTTACCGACGGCAAACTGTATTTCAGCAATGAAGGGTATGAAATGAAAGCCTTCAACACGCTCGATGGCCAAGGTATAAAACTATTGCGCCGTTCGGGCGTTGAAGTGGGCATAATTACCGGCCGTACCAGCAGCTTAGTCGCCAAACGTGCCGAAGACTTAGGCCTAACCATACTAAAACAAGGCCGCGAAGATAAGTTTGTCGCTCTGCAAGAGCTGCTCACAGAACATCAATATCAACTCAATCAGATAGCGTTTATGGGCGACGACTACCCCGACCTCACCGTTATGTGTCGCATTGGCTTAGCCTTAACCGTCCAGAATGCGCATCCCGCCGTTGTTGATCACGCTCACTGGAAGAGTTCTCGAAAAGGTGGCGAAGGCGCCGTTCGCGAAGCATGCGATTTAATTATGAAGGCGCAAGACACTTATCAAAGCGCCCTCGATGAATACACACGCACCGACACTTAATTCATTATGGCTAAAGCAATCGCCAAAAACAGGCTCTACCTTCTGCTTATTTGCCTAGGCATTAGCGTGATCGTCATGCTGTGGGATTCATCCGACGAAATACTCACGCCCCCCAAATGGCAAGATGATAATCAACAACACTTCCCTTACGCTGTGGCAAAAGATGCCGCTACTCAGCACTACGACGACAGCGGTAATATCGACTACTCTTTTACGGCCTCACGCTTAGAACACTATCGTACCGAAACCACCCACAAAAACGATGACGTAGAAGAGTACACGTTAATTAGCAGCCCACATTTTACAATTTTCGAACAGCAGTCACCCTGGCACCTAGAAGCCGAGGACGGCAAACTTATCCGTACCACACAAGAAATCACCCTTTGGAACAATGTACGCATTTGGCAAACAGCACCACCCAGTCACGCAACGCTCAATACAACTACCCACTACAGTTTTATGACCGAACTAAGCACTAACGCGCTTAGTATTAATGCGATAGAAAAAGTCGCGCGCACCGACGAGCCTGTTAAAATAACGTCTCCTTACGGCGAAATTAATGCAGTCGGCATGACGGCCGACTTTCAAACGCGTAAAATCCAGCTGCATCAACGCGTTACCGCAATCCATAGAAACCCAGGCGCAAGCGAAGAAACACCATGACATTGCACGTTAATTTCATTCATTCCGCTCGCCGTCTACTCTCGCTATTGCGACACCTTGGCTGTGCCCTCCTAGCCATGGCAAGCGTTCACGTTATCGGCTTGCCCGACGACCGCTTCCAAGATTTAAACATATCTGCCGACAGAGCCGAACTTGACGACCAAAGCGGCACAACCACCTATGCTGGTCGCGTTATAGTTGTGCAGGGCAGCATGAAAATCACCGCTGAACGCGTAGTAATACACGGCCGAAACGATAGCTACTCACACGTTGTGGCTACCGGTTCACCCGCGCGTCTCAGCCAAATACCCAACATAGGCCAGGAACCGGTCACCGCTCAAGCGAACCGTTTAGAGTATCGCATTACCGACGAGACCTTATTTCTAATCGACAATGCGGCCTTTAAACAAGAAGGGACAAGTTTGAGCGGCAACCGCATTGAATACGATGTCAAAAAAGCCGTGGTTAAAGCCGGTGGCAATACAAACTCGACCACCAGCGATCGTCGCGTACGAATGGTCATCCCCCCTAAAGCCTTATCGACTGAAGAACTGGTCGAACCCTAACGAGCACCCAACAAACCCCATGCCTACACTCTCTGCACAACATTTGGCAAAAAGCTATAAAGGCCGCAAAGTCGTTATCGACGTGTCCATTTCAGTTGACGACGGCCAAATTGTTGGGCTCCTTGGCCCCAATGGCGCAGGTAAAACCACCTGTTTCTACATGATTGCGGGCATAGTAAAGGCCGATCGAGGCTCAATCTCCATTGGCGAAAAAGATGTTACTCACTACTCCATGCACGAACGAGCACGGGAAGGTTTGGGTTACTTGCCACAAGAAGCGTCGGTTTTTCGCAAGCTAACCGTTGCCGACAACATTATGGCCATTCTAGAAACGCGCAAAGACTTACGCCGAAAAGACCGCACCGCAGCCATGGAAAAACTCTTAAACGAGTTTCACATACAGCATATTCGCGATAGCTTGGGGATGGCGCTCTCGGGCGGAGAGAGGCGGCGAGTTGAAATAGCGCGCGCACTCGCCACAGAGCCACAATTTATATTGCTGGACGAACCCTTCGCGGGCGTTGACCCTATTTCAGTTAGCGACATCAAAGAAATTGTTCAACACTTAAAACAACGCGGTATCGGTGTTTTAATAACGGACCACAATGTGCGCGAAACACTCGATATCTGCGAGAAAGCCTATATCGTATCGGAAGGGCATATCATCGCCGAAGGCGCCTCCAATGATGTTCTTAATAACCAAAAAGTGCGCGAAGTATACCTTGGCAAACACTTTACTCTTTGACACAATTCATGCTTGACAACTCAC
Organism: Teredinibacter purpureus; assembly: GCF_014217335.1. NCBI lineage: Bacteria > Pseudomonadati > Pseudomonadota > Gammaproteobacteria > Cellvibrionales > Cellvibrionaceae > Teredinibacter > Teredinibacter purpureus. The sequence continues at coordinate 1,495,108 of NZ_CP060092.1, read as the reverse complement.
AAAAAAGTTGCGCCACAGCGGCACATTCTTTGCTAACAAAAGCACTTAAAAGCATTGCTTGTGGCCGCCAGCGCGACTAAACTAAAGGCGATTTACACACATAACGCCCCAACCCCAAGCTTAGTTTTCACCCGCTTTTGGGTTGGCGCCTGATCAAACTCTCGTCGTGACATCAGCCATCGCCTTATGAAGCAAACCCTCCAGCTTAAGCTGGGCCAACAACTCACCATGACTCCTCAGTTGCAACAGGCAATACGCCTCCTGCAACTCTCGACTCTGGATTTGCAAGCCGAAATTCAAGAAGCACTGGATTCCAATCCAATGCTCGAAACATCTGACGACATAGATGAACCCGCTCCCGCCAATACTGAAAATACCCAGCAGAGCGAACCGCCCGCTCAAGAAAGCGAAAACCCTGCCTTAAACGGTAGTGAAAACACGAGCAGTACGAGTGATACGAGCAACGAAGCTCCCGACCAGCCCGATAGCGACTGGAATGACGACAACATTCCTACCGACCTTGCCGTAGACACGAGTTGGGACGACATATACGAACCGTCTTCAAGTGGCTCTGGCCTCTCAAAACCCGAAGGCGATGACTACGACTTTGAATCTCGTCGCGGCACCTCAGAAAGCCTGCAAGACCACCTCAGCTGGCAACTTAATTTAACGCCGATGTCTGCGCTCGACAACGAAATTGCGGAAACCCTTATAGACGCCGTCGCTCCCAACGGCATACTGGGCCTGTCATTAGACGAGATTTTTTCAGGTTTACAGGTTCAACACGAAGAACTTGAAATGGACGAAGTTCTCGCCGTACTGCACCGTATACAGCAGTTTGACCCGCCAGGCGTTCTGAGCCAGGACGTACGTGAATGCTTACTTATTCAGCTGAATCAACTCAGTGACGATACCCCCAACCTAGCGCAAGCCAAAACCTTAGTACGCGACTATCTCGACGTACTGGGTAGCCGTGACTTCAAGCAACTCATGCGTAAACTGCGTATAAAGGAGCCCGAGCTCCAATCGGTTATCAGTGTTATTCAGAGCCTGAACCCTCGCCCCGGCGAATCCATAGGGGCAGACGAAACAGAATATGTTGTACCCGATGTTTTTGTTGCCAAAGTTAACAATCGCTGGCAAGTCCAATTAAATCCCGATATCGCGCCAAAGCTGCGGATAAACTCAGGCTACGCCTCACTAGTGAAACGAGCAGATTCCAGCTCCGATAACACCTTCTTGCGCGACAACCTTCAAGAAGCTCGCTGGTTTCTCAAAAGCCTACAAAGCCGTAATGAAACGCTATTAAAGGTCTCCACGTGTATCGTTGAAAAACAACAAGGCTTTTTAGACTATGGGCCAGAAGCCATGAAGCCCATGGTGTTGCACGATGTCGCAGAAATAGTCGAAATGCACGAGTCGACCATTTCCCGTGTCACCACTCAAAAGTATATGCATACCCCTCAAGGTATATTCGAACTGAAATACTTCTTTTCGAGCCACGTGGCCACAGACACAGGTGGAGAATGCTCATCTACCGCCATTCGCGCGATCATTAAAAAGCTCGTTGCCGCCGAAAACCAACGCAAGCCGCTCAGCGACTCAAAAATTACCGGCTTACTCGCCGAACAAGGTATCAAAGTGGCGCGTAGAACCATCGCCAAATACCGAGAATCGCTGCATATCCCTCCCTCAAACGAACGTAAACGACTAGTTTAAAACACGCTATCTTTCTTAATAGAAACTTTTTTTAACTACATTCCTATTCCACACTTGGATCACGCAACAATACTGGTAGAATGCGCGCCAAATCGCTGGGTAATAACACATAAGAGCACCGCTCTTTATAGGCCTTTTAACCCAGCCACAGGCCACCGAAAGGATTAGTAACAACTTAACCTCATGCAAATTTCTTCCATTCTTACTGAAGACCGCTGCAAAGCCCATATCACCGGCGCCAGCAAAAAACGCCTCCTTGAAAGCTTGGCGACCATTTTTGCAGACTCATTGCCCGAAGGTGACGCCACCGCACTGTTTCAAAACCTTGTGGGGCGCGAACGCTTGGGCTCAACCGGTATAGGCCAAGGCATCGCCATTCCACACTGCCGCTTTGCCACTAAGGGCGAAACGCTATGCGCCTGCCTAACACTCGACACCCCAATAGATTTCGATGCCGTTGATGGCGAACCCATCGATCTAGTGTTTGCCATGCTAGTGCCAGAAGACGCAGAAGACAGCCACCTGCAGGCCCTCGCAACACTAGCGGAAGCGTTACAAAACCCCAGCTATGTCGAAGAGTTGAGAGCTTGTCCCAACAATCACGAACTATTTCGTATTGCAGCTGGTGTAAACTGATATCAAAAAATTGGCTATAGTCAATAAAGACTAATGTCCCATAGCCCTTTCTTATCATGTTCATAACCCACTAGATAAGGCGATACCCGCACATGCACTTGCTTATCATCAGTGGTCGATCAGGCTCAGGTAAAACCTCCGCTCTCCACCTACTGGAAGATGAAGGTTTCACCTGTATAGACAACCTGCCTGTAAACCTTTTACCCGCGCTCATAGAACAAATAAGCTCCACTCGCGAAGCCAATGCACAGCGCTTTGCGATTGGCATAGACGCTCGCAATATTTACAGTGACCTCAGCAAGTTATCCGAACTTATACAAAGCGCCCCTATTAAACGTGACGACTATCAAGTGGTCTTTTTAGACAGTTCTCGCGAAGTACTATTAAAACGCTTTAGTGAAACCCGACGTCGCCATCCCCTTTCCGACGAATATATTGGCCTCAACGAAGCCATCGCGCGGGAGAAAACGATTCTACAACCCATGGCCGCTGCCGCAGATGTCACTATCGACACCTCAAGCCTTAGCCTCCATGAATTGCGTAGCGCAATCAAACACCTTGTTGTAGGCGAAGAAAGCAAAGGTACAGCGCTTATGTTCAAATCATTCGGCTACAAATATGGCGTACCGGTTGATGTTGATTTTATTTTTGACGTTCGGTGCCTACCGAACCCCTATTGGAGCACGCAGCTACGTGAGCACAGCGGGCTAGAACCAAAAGTGATTGATTACCTTAATGGCGAAACAGAAGTCGAAGAAATGTTTAACGACATATTAACGTTCGTACGCAAATGGACACCTCGCTTTGAAGCCAACAACCGGAGCTATTTAACCTTTGCCATTGGCTGTACCGGTGGCTGGCATCGCTCGGTTTATATGTGCGAGAGGCTAGCGAAAGCGTTAAAAGACGACTATAAAAATGTTCAAACGCGTCACAGACAACTCGAGAACAAACCCGGCCATTAGCAGCGTACGCCAGACACTCACGCAGCAACCGATAAACTCTTCACCAGCCACATTAGCGAAGCGCCCATGCAGGAAAAGCACCTACAGATAATCAACAAGCTTGGGCTACACGCGCGTGCAGCCACCAAGCTTGCCAATATCGCTAACCGCTTCTCCGCACGTACAGAGGTCACCGCCAACGGCAAATCTACTGACGCAAAAAGCATCATGTCGCTGATGCTACTCGCCGCCTCCAAGGGCACTGAAATACAGCTTCGCACCGAAGGTGAAGACGAAGAAGCCGCAATGGCCGCAGTCACAAATTTAATCAACAACCGCTTCGACGAAGCCGAATAAACTGCTCACAATGGAATTAATTGATTTGCGGAAGCCTTTGAAAAGGCTACAATTTCTGCCCAATAGCGCAATCCACCTATAGCTGCACCGCAATCGGATGATTTTATGCCTCAGGCCGCCGAACAAATCGACAACCCATCGCATTTGCACCTCAGCAAAGTGCAAGCGTTGCTCGATAGCGGAACCTTCCGACAGGTTCGCCGCATGCTTAACGGTTTGCGTCCACCGGAAATTGCGCACCTTATAGAATCGTCACCGCCACAATCGCGTACGCTGCTATGGGACTTAATCGATAAAGATGTTTCCGGTGAAGTTCTCGAAGAGCTTTCAGATGACGTTCAAAGCCTATTTCTTCAAGAAATGGACACCGAAGAGCTTGTCGAACTAACAGAAGGCCTCGATACCGATGACATAGTAGACATCCTCCAGCAATTGCCCGAGCAGGTGATTCAAGAAGTATTGGAGGCCATGACCGACCAAGACAGAAGCCGCGTTGAAGCCGTTATTGCCTACGATGAAGCGACTGCTGGCGGCCTTACCAATACCGATACGATTACGGTACGTCCGCGATTTACCTTAGATGTTGTTCTACGTTACCTGCGCCGTCATACCGAGCTTCCGCCCTCTACCGATAGCCTAATCGTCGTCAATCGCAAAGATGACTACCTCGGCATACTGCCGCTCGCCAAACTACTGACCACCGATCCGAACGTCACGGTGAGAGAAGTCATGGTGACCGACACCAACGCCATACCGGCCACCCTGCCCGATAGAGACGTAGCCAAATTGTTCGAACTGCACGATTGGGTATCGGCGCCTGTTGTAGACGAAAACGGCAAATTACTTGGGCGAATAACCATCGATGACGTTGTCGATGTTATTCGTGAAGACGCAGATCACTCCTTAATGAGTCTCGCTGGCCTCGATGAAGATGAAGACACCTTCGCTACCGTTCGGCGTTCTGCACCAAGGCGGGCAATCTGGCTCGGCGTCAATCTTCTAACCGCCATACTCGCCTCCACTGTCATAAGTTTATTCGACGCAACCATCGAAAAAGTAGTGGCGCTCGCTATCTTAATGCCGATAGTCGCCAGCATGGGCGGCGTTGCCGGCTCTCAAACCCTAACTGTCGTGATTCGCGGTATGGCGTTAGGCCACATTGGCTCAAGCAACTTAGGATGGCTACTGTCTCGAGAGGTGCGCGTAGGCCTTATCAATGGCCTACTCTGGGCTACAGTAATGGCCGCACTCGCAGCTTGGTGGTTTAACGATATGACTATCGCACTCATATTGGGCTCTGCCATGATCATAAATTTAATTACTGCCGCACTGGCAGGTGCACTCTTACCGGCAGCACTAAAATCCATGAACATTGATCCTGCATTAGCGGGCGGAGTAACACTCACGACCGTCACCGACGTGGTTGGATTTTTCTCATTTTTGGGCCTAGCAACCTATTTCTATGGCTAATGCCCTGCTTACAACACCTATTACAAACCCCACTGTGAACTAACATGACCGAAAAACACGACGAGTATCCAGACGAAGACTTTGAGAAAAGTAAAAGCGCCGTAAAAAGAGACATGCAAGCCCTGCATGACCTTGGTGTAAAACTCACTGAACTTACGCCTGCCCAACAAGCGAAAATTCCAATGAGCGACACGCTGCGCAGCTCCATAGAAGAAGCGCCTCACATCACTCAAAATAGTGGTCGTAAACGTCATCTAAAATTTATAGGTAAACTCATGCGCAAGGAAGATGGCGACGCCATTCAAACGGCGTACGAAAACCTAATGGACGGCCAACATCAAAACGTACGCCAGCATCATCAAATGGAACAGTGGCGCGATCTGTTACTAAAAGACAACAATGCCCTACCTGAATTTATCCAGCAATTCCCAGAGTGTGACCGACAACAATTACGGCAGCTAATTCGCGCCAGCCAAAAAGAAACCTCTCTAAACAAACCGCCTGCCAGCGCTAGAAAACTGTTTAAATTTATTCGCGAATGTTTTGACTAGCCATATCTCGCCAGCGGTCCACAACCTCTCGCTTTAGCGACCGTTAAAGCGAGACTGAAAAAACCGACACAAACCTAGCGCACTGAATTGATTATATTTTTCCTAACATGGGTGTCCGATTATTTAGTGAGTTTAATAAAAACCACGACTAAACTGATTGTTTTTCTCTTAACGTGGCTGTCCGATTATTTGTTTGGTTAGGCTAATGAATTTTCACTGACTCATACAGTTTCCCATTACAATCCCCAACAACATCGTCACAATTAGCCAGAACAGCTCTGTATTTACGATAAGACGATGTTAACTCTAAATATTCATACAAATCTACATATTCAACTTCACTTTCAGAAACGATCAGTGTATGCACTACAACATATCTCCCATCACATTCCCACAACCCAGACTCCTTCTGTGATTCATCTGAAACTCCATTGGCAAAGTTAAATACCATTTCAAATGTTCCATCTTTATTAAAAGTGGATTGAAACGTTTTCTGGGATTCTATGTTGTACTCAAAACTACTACCAACCCAAGTGCCGACTAAGTTTTCACAATCCAACTTTTCTTCTGCCGAAGCGTGTGTACTAACAAAGATTGCCAAAAATATAACGGATAATAATTTCATAAAATTTACGCCTAACGCCCCGCTTAGAGGCAGTTTTGGAGCTGATTGATTTATGGCAGTCTTTTCGCCATAAATTTAAGTACATCCAAGGACACCCACTTTTCAATTGACATCATAACCAACCAAGGCTAGCATTGGGACTGTATATTCATACAGAAACGGATTTCCTTATGACAACACCTCGCGCCCAACAAATATCGATTTCCGACACACCCTACTACCACATCATGTCACGCTGCGTACGGCGCACCTTTTTATGCGGAACCGACGACCGTACCGGCCAATGCTTTGAGCATCGCCGCCAATGGATTGAAGACCGTATTCGACTACTCGCCACCCTCTTTTCAATCGACATCTGCAGCTACGCCGTAATGAGTAACCATTACCACATCGTTGTGAAAATTGACCCAGAACCCACAAAGCGCTGGAGCTTTGACGACGTTATCCAGCGCTGGCTATGCCTACACAAAGGCCCCTTTTTAGTTCAGAAATACCAAAAAGGTGAGCTAATGGAAAAAGCTGAAATGAAGGTGCTGAGTGAAATTGTCGACGATTGGCGGCTTCGCTTAGCCAGCATTAGCGAATTTATGCAGCAACTGAATCAGGTGATTGCACGACAGGCCAATACAGAAGAAAGCTGTACGGGGCGATTCTGGGAAGGAAGGTATAAATCACAGCCTTTACTCACCGAAGAAGCCTTACTCACCGCTATGGCCTATGTGGATTTAAATCCCATTCGAGCACAGATGGCAAAAACTCCCGAAGGTTCCAAACATACAAGTATTAAAGAACGAATTAAACCCACCTTTAATCGTGAACGCGCTCTAGTGAATAATCCCGACCTTAACCCTTACTACCTGCAACGCTTTCCTATAAAGGCACTCGCCGTGTTTGAAGGGAACATTAAGCAAGGCGGCCAAGACGGCATACTGTTCGGCCATAATGATTACCTGACCTTGGTAGACACCACTGGCAGAATTCAACGCCAAGATAAACGCGGGGCTATCCCCAATACAATATTGCCGATTCTACAACGCTTAGCAATAGACCCTGACGAATGGCTGGAAAACACCGAAAAATTCGAAGCGATTTTTTATAGTCGGTTTTATTACCAAAGAAATGAACGAAATATCGCTTAACGCTCTTAAGTAACCCCTCCCAAAACAATCAAATGGACGGTTTAGGGCGCTCTACGCCTGAAAACTGGAGATTACGAAGACTTCCCCGCCAAACAGCATTTTTTAACTCCGATCATAACTAAACCGGAAAAATAAATTATTTAGCATCACTAAAAAAATAACTTTTTTAAGAGCGGGTGTCCTCTTTATTTTGGTTCCACAGGTTGGATTCTGGGCTAACGACTAACGACGGGGTTTTATCATCGTGGAAGGGGCAACGGCCTATCTTGTCTTTGCCGTGGGGTTTCAGCGCCACGCCACTGGTTTCCACCAAGCGGATCAGCGAGACCTCGCTTTTAATCCGGTTGATTACCTCGTCTGAGAATCGTGCCATTTGCTTGCCTCCCCCAAAAACCTGTCAATACACATAAACTTTCTTTATGCTATACATATATGTATACTCAAGCAAGCTTAAATTTATACGGGAGGTACACTCGGCATGTTGAATATGACATATAAGGTTTTCAGAACTATGCCGTTCTCTGATCGATTGATTGCTTTGCGCAAGCAACGAGGACTTACTCAAGAGGCGTTGGCCGATCTGATTGAGATCACCAAAACCCAAGTTTATCGCTATGAAAGTGGTACATCCCAACCCACTCTCGATGTCATTAAAAAGATCGCTATTGCGCTTAGTGTTACTTCTGACGAGCTAATTTTTGAAGTAGATGAACGCAAACCCGATGACAGCCTAACCCTGCTACTCGAAGGGGTTAACCGGCTCGACTCTGACGAGAAACACGTTATCCGGGAAATGATCGAAGGAATGTTGGTGAAGCACCAAACCAAACAAATGGTTAAGAGCCTTGCTCGCTAAAACCAAAAAGCCCAGCTTTCGGGCTGGGCTTTGAGAAAAATAGTCAAGGCTTAATAATTTGTGGATGTCCCTTTTATATTCTTTTCGTCATTCTTTTCTGGGCATGTTCCTGACATGGGCTCTATATCGCGAGATGCGTACATCTCCACCGCTACAACTTTACTCTCCGAGTCACTTTTAAGCACATAAGATACTAGGCTTTTCGGTTCACCATACACCGAATATTCGCCCTCAAACGGATCGTTAAAATAATGGCAGCTTGCTTGGCCTGCTATTGTTTTATACAGGTAAATAGTTCTCTCATCAGATTTCTTTGATAGAACGAAACCAGCTCCCATAAACCTGCTAACAACAGAGTTGACCCTTTCCCCAAAAGAAATGCCTTCGATGCTATGCAACTCCTCAGCACTAACAAAACAATCAACGACATTGTCAGTTTTTGGAAGGTTTTTTACTCCTCTAACAGAATAAGTTTTCTTTTCGGGGTTACCGTCAATCAAAAAAACGACGACCTTCCCTTCATCTACAAGACATAACTTCCCGGTCATTCCATCTATTAGAAAATCCGAAACATCAACACCACCAATATTCTTAGGGAAAAGCCGTAATTCTTTATTCAATATCACACCCAGATAGTTTAAGTCTTGCTCGTCGCCAAAACCCGGAAAACAAACAACTAAACTAATTGAAAGCGCAAGTAATTTTACAAAACCCTTACATTTCAAAATCATTTTATCCACACCATGGTTCCAGTACGTATATACTTCCTCTGACTTTGCTGAATAATCAAACATCCCCGTGAAGCATCACCGAAGAAACCAGCATCTCCATGTATAAAAATATCATCTCGCCCATACATCTGGTTATCGGGTGCAGGCCATAAGCGAATCCAACCGTCGGAAGTGCGCCTTTCAGCAATGTATGTACCGGCAGGAGCGGGCCCGATATCTTTTAAAACATCTGCTCTCGGGTTGTTATACGCAAAAGCATTTTCCCCGTTTCCGCCCCCAGAATACCCCTTACCTGACTGAAAAAGCTCTCCATCCCTATAGTGCTCCCAACGCCCAAATTCAGTATTCCACACCAACCCATCTTCAATATTCTCGGTTGTAGCTAAAACCCGTGCATAGCCATTTTCTAGCTGCTCCTGCGTCTTTTGTGCAAACTACTTTTTTGACAAACTAACTGGTAAACCACCATGAATCTGTCCTGGCCTTGGAGAACCTAACCAGTACTCATAACCAAAGAGAAGCTCTCCAGATTCCGACTGCCAGCCCCCTAAAGCCAAGGTTATTAGATGCAGCTCTTTTAAGTAACAATAGTAAATAAAGATTGAATCCTGCGATGTGCTAGGTTTGTATTTGCAATTCAAACGGAATTTATCCTTTCCTTTATATGCATCCGTCGAAATGTAACTAGCACTCATATCTTCATTTACTACTAGTTCATAATTCCGTACTCCTTCTTGCCTTGGCATTTCACCGGAGGGAATCCAAGAACCTACGAGGTCCTCTTTCAATAAACTTTCCGAAAAACATGACACCGAAAAAAGCAAACAAAATAACAATTGAAAAAAGCGGAACATAACTCAGTCCTTAAAGATTATTGAATCTGTTTTTACTGATGGGTTCGGGATAATGACGTCAGGCAAAGTCGGAGGCCATAGAGGAGGAGGTTGCTCACCTCGATTATAGTACTGCATTAAATCACAAGAATTCATGGAGCTACATAGAGAATATTTACCAGCTTCACGCAGGAGTTCGCCAATTACCTGCACTCGTACATCCAAGGACACCCACTTTTCAATTGACATCATAACCAACCAAGGCTAGCATTGGGACTGTATATTCATACAGAAACGGATTTCCTTATGACAACACCTCGCGCCCAACAAATATCGATTTCCGACACACCCTACTACCACATCATGTCACGCTGCGTACGGCGCACCTTTTTATGCGGAACCGACGACCGTACCGGCCAATGCTTTGAGCATCGCCGCCAATGGATTGAAGACCGTATTCGACTACTCGCCACCCTCTTTTCAATCGACATCTGCAGCTACGCCGTAATGAGTAACCATTACCACATCGTTGTGAAAATTGACCCAGAACCCACAAAGCGCTGGAGCTTTGACGACGTTATCCAGCGCTGGCTATGCCTACACAAAGGCCCCTTTTTAGTTCAGAAATACCAAAAAGGTGAGCTAATGGAAAAAGCTGAAATGAAGGTGCTGAGTGAAATTGTCGACGATTGGCGGCTTCGCTTAGCCAGCATTAGCGAATTTATGCAGCAACTGAATCAGGTGATTGCACGACAGGCCAATACAGAAGAAAGCTGTACGGGGCGATTCTGGGAAGGAAGGTATAAATCACAGCCTTTACTCACCGAAGAAGCCTTACTCACCGCTATGGCCTATGTGGATTTAAATCCCATTCGAGCACAAATGGCAAAAACTCCCGAAGGTTCCAAACATACAAGTATTAAAGAACGAATTAAACCCACCTTTAATCGTGAACGCGCTCTAGTGAATAATCCCGACCTTAACCCTTATTACCTGCAACGCTTTCCTATAAAGGCACTCGCCGTGTTTGAAGGGAACATTAAGCAAGGCGGCCAAGACGGCATACTGTTCGGCCATAATGATTACCTGACCTTGGTAGACACCACTGGCAGAATTCAACGCCAAGATAAACGCGGGGCTATCCCCAATACAATATTGCCGATTCTACAACGCTTAGCAATAGACCCTGACGAATGGCTGGAAAACACCGAAAAATTCGAAGCGATTTTTTATAGTCGGTTTTATTACCAAAGAAATGAACGAAATATCGCTTAACGCTCTTAAGTAACCCCTCCCAAAACAATCAAATGGACGGTTTAGGGCGCTCTACGCCTGAAAACTGGAGATTACGAAGACTTCCCCGCCAAACAGCATTTTTTAACTCCGATCATAATTAAACCGGAAAAATAAATTATTTAGCATCACTAAAAAAATAACTTTTTTAAGAGCGGGTGTCCTCTTTATTTATCAGCATCGAAATACGGTTCGGATGAATAAGCTATCTCATCATTATAGATATAGTTGCATACATACTTTCGGTCAGGCCGAACATATAACTTTTTCATAAGCATCCAGACTGTATGTATTGAGTGCTAACGCCTAAAGCAGAGGCGCCGCTTGCGGCGTCCTGCTGGCTTTATTTGTTAGAAGCTTTCCAGAAGAATTCGATACCATATTTTTCAAACATATCTGTTTCTGGAACAATTTTAATTCTCCGAAGATCAGTTAGATATTGATTACCCAACACTCTAACATTATCAAATGTATTTATAGCAGGCTTATTTTCGTAGTAACACAAACCAATTGCTCTTTTATCATCAGGGATAAAAAGCACCCTTTTTTCATTGTCTAATCTTGGTGTTATATCTTGAAGATCTCCTTCGGGAGACTTCCACACGCAATGAAATTGGGCTTCAGAGAAATTCATACTCTTATCCTGTGCGAGCATCCATCCAAACTGCGGAATCCCCATCTCATATCCCATTTTCACCATGACATTAAGATGACAGAAAGTAGGTTCTGGAACAAATGAATTGGATTTATTTACCTCCATCCAAACGGCCTTACTCTCATCTAGTTCGAGATACTTAATAATATCTCTAAGATGGCTATCAATCTTTTGGGGGGAACTAACTTTAACATTCATCATAGGTCGAATTAACTTGAGCTTCTAACGCCGCAAACAGCGGCAGACTTGTTGTTGATTTTTTTGTGCGCAAATGGCGAAGCCATGCACAAAGAAAGCGACGGCAAGTCTGTCCAAGGAGCGCAGCGACTGATACTGGTTTGCCTTGTTAGAATGGGGCCCTATTATTCTCATAAGTAAACACAAGGGCATTTAACCACATACCAAGCGCTAGTTTATTACCCCTTGATACTTGAGCGATCCCAAGGAAACCAGCCAACGGGTGCACGCCCCCTGAATGCGACATGGGCAAATAGAACTGTCATGTATAACTCACCAGCAATCGCAGCCAGCACACCTGGAATATTCTCTTTAACAATACCATCTTGAATCGCAAGCCAGAATGCTAACGGAGTAAACAGCACTAATAGAACTACCCACACCCAAGCCAAGACTCTAATCCACTTTTTTACAGACTGCCCAGACCAAGGCGGCCTAGTTAAATCTGTCTGATTTGAATTTTCCATATTCATACAATCCTGTGATTTCTAACGCTTTTGTAACGGGCATTTTTTGTGTAGTGTAGTTTTGCGGTAAAGTGGCGAAGCCACCGCAAAACGGAGCGTAGCAAAAAATGTCCTGTTGACAAATTTGTTAGGTTTTTTCATTGCAAACTGCCTTTACTCTACGTAACCCCTTCACAGTTTCAAGCTGTAAAAACAATTTTCCCTCGGTGGTATAGTACTTTACATTACCACCTTCTTTTAACCAAAGCTGATGAGATGCAGTTTGCTGTAGCTTACTCCCAACTTTAAAGTACGAACCATTCTTTTGAATGTTACATTCTTGCCTATAAATCTGCACCACCGGATGGTTCGGGTAGTACCAAAATTCCACATATGAAAAAGCAGAACCATCGTTTGACAGATACCCTCCAGAATACCCACTTGGATTATACGAGCTAGACCAAGTAGGAAGTATATTCGGAGCAGGGCTTGAGACGTAAAAGCCTTCGTATACGTTTAGAACCCAATTATCTTCCCACGGTTCTTTTGACTCTCCTTGCCGGAGAACTACCGCACTCCATTTCTTATTTTCAGACTGAACAATAAACTCTTCCCAATCTGGTGGTTCGTCTGCATAAGAACAGACAGAGAGAACAAGAAAAATTAGTACGATTTTATTCATGTTGAACCTAACGCCGCCATAAATTGCGGCTTTGTAGTTGATTGTTTTGTGGCAGCGTAGCGTTAAGCCACAAAAAAAGCGACGGAAAAGCCGTCAATTTGATGGCCTTGTTACAAGCTGCCGTACTATGAGCCAAAAGACTAAGCCTGAAACTGCACCACAAAAGCCAAAACCCAGCAGAAACTTTAATTGGTACAAAAGGCCTGCTGTAGTGTAGCTGCCATTTTCAATGATTATTGTTTGCCCCACAACACTACGAGTCGTGCCGCCCGGAAAACTAAATAGTAGCCAAGGAGCGGCTGAAATTAATGCACCGCCTAAAGTTAAAGAACGAAAGTTAATACAACCTTTAGCTTTAAGAAGTAAATATATAGGTATACCAACAATTGCGGAAATAACCCAACTTACAATAACTGCCCAAGCAGATATCCCACCAAAAATTTCACCAATACCGCCATATAGCACAACCCATATTAGTGCACCTATAGGCGGGGCTATTAAAAACCCACTGATTGGATACAACGATGCTCGATTCATTTTGCCTTGTAACGCCGCAATTTGGGGCAACCGAAGCAACGCGTAGGTTGTCCCTAAGATTGCTTTGTTACATTTTTATTTATTAATGCCATTAAGCCCTCTGGATTAGAGATTTTTGACAAGGGAAAAACTAGAGCATTTATACTATCTATGAAGAGGTAAATTGCCTTTTCCGTATTTTCAACGCGCCTGACCATACTCCATTTATGATTCGCTTCATAAGCAGATCCAATAGTTATGATCCCATCATCACTAATTACAAATTTGTGCTTACTCAAGAACGCACCACCCTCACTAGGCTGACAAGCGCGCTTAGCCTTTACTCCACTTAATAGCATTAATGCAAAACAGAGTAACAATCCAAAAGATACAATTCCGGCAGTAGGCCAGCTAAAATCTACATTACTTTGAAAAAAGGCGAAGAACACAAAGGCAACCACAAACCAGATGATTAGGTTGATCCACATGCTTTCCCACCACTGTTTAGACTCTTTACAAATCGCTGTTTCCAAAAAGGATTGAAAATCCTTCCAGTCAGACAGCTCATATTCAATCTCTAGTTCCATGCGCATTCCGAAATGTAACGCCTTTGTCATTTGCTTTTTGGTTGTAGTGGAGTTTTGGGGTAAAGTGGCATAGCCACCCCAAAACGGAGCGTAGACCAAAACGTCAAATGGACAAACTTGTTATGTGATTTTGAAAGTTCATTACCCATTTATAACACGGTCTTTTAGTAATGCTTGCAACATCTCATGGGAACTGTCGTCAATATCACAAGTTAGTTTTTCCTCTAAGTTTTTTCTAATTTCATCGGTAAACCAAATAGGCTCTTCCTTTGCAAGCTTTAACTCGGGGTATATTTTTTCTATATCCTCTATCGACCCTGAATATAAGTAGAACCAAACCGATCCTTTTCCGTAATCATGATAAACAAGATATTTTTCCTTCATACGACATATTCCACATAACGCCTAAATAATTTGCCGCAGTAAATTGGCGGTTTTTTTGCCCCGCAAAAAAGACGACAGTTTACGTAGGTCAAATTGATTTACTTGTTACAACAGCTGCATGATTACCTGCTACGAAGCACTATGCGAAGCCGTTGGTTAATTATCAAAGGGCAAGAATACCGAATTTGAAGATTCCTTGCACTCACTTATTGGCAGCTTACATTGAACGGGTTTGGCTGCCGATACTGCTTATTATTTAGTGGCACCGGAACGAACTGAAGGGATAGAAACCCAGCACATTCCTTGATGCTATTTCTCTGCTAGTGGCAGAGTTTTTAAAACCATTACAAATTAAATTGAAACAGCCTGTAACGCCAAGTGCAGCTGCATTTTGGTTGGTGTGTAGTTTTGTGTAAAATGGCGTAGCCATACACAAAACGAAGCGCCGACCAAAATGTCAGCTGGCACGCCTTGTTAGCTGTATTTATGGGTGATACTCCAGTGTTGATAGATACTTACAAAATTCATTGATCTTTTCACCCTTACCGTATTGGTAGAATTCCACAAGTGCTCGCTTCCTAAGCGTATAGGCATTAATCGCTGAAGTATGGTAACGGAAGTTTCCTGACAACTCAGATGAATTAGTGAAATCACCATAAACCTTTAATTGTCTAGGCAAGTCATTTTCTAGATACTCAAATGCTGCTTGGTATTTTTTATATGAGATATCATTAATTTCGTCATACTTAAGCTCATAAATATGCTTCTCGTACTCATAATCATCTTCGGAGAGTTCAGGCTTTTCCGAGTGTGCAGGGAATGGCTCCTGCTTTGGGCAAACCCGTAAATCTTCAGCTAAAGACGAGCATGAAAATAACAATACAAATAATATAGCGATACTCTTCATTTCTATGCCTTACAGCTAACGCCCCAATAACGGGCCGGAACGGAGTGGATTGCGTTGTGCTATTAAAGCACATAAGCAAGCCACGCAGTGGAGGTCCAGCCAGCTTGCTGGCGGGCGTTAATTGGTTTGTTAGAATTCAATCGTTACATCCTGAACATGCAAACAAAGCATTCCTGAAACCACACCTTTTTCATCTACGACAGGATCTGGAGTGTAGTGCACAGAGAATTTGGCCCCCTCAATAAAAGCAGTTGTAACAGCAATGTCATAAACCGCTAAACCGGGAAATTCTTTTTCAGATAAATACTCTTTTATGGGAAGCCTGATATCGCCTTTATTAAGCTGTAACCCTCCAAGGCTCCAACCATTGTATTTGATAGGTGCCTTAATCAGGAGGTAACCTACATCTGAAGCGGTAGGCTTTTTCCCATACTGCCATTCAGTCTCAATAGAAATTTCCATTTCACAAGAAAAAGCACTTACTGAAATAGAAAATAAAAAAAACACGAAATATTTCACGAACTCTCCCTAGAATTCTAACGCCGCCATAAAAGGCGAGCAACTTGTTGCGAGTCCAGCGCTGAAAGCGCGATTTTTAATGGCCTTGTTATGAGCTTAATCATATATCGGAGTGCGAGCTAGGAACTCACAAAAATTAGTAACATAGTACTCAACCAAACCTTCATGTACAGCATCTCCACTCAATGCGCGAATAGCTTCTTGCTTTAAGATATAGCCTTCGATTAGAGACAGGTTATTTGGTAGTTGAAAGGTGGCCATAATTTCGTTCTTTTCAATTGCTTCAGACAACTCGGCTATGGCTTTTTGTGATGCCACTTTAGTGAAATCGGATTCCTGCCAACGAAAATCTGGCTCTATTTTAGAATCAATACTCTTGCAAATTTCATCTGAAAGAGCAGGCAATGAAAACAATATAAAAAATAATATAATATATTTCACTCTAACTCCTTGTAGCCTCATAACGCCGCAAACAGCGGCAGACTTGTTGTTGATTTTTTTGTGCGAAAATGGCGAAGCCATGCATAAAAAAAGCGACGGCAAGGCTGTCCAAGGAGCGCAGCGACTGATGCTGATTTGCTTTGTTAAGTGCCTGTGATTTCAACGACCCTACCATAGCCCATTATTTTGTTTGCCTCACAAATATGCCAACAATAACCAGGCTTAAATTCGGGAACATCCTGTGATGCAATTATAAATCTTCCATTTGCTCTGCAAGTATCTCCTGGTTTTAAAAGATCAGTATTAATGAAGTCCAGCTGACCCATAAAGCAATAGTCACGTCCAGGCATCCAATGATTTGGCCGAACACCAGAATAGTAGCCGTCACGATCTCTCATGCAAGATTCATGAAGGCCAACTTCCACGATAGCATTTATATTTTCAGTTTTAATCTCTTCGATGCTCATGCCACTTAACAGTTTATTCAACGTCGTTAAGACGCATTTCCACAACACTTATACTTATATACCTAAATCTAGGCATATAGCAATAGTATTTATACAGCGTGGATATATGTCAGTACGACGTCAAAGTTCGTGAATTGAGGGCGCGTTTAAGTCTAATACCACTTTGCGCTCTAAACCAAGTTTACGCACCACCTTATGTGGTAAATACCACACTTTTTGACTGCGACCCCATTGCCCGTTATGTTCTTTTATTAGGCGTCTTAGTTTTAACTCGGCGTTAACATGGGTGTCCGATTATTTTTCCACAGGAAGCTTTCCATACTCTACCTGTCAATTAACCCCGAGAGATTTACCCTGCACATTTATTAGAAACGTTTTAGTGTCGTCGCTGCATGCTCAGGCTGGAGGCTAGGTAAAACGGTGGAAGGCAATTCCTGAGTAGTAGTAAGAGGGGATACCGTTATGTATCTTTAAAAGGCATTGTGGGGAAACGGGATTAGGCGTGTCTACCGATCATACTGTTAGTTATGTTGAGGGCTCGCCACTAACGTTTTTTTATTAACTCTCTTAATTAATTTAGCTGCGCGGATTAAAGTATGCGCTACCAATGAAGAGCGCACGCTCATTATATTCGCCGATGGTCCAATAATGGCATACGCTCCCTTATGCTCTGTACATCGTTCACCCTAATATCGGCTATTACAATACATTCGCCTAGCTGAGAGTCGTCTACCGGCAATACTTTACCTGCTCGCGTTACGACAACGCCCCACGGGTCTACTATCATAGAATCCCCCCATGTCTGCCGTTTCTCGTCATGTGTACCGCCTTGATTTACACCTATGACAAAACACTGCGTTTCTATGGCTCTGGCTCGAATCAATATCTCCCAATGCGCCGCGCCAGTGCTATAGGTAAATGCTGAGGGCACCACGATAAATTCGGCTCCAAGCTCGCGCAGCCGCCGAAAATATTCAGGAAAGCGTAAGTCGTAACAAACGGCAAGGCCCATAATACCCCATGGCGTTGCGATCACTTCCGGTTGCATACCGGGCTGAAAGGAATCCGATTCACGATAAGTACCGGTTTTATCCTGTACATTTACATCGAATAAATGCATTTTTCGATATACGCCTACGAGCTTTCCTGCACCATTAAAAACAACACTGGCAGCAAAGGGCTTTTCGTTTTTCTGTGGCTGCCGCCATTGAATAGCCGCAACACTATCGCCCTCAGTATATTCAAAAGAATGTAACGGCAGGCTACCCGCTATTAACCAAAGATTATTACGCGCTGCGAGCACACTCATAGTATTCAGCCAGTGCGCCTGCTCTTCTAACGTAAATATTTTTTTACAACCAAACGTAAGGCAATTTTCGGGTAAGATTATTAACTGTGTTCCAGCAGTAGCCGCCTCTGCAACGAGCCGAGACACGGTATTAATATTATGCGCTATTGCGTGCGGCAACTTCACCTCTGACTGAGGGACATGGCTCACCATTTGTATAGCCGCAACCCGTAAACTCGAGGCATTATTCATAGTGAATACTATTCCGGCAATGGTGTGGGCTCTGGCGTGCTGTAATTGTCTGCAGCAGGCGGACGATCATTTGGCCCTCTTGACCTTTCTCGCTCTAGCGACTTCACTTTTCGTCCCTTGGCGGTTGCGGCCGTGTCGTCAAATATTTGCCTAAACTTTAACTTCGGGTCTTCCCACTCACCGGAAATTTCGTAACTTAAACTGGAGGCTTTATCCACTTGCTCTTCAAACATTTTACTGATCAGGAAGACACCAACCGCAGCCGGTAACCCCGCTACCAACGCTGCGGCTATTGTAATATCGCCCGCGACCGGTAAAGTTGCGACAAGCTCTGCATCGATTTTTTCGTTGATGACATCTAATGTACCTGCCACTTGCAGTTTTGACGAGGTGGAATCGACGACCATTGGTTCATTGATATAGATCCACCCATTTTCAAAATCGAATTCGCCATGAACTGATTCAAAGCCGAAACCTTCTTTGGCGAGATCACTAAAATCTAATTTTAGCCGTCTTGCAAGTGTATCAAAATTAAATAATGCAATGAGCCGTAACAGCCCGTTGTCACTTTCATTACTACCCCGAATAAACGAACCGTCTTCTAAATCGAAAATAACTTCGCCGCTGACAATATCCAAGTTGATTTCATCAGGTGCGCCTTGCCATGCAACCTCTGCACTTACGATGCTTTGTCGGCTTTCTAATATTTTTTCAACACCCCAAGCCTCCAAGACGGTGCCCACATTGCTCGCCATTAAAGTGCCATTAAAATAGCTATGGTTAACACCGCCAGATTGACGCCAAATAAATTCCGCATGCGGCGCAGTATTAACCGATTGGATAAAAGTCTGGCGGCGGCTTAATTTTGGAGCGTTTACGCGTGTGACATTAGTCCCGGCACGTACATTTCGATTGGTTTGACTTGCCGTTTTCGGCGTTGGTTTTTTTGTTTGTATAACGTCACCAATCGCCACGCCGCGTATAAGAGCTTGGATATTTGTTAACGATATTCCATCGGCAAGGGGTTTAAGGTCGAACGCCCAACGCCCATAAGGCTCATTTGAAAAACGAAGATCTTTAACCGAAAAATTAACCGGAAACGTGATTTTGCTAAGATCAACGGTTGCCAACGACCAGGCTTCTTCAGCCGTTATTTCCGGCGTTGTGCCTGCGCCATCGGACTCAACCGAAAGGCTTGCGGAATGCTCTGGAAAATCAAATTTCAAATAATCTAGATCAAGTGAAAGGTGCTTCTGATCATCTTGACCTTTCACAATCACGTTGCCTGATGTCATCTCGCTTTGAATACGTAAGGCCCACTGCTCTGTATTGCCAAGGCCGTTAATGTGCATATCGTTGATACTCGCTTGCCCCATACTCACAGCACCAACGGCTAGATCTAAGCGAATCGGCAAGTTAGCATCATTTTCATCGATTCCATTTTTTTCGAACATTTCCTTACCATAGGATAAGTAGCGATCATACACTTCATCCCATACTTCTAAATCCAGTAAGTCCATTTTACCATTAACATCAAAAAAACCAGGCTGTAAGGGTTTTTCTGCTGCTTCAAGACTAAGTTGCCCACTGCTCTCAATGCCATCGCCCGACTGTAAACGTAAGCGCGCTATTTCCGCGTAATCGAATTGGTAACGCTGATAGCCATCGTATAATTTTAAATTAAAAGAGAAAGGTTTAGTTTCTAGTACCGATTTATTAAAGGGTGTCGGTAGGCGGAATTCAACACCGCTTAGCGCAGATTTTGCTTCAATCTGTAGAAAGTGTTCCGTGGTATCTTTTGCCGGTAAGATTATAACCCCCTCGATGGAGGTCGTTCCCTTCATAAAGCCAAGTTCTGGTCGATGCGTCCATTGACGCAACGCCGACATCGCGACAGGGCCAGAAAAATGAATTTCCGTATCCCTTACAACCTCTACCGTTGGGCTCCCATCGATCAGTGATTTCACTGCTGGGCTTTTTATCGAAGCATTAAAAGGCTGCCCCCAGATTCGTCCACTAAGTTTATCCGCAACAAGGCCTTCGTCTGAACGATAAACCAGACGCCCTCCTACGGAATCTATGGCAAGGTCGATGCCCTGCAGGTTGATACTAGCGCGTTCAAAATCAACATTTACACGTTGGCGAAGCCCCTTAGCACCGGCTTTTAGTGGAATACTAAGGTCGATACCGGCTTTAATATTGCCGCCGTATGTCCATGAGCCTAAGGTTTCACCTAATACGTTACGCACGGGGCTATTGTGTAGTAACGCCATGGCATCGGCTGTGCGCCCAGAAAGTTTTCCGGTAATAGAAAGCATCATGCCCTCATCATCGGGGTTGGGCCGCATTAGAACAACGGCATCGTCAACGCGATTATTCTGTATGGTCGCGTGATTAAGACGCACATCTAATTGGCCGTTATGTAGTGTTAACAGCCCGTCAGCTTCATTGAGCGTTGGCCAATGGGGGTCAAAGGTTAACTGTGCTTTATGGATGTCAGCCCTAAGTTGGATAGAAGCCTTTATTTTCGGTTTTTTCGCGATAGAACCGTGATAGATAAAACCCAGGTTGGTCATTGAGCCTTCACCAATACTGGCGTTTAACCAACGACGTAAACTGGACGGCAACACCTTAGGGACAAATTTTTTGTGGAGGCTAAGCGGTCCTTTATCCATGCCTACCGCTAACGTCATGTGAGGCTCGCGACCATCGCGAACGGTCGGCAAAATCAAATGCAATAAACCGTTGGCAACCTGATCGCCGTCTACTAATTCGATCACGCCCGAATGCACGTAGGCCGTTTTGGTTTCTCGATCAATTGTCCATCCAACACGCGCCTTCGCACGCTCAAAACTCTGCGGCTTAGCATAGATACGCGGAAAACCAATACTAAAGCCATTTTGGCTGCGAATATCCACTGTGCCGTCGAATGCACTTGCCGAAACAAACCCATCGAGATTCTCTACTACTGGTGAACCGCGATAACTTTTCAAGCTAACGTTTTCCAGCGCGGCATTGAGCCGAAAGTAACCTTCCTCGGCCGGTAGCATGGTTATCGCAAGATTGTTAAGCGTGCCCGCTGGCTGCAAAGCCGACAAAACTTTATGCGCTTTCCCCTGAACGTAACCCACTTGCTGAGCCAATTGATGCCAAGGCTCTACCTCAAGGTGATCGATACCTAACGACACCTTTTGGTCAACGCCACCACTTACTTGAATATTCATAGGCGGAGAACTGAAGTCCGGCCACTGCAAGGCAAACTGCTGCAATACCATTTCCCAGCCTTCACGTGCATGCCAATGCCCCGTGACATCCGCCGATAGCTGCTCAGGCAATACAACACTGTCGGGCACCTCCAGCGGCAAACCATCGGAGCGTATTTTACCGCGAAAGGTCATGCCTTTTTGGCTTGTACCGCGATACCACAATTCTAAATCGAGGCGGTGACCTTCTGCCCAGTCATGTTTGTCTTGTGCTTGCCAGTGGCCTCCTGCAAAAGCCGCCACTACTTTTTCCATTGGGAATTGGTGAAGCGCTAGATAACCCGAAGAATCAAAGTTTTCAGGGTCCCTAGGGTCGCCTGTTCCTTCCATGATTAAGGTCAAATGTTGTCGCTCTTCCCCTTCCGCACCTAGGACACTAGCGGAGACACTCGCACGGTGAAAATTACGATCATTTTCGAGTGTAATGGAAGGAATACTAAGGGCCGATGAATGGCCCGTACGAAATTCCAAGTTAAACGTAACACCGTCCATTTCAACACGACGACCAAACAGAAAAATATCCAGAGGGTCGTCTATTGTAAATTGCGTTTCGGTGCGTTTACGCACCGGCGCATTTTTAATCTGCCATTGGCCAAGATTATCTTGTAATAATGTTGTTTCAAGCTGATGAAACGCCAATTGTCGCCAGCGTAAATTAAATTGGAGAAGGGAATCGACTAGGCTAAGTTGCACGGTTGCCTGCGCAATTTTAAAAATGGGTTCGTGTTGTTCGCTGGTTACAACAACATCGTACAGTTCAATTTCGGGCCGCAACCCTGTCCATGCGGCGGCTAGCTTTCCAACCTGTATATTCACACCCAAACGCTTACCTAGATGCGCCGTAATGTCATCGCGGTAGTCATTAAGCAGTGGGAAGGCTTCGCGGCCAAGCTGCACAAAAACGGCAAGCGCTATCACTAGGGTGAACAATGTTCCCCATATTCGTCGCGCGATACGCTGAGTGGTTCTTTGGCTGATCATTGCTGTAGTTTGTCTCGCCCAGCCATTATTACACTAGAATAATGTCGTACTGTTCTTGGTTATAAAGCGATTCCACTTGGAATTTTATAGGCCTTCCAATAAACGCTTCTAAATCGGCCACGTTATCCGAGTCTTCATCGAGCAAGCGATCAATCACCGCTTGCGACACTAGCACTAAGAAACGTTCATTATCGTAGGTGCGCGCTTCGCGTAAAATTTCCCGAAAAATCTCATAGCACACGGTTTCAGCGGATTTTAACGACCCTCGTCCGTTACAAATAGGACAGGCCTCACACAACACTTGCCCTAAGGATTCCCGTGTTCGCTTGCGCGTCATTTCAACTAAACCCAATTCCGACACGCCGGTGATACTGGTTTTTGCTCGGTCCTTTTCTAACGCTTTTTCGAGTGTGCGCAAGACTTGGCGCTGATGTTCAACATCTTTCATATCGATAAAATCGATAATAATAATACCGCCTAAGTTGCGTAGCCGTAACTGCCGCGCTATAGCCGCAGCCGCTTCTAAATTCGTCTTAAATATGGTTTCTTCTAAATTCCGATGGCCTACAAACGCGCCAGTGTTCACGTCTATTGTACTCATGGCTTCTGTTTGCTCAACGATCAAATAACCGCCAGACTTCAGAACAACCCTGTTATCGAGGGCCCGCTGAATTTCTTCTTCTACGCCGTATAAATCAAACAGCGGCCGTTCACCAGGGTAATGCTCAATTCTGCCGCCTATTTCAGGCGCATAATGCTCCGCAAATTTCTCCATCTTGGCGAAGGATTCGCGTGAATCAATGCGTATTTTTTCTATATTGGAGCGCATGAGGTCGCGAATAGTGCGCATATAGAGCGGAAGATCTTCGTAGATAATATCCGGTGCGGCGGCATTTTTAATTCGGTCGGCCAGATCATGCCAAAGACGAAAAATAAACGGGATATCGGCTCGGAGATCCTCCTCAGATGCACCCTCTGCAACGGTTCTAATAATAAAACCACCACCGGGATATTGATCGGAGTATTCCTCCGCTAACTTTCCGACTAAACCTTTTAGCCGCTCGCGCTCAGTTTCATCTTCAATACGGTTAGAAACGCCAATGTGATCACTGTTCGGCATGTACACTAAATAACGCGCTGAGACGGAAAGCTGTGACGTTAAGCGAGCGCCTTTGGTGCTAATAGGATCTTTGGCTACTTGCACCAGTAAATCTTGGCCTTCACGTAAATGATCGCGTATATCAGCCTCGGCGTTGCCACGCTCTTCAATGCCGTTTTCATTTAACGCGGGAATATCCGATACGTGAATAAACCCCGCCTTAGCCTGACCTATATCGACGAAGGCGGCCTGCATACCGGGCAATACACGCACGACTTTGCCCTTATAAATATTACCAACAAACCCTTTTGTGCGCGCGCGCTCTACGAACACCTCTTGCAGAACACCATTTTCAACAAGCGCTGCGCGGGTTTCAGTAGGGCCAAAATTGACTAGGATTTCTTCACTCATACGGTCATCTATTGATTCGTTGCTTGCCCTATAGGCACATTAAACCGATTAAGTAACGCGGCCGTTTCGAACAATGGCAGCCCCATCACACCTGAATAGCTACCGTCTATTCGCTCTATAAAAATAGCGGCTAGACCTTGAATGCCATACCCACCGGCTTTATCGGCGGGTTCACCTGTTTGCCAATAAGCCTGCGCCTCACGGAGGGTGATGTTACGACAATATACCCGCGTGGTATTAATGACCGTTTCTATAGTATCACCCAAGCATACCGATACAGCAGTCATCACTTCATGGGATGTTTCACTTATGGCCATTAACATGGCCACAGCCTCGGCCTTGTTATTGGGTTTTTCGAGTACTGCGCCCGCACAAACGACAATAGTATCTGCACCAAGAACCGGCACCCTGCAGCTCGGTTTCATTTCGCCGTGAACTTTATAGCCTGCAAGGGCTTTTGTTTCGGCAAGCCTATGAACGTAATCCGTTGGGTTTTCGTCCGGCTCACGCGTCTCGGGTACATCGGCTACTATGCATTGATATTGGACGCCAATTTGCTCTAACAGTTCGCGCCGCCGAGGAGAACGAGAGGCAAGGATAAGATGTGGTACAACACGGTCTTGAGAATTCAACAACAACCCCTTCGCTTTTGTTAATAGTAGGTTTTAATTCACCGAGTGAATGGTTACGGATAAAAAAAGTAAGGCGGGAAGTTTACCACTCAAGCAAGTCGATAACGCTGGCGAATTCGCTGAATCACAAAAACAAGTAAAGGCCAGCACAGCGCACTCATAACGGTGGGCAATATCAATAATTGTGCCGGAGAACGGTAACCTGCAAGGCCTTGTATCCAGTTCACAACGACTTGGTGTGTACCGACCAATACAAAAATCCACAGCGACTGATGCCAAACTGAATAATTACGGATTCGCTGGTAAGACAGTAAACAAATGTAAGCCAGGACAGTGAGGGCCAGCGCATGCGCTCCCCAAACCGTGACCTCGACAACATCTTGAACAAGACCGGCGCTCCAGGCGAAGAGCATCCCAATATGCTGCGGTGAGTGCATCACCCAATAAACGACCAACATGCACACGATTTCGGGACGGAGGTAAGCCGCTTCTTGGGAGAGCGGGAATACGGCAATAAGCAGCCCACACAAAAGGCTAATAACAATCAATACAACCGGGCGCCCGCGCTCTACAACCACTAAGGCACCACTTCCGAAGGCGGCTGGTCAAACACCAGTAACACATGCCGGCTCTTATTCATTTCGGCCATAGGCCGTGCAATAACTTGCGCAAAAGGCTTACCAGGATCAAAGCGTACTTCGACAACTTCGGCAACTGGGTAACCAATAGGAAAACGCTGCCCTAGGCCGGAGCTGACCAATAGGTCGCCGGCTTGAATATCCACCGTATTTGACACGTGCCGTATCGCTAGTTGATACAAGCTCCCGATACCTTCGGCCACTAACCGAACACCATTGCGATTAATCTGAACAGGTAAAGCATGCGTGGTGTCGGTAATGAGTAATACATGGCTGCTGCCCATTCCCACACTCACAACCTGCCCCATTAGCCCTGAAGCATCAACCATAGCCTGACCGACATACACGCCGTCGTTACGGCCCTTATTAATAATCACTTTGTGGATGGTGGGGTCGGGTGCAACGCCAATAAGCTCGGCGATAATCACCCGATCTTCAAGCATATCAGCCGAATTCAGCAGTTGACGAAGTCGCGTGTTTTCGGCGGATAACGACGCCATTTGCTGAAGTTTACGTTTATGAACCAGTAGCTCCGTACGTAAAGCATCATTTTCCTGCTGGAGACGCCCGCGCGACATTACACGATTATCGGCCCAGTCACTCGCGCGAGCGGGCAAATCTGACACCCAATACAAGGGCGCGGAAAAATCCGTAGCGTGGTTTTCAATCGATTCAAACCAATCGGTATAAAGGTAGGTATAAGCGAGCCCGAGAGACGCGATGATTAGCACCACGACACGAACAGAGAGAGAGGGACCTTGGCGAAACAGCGGTTTGATGGCGGGCTCCGTTGTATAGTTGTTGCGCCGTTAATGGTTTAATTTCATATCGGCACCGCTAAAGCGGAGCTGATATGAATTGCGCGCTAGAGAGAAACGTAACGTTTGCTCATATTACGTCATCCTACAGGTGCGCGCCTTAATAGACTAAATCGACGGAGTCTTGATCCATTAGTTCCATTGCACGGCCACCACCACGGGCAACACAGGTCAATGGGTCTTCTGCGACCACAACCGGCAAACCGGTTTCCTCACTCAACAATCGATCGAGATCGCGCAACAAAGCGCCACCACCGGTTAACACCAAGCCACTTTCGGCAATATCCGACGCTAGCTCAGGCGGCGATTGCTCCAGAGCACTTTTAACCGACTGGACGATCCCCGAAAGCGGCTCTTGTAACGCCTCCAACACTTCATCGCTATTGAGGGTGAAACTCTTGGGTACGCCTTCAGCAAGATTGCGGCCACGCACATCGATTTCCAATACTTCACTGCCCGCATAAGCACAGCCAATTTCTTTCTTAATGCGTTCGGCCGTCGCGTCGCCAATAACACTACCGTATTTACGGCGTACGAAATTAACAATCGCTTCGTCGAAACGATCACCGCCAACACGTACAGAGTCAGACAACACGACACCGTTAAGCGAAATAATAGCGATTTCAGTCGTACCACCACCAATATCCACCACCATGGAACCTGTCGCTTCAGATACGCTCAAACCCGCGCCTATGGCCGCAGCCATAGGCTCTTCAATCAATCGTACTTCACGTGCACCTGCGCCCAGCACCGATTCACGGATAGCCCGTTTCTCCACCTCGGTAGACAAACACGGTACGCAAACCAATACACGAGGGCTTGGCTGAAACCAGCTATTCTCGTGCACTTTTTTGATGAAGTGCTGCAACATTTTTTCCGTTACCTGAAAATCTGCGATTACGCCGTCTTTTAAGGGGCGAATAGCCGTAATGTTACCCGGTGTGCGACCAAGCATACGCTTGGCTGCCATGCCCACCGCCTCAACCGATTTCTGCCCGTTTTGATTACGAATGGCAACAACGGAAGGCTCGTCGAGCACAATACCGCGTTCACGAACATAAATAAGAGTGTTTGCTGTACCTAAATCAATAGATAAATCGTTGGAAAAAAGACCGCGTAAACGCTTAAACATATTTTTTAAAACCTTGTTTTTTCGGCCAGAGTGAATTTACGCTGGCTAGAAAATTCTGTTTTTTTCATCCGATTGGATTGTCGTCGGCTAACAGCCCTAAAAATGCACACAACAACCGACAAATCCTTAGATTGTGGGCACTCTATCAACGCCGGGGATTTTGGGCAAGGCGCAAATATGGTAACGTTACGCGTTTAGTGTAATTACCTCCCCAACGCTTTCAGGAGCTTAGCGTGAACCCTTCAGAAATTGAAAAATTGGCCAACTTGGCCCGCTTAAAAATAAGCGAAGAAACTATTGAAGAAACAGCCAAAAGCATTACGGAAGTACTTGCGCTAGTTGATCAATTACAAGCGGCAGATACAGACGGCACCACGCCTATGGCCCACCCTTTAGATGCCACCCAACGGTTACGTGCCGATAAGGTCACCGAGCCGAATCAGCGAGGACAGTTTCAAGCCATTGCGCCCGCGACTGAAAACGGCCTTTATCTTGTGCCCAAAGTCATCGAATAAACGCAACAGCGCTATAACCAATACACCACTTGCAGCCCCACATTCCTTTACCAGGACTCATATCAGGATCACGTAATGCATAACCTGACCATTGCCGAAATCATTCGCGGTTTACGCGCGAAAACATTTTCGAGTGAAGACATTACCCGTCACTATCTGGAGCGTATCAAATCGCTCGATACGGCCTATAACAGCTTTATAACCGTGACAGAAGCGCAGGCTATCGCTAGCGCTAAAGCCGCCGATCTTCGACTGGCCGAAGGTGACGCCCATCCATTATGCGGTGTGCCTTTCGCCCACAAAGACATTTTCTGCACCGACGGCGTTAAAACAACCTGCGGCTCGAAGATGCTCGATAATTTTGTACCGCCCTACAATGCTACCGTCGTCCAAAACTATCTAGACGCCGGTGCCGTGATGCTAGGCAAAACCAATATGGATGAGTTCGCAATGGGCTCATCCAATGAGACCAGCTATTTTGGGCCAGTGAAAAACCCGTGGAACACGAGCTGTGTACCCGGCGGCTCGTCGGGTGGTTCCGCCGCTGCAGTGGCCGCACGCATGGCGCCTGCCGCTACCGCAACCGATACAGGCGGCTCTATTCGCCAGCCCGCGGCGTTGTGCGGCATTACGGGTATTAAACCCACCTACGGGCGTGTCTCTCGCTGGGGCATGATTGCCTTTGCTTCGAGTTTGGATCAAGCCGGCGTCATGACACGTACGGCTGAAGACGCAGCCATAATGCTCAATGTAATGGCCAGCTTCGACAGCAAAGATTCCACCTGTGTCGATGAGCCCTTAAGTGATTACACCGCAACCCTCAACGACTCGCTAGAAGGCGTTACCATTGGTGTACCCCAAGAATATTTCGGCGAAGGCCTAAACCCCGGCACACAATCAGCCGTAGAAGCGGCCATTAAAGAGTATGAAAAGGCCGGCGCCACAATCAAATCAATCTCGTTACCTCATTCACATTTAGCGGTACCGGCGTATTACGTTATTGCTCCTGCCGAATGTTCCGCGAATTTATCGCGCTTCGATGGTGTACGTTACGGCCATCGCTGTGATAACCCAAAAAACTTAGAAGACCTCTACACACGCTCACGCGGAGAAGGCTTTGGAGATGAAGTTAAGCGTCGTATTTTAGTGGGCGCCTACTGTTTGTCGGCCGGCTATTACGATGCTTATTACGGTAAAGCCCAACAAGTTCGTCGCTTGATCAAACAAGATTTTGTTAACGCGTTTAAGGAGGTCGATGTCATTATGGGGCCAACTTCACCGTCTCCTGCGTTCGAATTCGGCGAAAAGGGTGACGACCCCGTTGCGATGTACCTAGAAGACATCTACACCATTGCGACCAATCTTGCCGGGCTTCCGGGCATGTCCATTCCGTGCGGTCTCGTCGATAACAAGCCCGTAGGCTTGCAGCTAATCGGCAATTATTTTGCCGAAGGCAAGTTATTAAACCTCGCGCATCAATACCAGCAAGCAACGGACTTCCACACCGCTGCTCCGGCTTCCATCACGTAAGGAGTAATCAATATGGAATGGGAAACGGTTATAGGGTTGGAGGTACACGTACAACTGGCCACCAACAGCAAAATATTTTCTGGTTCCAGCATCGCCTTCGGTGCTGAGCCCAACACGCAAGCATGCGCAATCGACTTGGCCATGCCCGGCACTCTACCAACACCAAACGAGCAAGCGTTTCGCTACGCCACTATGTTTGGCCTGGCCGTGAACGCCGAAATAGGTAAGCGTTCCGTATTCGAACGCAAAAACTACTTTTACCCCGACTTACCTAAAGGCTATCAAACCACGCAGTTGGACGAACCTATTGTGGGGCCCGGCCACATGGATTTACAGCTTGAGGGCGGAAGAGAAAAACGTGTACGCATTCATCACGCACACTTAGAAGAAGATGCCGGTAAATCTTTACATGAAGATTTTCATGGTATGAGCGGTATCGACTTAAACCGCGCCGGTACACCGCTTATCGAAGTGGTTACGGAGCCCGACATGTGTAACTCAGAAGAGGCCGTGGCTTTTGCGAGAAAACTGCATTCAATCGTCACTTCTTTGGGTATTTGTGATGGTGAAATGAGCCAGGGCTCCATGCGTTTCGATGTCAATATTTCGGTACGCCCCAAGGGGCAAAAAACGCTAGGAACGCGCACAGAAACCAAAAACCTCAACTCTTACCGGTTTATGGAACGCTGTATCCACCAAGAAGTCGAGCGTCAGATAGAAGTACTCGAAGACGGTGGCACCATAACCCAAGAAACCCGTCTTTATGATGGTGATACGCATACTGCCCG
Organism: Teredinibacter purpureus; assembly: GCF_014217335.1. Lineage (NCBI taxonomy): Bacteria > Pseudomonadati > Pseudomonadota > Gammaproteobacteria > Cellvibrionales > Cellvibrionaceae > Teredinibacter > Teredinibacter purpureus. Next base: position 1,464,766 of record NZ_CP060092.1, on the reverse strand, counting down.
CGGCATGCGCTCGAAAGAAGAAGCCAACGATTATCGTTACTTCCCTTGCCCTGACTTATTACCCGTTATTATCGATGACGACTATATCGAAGCCATTCGCGCCACGCTGCCCGAGTTGCCCGATGCGCGCCAAAAGCGTTACGAAGCCACTTTTGGTCTTTCCGGTTACGACGCTGGCAGTTTGAGCGGCGACGCCAATATTTCAGCGTTCTTTGAAGCGGCAACCAATGCCTGTGGCGATGCAAAGCTGGCAGCAAACTGGACAATGGGCGAAGTGTCCGCACGTTTAAATGCCGACGATATACCCATTACGGCCTGCAAGGTCTCGGGTGAACACTTAGGCGGCCTAATTACGCGGATTAAAGATCAAACCATTTCCAACAAAATTGCCAAACAAGTCTTTGACGCCATGTGGAACGGTGAAGGTGACGCCGACACTATTATTGACGCAAAAGGCTTAAAGCAAGTGTCTGATACTGGCGCGCTGGAAAAAATGGTTGACGATGTTATAGCCAGTAATGCGGCGCAAGTAGACAACTACCGCAAGGCCGATGAGGCTAAACGCCCCAAAATGCTCGGCTTTTTTGTGGGACAAATAATGAAGGTCTCCAAGGGGCAAGCAAATCCGCAGCAGTTAAATACAATTTTGAAACAAAAACTAGACAATAGCTAATCGGCTGACACAGTGTGAGCCGATTAGCCGGCTGGTACGATTGAATCGTTAACGTCAAAATAAGGCCTAACATTCAACCGTGCCAATCGGTTACGCAAAGAGTATAGAACGCCAATCATGGCACTGTGTATCTAACCTTACTCAACGCAGTAAGCGCTAGACGATCGAAATATTAATAGAACCTTATTGAGCAGGAAAGACAATGTCATTAAAAAAAGACAAACAAAAAGTATTGGGCGAAGTATTTGACGACGACCGCGTACGCAGTTTTTTACACGTAGAAAGCTATGAAGGTATTGATACCGATTTTACAGCGCTTGAGCGAGCCTACCGCGGCATGAAAGCCGATAACTTTGCGACCTTTTTAACCTTTTTTATTGAGGACGGCCGCAACATTAACGCTAAAAACCCTGAAGGAAAAACACTGCTACAAATAGCAAGTGACCACCGCTTGAGCGATGCTTATATTAAAGCCTTAGAATCTGCTGGCGCCAAGTTTTAATGATTGCACCCTTACCTAAAAACAATCTACTCACCGGTGCACATTACTTCTTTCAGGGTGTGCGCCTGCTCTGGCACCCCCAGCTGCGTGCTTATATTTTAGTGCCGCTGCTGGTCAATATTTTTCTCTTTATATTTTTAACCAGCGCACTCATATCCTACCTGGATATGTTTACCAACGGCATGTACTTCGATGTAGCAGACTGGCTGCGCCCCGCCGTCGACTTTCTACTGAAATTACTCGGCATTATTCTCGTTGTACTTATTCTTATCATTTACGCCTATAGCTTTAATATTATCACCAACATTATTGCGGCTCCCTTTTACGGGCTACTGGCCGAAAAAGCAGAGCACCTGCTAACAGGCGAAAAACCAGAACCCGAATCGCTCGCCACCATGATTCCAAGAGTCTTTAAACGCGAAATCAAAAAGCTGCTCTATTTTATTATTCGCGGCATTCTCGTAATGCTCATCATGCTATTAATTGGCCTGGTAATACCGTTCGGTGGTCTACTCGCTCCACTAATAGGCCTTGCATGGAGCGCTTGGTGTATGACTATTCAGTATGCGGACTACCCCGCCGACAACCATCGCTGCTCGTTTACGCGTGTACGAAACCGTTTAAGCGATTCGATGTATAGCAGCTTCGGTTTTGGTGGCATGATCACCGCCTGCAGCCTTATCCCGTTAGTGAATATTTTTGCGATGCCCGCTGCCGTTACTGGAGGCACCATTTTTTGGCTGAATGAACTTAACGATCAGGCCTGCGAATAGCGTCACCCCGTGCATAACCTCGGTTTAACGCCATTCATATGGCTCACCCACGCAGCGACATTTACAGGGGTTCCACTGCAGTGGGTGGCAACCACGCTTTGTATTCACCACTGCAATGTAATAGCGCCATCATGTAGAGCATGCCATCGTAATAACGATAACGGCCCGTTGGAACGTCGCGCTCCCACAAAGCTTCCACAAATTTGAGCTTTCTCTCCGACACTGTAGCCGCTAGCCCCGCAGTAGCGTTCATTGCCACCAGTGCCGTTGTCTGGCCACCCCCTAACTTTTTGCCGTCGAGCGTATAGAGGCTTTCGTAGGTGTCCATTCCTTCCGATTCAAAAAACGCCTGTAATCGATCGCTAAGCGCAGGCTGACGGCTATCCGCCGACCACCACGCCCAATCCATTGACCAGTTCATTGCCGTGCGCCACGCATCGTAACGAAAATCTTGAGAATCGCTTCGCCATGGTGCAGCCCACGCTGAGCCATCAAAATTGCCGTAGTCTGGTGTTAAAGCCGTGCGCGGATGAGCAGCCAATACAAAATAGTGTCGGCTTACCTGTGCAGCATTCGCCCAAAACGGTCGGTCACTCTCGGGGCCAACGCGAGCCCACACCTCATAAAAGGCAGGAAGATGGTAGGACGCATCCGTATGGGCTGCATTCACAATGTCCGGCGTAAAACGCACCATTGAGGCCGTTTCATCAAACAGGTTTCCTGCTGTCATTTCCCCACGGTTCGTCATGCCGGTAATCGTTTGCCTATGGCGAATATCTGTCAATATTTGATTGGCCCACTGGCTGTAATGATAAAGCCCCTCGCCATTACCCCAGCGTTGTGCGGCAAAATATAGCGCGGTAATAAAATACTCTTCGCCATCTGGTGCAGGCATTTCGTCAAGGGCTTGGCCATCCGGCTTCACGGACCACGCAAAATACCCAAACGCAGGGTGCTTGGGGTTCGACTGATACATGTGCGTCATGGACCAGTTCCAGATCGCATCAAATTCGGCTTTTTTATTCAGCTGTAACGCGATCATCATGCCGTAAGACATCCCTTCTGAACGCACATCTTCGCTGTTTACATCCAGTATGTACGCCAATGCGCCATCACTATTGTTACCCGCCGTATAATAAACCCTCTCATTTTGGGGGTCGCCGTAAAAAAGCTGGTCAAACGTTGCCTGCAGGCGCGCTTGCACGTCGTCTTGTGTATAGCCAGCCTCAATAAATAGATTGCGGTATTGCCCAGTAAGCGCACTACCCTGTTCGAGGCTTTCTGGTGGCGTTAATACAGCAGAATGTTGCTCGGAAGTCTGCGCTTCGCAGCCAAGTAAAACGCCAGCGATTACAATAATGACGAGCGTCGTCAGTGCGTGGCGAATGCCATTATTCATTCGTTGATAATTCATGGGTACCTTCTACTTCGTTTCGATCGCGATAAGGGTTGGCCCTACAAAAGGGCACCGTGAGCGGACACTCGGGGAAAGGTAATTCGCGGAGTAACGTCGGTTATTCGCTGTCATCATCGCCGATGACAATATCGCCACCGGTATCTTTTGCTCGGTGCAAGCAGGCGCCTGCACTAAATAGCATATCATCAATACTGTCGCCAAGAAGACTGCTAACACCAGCGCTAAAGGTAATACTGGCCTCTTCGGCTCCTAGGCGCTGAGGGCTAGACGCGACAATCTCGCGAATTCTATCCACAAAAGCGACCGCTTTTTCATTGTTCAAGCCGGGTAATAACGCGAAGAATTCCTGCCCTCCCGCACGCGCGAGCAAAAAACGGTCAAATGAGGTGCTTAAGCTATCCGCTACGCGCTGTATAACAAAGTTACCAATTTCGTGGCCGTAACGGTCGTTTATCGATTTAAAATTATCCAAATCGATTACCGCTACTGATAATGGCGACTCATTTTGGGCCGATCTATCGCGAATACTCGAGCCCTGCTCAAAAAAATATTTTCGATTATAACAACCCGTTAGGTCATCTCGATTTGCCGCGTCGCGTACTTGCTCTATCAACTCAATAAATTCAACATTATGATTAATGCGGCAGAAAAACTCTTCATGATTAAAAGGCTTGCGCAAAAAATCGTTTGCGCCGTTTTTAATAAAGCGAGCCGACAACGAGCCATCTTCGTCGGAGGACAAGCCTATAATAACCAAATCCGTTTTTTCATATTTGCCACGAATGGTTTTAACGAGTTCAAACCCATCCATCCGTGGCATATTGTAATCGGTAATTAATATCTTAATATCTGGGTTGGCGAGCAAGGCCTTGATGGCATTTACACCATCGTCGGCATCAATAACGTCATATAGGTGCAGTTTCAGGAGAGTGCTGATGAATTTCCGCTGAGTGGAGGAATCTTCGACTACGAGCACCTTCACTTGCTGATTTTTTATCAGCCTATGCAGTACGCCCAACGCGTATTGATAGGAAAAACGGCCTTCTTTCGTTACGTAATCAACGATACCTTTCGCTAACAGCTTTTCCCTGCGCTGATTATCGAAGCTGCCGGTAAGTACGATAGTGGGCAATTTGAGGCCAAGCGTATAATCGACCACTTCGCCGTCGGGTGCATCTGGAAGGGTTAGGTCAACGAGTGCGGCAAAAAAAACATGGTCGCCGCGAGCGACTATTTGTTTAGCTTCAGCGAACGTTTTGGCGTAGATGGGATTAATTTGGGCACTACGTGCAAGCACGTGACGCAGCACCTTCATAACAATAGCGCTATCTTCAACGACGAGAATGGTTTTCATAAGCTTTCAACCAACATAGAGGCTCCTACCGCTAGTGACGGTAAACACCTCCAAAGTGTAGCCAATGAAACCTGTATCGAACGACGAATAAGCGTTAGTCGAGCAACTCTTCAGGAGGGAGCACGCACTTCAGCTTTCGCCCTATAAGCTCTTCAATGGCCGGTAACCGGAAAGAATCGTCTTCACAGGCAAAACTGATCGATTTTCCAGAGTTACCAGCGCGACCCGTTCGGCCAATACGGTGTACGTAGTCTTCAGGCTCATCTGGCAAGGTGTAGTTAACCACATGACTTACGCCGTCAATATGAATACCTCGACCCGCTACATCGGTTGCAACGAGCGCCTGTAAACGGCCGTTTTTGAACTCTTCCAGAGTTCTTACTCGCTTGCCCTGCGGAATATCACCGGATAGCAAACCCACTTTAAAGCCTTTATTACGCAAACGCTCATGCAATACACGGCATTGATCGCGTCTGTTCGCAAATATCATCAAATTTTGCACGTCTGGCTGTGCAATTAGATTGGTCAACAAGGGTAATTTTTCTTCGCTCGCCACCATATACACAATCTGTTCAACCGTATCGGTGGCCACAGAATCGGGTTCAATTTCAACCGTTGTTCGCTCAAACATCCATTGTTCGGCCAATCGCAAAACATCGTTAGAGAAGGTTGCCGAGAACAAGAGAGTTTGACGGTGTGTTTTTTCGGGTGCCATGCGGACGATACGCTTCACCTGCGGGATAAAACCCATATCCAGCATGCGGTCAGCTTCATCAATAACTAATAGCTCAATCTGATCGAGATACAGCTCTCTGCGCTCACAAAAATCCAGGAGCCGCCCAGGAGTTGCCACTACGATATCCACATGACGGGATTGCATGGCCTGCAATTGCTTACCAAAATCCATGCCGCCCACAAGCGCATGAACATTGAGGCCCGTATATTTACCTATATCGTTAGCATCGCTGGCAATTTGCATAACGAGTTCGCGCGTTGGTGCAATAATCAAAGCGCGCGCTTCTCCGGCAAAACGCTCTTCTGGAGCGGGTTGACGCAGTAAATCTTCAAACAACGCAATCAGAAAGGCCGCCGTCTTCCCTGTACCCGTTTGCGCCTTCCCTAAGACATCGTGACCGCTTAATGTAATCGGTAACGACTGTGCTTGAATGGGCGAACAGTGTGTAAACCCCATGTCGGCCAATGCTCTATTAATGGGATCGGATAGCCCTAATTCGCTAAAACGTACTTTGCCTTCATTACTCCTGTCATCAGAAGAATCGGCGGGCTCGGCGGTCGACTTAGCATCATTATTCATGGGTAGAGGTTTATCCAGATAGTTCGTAAAAGAGGTACGCTTTGTACACAGTCCTCGGTTGCACTGCAAGCGATTTGGTCAATAACAGTGTTCTGCATCGAGTCTAGTTGCTATTATGGCACGCCGCATTTATAGCACCGGTCGTACAAGCCGCCTAAATAAGCACGCTAAGACTCCGCTATAATCCTCAGAATCACGTACTGCAGCTTATTGGTTGTATTCCCCCTCAACACAGTAAACTCCTCGCAGTTACGCCCTCGGTACCCCCTAGGAGTGAGTGTCATCTTATGCACAATCGAACAATATCCATTATAGGCCTTGGTTACGTTGGGCTACCTGTAGCGGTCGCATTTGGCCATCATGCAAAAACCATCGGTTTTGACATTAACGCTTCCAGAGTAGAGGAGCTAATGCGTGGTATTGACCGCACTCAAGAAATCACCCCAGAAGAGCTTGCGAAAACGAACATCCACTATAGTTGCGATGCCGCCGAGCTTGCCCAGGCTGACTTTCACATTGTGGCGGTGCCAACGCCCATTAACGATTCTCGCCAACCGGATTTAAGCCCTCTTATTGGGGCTTCTAAAACGCTCGGCCCCTTTTTAAAGTCTGGCGATATCGTAGTGTACGAATCAACTGTATACCCAGGGGCAACGGAAGAAGACTGCGTACCTATTTTGGAAGACGAATCGGGCTTGACGTGCGGCAAAGATTTTTTTGTGGGCTACTCACCCGAACGCATTAACCCCGGCGACAAAGAGCACACCTTTACCAATATTACGAAGATCGTTTCTGCCCAAACACCGGAGATATTGGACATTGTCGCACGCGTATATGGGAGCGTTGTCACCGCGGGTGTCTATCAAGCCGCATCAATTAAAGTTGCTGAAGCTGCAAAAGTTATTGAAAACACCCAGCGGGATTTAAATATCGCACTCATGAATGAGCTATCGCTAATATTCGAACGGCTCGGCATCGATACGCTGGATGTACTAGAAGCCGCCGGTACAAAATGGAATTTTTTGCCCTTTCGTCCGGGCCTAGTCGGCGGCCATTGTATTGGTGTCGACCCTTATTACCTTACCCATAAAGCCGAAAAAATGGGGTATCACCCCGATGTTATTTTGGCGGGTAGAATGATTAACGACGGCATGGGCAATTTTATTGCTCAACAAGCTATCAAGCATATTATTCATGCTGGGAAAGTCGTGAAGGGCGCGCGCGTAGCGGTACTTGGGTTGACGTTTAAAGAAAACTGCCCAGACCTTCGCAACTCCAAAGTTATTGATGTAATACGTGCCTTTCGCAGCTACGGTGTAGAGCTACTCGTGCATGACCCTATGGCCGACGCGGCAGAAGCCATGAGTGAATACGGTATTGAACTCGTTAACCTCTGCGACATACATGCGCTTGATGCATTGGTCTTTACTGTTGCCCACCAATCCTATAAAACCCTCTCCATTGACGACATCGAATCTAGGCTAAATACCGATAGTACGGTACTGGATATTAAAGGTATGCTCGACCGGAAAGGTTTTGCAGAAAAAGGAATTCACCTTTGGCGCTTATAAGTTGCTAAAATCCGCTTCCTACTTATTACCATCAACACTTAACGACAGATTAACTTATGAAAATACTGGTTACCGGTGCCGCAGGATTTATTGGCCAAGCCCTTTCAGAAGCATTTGCTAAACGCGGCGATGATGTTATTGGAATCGATAATCTCAACGACTATTACGATGTCCAGCTCAAACACTCTCGCTTGGCGCTACTCGATAAATATCCCAACTTTGAATTTCAAAAGTTAGATTTAGCGGACGATACCGGTATTGAAGCGCTCTTCAAACAATACCAGTTCGATAGAGTAGTAAACCTCGCGGCACAAGCCGGCGTGCGTTACTCAATAGAAAACCCCCGCGCGTACATTAACTCTAATATTGTGGGCTTCCTCAATATTCTTGAAGGATGCCGCCATACAAAGGTGCCTCATCTCGTTTATGCGTCGTCTAGCTCCGTTTATGGCGCAAACAAATTACAGCCATTCTCCGAACAACATAATGTTGATCACCCCGTATCACTGTACGCCGCTAGTAAAAAATCTAACGAACTCATGGCCCATTCGTACAGCAACCTTTACAAGCTGCCCACCACAGGCCTGCGTTTCTTTACGGTATATGGCCCATGGGGACGCCCCGACATGGCACCCATGCTCTTCACCAAAGGCATTCTCGACGACAAGCCTATCAATATTTTTAACAACGGCGAAATGGCTCGCGACTTCACCTACATCGATGACATTGTAGAAGGCGTTGTACGCGCCACTGATAAAATCCCGGAAGCCAGCCAATCGTGGGACGGTGAAAAACCAAATCCTTCTGAAAGCTATTGTCCCTTTAAAGTCTACAATATCGGTAACAATAGCCCCGTAAAATTAATGGATTTCGTCGGCGCTATCGAACAAGCCTTAGGTAAAACAGCAGAAAAAAACATGATGCCAATGCAGCAAGGTGACGTTCCCTCGACCTGTGCAGACGTAAGCGCACTCGTGCGCGACGTCGGTTTTAAGCCGGAAACGAGCATTCAGCACGGAATTAACCTTTTTGTCGCGTGGTACCGCGAATATTACGATGCGCGATAAGGACTAAATTGTTATATTTCGAACCGTTTTGTAATAACCCTTGATTCTTTTTGTCATGATTGAAATTAAACCCGCACTTAGGGGTACATTTTTGGTAACGGTGTATCCTATACTCCGACCACGCACAAAAAGATAATAATAAACCGGAGGAACAATGAGCCGATTTACACAGACAAAAATGACTTTTATCCGCAAACCCCTTGCGATTGCCATTGGTATAGCCGCGGCGCAGCTTTCTGCTTTAACTGCCGCCCAAGGGTTAGAAGAGATCATTGTCACGTCACAAAAGCGTGCAGAAAACCTACAAGAAGTTCCTCTTTCGGTTGCCACGATTAGCGGCGAAAAACTCGAATCGGCTGGCATCGAAAACCTGGGTGATTTAACCCTCCACATGCCTAACATTCATTTCACTGAAACAGGCCTTAGTACCCAAGTTCGAGTGCGTGGCATTGGCTCCGATAACAGCCAAGGTTTCGAACAGTCTGTAGGCATGTACCTCGACGGTGTTTACTACGGCCGAGCACAATTATTCCGATCCCCCATGATGGATATGGAACGCGCAGAATTACTTCGAGGCCCACAAAGCACGCTCTTCGGTAAAAACAGTATTGCTGGGGCCTTAAACTTAACCTCGGCGCTACCGACCCATGATTTCGAAGCACGCGCCTCTGTTTCTCAAGAGCTAGAGTTCAATACCACCGAACTTAACGGCATGCTCTCCGGCGGTTTAAGCGACAACGTACAGGCGCGTCTCGCCATTCGTCATTTAACTGACGACGGCTATATGTATAACAGTTATTTAGATGCTGACCAGCCTGAGCGTACCGAAGACAGCGCGCGTTTAAGTGTGACATGGCAAGCCTCTGACAACCTCGACATCTATGTTAAAGCCGAGCAACATACATTTGAGACAACCGGCCGCGCAATCGAAATTACTCAAGACGAAGTACTGGCCAGCTCTCCCTACGGCCTTACTTACAACGAAGTTCTGCAAGGAGTGTTGAGCCGCCCAGGTTTCGAAAGTGAAACCGATCTCATACGCCAAGCGGATACCGCTGAGCACAGTGATAACACAATCAACAACTTCACCTTTAAAGCCGATTACGCACTCGGTGAGCACACCGTAACGTGGATTACCGGCTTACTGGATTTTAGCTACAACGAACTTTGCGACTGTGATTTTGTACCCGCCGATATTGTGCCTGTAGAACTAAATGAAGATTACGAACAAACCAGCCATGAAATTCGTATTGCGTCGCCTATGGGCGAGACAGTCGAATGGCTAGCCGGCGCATTCATTCAAAATTATGATCAAGTCTTTGACGATCAAATTAATTTAGCCGAAGGAAATGTACTGGCCGACACCTACCCCGTACTAACCAACACCGGAATTCGCCGCGATTTCGAACAGTCCTCCACAGCATGGGCTTTATTTGGTCGTGCGACATGGAGTATTTCTGACGCATGGCACCTAACACTCGGCGCTCGTTACACCGAAGAAACCAAAGACGCCACTAAAGAAGTAAACGCGGTATCACTTATCACCGACGAAGTGCTTTCGGATCCTGCGATAGGCAGCACTTATATGGGTGTATTTCTCGTCGAGAACAATACCGCATTTGTTGGTGCTGACGGTACAACGCCACTCATGCACGCCGGCTACGATGTTAAAGGTAGTCGCGACGAATCTGCATTTACGCCGCTTATTAATGTTGAGTACGATATTAGCGGCGACATGATGATGTACGGCTCGTTCACTACAGGCTTTAAAGCCGGTGGCTTCGACCCTCGCTCGAACCGTGTCGGTTTATTTGATTTCCGTGCGGCCAACCCTGCGGCACCGGCTCCTCCAGCAGAGGAAGAGAACCCTCTACAATATTTCGAATTTGACAACGAGACCGCGAATGCCATGGAGCTAGGGATGAAAAACACCCTCGCGGACGGTCGTCTCGAACTCAACTTTGCGCTTTACCATACCACCTACGAAGATTTACAAATCAGCCAGTTTGATGGTGGCGTAGGCTTTAACGTGGGCAACGCAAAAGAAACCGTTGTACAAGGTTTGGAGGTTGACGGTCGCTGGCTGGTCGTGGACAACTTAACCGCGTTTTACGGCTTCTCGTTCCTCGATTTTGAATACAAAGATTTTGAGAACGGTAACTGTTTTGCCGGTCAAACCCCCAATACCGATAGCGACGGCGACACAATTGCAGACGCGTGTGATTACACAGGAAAACGTGGTGTTTACACACCCGAAATGACCTTCAACTTCTCTCTCGACTACGTGCATTCGCTTGGCAACAATATCGATTTTATTAGCGTACTCGATTGGCAGCACGTCGGCGCTCATCAGGTTCACGTCAATCTCGACCCGAGTGGTGAAATCGATGGCTACAACATGATGGGATTACGCCTTGGACTCGAAAGTAATAATTGGAGCGTAGGTATTTTAGGCAAGAACTTGCTCGACGAAAAAGTAGTAACCTACACCGGTAATGCTCCTCTTTCTGACAGCCAGTTTGGCACTAACACCCATTATAGTTTTGTCCGTCGCCCCATGACGATCGCTTTGGAAGCCACATACAAATACTAAGTTCAAATATAGTGTAATCTGAAGCCCTGCTAAACAAGCAGGGCTTTTTTCGTTTTAAACCTCGAAAAAATGACTTTACACTCGGCAACAAAAGATAACGATCAATATTTTAAATATGACACATTCAATAGACCTTCTTGTAGAACCCTACAAACACTATTTATCAGGTTTTTTCTGGCTATCCGTTGCTTTGTTAATCAGTCAAAACATTAGCCAAGGCAGTGTTCAAACTCAATTCTTAGAACGCTACATAGCCGTAGCACTGGCGCTGCTGGGGTTATACCGGTTGCTCTATCGAAAAACGCTCGTCATCGATAACGAACACAAAACCTTAACCCTGCAAAAACGATTCATATTTGTCTTTAAAAAAATACGTTTTAGCCATAAAAAAGCAAAAGCAATCGTTCTTAGAATAAAAACGAAACGAACAACAAAAAACAATACTGCAAGCTACTTTCCGATAAGCCTATTAGGCGTAAACAATTCGATTATCTACGAGGGAGATTCCCCGGTTTACGCAAGGACCATTGCAGAAAAAATGGCGATCACAATGGCGCTACCTTTTCACAATCGAGTATATTCAAAAAATAGTGTACGGAGCCACGAAGAACTAAACCTCCCCTTATTAGCCTACTGGGAAAAACACGGCCTTCACTTTCAGCCTATTCCTCTGCCCACAAACACGCAATTAACCGTTAAACAGCTAAAAAATAAAACCTCCATTAGTACGCCATTTAACTATCACAATTTAACGCCCGGTCTACTTATCGTCAGCATGTTTGCCATTGCCACCGTTCTCCTAGTATTTATGACGAAAGGGCAGTCTATGGTGGCCAATATCATAATAGGCGTTATTGATGTTTTGGCTGTTCATATGTTTTTGGGGTTTGTTGGCAGCTCAAAAATAATCCTCTCGAATACGCAGATAAGCCTTCGTACCGGCTGGCATTTGAACAAAACCTGCTGCCAAATCGATAGCATTGAGGAGTATATTATTGCACCTGACTCGCTGGTATTGGTTGGTGATGCGAGTGTTCTATCGATCGATAGAACCGCAAAAAAAGAAGACAATCTGTATTTAGAAAAAATGATCCCTTTTTATCTACAAGAAATACGCGCTGGACGTTCGTAAACATAGGATAAACATCACGAGAAGCCTCTCGTCAAACACTCCCTGCTTTGCCACAACACCCACATGCAGGATCTTTGTTAATCGTTAAATAACGCCAAACATTTGCGCCGCCATCAAATAAACCTAGCTGCCCTACCATTGGTTTACCAAAACCGCCAATTAACTTTAGCGCCTCTAAAGCCTGCGATGCTCCCACAACACCCACTACGGGCGAGAGCACGCCATTGTTTGCGCAACTTAAATCTTCATCACCCGTAAGTTGGTATAAGCATTCATAACACGGGCTTTGCTCATTGCGAAAATCAAAAACTGTTAACTGCCCTTCTAAACGAATAGCCGCACCTGAAACCAAGGGTGTATTTAAGGTATAACAAGCGTGGTTCAATTGTTTTCGGGTGGTGAAATTATCGGAACAATCCACCACTACAGTTGCTTGCTCCACTTGCTGCAACAGCTCCTGCCCTGATAATCGCTTATCAAAAACAAACAACTCTACAGTTGAATTCAATTCTTCTAATGCGCCTTGCGCTGAAGTGACTTTTGTTTTACCAAGGGATTTTTCCGTATGAATAATTTGTCGCTGCAAGTTGGTTTCTTCAACGCTGTCATCATCCACTATCACCAACTCACCAATACCTGATGCCGCTAAATAAAGTGCAACGGGCGAGCCTAACCCTCCCAAGCCAACAATAAGCACACGGCTCTCTATAAAGCGCTCTTGCCCTTCCACGCCTACAGAGGCTAATAAAATATGGCGGCTGTAACGGAGCAACTGCTGATCATTCATTTTTTTCATTCGCTCCTATTGGAAGCACATGCATCAAGAGGTTTTTTGGCAAGAGTCACACGCTCATTACCCCCAATATCATTAAAGGTTTGCACCTCACGAAAACCGTACCGTTTGAACAAGTCTCGCACTAAAGCCGCCTGCTGCCAGCCATGCTCCAACAACAACAAACCGTTATCGCCCAAATACAACGGTGCTTCGGCAATAATCGTGTGAATGTCCGCTATACCCTGATCTTGAGCCACCAACGCGCTAGCCGGCTCGAAGGCAACATCACCCTCGTTCAAGTGTGGATCGTTTGCATCGATATAGGGTGGATTACTCACAATAAAATCAAACCGTTCGCCTTTCAGTGCTTCAAACCAATCGCTCACGCGCAACGTTACATTCGACAATTGCAAACGATCCCGGTTGCGGGTAGCCAATGCCACAGCCTTCTCGGATTTATCGACAGCGATTATTGTTGCACAGGGCATTTCACTGGCCAACGCTAGCGCAATTGCGCCAGTGCCGGTACCTAAATCTAATAGCGCTGAGTTTCCCCCTGCCCGCTCTAGCGTACATTCAACTAACCGCTCGGTATCGGGGCGAGGAATAAGAGTGGATGCATCTACATAAAAAGGAAGGGACCAAAATTCTTTTTCACCCAGAATATGGGCGATAGGCTCGCCGTTCAATCGACGCCGAAACAGTCTATCGAAGGCTTGCATTTGGCTTTCAGACAACTGCTTTTCAGGCCAAGTAAAAAGCCATGTGCGATTCTTATCTAAAACATGACTGAGTAATAATTCAGTATCCAGCCGAGCGCTATCGCTGACCGTTTGTAACTCAGCGGCACGTTTTAACGTAACCGCAACAGAGCGCTCACTCATTAATTCGCCAGAGCGGCTAATTGGTCAGCTTGATGTTCATTCACGAGAGGCTGCACAACATCGTCTAAACCGCCCTGCATAATCTCGTCAAGTTTATACAAGGTTAAATTGATACGGTGATCCGTTACACGTCCTTGAGGATAATTATAGGTACGAATACGCTCGGACCTATCGCCACTTCCGACTAAGCTTTTACGCTCACTGGCCTGTTCTGCGGCGGCTTTTTCGGATTCAGCATTATTTAAGCGTGCCGCTAATAACGACATCGCCTTTGCTTTGTTTTTATGCTGTGAACGTTCATCCTGACATTCAACCACAAGGCCTGTAGGTACGTGCGTGATGCGAATGGCTGAATCCGTTTTGTTAACGTGCTGACCACCCGCTCCCGATGCACGGAAGGTATCTATGCGTAAATCACCTTTATTGATATCAACATCTTCGGCTTCATCAGCCTCCGGCATAATAGCAACTGTGCACGCCGACGTATGAATGCGCCCCTGAGATTCGGTTTCGGGCACACGCTGTACGCGGTGAGCGCCCGACTCAAATTTCATTTGAGAATACACACCTTGACCAACAACACGGGAAATAATTTCTTTATATCCGCCGTGATCGCCCAAACTCTCACTGATAACCTCTACTCGCCAGCCACGGTTTTCGGCGTAACGAGAATACATGCGAAATAAATCTCCCGAAAAAATTGCGGCCTCATCTCCACCTGTACCAGCGCGCACTTCGAGGAATACGTTTTTGGTATCATTCGGATCTTTAGGCAACAACAATTTCTGCAACTGTAATTCTAGCGGTTCAAGTAGCGCTTCGTTGGCTTTAAACTCTTCCACCCCCATTTCACGCATATCGGGGTCGCTATCATCCATTAAGCTACGCGCTTCGGTAATATTGTCAGATACACTGCTGTATTCCTGAAAACATTTTACTACCGGCTCAAGCTCAGCATATTCTCGGCCTAGATCACGAAATTTATTTTGATCGCCAATAATACCGGGATCGCCCAATAATGCGCCCACTTCATCGTAACGCTCTACCAAATTATCCAGCTTTTCTTTAATCGAATCTTTCATTGATCACTTCTATCTTTAGTGAAGGCGCCGCTCAAGAGGAGTGCGCTATGGTGTTTAGTCGTCGTCCGACAAACCAAATAAAATTTTAAAATCCTGTAATAGTTGCGTCTTGCCATCGACACTTGCGCGCTTTAATTCAGACGTTGGCTGGTGCAAAAATTTATTCGTGAGATTGCGCGCTAAGCCACTCAACACTTGCGACGGATCACTTCCCGCCTCCAACGCTTTTAAGCTCTTTTGCAATTCTTGCTCGCGCAATCCGTCCATTTGCTGGCGGAACCCTTTAATTACCTCGACCGCTGACAGAGCTCGCTGATCATGTTTAAACTGATCAACACCCTGTTCAATGATTTCGCGTGCAATCTCGGCCGCCTGCTCTCGCGACTTCATGTTCTCGTCAATCACATCTTTTAGGTCATCAACCGTATATAAATAAACATCGGCCAAATCACCCACTTGAGACTCAATATCACGCGGTACGGCAATATCCACCATAAACATGGGTTTGTGTTTGCGTATTTTAAGCGCGGCCTCCACTGCACCCTTACCCAGTAATGGCAGCTGACTGGCCGTGGATGATATCACGATGTCTGCAGCCGGCAGGTATGCCGGAATATCGGCCAACAATATGGCTTGAGCATCTAACTCTTCAGCCAAATGGCGGGCATTCTCCAATGTACGGTTGGCGACAACCAACTGCTTAATTCCTTGATTTTTAAGGTGTCGTGCCACCAATTCAATGGTCTCGCCCGCACCAATTAACAGTGCGGTATCCTGTTTCAAATCAGAGAATATCTGTTGTGCCAACGAAACGGCTGCATAAGCAACTGATACAGGGTTTTCGCCAATCGCAGTTTCTGAGCGCACTCTTTTCGCCACAGCGAAAACGCGCTGAAAAGCATCGTGCAAACCACTGCCTAGTGCTCCCGCCTCACGCGCCACCGCGTACGACGATTTCATCTGCCCTAAAATTTGGGGTTCGCCCAGCACAAGTGAGTCCAACCCGCTGGCTACCGTCATCATATGACGAGCCGCATCACTACCTTGATACAAGTAATGACAACCTTCCAGTTCCGCCGCGTTCGCCTTTTTTTGATCGGCCAGCCATGCCAACAGCTGTTTGCCATCCAGCTCGGCCTGGCCGTAGATCTCAGTGCGATTACAGGTTGATAGAATCGCCACTTCACTGATAAACGCCTGAGTGCCAGCATTACGCAACGCACGCTCTAATTCAGCCGGAGAAAACGCGACTTTCTCACGCACATCAAGGCTGGCGGTATTGTGATTAATGCCTAAAGCAAATAGCGTCATAGAGCCTATCAATTACGGAGTCGGGGAAAAGCCGCCCATTTTCTGTGTTGCCGCCGGTTTAGGCAAGGTCTGAGAACATAAAAACACACGTACATAGTGGTTATCTAAGCGGTCATCTGCCTTGCGGCTTGTTATACTGAGCTAACACGCCCTATTTATGGGCTTAAAGTTGGCGGGAACCCAAGACACGTCGCGGAGGTCAATACTAAGCAATCTCGATTCGCTCGCGCAAGCAAGCTAACCGGTAGCGCGTTAAGTAATGTAAGAATCGGGTTCGAGGCGATCTTTTGATACTTTAATTGAGTCACGGCTTTGCATGGCCATACTGTATTATCAAACCCTAGTTCCCCTGCCCCGCTTACCCTCGACGGCTTCGCCCCTCCACAGAGGCCGTGGTTTACCCGTACACCGATAACATAGAAGAGCTACCGCACCCCATGATTAAGCTGTCGACACTCATTGGACAACACCTTTTAGCCACACCTTTAAAATTGGTGGGCAGCGCGCTACTGGGCGCCGTCTTATTACAAGGCTGCGCCTCTTCTAAGCCACAAAAAACCGATCCCAACGCGATAACCTCGCCCACTGAATCCCCCACCAAAGTTCCTGACCGCACTCTTTCTAGCGATACTCTCTATGCACTTTTAGTCGCAGAAATGGCGATAGACCGCAAACGTTACGATATAGCGCTAAGCAACTATGTTCAGCAATCCATCGCAACTCGCGACCCCGATGTTACGGCTCGCGCGACACAAATTGCGCGCATACTCAAAGCGCATCAGCCAGCACTTGAGATGGCAGAACTATGGGTAGACTTAGAGCCTCACAACAATGAAGCCAAGCTTATCGCAACAGCTGAGCTTATAGAGGCCAAACAATTAAAGACAGCCATGGCGCACGCCACAGACCTTCTTCGCAACGGCGCGCCTACAGCATTCGATGCCATCGCTGTACGTGCTACAGAGGTAGATGTCGCCTCTGTTCGCCCCCTCATCAATGATTATCGCCAACTTTTGCAGGAATACCCCAAGAATCAACAACTCTTACTCGGCTACAGCGTTTTGCTCCAACACGACCAGCAAAACAGGCTCGCGCTAAAAGCGATTGAAAAAGTCTTAGCCGCCGACAGCAACAACTTGCGCGCGGCGTTTCAAGAAACACGCATTCTTCAGCAAATGGGCCGACAAGATCTAGCCCTAAAAAAACTGTCTACCCTCGTTGCCAACAACCCAGATAACTTCACACTGCGTGCTCGCTATGCGCGTATAATTTCGGCAACCGATTTAAACGAAAGCCGCCGCCAGTTTGAAACGCTGCTGTTACAAGCACCCAACGATCCCGAAATATTATTCTCCCTCGCTATCGTAGAAAAGGAGAGCGGACGCCTCGCCAGCTCAAAAGCGCATTTCCAATCGCTACTCGATAGCGGCTATTACGAATCGTCCGCACACTACCACTTGGGCGACCTTTACGAAAATACAGACGATACCGCACAAGCACTGACACACCTGCAGCAAGTGGAACCCGGCCAAAACTACCTCAACGCCATGTCACGAGCTACCGCCATACTCACCAATAGCAACCGCGAAATAGAGGCGCTTAAACTGATTCGCGAGCAGCGTGTACAAACCGAAGGAAATTACAAAGAAGGCTTGTTTGTTCTTGAGTCAGAGATTATGTCGACCGCTGGGCAAATGAGCGCGGCAGAGCTGGTACTGAGCGATGGCTTGCTGGAGTTCCCAGAAAGCACTCGCCTTCTTTATTCCCGCGCAATGCTCTACACCCGTATTGATTACATTGCAGCGGCCGAGCAAGATCTAAAGCTTATTCTTACGCTCAAGCCCAACAATACGGCCGCCCTAAATGCACTCGGCTACACCTTAGCGGACCGAACCGATCGGCTAGACGAAGCCTACACCTACATTCAAAAGGCTTTTACGCTGAACCCAACAGACCCGGCCGTCATTGATAGCCTCGGCTGGATCGAATACCGACGAGGCAACCACCAAATTGCTTTGACCCGTCTCAGAGAAGCCATGAGCGCCATGCCCGATCACGAAATTGCCGCTCATCTGGGTGAAGTCCTCTGGATTACTGGCGGCGAACAAGAAGCGAAAAAGGTGTGGCGACAAGGGCTTAAACTTAACCCTCAAAGCAGTGTTATCCACGAAACCCTACACAGACTTAAAGTCCAACTGGATTAACGACGACAATGCGGCGCTTCCTACTGGCACTCTGCCTCACACTCACCACCGTATTGAGCGGGTGCACCCTAACACCCGCAACAACCGCACGTACGACTCCTCTTACCACCCTCGAAATGGAGAACTGGCAAGTCGAAGGCAAACTCGCCATCCGTTACGGCAAAACCGCTCACAGCGCACACTTTGACTGGTATAACTGGGGCGACGATTACAGAATCCGTATTCGCGGGCCATTGGGCCAAGGAAACGCAAAACTCGAAAAACAACGCGGTAAAATTCGACTCTTTGCGGATGGTACTGAACAATCGGCCTCCAGTGCAGAAGAATTACTTACCATGAATTTAGGTTGGGCCTTCCCTGTGAGCGCAATGAAATGGTGGGTTCGCGGCCTCCCCTCACCCAACGCCGCAATAGACGCGAAGCACGAAAACGAAAAGCATCAGCTAACATCGCTACAACAGGAAGGCTGGACAATCGAATACAAGCGCTACCAAGCACTAGATCATTTAACGCTACCAGCAAAAATGGTAGCCTCTCGCGACAATATCACCCTCACGCTATTACTAAAAAAGTGGGAGCTTTAAACCCTTGCCAGCTATATCCCTGCCGTGCCCGGCGAAACTCAACCTATTCCTTCATATCACTGGCCGACGTGCCGATGGCTACCACGAGCTTCAAACAGTCTTTCAGCTACTAGACGTGGGAGATAGGCTCGAACTGGACACTAATACCAGCGGGGAGATTAACCTTGCACCAGAGATTCCCGGTGTTCCACATGATGACAACCTAGTCGTAAAAGCCGCGAAGCTATTACAGCAAACCTCCGGAACAACGCTTGGAGCCAACCTCTACTTGCACAAACAACTTCCCATGGGCGGCGGTATTGGCGGCGGCAGTAGCAATGCGGCGACAGCACTCGTCGGCCTGAATGCGCTCTGGCAATGCGGCCTCTCAGACGACGAACTCGCACAGCTGGGTCGACAACTGGGTGCAGACGTCCCCGTTTTCGTCCGAGGCAAATCCGCTTGGGCATCTGGAATTGGCGATCAATTGTGCCCAATTGAAATATCAAATCAGTGGTACGTAATTATTGCGCCTAGCTGTCACGTGAGTACCGCTGCAATTTTTTCACATAAAGATTTGACAAGAGATACGCTCGCCATTACAGTAGCCGCCTTCCTCGAGAAGGGCGGGAAAAACGACTGTCAGCCACTGGTTGAACGACTGTTCCCGCAGGTGAGAGATGCGGTTGATTGGCTCAGTCTTTATGGCTCAGCGCAGCTAACCGGAACGGGAGCATGTGTATTTGCAGGCTTCGGCTCTAAACAGCAAGCGCAGAATGTTTTTGCCAAACGACCCGAGCATTTGAAAGGCTTTGTGGCCAAGGGCGTAAATCATTCGCCACTGCATCAATGCCTCCCCTAATCTTCGGTTTGTCCGATAACAGTTCTACTGGGGTGTAGCCAAGCGGTAAGGCAGCGGGTTTTGATCCCGTCATGCGAAGGTTCGAATCCTTCCACCCCAGCCACTTTTATTCTTCTATGCGCACCCTCCCTACTCTATCCTTCAACCTTTGCAACAAACTGCAGAAGGAGCACAAACGTGCCTGATTTGATGGTATTTAGTGGCAACGCCAATCCTGAACTTGCCGAAAAAGTCGTCTCGAATTTAGGAATACCACTCGGGGATGTCACCGTCGATAAGTTTTCTGACGGTGAAATTATGGTGGAGCTAAACGAAAACGTTCGCGGTCGCGACGTATTTGTTATTCAGCCGACCTGTAACCCTACCAACGACAACATCATGGAATTGATCGTGATGGTGGACGCGCTTCACCGCGCTTCCGCTGGACGCATTACTGCCGTTGTCCCCTACTTTGGTTACGCCCGCCAAGATCGCCGTGTTCGATCAGCCCGCGTCCCTATTACAGCCAAAGTTGTAGCCGACATGATGGTTACCGTAGGCGTCGATCGAGTGCTCACTGTTGATCTTCACGCGGAACAAATTCAAGGCTTTTTCGACGTACCCGTTGATAACGTTTACGGCTCTCCGGTACTCCTACAAGATATCGAAAAACAAAAATTTGAAGACTTGGTCGTCGTATCACCAGACATAGGCGGCGTCGTTCGAGCGCGGGCCGTGGCCAAACGTCTCGGCATAGAGCTGGCCATTATTGATAAACGTCGCCCCAAAGCCAACGTAGCCGAAGTCATGAACATTATTGGCGATATTGACGGGCGCACCTGCTTACTGGTCGACGACATGGTCGATACTGCAGGCACTTTGTGCAACGCAGCCAAAGCCCTGAAAAAACACGGCGCTAAAAAAGTTATCGCTTACGCCACCCACCCAGTTTTATCTGGGCCGGCCATTGAGCGATTAAACGCCTCCCAAATAGATGAACTCGTCATTACCGATTCTATCCCGCTTTCTGATGCCGGTAAAAATTGCGACCTTATTCGCACGCTTACCCTCGCGAATATGCTCGCAGAAGCTATGCGTCGCATCAGCAACGAAGAATCGTTAAGCGCAATGTTCGGAGAACCGAACAGCTAAAGGCTTTCACCTATATAGGTGAAAAACCTAAGCCCCTCGAAAGAGGGGCTTAGCGTTAAACGGCACTGTTCCTGGTCGCGGGATGGCGCCATATATTTAATCAATCGTTACAAAATTAGGAATTACACAATGTCTAATGAAGACTTCACTCTTGATGCAGCGCTACGTGATGATACAGGGAAAGGTGCGAGCCGCCGCCTACGTCGCGAAGCGGGTTTAATACCTGCCATTATCTATGGCGGTCGTAAAAAACCAACCAACATTACGCTTTCGCATAACGCACTAAGCAAGCACTTAGAGCACGAATCGTTCTACTCTCACATCATAACCTTGAATGTAGATGGAAAAGCCGAAGACGTTATTCTAAAAGATCTACAACGTCACCCAGCCAAGCCTATCGTCTTACACGCTGATTTCTTGCGCGTCTCTAAGACCAAGAAATTTACCACCCGCGTACCTTTACACTTCTTAAACGAAGACACCTGTAAAGGCGTTAAAGTACAAGGCGGAACGATTTCTCACACCATGACAGATCTCGAAATCAGCTGTTTGCCTGGCGATCTTCCCGAGTTCATCGAAGTTGATCTAGTAGAGCTCGAATTGGGTCACTCTGTTCATATCTCTGACTTGGTATTGCCGAAAGGCGTTGAGTCTGTTGCTCTTGCACACGGCGAAGACCACAACTTGCCCGTTGCCAACGTCTTTAAGGCACGCGGTGCCTCAGATGACGACGAAGCAGCGACAGAAGAAGGCGCTAGCGAAGAGTAAATCTTCCTGCGTTGAAAGGGCAGCCAAAGGCTGCCCTTTTTGTATCTCACTTACATAGTGTATTTCACTCATCGAACGCAAAACATTGTTGCCATGAATACCGCCATAAAGATGATCGTGGGGCTGGGAAACCCCGGCGCTGAATATGCCAACACTCGTCACAATGCAGGGCAAGATTTTGTCGAAGAGCTGGCTCGTTCGCATGCTCAACCACTCGCCAATACCCCAAAGCATTTCGGTTATTCCGGTCGCATCACCCTCAAGGGTAACGATATTCGATTATTAGTGCCCACCACGTTCATGAACTGCAGCGGTCAAGCGGTGGCATCACTTGCCAACTTCTATAAAATAGCACCCGAAAATATTCTCGTCGTACACGACGAACTCGACTTAGATCCTGGTATAGCCAAATTAAAAATTGGCGGCGGCCACGGTGGCCACAATGGGCTGCGCGATATTATTAGCAGCCTAGGTAACAACAAAAATTTTGGGCGTTTGCGCGTTGGCATAGGCCACCCCGGAAACGCCAAACAAGTCAGCGGTTACGTACTCAAGAAAGCGCCCGCTGCAGAGCAAACGCTCATAGACATTGCACTGTCTGAAAGTGAAAAAGCACTTCCCGATTTAGTCGCCGGCGACTGGGAGAAAGCCATGCGAGAATTGCACACAAATTAATTGGCTACACGCTCGCGCATTAAAAAATATTTAGCCAAGTCACGCCAAGCCAGTAATACTATGACTACGAATACACAATCGCATAACAGACACGTTAACAGCACTCTGAACACGTAACACCTTTCCCTGTGATCTATCCATCATAGGGAATTTAAAAGAGGTCAACACCGTCAGAAGGCGTCACATATAAAGGCATGCGCAAAGCCTTCTTTGCCTTGCCAAGATTAGATAGGAATGAACACATGGGCTTTAATTGCGGCATCGTCGGCTTACCTAATGTAGGCAAATCCACTTTGTTTAATGCACTGACCCAAGCCGGTATTAGTGCTGAGAACTTCCCATTCTGCACCATTGAGCCAAATGCTGGCGTCGTAGCAGTACCAGACCCTCGACAAGACAAGCTCGCCGACATCGTAAAACCCGAGCGCGTCGTGCCCACCACGATGGAGTTTGTCGATATCGCAGGCCTCGTAGCTGGCGCCTCCAAAGGAGAAGGTCTCGGCAACCAATTTCTCGCTAATATTCGAGAAACCGACGCTATCGCCCACGTTGTACGCTGCTTTGACGACCCCAACGTTATTCACGTAGAAGGCGCAATTGACCCCGCATCCGATATTGAAGTGATCAATACCGAGCTGGCCCTTTCCGACCTAGATACCGTTGAAAAAGCTATTTTTCGCTATTCAAAAGCCGCCAAAGGGCAGGACAAAGACGCCATGCGTATGAAGGCGCTTCTAGAGGAAGTCTTACCGCACTTAAACGAAGCCAAGCCACTGCGCTCTTTCGGGCTCGACGATGAACGTAAGGCGCAACTCCAAACACTCAGCCTCTTAACGCTTAAACCCACCATGTACATTGCTAATGTGCAAGAAGACGGCTTTAGCGATAACCCCTACCTCGACAAAGTGATCGAAATAGCCAAAGAAGAAAACGCCGTTGTGGTGCCCATCTGTAACAAAATGGAAGCCGAAATAGCCGAATTAGACGACGATGAAAAAATCGAATTTCTCGAAGAAATGGGCATGGACGAGCCTGGATTAAATCGCGTGATACGTGGCGGCTACGACCTGCTCAATCTTCACACCTACTTTACCGCTGGCGTTAAAGAAGTACGCGCATGGACAATTCCAATCGGATCTACTGCGCCGCAAGCCGCCGGAAAAATTCACACCGATTTCGAAAAAGGTTTTATTCGCGCAGAAGTGGTTGCTTATGAAGACTTCGTAAATTTTAACGGTGAAGCTGGCGCTAAAGATGCGGGCAAATGGCGGCTCGAAGGCAAAGACTATACTGTAAAAGACGGTGATGTAGTGCATTTCCGCTTTAACGTTTAAATCTCGCTTGACTTTGATAGGGCGACTAGTGAAAATAGCGGCCCTCTCGACCCCTACCCAATTTTACATTGGCTCATCTACGGATAGATCACGGGGTTATGCGTACCAGCTTCACGGTATACAGAGAATATTGGGCAGGAGCCCTCTTCATCGCCAAAAGCGATACGCCCCCTAAAGAAACAACACGTTTTATTAAGGTCGGCAGGCAAAGGTATAAGTGGCTAGGTAGCTCAGCTGGTTAGAGCGCAGCACTCATAATGCTGAGGTCGGGAGTTCAAGTCTCCCTCTAGCTACCACTTTCCTTCAGAGCCTAGTCATTAGAACCATTTATCAACTAAACCTTCCAAACAAGTATTTTCAAACGGTTTTTGTAACGCCGCGTCAGCACCTAGCGTTAACGTCCTCTGTAAATCCTCTTTACCTAATCCCGATATCACAATAATTTTGCCGCACTTTTTATCCGCAAGTTGATTTAGCACTTGAAAGCCATCCACCTGCGGCATTTGTAAATCCAACGTCATCAACGACGGCTGCAATTCCCCATAGGCAAGTCCAGCGCTAAAGCCATCATTCGCTATTTCTGTACTGAAGCCTTTTCCCCGCAAAATTCGCTGAATAGATTTGGCCATAGCTAACTCATCATCCACAATTAACGCACGCCTAATGCCCCCGCCAACCTCTTCCGGCACGGGCATGCCGTGAGACGTCATAAAGGCAATTAAGTCTGGTCGTCGAATACGGTTATCACCGCGCCTTCCGGGTAATTTATAGGCCTTCAACAACCCCTTACCAATCCAATTCAATACTGTTCTTAGCGTCACGCCGCATAGCTTAGCCACCTCACCAGAGGTGTATTGCTCCTTATACTTATCAGTCATATGGTCTTCCCAATCTATAACCCCTCACTAAAAGACTTCTAGTATCGATAACCAACTAGTCTTTCTGAGGTTCATGTTATTCATGATATAAATGTAATCTACGTCAAGCAGGTTATTCTTTAAACAGTATAGAGGCTAGAGTAGCCCATTTTTAGGAAAAACAGATGCAAATATCAGAGACCACCGCAACCTCACCCAAGATTCTATTCGTAGACGACGAACTACCCGTATTGAAAGCATTAAAGCGGCTTTCGAGAGATGAACAATGGGACGTCTATTGTGCGAATTCAGCCAAAGAGGGTTTGGCTATTCTTGAGGAGAACACTATTGATGTAGTGGTTTCCGATATGCGTATGCCCGAAATGGACGGCGCCGAATTCTTAAGCCAAGTACGCAAGCTACAACCCGAAACCGAGCGTATTCTCATTACGGGCTACTCAGACGTGTATGCCTTGGAAAAAGTCGTCAACGAGGCAAAAATATTTAACTACATCTCTAAACCGTGGGACGACCAAGTATTAAGTAGCGTTATTCAAAATGCCGTTGAATTCCAATCCTCACAACGTGAACGAAAACGCCTTGAAGCATTAACGCGCACGCAAAACCGAAAGCTTGGAAAACTAGCGTTGAGCCTTGACCGTAGCGTAAAGGAAAAAAATATAGAAGTAGAACAAGCGCTCTCGCTTCTCCAAATTGAGCATAAAAAAGCCGAGTGCCGCACGCTGGATTTACTCAATGCCGTGTCTAACATTATAGAGCTCAGTGGCAAAGGTGACGGTCACGGGCACTTCATTGCCAATACCTCCATTAGCCTTGCAAAGGCACTAAACGTTAGCACCCGAGACCAGGACAATTTAGACGTTGCCGGAAAGCTCCACAATATTGGCAGCCTAGCCATGTCGGATTATTGGAGCTATAAAGTTGTTTCCGAACTCGACAACAACGAGCTAAAACGTTACCAAGCGCAAGTTGAAATTGGCGAAACCATTTTGAGCGGCATGGCCGAACTTAACCCTGTCGCCGAAATCATTGGCAAGCATAAAGAGCGTCTTGATGGTAGCGGTTACCCACGCGGTTTAAATAAAAACGAGATTCCAATGCCCGCGCGCATAATGGGTGTTGTTACCGATTATGTATTACTATTCGAAGGTCGTTTAACCAATAACGTAAGCGGCCATAACGAGGCGCGCGCCTACATCGAGAGCCGAACAGGCCGTTATTATGACCACCAAGTAACCAGCGCCCTCTTTGATATTATCGACGAACACTCACTGTTGTCAGAGTCAACTATACTCACGAAAGATCGACAGCACCTAACGCCCGGAATGATTCTTTCTAGCGATCTTTTTTCGGCCAATCAAGTACTGCTACTACGCACAGGAACGCCTCTAACGAGGGCGCATATTGAAAAACTAACGCGCTACGAAAACAGTACCGGTGAGCATTTAGATATACAGGTTCGCAATAGGGTGAACTAAATACCAACAAGAAGGTGTTACGCTATGAAAGGCGCCGTATTCATCGCTCTAAACGATATGATCGAAAAGAATTATGGTATGCAAACCTGGGAAGCAATTCTTGAAAAAGTAGCGCCATCCTCCGGGGGCATATACGCTTCCGCACACAGTTATGAAGATTCAGAAATGCTCACCTTTGTCGACGTAATCTCTGAGCACCTCAAACTCTCTAAAAGCGATGTAAAACGCGCGTTCGGCGAATATTTATTTACAGAGTTAGATAGCAAATTTCCCGTTTTTAGAAAAGTACAACCCACTTTTTTTAGTTTTCTCTCCAGTATTGAAGGCGTTATTCACAAAGAAGTCGAAAAACTCTACCACGACGCCCACCTTCCTCAAATTCGATGTACCGCGGTAAATAACCAGCATATGCAAATGTATTACACCTCACCCAGAAAGCTCTGTTTGCTAGCAGAGGGGCTGATATACGGCGCAGCTAAGCAGTACGACGTAGCCATTGATATCATCCAAAACACCTGTATGCATACCGGCGAAGACCACTGCTTAATCGACATTCGTATTCTATGACCAACCCAGATTACAAAGCCGCCTATGAACGGCAAAAAAAAGCGCGTGAATACGCCGACAAATTACTCGAAGATAAATCTCGCGAGCTCCATGAAGCGACCTCTACCCTAACCACTGCTTACAACCGCCTGCGCTTTCAAAAAGCACAGCTCTTACACCAAGAAAAACTGGCATCCATGGGCCAACTATCGGCCGGCGTTGCACACGAAATAAACAACCCTTCAGCCTACGTACGCAGTAATCTTAATACCTTAAAAAAATATAAAAGCGACATCAACGGGTTTATAGAGACCGTCATTGCGCTCGATAAAGATCCCGAAATCACGAGCGTGATCGCAGACGCCTATAAAAATTATGACATCGCGTTTTTAATGGACGATTTCAACGATATTATCTCGGACTCCATTTCGGGAATGGAGCGCATATCCGAAATAGTCAGAAGCCTGAAGGATTTCTCTCGGCCCGACACCGACGAAAAAAAACCGTTCGACGTCAATGAATCTATTCGCTCCACACTAAAACTCGTGTGGAACGAACTCAAATACAAAGGCGATATAGTTGAGCAATACAGTGATTTGCCCGCAATTGACGGCTATGCAGGGGGATTCTCTCAAGTTATTTTGAATTTGCTGGTGAATGCTGCACAGGCGATAGAATCGAAAGGGACTATTTCAATAGTTACCAGTATTGAAAAAGGGCTTCTCTACGTAAAAATTTCTGATACGGGGAAGGGTATTTCACCCATGGACATCGATAGAATATTTGATCCGTTCTTCTCTACTAAGGCTCCAGGAAAAGGTACAGGTTTAGGCCTTTCTATTTCCCATGGCATTATCACCAAGCACGGAGGTGAACTTAGCGTGACGAGTAATGCAGAGCGCGGCACAACGTTTACTATCGCTATTCCCGTTACCACAGAATAACGCCGCGCTCTTTCAGCATAATGCATTAACAACACCTTAACCGTCTATTTAAGCCGCTTCACTTTTACGAAAATGATTGGCTGTCATCATACCTGCGTGTTCAATTGCAGCGTACACGCTAGTCGGTAGCACGGACAATACCGCACAACCAAACGTTGCGGCTGTTCTTACAGGTTCCTGTTTTACAATTCTCCAATCCGTTGCAACTGCTGAGCACACCAATTTAAGCGCGACAAAACTATTACGCGCCTGAACCGCACGACGAGCTAAATAACGTTTTTGATACGCTTCCGCTAAGCTCTCCCAGCGGCTAAAAAACACCGGTGATATCGACTGATTTTTATTGACTGAACTTTTCCACGCCGCAAATTGATTATCTAAATTTGCGCTTAAGCCGCTCGCGTTCACACGATACTGA
Organism: Teredinibacter purpureus; assembly: GCF_014217335.1. NCBI lineage: Bacteria > Pseudomonadati > Pseudomonadota > Gammaproteobacteria > Cellvibrionales > Cellvibrionaceae > Teredinibacter > Teredinibacter purpureus. The sequence continues at coordinate 1,436,516 of NZ_CP060092.1, read as the reverse complement.
GTCAAGGCCTCGCCAATACCACCAAATACACAGTCGGTTTTAAGCGCTGCACGCAACCAAAATTCAACGTCTTCAGACTGTCGAAAATCTTCATCGAAATACGTTGTTCTAAATGCTCCATCAACCACTTTTCGCTCCGCTATATTCGTAAGCAGGCTTTTGCGTATTACGGCAGCCGATCCATTCCCAATGGGGTTACGACAAAAAATGACTTGCGGTGTAATATCGTTCAACTGAGGGTATTGACCAATACCCATATCCACACCATCTTCATCCATAAAGCGCGACGCGCTATAGCTAATATCTAAATCTGGGGTATTGCGAAAATGTTTAAAATGTTCAGACAGCTTATTTGAACGCCAGGCATCGTCCGAATCTAACAACGCTACAAACACACCATTCGCGTAGTTAATACCCGTATTACGGGCCGCCGCAAGCCCCATATTTTTCTGATGTACCACTTTGATACGAGAATCATCATAGGCAGCCACGATGCGTAACGTATCATCTGTACAGCCATCGTTTACGCAGATTAATTCAAAATGTTTATAGGTTTGCGCAAGTACGGAATCTATCGCCTGCGCGACATATCGCTCAACGTTGTACATAGGCATTACGACGGAAAAAATGGGTTTGCTGTTGTTCATGATGCAGTTACCTTTTGTTGAACAAAATGTTGTTTCATTCGTAGTTGCAGTATTACGGGTAGTAACCACGTAAAACTGACCAAAGTTGTTGTCCATGCGAGCTCCGTTGTAGTCTCAGGCTGAAAGAAGAGCAACGCACTGGTCGTCGTCATTACACAATACAAGATTAGGGCCAACTCGCTCAGTGTTTGCTTAAGCGCTCGAAAAACGAGCCCTAATGTGTCAACAAATATAAGTGACACGCCGGTAAAACACAGAACCGCGACAATTGAACCCGCCGATTCCCATCGAACATCAAAAAGAAGTTGAATATAGAACGGCGCCGCTAGCGATTGCATGACGAAAATTGTTGATATAGCCCCAGCATAAATAAGCGCCTTGCGTTTTGCTTGCTCGGCAAAACCCAAGCGAATTTTTTCGCATATATACGGGTAAAGTCCTGCGAAAAACGCATTGGCAATTGATTGACTTAAACCAACGCCCGCATTTTTGGCGAAGCTATATAACCCTAAAGCTTCTGCACTGAGTAATTTTGCTGCAATTAATATATCAATTTGCGAACGCAACACTCTCGCCGACTCAGACCCAAAAATATGCAGGGACATAACCGTTAATTTTGGGAATATGGAGGAATCAAAGCCAGGACGAACCGACTTAACGCGTGCGAACGCAAAAATAAGCACCCAACTAAAGGCCGTGATAACTTTGGCATAAGCAACTGATGCAATGCCAAAATCGAGCATGAGAAATACGACCGTGCTTAAATTGTCCGTCGATATGTTCAGCGTATTGGCAAAAGCAAAAAAACGCATACGATTTTCGCGCTGAACCATAAAGACTTTCACCGCTACGAGCGGGTAACACAGGTAGGTAAACGCCATTATTTTCAGCAATGGCGCCATTTTAGGTTCCTGGTAATAACCGGCAATAAAATCGGCCGCACCAAACTGCAGCCCAACGAGCGTGATACACATTACCCATTGCAGCAGTGAGGCGTTCGCCGCCGTAGCCTTTAAATCGCTCTCTTCACACTGAATGACTGCCGCACCGGCACCGGCGCGGCTGAAAATACGCATCAATTCGTGACACACCAACGCAAGGCTGGCGATACCAAACTGAACAGGGGTCAAGTAGGCCGCCATAACAACCACGGTGAGTAACCGGCTGATTTTGGCTGTGGCTTCCGATAGCAGCATCCAACTGGTGTTTCGAAAAAGTTTGTCTTGAATTCGATTTTTAAGAAACTGCAACATTACGGCCTATCCAACATGAGGGTTTGGAAAGGTACTGCAAGACGCTTACCACAATGTGAGTTTGCTAAATTTATGCCCCAGACGGAAGGTATAAGGTGCGCATCACCGCTACGCATAAATCTTTTGTTAAACTTTTGCTTCCCAATTTTGCATTTTGCGATACAGCGTAGAAGGGCTTACTTCCAGACACGTAGCGGCCTTCACTACATTGCCCTGACAGCGCTCAATTGCCTTTTCAATATAGTCTCGCTCTACCACAGAGAGTGGTTTTAATTGTTCAGAGGAAGAAGGAAGTGCGGCACCAGAGCCCACTAGAACAGCGGGCTCTAGAGGGCTTTCCAATTCTAAAGAAGACGACAATACAGGCCTAGATTGGAAGGCTGCTATATCCGTGTCGGTTAGATGTAACGCTGTTTTTAAATCTTCTACAGTAATAAGCGGGCCACTGCACATCACCACAACACTGTGCACGCAATTTTCTAGCTGCCTAACATTACCGGGCCAACCGTAGGTATCTATGACTTTCTCAGCGTCCTGAGTAAAGCCGACCAACTCTTTCTCCTCGCGTTTTGCAAATAGCTGCAAAAAATAATTCGCAAGTTGCGATGCGTCATTATCGCGTTCTGCTAAAAGTGGCATATTAATCGACACAACATTTAACCGATAATACAAATCTTCGCGCAATAAACCTTCCGCAATCGCCTGTAGCGGGTTACGGTTGGTCGCACACACAAATCGAATATCGGCGGTTTCCAATTTCGAGCCACCTACTTTTTGATAAGTGCCCGTCTGAATAAAACGTAGCAACTTAGCTTGCAACGAAATATCCATTTCACCCAGCTCATCGAGAAACAACGTGCCGCCACTGGCTTGGCCTGCAGCACCCTCTCTATTAGCCACAGCACCAGAGAACGCACCCTTTACATGGCCAAATATTTCAGACTCCATTAACTCACTCGGAATAGCGGCACAATTGAGCGGCACCAGCGGCCCCTGTTGACGTGAACTCAATTGATGTAACGCTTCCGCCGCCAGCTCCTTACCCGTGCCGCTCGGCCCCGTAATAAAAACGGAAGCATTACTCGGTGCCACACGCTCGATTTGATTATAAACCGTTTGCATGGCCGCAGAGGCCCCCACGAATCGACAGAATCCCGACTTATGTTCTCGCGTAAACCGCTCAACGGTGTGACGTAAGAGCGCGCGCTCCACCATCATTTGCTGCGCTGCTAACGCTTGCTGTAGCGTTACCAGCAATAGATTGTCATCCCAGGGTTTATGGATATACCCCCAAATGCGGCCTTCATTAATCGCCGACATAATAAGTTCATCTTCGGAATAACCTGACAGCACTAATCGCATTGTCTCTGGGTAACGTTTTGCGACCTGAGACAACAACACTGCGCCGTCCATTTCCGGCATGCGCATATCCGATACAATAACGTCAAACGGTGACGCCTCTAGAAGAGCGAGTGCCTCGGCACCACTTTCCACAAATACACATTCGCTGTTTAGCGGCCGAGTAACACGACGCAAACTTTTTAAAATTGAAGTTTCATCGTCAACAAAGAGTATTCTCGCGGCATTGGGGCCTACGCTATCAGGCATAGAAATCTCACTGTTAGTTAATATCGATTGCGCTATGGAATAACGACTAGAATAAAATGACACGTATATTGCTAGGCAAGTCTCTATGGCCAATAGTTTGTTATTTTCGCTGGCGACGGGCGGCTTTCAATGGCGCTATCGAACGTGCTTGCAGTCGCATAAAGCATTCGCACAAAAAAACGGTTATTTATACAGTGTAGTCGACCGACCAAAAGTCTCCACGCTGGACTTGGATGTGGTGTGGTTAAAAATATTCTTGCTGCGTGAAGCCCTAAAAAAAGACTATGAATGGGTGGTTTTTCTCGACGCAGACACTGAGGTTACGCCACGATGCCCCCCCTTCGAACAGCTCAATTCATTCAACAAAAGTATTTACATGGCCAATGGCTATAGCGAACGCGTGAATTCCGGCGTTATTATTCTTCGAAATGACGCACACTCGCGCGCGTATATCGAAACAATTATCAAAAACTGCCAAGAAGCCTTACCAGAAGAGGACGATGTAGGCTGGGGCGAGAACGGTCATGTCATCCATTATGCTAAATCGAACCCGCATGTTCATTTACTGGATCATCGGTGGAACAACAATCGAGATGAAACCCTAACCGATTTTATTCGGCACTACAGTGCAGGGCCACTTCGCCATCTTTATAAACCCGCCCTAACGGATTTTATCTTATATAAAACGACCAAAACATTGCAGTCAGTTCTAACCCGAGCGGCACGTTGTTTGCCTGGCCCTCAGAAATCACTAACCCAAAAAATGATCGCGTTAACCGTCGCCACCCAAAATAAATTTCCTGAATTCTAAGCACCGAACACTATAGTCCTTTCAAAGCATTCGTTTTTTTGCAATTTGCGCAGCGTTGTAAATTGCAAATACTAACGCTTTTCACTTTGCAAATAAGCACCACACAAACACCTTATAATCATACAATAACTATACGAATCAACACGTTAAAAAACTGGCATAGTCTCTGCAAAAACCTCAATAACGAAATACACATTGAGGTAAACATTATGTACAGCCCTTATCATTCACACACAAAAATAGTCTCGTCCATTGTTCTATTTGACACATTTGTGGCGATTTTGTTGGTCCTCGTACTCTCCCCCTTAATGTTAATCAACGCCCTTTTAGCAATAGTCGCAGGTAAGTCGGCCTTACGCAGTATGCAACGTTCAGATGCCCTCGGCCGACCACAATCGCTACTGCAATGGCGCAAGGGCGTACTTAAAAAATCGGCGTTACTTTTTAATGTAATGAAGGGAAACATCTCTATGTGTGGTGTTAGCCTTCATTCTGTTTGTACCAACGATGCGCTATCAACGTTAACGCCGTTAAAACCCGGTATCATCAGCCTATTCGACACCCATAAATCGGTCGGCAATATAGAAATGACACACGGTGAGTCCATTCGTCATCACGAAAAACACAATTCAATTCAATTTAATGCGTTGTTAATCGTCAAATATATCATCTGCTCGATACTGTATCGCAACAGCTCTAAAGGTCTCTCCAGCCCACTTAAGTTTTCTCTATTTGGTATCAACATAAATAACCTAACGCTTAATGAGGCACTAGAAGTGATTTTCAATCACACCTCAATACGGGCAAAATCAGTATTTTTTGTTAACGTAAATTCAGTTAATCTCGCACACGATAATAAAGATTTTCTCGAAACGCTCAATTGCGGCGACTATGTTTTTGCCGATGGATCCGGTGTTCGGCTTGGCGCCAAGCACAACGGCATAAACTTACGCGATAACTTAAATGGCACCGATTTACTGCCTCACATTTGCACCCAAGCGAACGCTCGCAAACAATCCCTATACCTACTGGGTTCTGCGCCTGGTGTAGCAAGTACCGCTGCGAAAAACCTTCAAATACAATTTCCTGGTCTAGTCATTGCTGGAACACAGCACGGATTCTTCAACCAAGAACAAGAAGCGGATGTTATTGCCGACATCAATCAATCCGGTGCCGATATATGCCTTGTTGCCATGGGTTCACCCATTCAAGAAAGCTGGGTTTCCCGCAATAAAGATAAGCTTAATACCCATACGACAATGGCCGTTGGCGGGCTGTTTGATTTCTACTCGGGCCGTATTAGTCGATGCCCCATGTGGATGAGGGAGCTCGGTATGGAATGGATGTATCGTTTAATGCAAGAACCCAAGGCAAAATTTAATCGCTACGTTGTTGGTAACCCTCTATTTTTACTACGTTTATTCACACAGGTAAAAAACAGTTAGTGTTACTCAATAGCCTGTTTAGACTCAACACAAAAATCCGCACTACGCGGATTTTTTTTATTTTGCAAAGCAGACACTATCGATTTTTTGTATTTCGCAAAGCGAGTATGTGATTTCACGAAAACTACTTATATTACCGCTTAGAAGCCCCTATAAAAGGTATTAAAATAGTGTTTTTGTAAAACTTAAAGACTAAAAAACCCTTCCTTTTTTGGCACGCTAGCTGCAATAACCTTTATACAGTAATCACGATACTCGATAGGAGTTATTCACATGTACAAGTTAACAACTAGCCCAACCTCTTCGCAGTTACTATTGGCCGCCGCTCACGATATTATTGACAATACGTTTCAACCTGGCCTGCCATTATTTATACAGCAAGCGACAGCTTTACTCGCGATTATCGCCCTATCGCCACTCCTACTCTTAGTGATTGCAGCCATCAAATTTGAAAGCCGCGGCAACGCCGTATTTACTCAAATACGTGTAGGCGAGAATGGCGAAACTTTTACCCTGTATAAGTTTCGCTCCATGTACCTACCCTCTGACCCTAAATATGTGGACACCTCTACAATTGATAGCGACCGTGATGGCGTATGTAAGAAATTTTTCCACGATCCACGTATCACACCCATCGGCCGTATCATTCGCAAATTGTCGATTGATGAATTACCACAGCTACTGAATGTAGTACGCGGTGAAATGGGACTTGTTGGCCCACGACCAGCACTTCCTGCTGAGGTGGCCGCATACGACGCCAAAGCTCGTCTACGCTTGAACACCAAACCAGGGCTTACCGGTTTATGGCAGATATCTGGCCGAGCCGACACCACCTTTGATGAGCAAATTAATTTGGATTTACGTTATATTGAAGAGAAGAGTCTCTTTAATGATATCAAAATTATTGCACTTACCATTCCCGCCGTTGTGACAGGGCGCGGCGCTTACTAGAAAAAGACCTATCGGCATTACTGTTTAAACCGGCCATTAGCCGGTTTTTTTCGTTGTACAAGGCCAAACGGAGAAATTTAAACCCGCGTGCTTACAACGCCTTAATATTGCTTCGGCATTTACCACTACCCATAGCCCCTCACTCATACTCCTAACACTGCACTCTATACGTTATAGCAACACCTTAACCACGCGACACAACCCAGTGTGGCGTAGCATTAATGTCTAAAAATACAATACGGGTTTTGCAACGTCACCTTCGATATTTTACTGCCTATTTTTTCGTACGTTATACAACAAATCTACGCAACAACTCAAAAATTAGCCTTCCGGCTATAAAAAAATAATGTCGCATATTGCGAACGTAATGCGCGTTCCGACAGGTTATGACGCATTCTGCAAATAATGTTATCGCAGTGAAAATACAAAACCATAAATACCATAGAAATCAACGCGTTGATAGTTGGCATGCCGTGTGCAATCAATTAAGTAACTGACTTTTTAGGTAACTGAGATCGCATTATGGATATTGTTCACAACAGAAAAATTGTTTTCCCACTGTTAGCAATGTGGCTCTCGGCCTGCACCCAACACCACTCAATGCAAACGCCTGCCAACCCTTCCGAAAAATTTTACGGTGCTTCGGATGAAGCAGGTGAATATATCGCGCATAACAATACCGAGCGATATGTCTACGCCTCTAACCTCAACTGTGAAAGCACTGGACACTATTTAAAATCGGTTCATTATCGCGCCGATCATGGGCTATCCACACAACAAAAGAACGCTAAAGGCGCTCCACCGTTGCACATTTTCAATCAAGAACTACCCCTTAGCCCCGGTGACATGCTCGATATTAAAATTGAAAATGGCGATGGTTTCAGCGGGAATTACGTGCTCAACCCCGACGGTTCCGTGCAATTACCTTTACTTTTACCCATAGCCGCGTCCGGTATTACCGCGCAGCAGCTGGCTGAAAAAATTGAAATTTCACTTATTCGTGCCGAACTTTTTCGGCCTACAACCGCCCGCGTGAGCGTGCAGGTTAAGCACTGGGCACCGGTCAATATTACGGTGGGAGGGGCAGTATTCCAGCCCGGGCGCGTTACCATTAATGAAAATAGACAAGAAAGTATTGTAAGCGAACGGCTGTCTGCTGTCGGTGATTATGCTGCTCGTCGCTCCATTGTTGAAGCTCTTCGGGCAGCTTCCGGCGTTCGACCCGATGCAAAAGTCAACCAAGTCATATTAATTCGTCAGGGGTGGCAGATAGAGCTCGATGTGTCTGGCATTATTAATGGCCTCCCGTCTCAGGATGTCGCTCTAGTCGACGGCGACCAAATTATTGTCCCCACCACTGGGTGTTTCCAACCGGCGCTTGTTCGTCCCTCGCAAATTACACCAAAGGGGTTTCGCGTATTTATGTCAAACCTCACTAACAGTGCAAACGATAATGCCAGCGCCGCCATTGGTCGTTATAGCACTAGCCTGCCTTATGGCACGACGTTATTGCAGGCATCCATTTCTGCAAACTGCGTCGGCGGTACACAGCTGACAAACGCGCCACGCAAAGTAGTGCTCGCCAGTAAAAACCCTATTACCGGTGAAATGCAAGTCATCGAACGTTCTGTTGAACAACTTATGCGCCACGCTTTACGCGAAGATATTAACCCCATGTTAATGCCCAACGATGCCCTTGCCTGCTACGACTCTGACGTAACAAATTTACGTGACTTCGCTAGAGGTATTAGCGAAATAATCTCACCACTTCAGCTATTATTTTAAGTCGAGGCTTAGTTAGAGGCTGTTATGAATACCCTACCTGTACCCATTGATACTAGCCACTACGTAAGACGCGCTATTTGGCGTTTACGTAGCTTCCGCTATGTTTGGGTGGCACTATTATCCATCCTCGGCATTGTCGGCCTGGTTTTCTTTTACCTTTCACGCCCACCGGTGTATTCCAGCGTATTGAGTATTGTATTACCGGGCTCTGGAAGCTCTAGTAGTTTTAATATCGATAATGTAGGTGCGGCGAACCAAGTGACTAACACGCCATTTTCCAGTGTCGCCTTTAGCCCTCTGGTGAATTACAAAGAGATTTTAAAAAGTCGTGAAGTCATGTCTAGCGTGGCCGATAGACTCGGGGTTCGATTTGAAGATGTAGCAAAGCCCCGTGTCGAGCTACGCGAAAGAACCTCTATTCTTTTTATACATGTGCCCTCCGGCTCTCCAGAAAGAGCGCAAGAATATGGTTGGGCAATTTACGACTCTTTCCAAGAGTCCCTTGATCGGCTTAGACAAGACGAGCTATTCAGACGTGACAATAGTGTGCGTGCGGCACTTGAGCAATACCGGCTTCGTCTTGCGCAAACACGCAGCGCGATCGTGGAGTTTCAACAGCGGTCGCTGCTAGTGTCTAGCGATCAAGTCGCGCAGCTCATGAATACCATTACCACCGTGAACGAAAAAATATTATCCAGTCGTTCCCTTGCTCGCAATACAGAAGACTTTGTACGGCAATTGGGTATAGATCTAGGGGTATCACCTTCTCTGGCTGGCCAAGCATTCCGTTTACAGAGTGACCCGGAATTTAAAGGTTATCTTCAAGAACTTGATGCAAGTGCAATGAAGGCCGCTGAATATTCATCGCTTTGGGGCGAAAAACACCCCAAAGTTGTCGCACAAAAGGCACGGTTCGAAGGCGCTAAAAGCTCTCTTCTTCATCGTAGTAAAATTATAGTTGGCGAGCAAGCGGGCGATTTACTACATTCAATGAATTTACAAAATAGCGTACATAGGGCCGACCTCTTCGCTTCACTCATGGATAGCTACGCAAAACTACAGGGTTCTCAAGCAGAAATTAATGAGCTTTCACAAGCGGAAGCTAAATTGCGTGACCGGTTAAAAGTGTATACGCGCGAGTCGGCAGAATTGGAAAGGCTGGAGCGAGAACACTCACTGGCAGAGGCCGTTTTCACGTCGGCCGCCGCACGTTTAGAAGCAGGCAAAGCGGATATTTTTGCGTCTTATCCTGCGGTTCAAATTTTGTCTGTACCGTCATTGCCCTCTAAGCCCAAAAGCCCAAGTAAAGTGATTGCTATGGCCGTTGGGGTGTTAGGCGTGGTGTTTATTCTCTTTGGACTGATAACGGCATGGCATCGTCAGTATTTGATCGACTTACTGCTGAAGAACAGTTAGTTTTTTATAGCCTAACACTCACTTACCCCATTTATCTTATAGGCGGGCTCTATGTTCTCGGGTCTGCTTTGGGGTGGCTGCTACTGATACTCTTTTCACTAAAAGTCTACCTTCTCGGTAAGCGCGGCTTTTCAATTAATCCAATTTCAAAAATATCACCCATCGTGTGGCTGTGGATTATTTGCATGTTTGTCATGCTTCTGGCATTACTCGTCGCACATATTGATCGCCAAATGGGAACAGGCCCTACAATCAAATCCTCCATTGGTTGGGCAAAAGGCTGGGCTTTGCTCGCACTGTTTCCTTTATTGGGGTGCATGATAAACATTCGCCCTCAAATTGTGGCACGCGGTTGTTGTATTGCTGCAGCCAGCGCGACGCCCTTCGCGGCATTAGGAATAGTCGCATCGAGTATTGGCGTTTCCGGCGACTTATTTATTTCGCCCGTTAAAGCCATTGGCGGCCCAACCGAATTATTTGTCGTTAAACTTTATGGCATAAACCCCGAAACAGGTGCTGCTCGCTGGCAGTTCATTGGGCCATGGGCACCGGCAGCCGGGCTCTTAAGTTGTTTTTATTTGGTGTTATGTTTAGCCGAAAAAGATAAGTTTTGGCGAAACGCAGGCATAGTAGGCGCGGTGACCATGTGTCTACTCAGCCAATCGCGCGCGGGCTGGGTTATTTTTATGGCGATTGTACCCATCATGATTGGGTTAGGTACTTTACGAAACCCACTCTCATGGCTGGCAGCCGGTATTCTAATACCCGCTCTCGTTTTAATAGGCGAACCCGTTTACCAATGGGTGATGGAGTCCTACACTCAAATCAAAGAAAGCCGTCCGGGTTCAACACGTGTGCGCGGTACATTAGAACGGCTAGCCCTTCAACGGTGGGAAAACGAAGCCCCCATATGGGGCCATGGCGTTGTTGAGCGTGGCCCAAAAATTGTGGAGTTTATGCCAATTGGCACCCACCATTCTTGGTACGGCCTGCTCTTTGTTAAAGGTATTGTAGGGCTATTTGCGCTCGCAATTCCTTTATCTCTCACGTGTATTTACATGCTTATCGCCGCACAAAAATCAAAAGTTGCCCGTACAGGGCTTGCGATTTGCGTCGTAATGGTAAGTTACAGTTTTTTTGAAAACCTGGAAATTCTAGCCTACGTTTATTGGCCAGCTTTGATGTGGGTAGGCATTAGTTTGCGCCCTGGTATCACGAGCGATCTACCTGTTGAGAAATCTGCATGAGAAAAAATACTTATCTTTGTGGTTATTACGGGATGAATAATACCGGCGATGACGCACTTATGCTTGCAACGGCATGGGGTGCTCAACAGCATCTCGGCGCTCAACACTTCATTTTAAATTCGCCCCAAACATTAAAAATGCCGGGTTTCCCGGCCTTACCTGCACAATTGAATTCCAATCAACGCTTTCGCGGTGAAAACAGATTTCGCCAATATGCCTGCGCCTTGCGAAGCCGACGTGTCATTTTTGGTGGTGGATCGGTGCTACACAACTCTCACGATATTGGTATAAAAAGGCACCTTATTCGATTGAGCGGTAAAAAAAGTGCGCTAGCATTGGGTGTTGGCCTCGGGCCATTTCGTGATACAGGCGCCGAAAAAGTGTGCGCAAAATTTTTACACGAATGCCAATTCGTCGGCGTACGAGATCAACACAGTTTCGATATTGCGCAGGCAATTGCACCCACCGCAAACGTAAAAATCACGTTCGATCTTGCCCCGCTCATCACACAGCACCCTTTGTATTCTCCAGCACACACCAAACGACGCAATATCGCCATCTGCCTTTGCCCACACGAACGGCTCAGCGGAAATTGGGCGGCGGAAAAAAAACGCCTTAACGAATTGGCCCAAACGATAATTGACGTTCATCAACACACAGGCCGGCATGTTACCTTGCTCGATTTTAACGGTCACCCCTCGCTCGGAGATAACCGCGTTCACCAAGAATTACAACAACTTGTACCGGGCAACATCATTAATAACCATATTGGCTACAACACTAATCCTTTAGACGTTTTAACACTTCTCTCGCAATTCGAACTTGTACTCGCCATGCGTTTACATGCAGCGGTATTTGCCTTCCTCGCTAACACCCCTATTTTATCCCTTAATTATCACAGTAAGTGTGTTGGTTGGTGTGAACAAATAAAGTTGGCCCAAAGCATGCAGGTAGACTCAGGTAATATTCATGCGGCTAACCTTACGCCGATCATTATTAACGGTTTGAACGATGGATTTGTTCAACCTGAGCGGCCCATCAAGGACGCCGTAGAGGCCGCAATGAAGAATTGGAGATACGTCGATGATAAGAACAAAGCTTACCGTTGTAATCCCGCTTTATAACAAAGCCAAACATATCCTGGACACGCTTGAATCCGTCTTAAATGAACGCCCAAAAGTAGCGGAAGTCATTGTCGTCGATGACGGCTCAAGTGATGAAGGCCCATTACTGGTTAAGCATGCCATTGCAACGCAGGCATGCTACAAAGCCGTTAAACTTATCCAACAACGCAATGGAGGCGTTTCCAAAGCCCGCAATACTGGAATACGATACGCAACAGGTACTCATATTGTTTGTCTTGATGCCGACGATCAATGGTTACCGGGATTTTGCGCAGAAATTCATACGCTCATTCACGACTTCCCTAATTGTCGCGCCTTCGCCACTAATTATTACAAAAAGCACGGCGATAATTGGATAGAACCCAAAATACGCTTTCCTCGGCCCATTGAGCAGAACACGGCACTGCATAATTACTTCGAGATTTCGTCGCGAGGTGATTTACCCTTTAATACAGGTTCAATCTGTCTAGAACGTACGCTCCTTATAGAGATTGGCGGGTTCCCCGAAAACGAACCCATGGGCGAAGATCAAGATGTTTGGGCTAAAACAGCCCTTAAAACAGCCATTGCCTATAGCCCCACGCGCCTCGAAGTTTACATTCTCGATGCCGACAACCGTGCCTGCATTCACAATCCGCCCAAAACAGAGTGCCCTTTTAGTGTTCGATTGTTAGCGGCCGTGGAGTCAGGCGCGTTCGATGATAACGATCGTATTCACGTATTACGGTATACCGCTACTCACTTGCTTACGCTCGCAAAATCACTCATTGCCGCTGGCGACTACCAACACGCACGGCAATTACTACGCGACCCTCGCTGTAAATTACTGGCACTTAAAAAATGGTGGTTAATGGGGATGCTCGTAAGCCGACAGCTTCAGTTACGCGCCTAACCCTTTTAACTATTTTTTAACATACTGTATTTCTCGCCTCTCCAGAGAAACGTTAAGCCACGTTCACGTATGTGTTCGTGGCTTTTTTTACGCTTTTGCAAAACGCAAAGCAATTTAAAAAGCACATTCGCAAAATGTTGAATACCTTCGCCGCTTACCACTCAATAATGGGTAATCTCGCATTTCCTCAAGGTTTTGGGGGCTTACAAACACGATAAAAGATGGCACGATTTTGGATATACATAGATTAGATACTCACAAAACATAAACCCTACTCATCGTTATCAGGACATCGTTATGTTGACCAACGAAATGAAAACCATAATTTTTGCCATCGGTTGTATCTTTACGCTACAACACGCCGACGCGGTAGAACAAATCGATACTCAATATCAGTGGAACTTTATGTCTGCTCAGGCCTGGCCAGCAGGCTACAACCAAAACACAGGTAAACCTGATACGCTCATTTATGCGTGCGATGAATACCCACAAGGTTTTTTGATCGAATTAGCAATGCGCTACCAGAAGCGCATGTCAACGAAGCCTTCCTGACCGGTGATTCAGGCTCGAACATTGTGTTACAAGAAGAGGCCGAAGTGCTCATAACCTTTATTCATGAAGGTGCAGGCTACAAGAACTCCTTCGGTTACTTTACTGTCGACCCAAACAACCCTTCCCTGTCTATTTGGGACATCAGCGAAACCATTGTATGTCCGAATTTATCTTACCCTCATTTCGCCAATGGTCACCGCGTCAGTATTGGACGCTTTCCTGCTGGAACAGCCGTCGGTTTTTTTCTTGCGGCTAACGCATTTTGGTACGATACAGGCGTAAAACCTTTCGCTAAAAGATCTTAACCCCGACCCTACCGACATATTGCGCTAGCACAATGTACTTTTATTCGATGCAGAAGTAGAAGAAGTGATTACCGGTTTCGAAGATTTACCGCGCTCATGGGGCGACAATGATTTTAATGATGCCATTATTGTTCTATGGCAAAACAGCCATCTCTACACGGAGACTGGTGCCGCCGGCAGTTGCTCTCACTTCAATACCCTTGAAGAGTGCGAGCGATTCGAGCCCGTACCCTTTAGCCGCGAGATTCATTTTGCAGACTACCCGCCTACCGATTGGTTCGATACCACTCAATTTGGCCGTTTTGACGACACCTCAGATCCTGCCAGCGGTCGTTATTTTAAGAACAAAAACAACTTAGGCTGGGCCCTTAAAATCAACACCAACTGGTGCCACCCACGTGAATATAGTGATGTTGTGTGGGCCTACCCCGCGTACGAGCAATGGGTAGAAAATACTGGTGAGAACGCCAATAACTGGTTTAAGGCCTCTACCCGAACACGCCACTACTGATGCCGAGATGACAACCAACTTACACCCGAATCGCTTCTCAGCCCCGCGCCCTAGTATAAAACCTCATCCGAAATCGAAGACCCACGCGTGCTCAATGCTGATATCCTACTCGTGGGAAAGACGGGCGCTACGGGACGTTTTACCCGCACCATAGAAGCACCGTACACCGTAAAGGAAGGGGGCATTGAATTGAATGCTGTGGGCATCGAAAATAAGGTGCTTGCTAATATCGGCGATACCGCGGCCCCGAGCGCCGGTTATATCTTCCAATAGCCTACACCCCGTCCACTGGCTTAGATGGACGGGCACCCAACCTAGTCATGGTGTTCGTACTATTACATAATAATGCTACCCTTAACCTAACCATCCAACTTAAGAGTAATGAACCTACCAAGTAATATATACTTTATCATTATTGACCTTCGTGACCTTTGAGATACCGACAATGAATAGACCAACCTACCGTACGCTTATACCCTCACTTTTTGCGTCCTTGATGCTGAGCATCAGCTTTGCTGCACTAGCAGGGAGCCCAAAGAGTGCCACACCCACTTTGGTTACAAAAGACGCAACAGCGCAAACCGTTGCCCTCTATAAAAATATGGCCAAACTCAGCGCAACCACGCTCCTTTTCGGGCACCAAAATACCACTGCATACGGAGTGAAATGGATAGGCGAACCTCATCGTTCAGACGTTAGAGATGTAACCGGTTCCTATCCTGCAGTATTTGGTTGGGATATTGGCCATTTGGAATCGGGCGACGAAGCCAATCTAGACGGAATGAAATTTACTTTCGTAACCGATGAAATTAAAGCCAGCTATTTACGCGGCGCCATTAATACCATTAGTTGGCACATGCGGGACCCTATTACAGGCGGCAGTTCGTGGACCAAAAACCCCAGTATTGCGGACATCATTCCTGGTGGAAAGTCACACAAAAAATTAAAAGCCACCCTCGATACGTTTGTCGCCTTTAACGAGACCTTAAAAGTTAAAAACACGGAAGGTAAACTAGAGTACGTACCCATTATTTTTCGGCCATGGCATGAGCATAATGGCGACTGGTTTTGGTGGGGAAAAGGCGAGAACTTAAACAAAGAAGAGGATTACATAGCCCTCTGGAAATTTACGGTTGAATACCTGCGTGATACAAAAGGCTTGAACAACCTTATATTCGCTTTTTCACCTGATCGTAGCCGCATGGACTTAGACAAACTGCCCGCTTCATACCTATACGGATACCCTGGCGATGACTACATCGACATAATAGGCCTCGACAACTACTGGGATTTAGGGCACAGCTACAACCCCTTACCACTTACCGAAACCCGCGCACACTTTATTGCCAGTGCCGAAGCCATTAGTGATATAGCCGCCTCTAAAAATAAAATTGCAGCGCTATCAGAAGGTGGGCAAGAAAAGTTAGGGCAAGATAAATTTTGGACTGAAATGATTCTTGAAAGCCTGCTCACTAATGAGAAAACCAAAAGAATCTCATACTTTTTAGTATGGCGAAATGCGAATAAAGCCAGAGAAAAAATGGATCATTTCTACGCACCTTACGTAGGCCATAAGAGCGCTGATGATTTCGTGAAGTTTTATAAGCACCCATTTACCGTGTTTGAAAACGAACTGCCCAACGTATACCAATAACCTAGCACTATACGGGTTGGGCATTCTCGTTCCGAGAAAGTGTAACTCCCCCAAAAAAAGAAGGCCCGCGCTAAGCACGGGCCTTTTTTTAGTTCGAATAACGCCAGCCGCTACAACCGTCGCCATTACACGCTTGAACTCTAAAGTAAGACGCACCCGTTGCACCTACAGTGGTACCTGTACCACTACCGCTATGATACGTTACCCACGTAGAACCACTCTTATATTGCATATTGTACGAGGTCGCATTCGAAACAGACGACCAATACACAACATTGGTTGGTGGCGGTAAAAAAGTAACCGAGGAAGGCGCCGAAGGCACGCTCAATGTTGGCTTGTTAACGACAATGGTTTTTGTCGGAGAATAACTAGTACAGCCAACACTATTACACGAACGCACTCTAAATGAGTAACTACCATTCGCCTGAGACGTATAGGATTTATTTCTGCTGCTAGTGTTCTGCTGAGTCGACCAACTTCCAGAGCCAATCTTACGCTGTAACTGATAACGGCTCGCACCGCTAGATGCAGACCAACTCACATAGAAAGTTCCATCAGAATCTGTACTGGCCAGGCTTATCGTTGGTCTAGGAGAAGGAGCACTACCGATTTGAACATCCACATAAACAATATTACTCCAACTACTGTAGCGATTATACTCTGACGACGAATTTGGGTTATACCAACGTGTACGGTACTGATAAATACCAGCAGAACCCACGCTATCGGTAACGGATGAAGAACCATAATTCACTCGATAGGCTTCCCAACTACCATTGGGTGCTTTTTTCCAAAAATCATTTAAAAAATAGGGAGATTCGGGTTGATTAGGGGTAAGCGTAATAGAGCCTGTACTCGTAGAAGGCCCAGAAAGTGAGGGAGATCCCGCAAATACCCAACAACTGCTGAACAGTAACAATGTTGCTATTATAATTTTTTTCATGTTTTCGTTCTCGTTTGTGTTTAAGAAAATCAGGCGATCGTCTAGAGCAATCACAATCGAAAATTAATACTTATTCAATCCCACGCATTCGACAACCACCAGAGTTTTACACCTCGTCGCTTTGAAGTAACCCTCAAAACAAAGCCATAGTAACCGATCAAAAATAACGTTTTCATGATGGCATAGTCTTAATCAGCAAACGATCTAACAACCTATTTATTTACGAATAACAGATCAAACTTACACCGCTCGCATCATTTTTTACGTAAAAAATGACACGAACGATAAAATATTTTCGCAAAAAAACACATTAATACTACCTGATATTTCTATTAGAAATTTGACTGCAACGTATAATTTAGAACGCTGCATTCTTTATACAATACAAAAACAAATAACTCTCTTGCTCTCGGCAGAGCGATACAATTATACGTAAATAGATAACGGAAAAAATTCCGTAATTTGAATAAAAGGTTGGTGGTCCATCGCTATACGATACGTTCGCCAAATTGAATCCGAGCTTACTAATGGCGTTTCACTTCCTCCATTGCCAGCCTCCCCTATAGCCACAATTTCCCTATAGGTTTCCAACCCGCATTCTCGCAATAATTCACCTACCCCTACCCGGCCGTCTTCAAGGTTTAAACGTAATTCTTTTGTGAGAAGTTCAGCACACACCAGAGAAACAGCCGTCGCATAGCAAGTACCGGTTTTTTCGCCTATCAATTGCACGGTTCGCCGTAATACCTGCTCGCCCGCTTTTCGGTTAATCACTGGGGCATCGGCATCCAATAGCCAATACGCTTGGCCCTTGTTCACTACGCGAACAGGCTCCCAAAAAAAGGACTCCAGGCTCTTTGTAACGGTGCCATCCGTGGTCAGTAAAACACGTAGAAACGGTGGCAATGCATGCAAACAAAGCGTGGTGGTGGCATCGTCCGCATCCACATAGCCGGTTGAAGTAAACAATCGAGTCACGGGTTGTCCTTTATGAGTGCTGGAGTGCGCGGAATATAGTAATCCCGCCCAACAATAAGAAGCCGGTACCCGCCACCCAGGATAATAGTTTTTCGTTAACCCAGTCCGACAACAAATGACCCGCTAGAACACCAATACCCGTTGCCAAAACAAGTGCCAGTGATACCCCCAAAAATACCGTTAGAGGGCTCGCAGATTTATTGCTAACAAAAAGCACCGTCAACACTTGAGACTTATCACCAAGCTCGGCAATAAAAGCAGTAAAAAAGACCAGCGCTAATACTTTGGCATCCATAAACAATACTCTTTAATGTGTGACTACAACGAAAAAGACAGCCATTCTACCACTGCAGCCCCTAAATCCGATGGGTTATAGCTGATTTCACCCCCATGAATCGGTATAATTCCTCGGCATTTTGGGGCCCGCTGCCGCCCTTGCTCAGGCAGCCGCAAACCTACGTCAGAAGGGGAATACCTTGGAACTGAATAACGCCTCCGCCGAACAACTAGCCCAGTGGGAACACGCTTTAGCCGCTGAGTATCACGCTATTGTTGCCAAAGGGCTTAACTTGGATTTAACCCGTGGAAAACCCTCCGCTGAGCAGCTTACGCTGTCCAATGGTATGGATGGTATTTTAAAGGGTAATTACACCAGCCCCGACGGTGTTGACTGTCGTAACTACGGCGGCCTCGACGGTATTATGGAAGCACGGGCAATTGGTGCCGCTATTTTGGGTGTACCCGTGGAAAGTGTCTTAGCGGGCGGAAACAGCAGCTTGACGCTTATGCATCAGGCCATGACAATCGCCCACTTATTCGGCCTCGACGGCTCAGATTCAGCTTGGGCAAATGAAGAAACCGTTAAATTTATTTGCCCCGTTCCAGGATACGATCGCCACTACTCTGTGTGTGAACACCTCGGTATTGAGATGATCACCGTCCCCATGACGTCCAATGGACCACAAATGGATGAGGTCGAGCGACTGATCGCCGAAGACAGCAGCATTAAAGGTATGTGGTGTGTGCCAAAGTATTCTAACCCTACTGGCGTAGTGTATAGCGACGATACCGTTGCGCGCATCGCGGCACTCGGCAAAATTGCGGCACCTAACTTCCGTGTGTTTTGGGATAACGCTTACGGCGTGCATGACCTATCGGACAACCCCGCTCAACTTGCCAGCATCATGGATGCTTGTATAGCGGCAGGCACTGAAGACAGCGTGCTGCAATTTGCGTCTACCTCAAAAATTACATTCGCAGGTGCCGGTGTGGCATTTATGGCCGCCAGCAGCTCTAACCTCAGCGGCTTTAAGCAGTCGCTCGGCTTTATGACCATTGGCCCCGATAAAGTGAACCAATTGCGTCACGTACATTTCTTTGCTGAAGACAATGCGCTTAAAACCCATATGCAAAAGCATGCCGCCATAATCAAGCCTCGCTTTAGCAGTGTATTAACCCACCTTGAATCAGCCTTCGGCGACAATGATTTAGGCGATTGGGAATCGGCCGATGGCGGTTATTTTATCTCGTTTGATACTCAACCAGGCTTAGCCAAAGAAGTGGTTAAAATGGCAGGAGATGCAGGCGTGAAACTCACCCCCGCTGGTGCGACCTTCCCTTACGGTAACGACCCAAAGGACAGCAATATCCGTATTGCGCCCACCGTGCCCACCGTAGCGCAAGTTGATGAAGCCATGGAAGTTTTTGTAGTATGCGTTAAGCTCGCCAGCGTAAGACAAGCAATAGCGGGCTAATAAGCCGTACTGACGGTGCTCTTCCAGCACTATAAAAAAGCCCAACGTCAATACGCTGGGCTTTTTTTGGGTCTTTTTTTACGTTCGCGCGTTTACTTTTTTACCCGCAAGGTACTATGAAGGCTCATCATTTTCACGTAAATACACTTTAAAATTCTCACCGTAATCGGCCATATTTTCCTCTAACAACTTTTTAAATTCGCTACTTAAATGCCGAATGGAATCGTCGCTATCGTTAAGAAAGTCTTTACGCGTTTCAGAAAAGCTGGCGAGATTAAAGGCACAAAAGCGCGCCGCCGCATACATCATGGCCGACGTCACAATACCCGCATCCGTATCTCCGGAGGCTTCGTTAGCCGTACCAATAAAACTATCAACCGCATCCCAGAATTGCCGCTCTTCTTTACTGAGAGCGGGATCGTTTGGATTACTCATGATTTGCTCCTCATTCGCCCTACGCCATTGGCAGCACGGCCATTATTTACAATTTAACGATTCGATCTAATCCACGCAACAAATTCACTTTCTGGCATAGGTCGCGCAAAGAGGTAACCCTGAAACACCTTGCAACCCATACGTTTTAATTTGTCCAGCTGGTCATGACGTTCTACGCCCTCGGCGATCACATCGAAGCCCATATTTTCCCCAATGGAAATCATAGAGTTAACGAGGCTTTCAGTTTGAGAGTCATGTAAATCTGCAACAAAACCTTGATCGATCTTTATGGCATCCAACGACAAATCTTTTAGATAAGCAAGCGAAGAGTAACCCGTTCCAAAATCATCTAAAGCAACCGCAACACCGGCCTCTCGCAACATTTTCAGCTTATCTTTGGTCGACGAAATATCCCGTAGCACTGCCGTTTCCGTTACTTCAACGGACATACTCGAAGTGGGAATATTGGCCTCTGCGATGGTGCCTAACAGCTTCTGTATAAACCCAGGGCGGGCAAACAACCATGCCGATATATTCACCGAGATATCGCCGGTAAAACCTACCCCTTCACTCTCCCAGCGCGCGATACTGGCCGCAATTGACTCCAGCATCCAATCCCCCACAAGGTGGATTAATCCGGTTTTTTCCGCCACAGGGATAAAGACTGCAGGCGAAATAAAGCCTAATACGGGGTGCTCCCACCGCACCAACGCTTCGGCCCCTATGGGCCGGCCGTCGAGACCAACTTTCGGCTGATAGTAGATGCTCAGCTGCTGTGACTCCAATGCGAGCTTAAGCCCACGCTCTAGCTCTAGGCGCTCATTAACCGATGCCTGCATAGAAGTATCGTATATTTCACAGCGGTTGCGCCCTTCATTTTTCGCTCTAAAAATAGTTGAGTCGCCACGCCGCATAACGTCGGCTTCGGTCGTGGCATGCTCAGGGATTTTGATCACGCCTACGCTAACACCCAATGAGATAGTCCTATCCCCCAACACCATCGGTTGCGACAGGATATGAATAATATCGCTCGCTCTGTGTTGAATTTTTTGATCCATACCCTCTTGCGAATCAAACATCTCGAGCAAGACAAACTCATCGCCACCAATTCGCGCCAAAAACAACTGATCATCCAGCTCAGCTAACAACCGATTGCCGGTTTGTTTTAGTACGTCATCACCGGCCTCATGCCCTAACGCTTCATTGATCGTTTTAAAATGGTCCAGATCTAAAAAATAGGCGACGGCATTACTCAGATTTTGTTCGCATAGCTGAATCGTGTCAGACAGCCGCTCCTGTAGCATTGTACGATTCGGCAAGCCCGTGAGCGCATCTTCATACGCCATTTTTCGTACCCTAACCTCCGCATCTCGCCGCTGTAACTCAGCACTAACACGGTGAGTAACGATTTCAATAATAGGCGCGACATCCTCAATAAGCTCAAGCGCCAACGTGTCCATAATGGCGATAAACCCCAGCCTGTCACCGCTCTTTGTTGATAAAGGCGCAATAATAAGACCTTCTATATTGTGTATACCCAAGAACTCATCTTTAGGAAAACGACGATACGCGCTCGAGGAAATCACACTACTGTATTCTTGCTTGCCTAACTCAGCAAAACTTTCGCTGCACACCGCCGTAAAATTTCTCTCCGGCAGGCCATTAATCGTCAACGCCAATGAGGTATAGCGATCGATACCGTCTTCTTGATGAAACAATCCGATAAAAGCCGTTCCCGCATTGAATAGCAGTGCCAATTGGCTGGTAATTTCGACAAAAAATTCTTCGTCGCCGGCCGATTCGGCGGCAACCATACGCAATGCGTGATCAATGGTGTGCTGGCGTGTCACATCCTCACTCACAATCGCTAGCGCCTCGACAACATCAAATTCATCCGTGATAGGAAAAATGGTGGCATCAATCCACTTACTCCGCTCACTACCCGTTAAATATTTAGCGCCAACCTCAATCAATTGATGCCGAATCTTGCCGGTTGCCAGCACTTGCTTGCACAATAAATCGAGGCCTAATCGATCCCACGGTGCACGACTAAACAGGTACTCCCCTTGCCGAGCAAAATCACTCCACAACTGATGGCTAGCCAAGTTACGCTGGATTAAACTGCCATCACGCTCAAGCAAGTGGATACTGCTCGGAGATTGCTGCACCACCTGCGAAAGTCTCTCCTGCCCTAACTTTAATATTTGGCTAAACGACTTTTCTAACTGTAATTGATCGCTTTGCAATCCCAACTGCGCCATAACACCGCGAATATCAATCGCAATATTAAGGGCCATCAGAACGACCAGTGACGTAAATGAAAGCGCCACCAACTTCACCGATTGAACAAGTTCGTATTCAACGGCAAGCGAATGCAAAATGGTAAGTA
This sequence comes from Teredinibacter purpureus, assembly GCF_014217335.1. Taxonomy (NCBI): domain Bacteria; kingdom Pseudomonadati; phylum Pseudomonadota; class Gammaproteobacteria; order Cellvibrionales; family Cellvibrionaceae; genus Teredinibacter; species Teredinibacter purpureus. The sequence continues at coordinate 1,413,816 of NZ_CP060092.1, read as the reverse complement.
ATTGAATCGCTACATAGACAACCAAAAAAACGAAGCGTCGCCTATCGCGCACCCGTATGAAGTAAGCCCGAAACGCAGCCCAAATCACTAACAATAACGCGCTGAAATGGAGATAACGAATAGCAAAAGACGGCGTGCCTTGTAACTGCGTAACCACCTCGCCCCAACGCAATTGCATATGAGTAAGCTCTGCACCACCAATGAAACGCATTGAAACGTCAGAATGCCAATCGATAACCAACAAAACAAGCGAGTTGATCGTCGCTATAAGCACCCACCACGGGGTGTGCCTATCATGCGTATAAGTCCCAATAAAGCCTACACTCGCGGGCACACACAGCAATACCGCAGCGGTAAACCAATGTAGCGCTTGTACGCTATGCTCGTAAGAAAGTGCAGAATAATAGAGCGCAGAAGAATACTCATAAATCGCGGCCGCCAAACATAAAAACGCGAACCACCCCAACAGTTTTCGAGAGTAGTCGTACACAGCTAAAAGCACTGCCTGTATACCGAGGAAGAGCGCAATACCTGCTGCCAAGTAAAACAAAGGGATTAAAAACTGCATCTAAACGCCGTAAGTTTTTTATTATTAAGGAAGCTAGTTAAACTTTATCATTGCAGCACCCTAGAGCGAGCGGCAATGCCTACCCCACTCTTACAGCAAAAATCGCTGTAACAATCGAGCCACCAAATCGGGCTTATCGGCATGTAGCCAATGCCCCGTACCCGCCACTATCTTCACCTTTGCGTTCGGAAAACGACTGAGGATTTCGTCTCGGTGCTGCTCACCGATATAATCCGAATTGCCTCCTTTCAAAAACAAAGTATTCCCTTTATAGACCTGCCCTCGGCGATTACCGCTCACCAAACGGGCATAATGCCGATGTAACGTTGGCAAATTCATGCGCCAACCAAACCCCTGTTCCTGCCTGACCAAGTTTTTTAGCAAAAAACTACGTATTGGAAGCTCCGGCACATAGGCAGACAATTGCGCATCAGCCTCACTGCGGCTGGGCAGTGTAGCCGGCTGAAGTGATAACAAGCCTTTAAATACCTGCTCGTGATGAGGCGCATAATGCACCGGTGCAATATCTAACACGGCCAAACGATCGACTTTTTCGGGATGGCAGAGCGCAAGCTCCATCGCCACTTTGCCGCCTAACGAGTGGCCAATAAAGCTCGCGTGCTGAAAAGGTTGCGCGTTCAACCAACGAAATACGCTATCAGCCATCTGTGACAAGCTGGTGTCTTCGGTATGCTGTGAGCGGCCGTGATTAGGTAAATCGAGTGAAAACACGTGATAGTGCTCGGCCAATTGCCGCGCAAGCCCCCCCAAATTCTCTAGAGACCCGAACAAACCATGTATGAGCACCACGGGCTTGCCCGCCCCAGCCTCTTTTACATGTAACGGCATGCCCTAATCTTTATTCGGTTTTGGTACGGGGGATGGAAAAGGAAATTGCGCTATTTTATCGCCGGACTTAACGGCGCTCACTTTTCCCGCACCTGTTTTTTCAACTTCATCTATACGTATGACGCTGTGCATAGGAATAAACGAACGTTTTACGCCACTGAATTCACTTTTGAGCTTCTCTTCACCCGGGTCGACAACCAGCTGAGTGCGCTCGCCAAAGACGAATTCTTCAATTTCGATGAATCCGTACATTTCACTTTGATAAATCGCTTTAGCGTAAACTTCGTAGACTTCGTTACGGTTGTAGAACACAACTTTAAAAACGGGAGTGGATGCCATGTAATATATAACCTCGGGTGCGCTATACACCGCCAAATACTGCGGGTTTACTGCCGCGCAAAATAGACTTGAAGATTACCACAATATGGGCCTAGTTCCTTGAAAAACAAGCTGGGAAACCCGTCAACCTACCGTTATAATGCGCGCTCGATTTTTGAACAGCCTATAACTCCCTGAGAAGTCCATGTCCGACACTAGTACGCCCACGAAAAAACTCTTTATCCAGACTCACGGCTGCCAGATGAATGAATACGATTCAGCTCGCATGCAGGACTTACTGGGGGCTTCCCATCAGATGGAGCCCACAGACAACCCCGAAGAAGCGGATGTTCTGCTCGTCAACACGTGCTCCATTCGTGAAAAAGCGCAGGAAAAGCTCTTTCATCAACTCGGCCGCTGGAAAAACCTAAAGGCTAAAAACCCCAACCTTGTAATCGGAGTAGGGGGTTGTGTTGCCAGCCAAGAAGGTGCGGCAATTGCCAAACGCGCTCCTTTTGTCGACCTTATATTTGGGCCACAAACACTACACCGTCTACCGGAAATGATCGAAACGCCCCGAGATAAGGGCGCAGTGGTTGTCGATATCAGCTTTCCAGAGATCGAAAAGTTCGACAATCTCCCAAAACCAGAGGCCGATGGCCCTTCTGCGTTTGTCTCTATCATGGAAGGCTGCTCGAAATACTGCACTTTTTGTGTTGTGCCTTATACCCGTGGTGAAGAAGTCAGTCGCCCCACCGCCGATGTGCTCAATGAAGTTGCGCACTTAGCGGCTCAAAACGTACGCGAAGTGAATTTGCTTGGCCAGAATGTCAACGCCTTCCGTGGCGAAAGTGACGACGGCATTGTCGATTTAGCGGAGCTTATTACGCTCATTGCCAAAATCGACGGCATTGATCGCATTCGTTTTACCACCTCGCACCCTGTTGAGTTCACCGATAGCCTTATCCAGGTCTATGCAGAGGTACCCGAGCTTGTAAGCCATTTACACCTGCCGGTGCAAAGCGGTTCAGACCGTATACTAATGGCTATGAAGCGCGGCCATACGGCGCTCGAATACAAATCCAAGATGCGTCGATTACGCGAAGTGCGCCCCGATATATGTTTCTCCTCTGATTTTATTGTGGGTTTCCCCGGCGAAACCGAGGCCGACTTCGAAGCCACGATGAAGTTAATCGCCGATGTAGGCTTTGACCTCTCCTTTAGTTTTATCTACAGCCCTCGCCCCGGCACACCGGCTGCCGACCTAAAAGATGAAACATCAGAATCCACAAAGAAAGAGCGTTTAAAAATTCTGCAAATGCGTATCAACCAGCAAGCTCAGGAAATTGCTCGTCGTATGGTGGGCAATACCGAGCGCGTACTCGTAACGGGGTATAGCAAAAAAGATCCCGGACAACTGTCTGGCCGTACCGAAAACAACCGCGTTGTTAATTTCCGGTGTGATCAGCCGCAACTCATTGGGAAGTTTGCCGATATATTAATAGAAGAAGCGCTACCCAATTCACTGCGTGGCATATTGTTAGGTTCTGAGCTAGAAGAATAGCCGTGATTTGCGGTAGGCTAGCCATCACTGCAAGTAAAACAACATCTCGTTAAAGCGGCAAAACCGCTTTAACGTTTAAATGCTCCGGTAATACACGCCGAACTAAGAGAACAAGTACCCCCTTTGAATACAACTGAAACAAGTTCCGAATCCATCAGCTTATCGCTGGAACCCAACGACTCTCGTCGCCTCGCTATACTCAGTGGTCAATTTGGCGCTCACCTAAAGCAAATAGAAGAGCGCCTGCACGTTCAGATTAAGAGCCGCGGCACCAGTTTCAATGTGCAAGGGTTAAACGCCCCGAGCGCCGTCAAGGTCATCCAGCAACTCTACCGTCAAACCGCCGGCGACGGAGACTTAACGCCCGATGAAGTTCATTTGGCCATACAGGAATCCAACATGGGATCAGCAGCCGTCGACGATGTAAAAAGTGCCATCGATACAGCCAGTATTATTCGCACCAAAAAAATTACCGTTAAGCCCCGCGGCGACAATCAGTTGGGCTATGTTATGTCAGTACGTACCCACGACATTAATTTTGGTATTGGCCCCGCCGGTACAGGCAAAACCTACCTTGCTGTCGCTTGTGGCGTTGAAGCATTGCTGAAAGATGAAGTCGAACGCATACTGCTCGTACGCCCCGCCGTAGAAGCAGGCGAAAAACTGGGGTTCTTGCCGGGTGACCTAGCACAAAAAGTTGACCCCTACCTACGCCCTTTGTACGACGCACTCTACGAGATGCTAGGCTTTGAAACCGTCGCTAAATTTATCGAACGCAACGTTATTGAAGTGGCCCCACTGGCCTATATGCGAGGCCGCACACTGAATAACTCCTTTGTGATTCTGGATGAAAGCCAAAACACCACGCGTGAGCAGATGAAAATGTTCCTCACTCGTATTGGTTTTGGCTCTACGGCCGTGATTACCGGTGACCCCTCACAAATTGACTTACCTAGAGGCATTGCTTCCGGTTTGAAACACGCCGTTGGCGTATTAGACGGTGTTGATGGCGTGAGTTTTACTGTATTCACTGCAAAAGACGTTGTGCGCCACCCCATTGTCCAACGAATCGTTGAGGCTTATGATGCAGCAGAGAAGCGAGCCGAAAACGAACAATAAGAACCTATTCTTATGACAACATTACATCTCGATATCGAAAATGCCTCTGCCATCGCCGATAAAGACCTACCGAGCGAAGACGAACTCAAACTTTGGGCGTCGGCCTGCCTTGCGCCAAAGCATATGATGTCGACGCAAGCCAGCACCCCAAGCGAAAACCCCAATTTGAGCATACGTATTGTCGACGAAGATGAAAGCCAAACGTTAAACAACCAATACCGTCATAAAGACGCTCCAACCAATGTATTATCCTTCCCCTGCGATTTGCCGCCAGAAGTAGAGCTCGACTTATTGGGCGATTTAGTTATCTGCGCCCAAGTTGTTGCCCGAGAAGCGCTCGCACAAGGCAAGAGTGTACGCGCACACTGGGCCCATATGGTTATCCATGGGTGTTTGCATCTTTTAGGCTTCGACCATATTAAAGACGAAGCGGCAGAAGAAATGGAAGCACTCGAAACGACCATACTCACAGCGCTGGACTTCCCACCGCCCTATGAACGATAAATTGCTGCCCATTATGGCAGGAGACCACTAATATAATGTCGGAAGACCCCTCGAGTAGCCGCTCGTCACCAGACGAGCCCCTTCATAAACGATCTTGGCTAGAACGATTGTTTGCCAATTTTGCCAGCGAACCCAAATCCCGAGCAGAGCTACTGGATATAATTAAGGGCGCTGCGAACAATAAAGTGGTCGATCAGGAAGCTCTCAGTATTATCGAAGGCGCCCTCGATGTAGCGAAACTGCAAGTCCGCGAAATCATGGTGCCACGCTCACAAATGGTGGTTATTAAGGCGGAAGAAAGCCCCGCTGAATTCTTACCCAAAGTGATCGAAACAGGCCACTCCCGATTCCCTGTGATAGGCGAGTCCAGTGACGACATTAAAGGTATATTACTCGCCAAAGATCTTCTGCCACTTATACTGAGCGGTCAAGACAGCTTTCGATGGGAATCAGAACTACGAACGGCCAACATAATCCCCGAAAGTAAACGCCTGAATGTACTGCTAAAAGAATTTCGAGAAAACCGCTATCACATGGCGTTGGTTATCGATGAGTACGGTGGGATCTCAGGCCTTGTGACCATCGAAGATATTCTCGAAGAAATAGTGGGCGAAATAGAAGACGAAACCGACGAAGACAACGAAGATTTTATTCGTCAGGTATCGACCTCCGAATTCATTTTAAAAGCCCTCACGCCAATAGAAGAATTTAACACTTACTTTAAAGCCAAAATTAGTGATGACGAATTCGACACCATCGGTGGCATTATTACCCAAGCCTTTGGCCACATGCCTAGCCGTAACGAAACCGTCACACTGGGTAAATTCACCTTTCGGGTACTGTATTCCGACAATCGCCAAGTACACTTATTGCGCGCAACGCTAGCCAATGACGATGAGTAACATCACCTAATAAAGGCTATCTACCCCCACAATGCCGGTTTATTCCATGCGACCTTCCGACACGCCAGCCCTTCACGCTAGCCGCACCAGACAATGGGCCGCGCACGCAGCCGCACTTATTGCCGGCGCCCTCGTGCCTCTGTCGCTAGCACCCTATGATTACTGGCCTATCGCCATTGTCGGTATTGCCATCTTTGGGTTTTCGTTGCAGGGCCTAAATCCAAAACACGCGTGGCTGCGCAGCCTTAGTTTCGGCTTGGGCCTCTATGGCTGCGGCGTATCGTGGGTCTACGTTAGCATTCACGATTTTGGCTATACCTCCGCGGCGCTAGCCGTGCTCATGACATTTCTATTTGTCGCATTTTTAGCGCTGGTTTTTTCTATCCCTTTTTATATTTACCAACGGTATTGCGCTTTAGGCCGCCTCTATTTTCTCTTTAGTTTTCCAGCCATTTGGGTGCTAGGCGAATGGCTACGCAGCTGGTTTTTAACCGGTTTTCCGTGGCTCTATATCGGGTACGGGCACATTGACACCTGGCTCTCCGGCTGGGCGCCCGTGCTGGGCGTTTATGGGGTCTCGTTTATCGTCGTGTTCAGCGCAACGGCTCTATGTTATTGCGTTAGCCTATTTAACCGCAGGCACACTCGGCTACACGCCGGTATTGCCGTATCACTTACCGCCGCACTTTGGCTCGCTGGCCTTTATCTAAAAGCCGTTGAATGGACGACAACAACCGAGCACGACAAACTCACCGTTAGCATTGTGCAACCGAACATCCCGCTCGAAGTAAAATGGAATCCGTTTTACCGCACCGCCATTTCGAATCAATTACTCGAATTAACAGAAGAGCATTGGCAGTCCGATCTGATTGTGTGGCCCGAAGCCTCCATTCCTCTGATGTATCACGATGCTAGCGACTTTATTCAAGACTTAAACCTACGCGCAGCCGATCACAACACCGCGCTCATTAGCGGCATACTCTACGACGACGACAAACCCAATACTTTTTACAATGCTATTTTCGGGGCTGGCGCGGCGAATAATATTTACTTCAAACAACGCTTAGTGCCATTTGGCGAGTATGTGCCGCTAGAGGAATATTTACGGGGCCTCATTGCCTTTTTTGATTTGCCTAACTCCATTATTCAGGCCGGCCCACCCAATCAAAAAGGCATTCAAACCGATCGTTACACCATTGCACCTTACATTTGCTATGAAATTGTCTATCCCGATTTAGTCGCGAACAATTTAGGCGGTGCACCCCTTATGGTCACCATCAGTAACGACGCATGGTTTGGCGAATCGATTGGCCCATTACAACATTTTCAGATGGCTCAAATGCGTGCCCTCGAAAATGGTCGTTACCTTATTCGCGGAACCAACACAGGTTTAAGCGGCATTATTTCGCCAAAAGGCGAAGCCATACTGACCGGCACACAATTTGTCGCAGAAACACTTACCGGCAACGTTTATTTAATGCGCGGGCAAACGCTCTTTAGTCGTCTTGGCTCTTGGCCTATCGTTGTCTTCAGTCTATTCGTTCTACTCCTGTGTTTTCTCCCTCGCCTCCGCCGGTTCACCGCCCCTTAAGTAACCCATAAAGCTTCAGCACCGTTAACGTCTAACATTTCGCAAAATAGCACGCCATCAAAGCTTACCTAAAGGAAAGACTATTTCGGGCAGGAGTGAAAGTCTAGCTCAACATATCCAATAAACACCCATTTTCACAAAGTTCATGAGATCGACTACGCTTAACAAAGCAAGCTGATCGCAGTGCGGCCGCTTAATGACGTCCTTGGCCACACAACGTATAAAAATAAGTCCGTGAGGTACGCGAATACAAGGGTATCCAATGAAGAAACTACTTAGCCTAAAATTTATTCTCAAAGTATTTATCGCTATTTTCTTACTGTCCGTCGCTGCTTACTTAATACGATGGGTTTTAGCGCCAAATGATCGCGGCGCTCAAGTCTCTGAAGCTGATTTTTTTGGCGACAGCGTTTCAAGCATTATTTATCTTGATCAAAACTGGGCCCCTTTAGATAGTTTGTGGTTTTACAACACCACCCAAGGCTCCGACCTGCTCCCCTACACGCTATTTCTCCACTTAGAGCAAGCCGACAATAACGCGTTATTTCGCTCCGAAGAAAACATGCTGCGGTATCGCTATCTCGTACAACAACCCAGCTACGACAACCCCAACGGCTTACCTCTAGGGTTTGTAAAAGACAGCTATCGAGGCAAAGACTATATTGGTTTCACCTGTGCCGCATGCCATACGAATCAAATTAATTACCAAGGTATTGGCATTCGTATTGATGGTGGCCCGTCACTTTCAGACATGGAAAGTATGCTCATATCGCTAGAAGCAGCACTCAATGCCTCTTACAACAACAACGACAAGTTAACGCGCTTAAGCCGCAATATTTTTGGTGATACTAGCGAGGGCAACCTTACCCTCACACGTGAACTTCTTGATCATGCTCGTAAACGCCAGCATGTTTACAATACCGTCAACCAACCCAGCCATGATGGCGAAATGGTGCATTACGGCTATGGTCGCCTTGATGCCTTCGGCCGCATTTACAATCGTATACTCGGCCACTTAACCCCCAAAGACGGCAACAACTTCAATCCTGCGAGCGCCCCCGTAAGCTTCCCCTTTTTGTGGGACACACCACAACACGACTTCGTGCAATGGAATGGCGTGAGTGAAAACGCCAAAACGGGTGCGCTAGGCCGTAATGTAGGAGAAGTTATGGGGGTATTTGGTACCATGAACTTGGAAAAACAAACAAAGGATAACGGCTACCCATCCTCCGTCGATGTGCGCAATATCATTCGCCTTGAACGCCATTTAACCCGTTTGACATCGCCTTTGTGGCCAGAACAATTTCCCGCTATCGACCAACCTCTCGCACAACGAGGGCGCGAGATTTTCAAACAGTACCGATGCGACCAATGTCATCATGACATCGACCGCACCGATCCAAAACGCACCATTCAAGCTCAAATGGCATCATTGCCCTTTATTGGCACCGACCCACAAACAGTCATGAACGCCCTCACTTACACGGGTAAAAGCGGTTATTTCAAAGGCCTACCCGTTGACCATAAAGCACCCAACGGAGAAAAATTTGGCGTCGACAGCAAAGTATTACCGCTGTTAGCTGAAGCCGGGCGCGGCGTAGTAACACAGCCCGATTTAGATAAACCAGCGCTGTATCGCGGCATTTTGCGCATGCTCGATGTTTTAGTCTCTATCATGGACAACCCCGCCCAAACCGGCGATCGCCAATTAGATTTCGAAGACAACACAAACCCCGCCCAGTATCTACTGGCCTACAAAGGTCGCCCACTTAATGGCGTATGGGCCACACCGCCTTACCTACACAATGGGTCAGTACAGAATCTCTACGAGCTATTTTTACCCAAATGCTCACAGGAACAACTCGACAATGGCGCCACAGAAAGCGAAGACTGCCGTTCCGACACCTTTACGACAGGGCAACGAGAATTCGACCCCGTACGTGTTGGCTACGCACCGCGCTCTACGGAAGATTACCCAGGGCTATTTGTGTTCAACACGGCCTTACCGAGCAACTCGAATGCAGGGCATGAATACGCTGCCGGTATAACCCCCGTTATATCCCTCGATAACAACGGTAAACCACTGCGCAATAGCGACGGCACCTATAAAACCGAAACGCTTCCACCTATCAATACTGTTGATCGCTGGGCGTTAGTGGAATACATAAAAACCTTGTAGCGCCACAACCGCCTAAACACAGTGACGCACATTTTTGCGTCACTGTGTTTAGGTTACCGCCACGTCTGTATTCCTACACAATTTTACACCACTCATTCTTACTTACGCCCGCGACTATTGGTGTCGTAGTCGTATATAATCCTGCTCCTTTGCACATCAGATTGCCCACACACTCAACGGAAGAGCCATGCGTAAGTTTTGTCTACGAATAAGCCTACTATTTTTCTGCCTTTTCATTCTCAATGGCTGCGCAACAAAACTCGCCTATAGCTTTCTCGATTTTGCCACCCTCTGGTATATAGAGCGCTACGTTAACCTCGATAGTGAGCAAAAAAAATACGCAAAAAATTACCTCGATAAATTTCACAGCTGGCACCGTGAAACGCAACTCACTCGCTATGCACTCTATCTCGAAGGATTACACATTCGCATTGGCACAGGCATTCTCACCGGCCAACAAGTACACGACGAAACAGACCGTATTCAGGTATTGGTCGGCGACTGTTTAGATTATTTAACACCGTTATTTATTGAACTCGCCGCAACACTTAGCGACGATCAAGTTAAAGCGTTAATGGCGAAGCTCGCAAAAGAAAGAAATGATTACCAAAAAGAATTTATTGATATAGATGAACCTGCGCTGTACAAAGCCCGTATCGACGAACTCAAATCACATCTTGTTCTCGGCGGCCTAAATAACTTCAACGACGAACAAAAGCAAAAACTGCGCGAGTGGAGTGAAACTATGCTGCCATTCGAAGCCTTAACACTTCGCCAACAAGAAATATGGGCTGAAGAGTTACTTGAAGCACTGACCCACCGCAAAGACCGTGCACAGCTAGATACCACAATTCGTAAATTATTATTTGTCCATACGGACGAATGGAATGAAGAACTCGAAATACGAATGGATAAAAACCAATCGATTACTTATGCCATGCTGGCCGACCTCCTCAACGGGCGAACCCCTGCACAACAAAAACGAATGAAGCAAAAAATAAGTGGGTATATTACTGACTTTCGTGAGCTCGCTATCAGCGAAGCGGAAAACGCGGAAGGAACACGTTAGAAACACCGCACTCCCGCCTAACCACGCACTGCCAATAAACAGTAGTTCGGCTAGTTACTGCGGCAGTTTTAGCCACGCTTCCATGTCGTCTTCATGCCACAGCCGTATTTGGGCGAGCCCTTCAGTTACCAGCCGCCAATACACATCAATAATTTCGGTTGCTAAGCTGAAAAACTGCTGGCTAGACGTTGCGATTGCGCTGTCCGACAGCACATCCTGCTCCACGGTATTTAACAAAAAATGCACCTTTAACTCTAACTCTTTCAATACTTTAAATGCCCCAAGCCCTCCCTCTAACTGCTCATTAATACGCTCCGCCTGCGCACGTAACTTATCACCTTGTTCTCGCGTACACTGCAATAGAAACCGTAATTTCCGATCACTATAAAAATCAACGCTACCTGCACTGGCCGCATAAACCGATAGGCCCCTGACTTTCGCAACCTGCTCGATAATATCCGGCACCTGACGGCACACAAAATTCAACATTTCAATTTGCTTGAACAGCTTAGGGTAATCCGCCCCGCCTTCCGGCTCTGCATCTTCCAAATCCGGCGCCAACGGTTTCCCCAATTGCCGAGCAAGAGAAGCCAGCATACTTTGCAGCTGCTCGATAAGGTGTGTGTGTAATTCAAAGTTGTCGCTGAGGTTATCGTTTTGCCAATCTTGCCGTATGGTGAGCCACGCGAGATGTAAATTATCTTTCTCTCTATCGGTTAACAGCCCGCCCGTAGTACGGGCAAAACATTCCAATGTCGCTAGGCGTTTTTCCAGTTGAGTTTGAAGCGATTCAAAATTTTCTAAAAAACCACTATCGCCCGCCAGTAACCCCATGCTGACGCCTCGATGCTTTTGCACCACCTTAATCAACTGATTAATTTGCTTCACCAGCGTCAGCACATCTTCACGTTGACGGTAAGCATCACAAAACATTTGATAACCAGCGTCGTCCAGCTCACTTGCCGGCGCCTTTTTTAACACGACCTCTCCACCCTCATGATAAGCGGTAGACGCACGTTCACTCATGTTGTCTCTCTCAATACGGTTATTACAGTTAAAAATGCACTTATCCGAGTGAATATAGCAAACCTCATACCATCACCCGTTATTCTCAACTTTTTGACCTGACACGCCCATTCTAGGCGCACATTGCTGCATCCCCGTCAATCACGCAGGCAATTGCCAGCGTGCCCAGCCCTTCGCGAGACCTAAAATGATACACGGCCGCCCCAAGATGACGCCTTCTGCTAACACCCAATGTTTAATTAGGCCGCCTTTATCTTCAAGAGAACCCCATTTGAGGCTATGGGAATAAGTTGACAAAGACAACCTACGCGCCTAAAGTCGCCCCGTTTCCGGTCCTCTGCGCACGTAAAACGGCAGAGCGAAATGGGAAGTTGGTGAGAATCCAACGCTGCCCCCGCAACGGTAAGTGCTTTCAATCGCAAAAGCACAAGCCCGATACCAGCCTGAGATATTGGCGTTTAGCGAATACGTTAACACGCCGCAATTCATAGATGGAGCGGAGGGCTACCATCCAGGAATGGTCTTAATCTGCGCACGCTCGCACGGCATCGGTTAACGTTCATCCCCGGTATACCTCCCTCATTAGACGTATTAATGGGGACTTTAATGAAACACCTTTTTCAATTATCACTATTATCTGGGCTTACGCTCGGTTTATCTCTCTCGGCTGTCGCACAAGAAAAACTCGAAGAAATTGTCGTCACTGCCTCTGGCAACCAAACGCCCTTGCGTGAAGTAGGCGCATCGGTTTCTGTTATTACCGCCGAGCAAATCGCATTGCAAGGCTCTACAGCCTTAATGGATATAATGCGTAACCAGATTGGCGTGTCCGTTACCAACTCCGGCGGTATGGGCAAACAGTCATCTTTGCGCATTCGCGGCGAAGAAGGTTACCGTACCTTAATCATGATCGATGGCGTGGAAATGTCAGACCCTACCGGCACGCAAGTTGGTACCGAAGTTCAGCACTTACAAACCGGTGACGAAATCGAACGCGTCGAGATCTTACGCGGGCCTCAAGGCTTTATATACGGCGCCGATGCAGGTGGTGTAGTGAATATTTTTACCACGACAAGCGAAGAGGGTTTTAATGGCCACGTAGCGGCGCAAGCGGGTGCATTTGATACACGTAAGCTCACAGGACATCTTGGTTTCGGCGGCGAGCAAGGCGATATATTAATCTCCGTTGCCGATCTTTCCAGCGAAGGATTTAATGCCCGCACCGACGACACCAACAACGAAGCCGACGGTTACGACAATACAACCGTACACACAAAATTCGGCTGGAATATTAACGACACACTGCGTACCCAGCTTGTCTTTCGAGACTTAGAAGCCCTGAGCGAATACGACAACTGTGGTTCCGCCGCAGAAGATTGTGTCACGAGCTCCGAACAACAGACGGGTCGCTTATCCTTCGAATGGCAACACGGTAATGCCCAGCATGCCCTAGCGTTTGGCTCTACTGCCATAGAACGTGAGTTTTTCACCGATAACCTCTCTTCCTATAGCATTAGTGGTGTCTTAGAAAAATCAGAATATTTAGGTAGTGTTGAGTTAAGTCCATTCTTCACAACGGTATTTGGTGCTGATTACAAAACCGAAAAAGTAGGCGAGGACGCTAACACGTTTACCCATATACCTAATCTCTTAGATGTATTTTTCGACATAGACGAAGAAATCGACACAATTACCCGTAACCAAACAGGCTTATTTGCCGAACTCCAAGCCAACATTGACGATACGCTATATTTTACCGGCGGCCTTCGAAACGATAACAACGATGATTTTGGCACGCACAATAGCGTTCGTGTAACAGCGGCGTGGTTACCAATTATCAGCGACAGTGAAACACTTAAAACACGCGCCAGCGCTGGTACAGGGTTTCGCGCTCCTTCCTTGCAAGAAATCGCTTACAATAAAGGCCCTTGGGCATTTGGCGCTGCGGCAGACGTAGCGTTAAAGGAAGAAAAAAGTGCGGGTATCGATGCCGGCATAGAGTACTATCACCAACTTAAAGGCGACACCTCCTACTCCGTTGAAACCACACTATTCTATCAAACGGTCGATAACGAAATTTATTTCGACCCCATTGACTGGTCAGGCTACTTTCAAGCCGACGGTGAGAGCAGTTCAAAAGGCATTGAACTTGCTGGCGAGTATACGATGAGCAGCCGTTACGCTCTTATTGCAAACGCTACCTACAACAAAACCGAAACACGAGATGACGCACCCCGTGTTCGCCGACCACAATACACCTACAATGTTAGTGTTAACGCCAGCCTAATGGATAACAATCTCAACCTGCTTGCGAATATGCGCTATGTAACAGATGTGGAGGATATTAATGACGTTGCAATGGACGACTACAGTGTCTTCAATCTCAGCGCTAATTGGCGCTGGCATCAATGGGTCTTCAATGCGCGCATTGAAAACTTACTAGACCAAGATTATCAAGAAGTGACGGGGTACAATACTGCCGAACGCTCTCTTTATGCTGGGGCTAAATTCCAGTTTTAAATCGTGCTGGGCGCGCGGCTTTTATCGCGCGCCCTATTTCCAACCTTATCGTCATAAAACACGACACCACAAATGAGCAGAACACATGACCGATAAAACAGACAAGAATTCCCGCCACAAAACGGCCATGGAAAAACAAAAAACAAAGGTAGATGCCAATATTGAACGCGCCGATACCGAAAAAGGCGTTGCTGTTTTACTCACCGGCGACGGCAAAGGTAAATCCAGCTCTGCCTTTGGTATGGTTATGCGTGCGCTCGGCTACGGTCAAAAAATTGGTGTTGTGCAATTTATTAAAGGTGTTCAACTTTCCGGTGAAGAAATTTATTTACGCGATACCTGCCCGGAAGTCGATTTTTATCAAATGGGAACCGGCTTTACATGGGACACTCAAGACCGTAGTGGCGATATAGCCGCTGCGGAAGCCACGTGGACAGAAGCGGCCCGCATGTTGGCCGATGACAGTCTCGATTTAGTGGTGCTCGACGAAATCACCTATATGATCGGCTACAAATATTTAGACGAAGAAAAAATTCTAACCGCCATTAAAAATCGCCCCTACGAACAAAGCCTGGTTGTAACCGGCCGTGGTGGCGGTAGCGGTTTACGCGACCTTGTCGATACGGTGTCAGAAGTTAAAGATATCAAACATGCCTTCCGCGCTGGCATAAAAGCCCGCAAAGGCGTTGACTTTTAACCCGCCCAACAGTCGCATTACTACAATGACAAAATGTTTGATGGTACAAGGCACTACGTCCGATGCCGGCAAGAGCACATTGGTCGCGGGTTTATGCCGCGTACTGGTTCGCAAGGGTGTTCGTGTCGCACCGTTCAAGCCTCAAAACATGGCGTTAAATAGCGCTGTCACCGTCGACGGTGGCGAAATTGGGCGGGCCCAAGCCGTTCAAGCCGTGGCCTGCCAATTACCGCCTCATACCGATATGAACCCCGTACTCATAAAACCCAGCAGTGATACGGGCGCCCAAATTATTATTCAAGGCCATGTGAATACCAACATGACCGCGCAAAACTTTCACCGCTATAAACCCGAAGCCTTACGCTATGTATTGGAATCGTTTCAGCGTTTGCACACCCGTTACGACACCGTTGTAGTCGAAGGCGCCGGCAGCCCTGCCGAAATTAATCTTCGCAAAGGTGATATTGCTAACATGGGCTTCGCCGAAGCGGCTGATTGCCCTGTTATTCTTATTGCCGACATTAATCCCGGTGGTGTTTTTGCCCATATTATTGGCACACTTGAGTTACTCTCCGGCAGCGAGCGCGACCGTATTAAAGGTTTTGTCATTAATCGTTTTCGCGGCGATATAGCATTATTGCAATCCGGTCTCGATTGGCTAGAAGAAAAAACAGGAAAACCGGTATTCGGTGTTCTGCCCTATTTACACGATTTCCACATTGAAGCGGAAGATGGCATTAATACCGAGCAAAGCCCCCCACAGGAAGGCGCATTTAATATAGTAGTGCCTGTGCTGCCGCGCATCAGCAACCATACTGATTTCGACGCACTTCGCCATCACCCCAACGTCAACTTAAAGTTTTGCGATATTCGTCAACCGCCTCCCCCTGCCGATTTAATTATATTGCCTGGCAGTAAAAACGTACGCGATGATTTAGCTGCGTTACAAAAAAACGGCTGGGCCGAAACGCTACAAAAACACTTACGCTACGGCGGAAAACTCATGGGAATTTGCGGCGGGTACCAAATGCTCGGTGAAACAGTAAACGACCCAGATGGGCAAGAAGGCGCACCGGGCGAAACGAAAGGGTTTTGCCTTTTACCGTTAAAAACAACGCTAAAAAATCAAAAACAATTACACAATACACACGGCACATTGCAACTCGATAACCGCACAACGGCCTTCAACGGGTATGAAATTCATCAAGGGGAAACAACACGGTTAACCCCACTCGGTACACCCCCTGTTACCCTTTTTGATAATCGATACGATGGCTGCATTAGTGACGACAACCAAGTATTTGGCTGCTATATCCATGGGTTGTTTGGCACTCCCGCCACATGCGACAACCTTTTACACTGGGCGGGATTAACCCCAAACAATAACCGTGGCGCAATAGACACCGAGCAATTATTAGATCAACAATTAAATCGATTAGCCGACGTACTCGAAAAACATTTAGATCTACAGGCGATATTTCCGGAACTTGAGACAAACATCAGTCACCCAGACGAAACCGCACACCCATGCTCCTAAAACCCGACCAACTTAGGCGCCTCTGGCCAACAATTATTGGAACAAGCGTGGTGCTCGTACTGCTCGGTACTGCGGTAAGCTGTTTGTTTGGTGCCGTCTCACTCTCCAGTGAACAATTATGGCAGTGGCTACACGGTAACGGCGATATCTACACCACGACTATTATCGAAAAGTTACGCCTACCGCGCGCACTCCTTGCCGGCAGTATTGGTGCAATTTTGGCTGTTAGTGGCACCGTCACCCAAGGTTTATTTCGCAATCCCCTTGCAGATCCATCCCTTATCGGCGTGAGTGCAGGCGCCGCTGCCGGCGCCAGCATTGTGATTGTGCTGCTGAATCAAAACCAATGGAATCTTAGCGGTTTATCACTGGTATCGCTGGGCGCTTTTGCGGGCAGTATTATTGTAGTCAGTTTAGTGTACAGAATTTCAACCGACGCCTTAGGCACAAGCGTATCAACAATGTTACTCGCGGGCATTGCGTTTACCTTTCTCGCCGGCAGCCTTACCAGCCTGCTGGAATATTTCGCCGACAATGAAATGCTACGTCAAATTACTTTATGGCGGATGGGCGGTTTAGAAATGGCCGACGGCCAAAAAGTAGCGTTAGTGGGAAGTGTGGGCATCGTTATTTTTATTGTGCTTAACCGACAAGCAACAGCACTTAACGCACTTTTACTGGGCGAATCCGAAGCGCGACATTTGGGTATTTCTGTGAATCGTGTGAAAAAAATTATTATTCTGTGTGTGGCGGCGGGCGTTGGTATCTCTGTTGCCATTGCCGGAACTATTGCGTTTGTGGGATTGGTGGTGCCCCATATTGTGCGCATGAGCCTTGGGCCCAACCATACCACTATGATCCCCATGACCGCTTGTATCGGCGCCCTAACATTGTTAATCGCCGATGTCATTGCGCGTACGGCTATTGCGCCAGCAGAACTACCCGTAGGGCTAGTAACCGCGTTTATTGGTGCACCCGTTTTTATTGCGATGTTAATACAACGCAAACAGCGCGGGTGGCGATAGATGAAGGTTTTAGAATTACATAATGTGTCGGTTCAAATTGGCACTTTCTCTTTGTTACGCGAGGCCTGCTTACAACTCGAACACAACGAAGTGGTCGCTATCGTTGGCCCAAACGGTGCAGGGAAATCGACACTGCTCAAAACTATTAGCGGTGATTTACACACTCATCAGGGCGATATTTTATTTCACGGCGCCCCGTTACGCGCACTGCCACCGAATGAACGCGCCAAAAAAATTGCCGTACTCCCTCAACACAGTGAACTCAATTTTCCCTTTTCAGTAACCGAGGTGGTGGCCCTTGGGCGTATTCCTCATGCTACAGGGCTAAACAGCGATACTGCCATTGTGCGTGACGCCATGAAAGCGTTGGATATCACCCACTTAAGAGAACGTTTATACCCGCAATTATCGGGAGGCGAAAAGCAACGCGTTCAACTTGCTCGTGTACTCGCGCAACTGTGGCAAACCGACACCTCCGAAAGGCGCTTACTGCTATTAGATGAACCCACCGCACATATTGATATTGGTCACCAGCAACAACTCATGAGCGAAATAAAAACCTTCGCGCAACAAAATGTTGCCATTCTGCTGGTGCTGCACGATATTAATTTGGCCATTCAATATGCAGACCGTTTAATTGCAATGCATAGCGGAAACATTATCGCCAGCGGCCGCCCCGAAAATATCATCACCCAGCCTCTTATCGACCAACTCTTTGGTAACCGCGTTAAAGTACTCACGCACCCAAACGATCACAAGCCCATCGTATTACCCGGATTACTATGAAATCATTAATACTCGGTGGCGCTCGTAGCGGCAAAAGTACCTACGCCGAAACACTAGCCCTGCGCAACGACAATACCGTTATCTATGTGGCGACGGGCTGGGCTGGCGACAACGAAATGACCGAGCGCATTGAGAACCATAAAGCCTCACGCCCTGCACATTGGCAAACAATTGAAGAACCACTCGGTATCGCCGACATACTCACACACCACAACCACGCAAACACGACGATTCTGGTCGACTGTTTAACCTTGTGGCTGTCCAATTGTTTAGCCAATAAATGTTTTGATCAGGAAAAAAATGCCTTACTTAACGTTCTGCCCACACTGCAAGCCGACATTATTTTTGTCAGCAATGAGGTGGGCAGCGGTGTAGTGCCTCTCGGCCAACTCAGCCGCGAATTTGTTGATAACAGCGGCTGGCTTCATCAATCGCTCGCCGCTCATTGCGATAACGTCACTCTTGTTGTCGCAGGCCTACCCCTTCCGTTAAAAGCCATTAACACGCATTCACTAAAGGACGCACCATGAATACGGCAAGCGCTTTACAGTGGCTATCACACCCTTTAGCCACCATTGATCAAGCCATTATAGCCGCGGCAAAGCAACATCAATTAACGCTCACAAAACCACCCGGTTCACTGGGTAAACTCGAAACCATCGCGCTGCAATTTGCTGGCTGGCAAGGCAACGTTTTACCCACGCTATCACGTATATGTGTAAGAGTATTCGCAGGTGATCATGGTATTTGCGCGCACAATATTTCAGCGTTTCCCCAAAGTGTCACAGCCCAAATGATAGACAATTTCGTTACTGGTGGGGCCGCTATCAATATTCTTAGTCAGCAAATAAACGCCGATTTTGGCATTCGCAATATGGGCACGGCCTATTCACCCACACATTTAAACCCCGCATTCGACTTATCGATTGGCCCTGGCACGCTTGATTCCGCCACGACAGAAGCTATGAGTAAAACACAGCTTTATGCCGCATTAAACGCCGGTCGATCCGTTATTGTGGAGGCTCAAAAACAGCAACAACCTCAACTGTTTATTGGTGGTGAAATGGGTATTGGCAATACATCGTCCGCATCCCTGCTTTACGCATTACTGCTGCAATACCCACTCAAAGAACTCACAGGCCCAGGTACAGGGCTCGACAATGCCGGCCTTCAACACAAACAACTCATTCTTCAGCAAGCACTTCAATTACATCAACCCACGGTTGCAGCGAGTGATCATAAAGGGCTTAGCGCTTTAAGCTGCTGCGGCGGTTTCGAAATTGCCGCACTCACCGGTGCTTATCTAACCGCGGCTCAACAAGGTATACCCATTGTCATCGACGGATTTATCGCCACCGCCGCGCTGTTAATTGCCCACAGTATTAACCCCGATATTCTGCGATGGAGCCTCTTTTCGCACTGTTCGGCAGAACCCGCGCACACTTTAGCGCTAGAATATTTCGGCGTTACACCACTTTTGCAATTGGACATGCGTTTGGGCGAAGGTAGTGGCGCCGCGATGGCCGTGCCGCTTTTACAAAACGCACTGGCTTTACACTCACAAATGGCCACCTTTACGGGCGCAGGTATTGATGAAAGCGTTAGATGATTTTACGGTAACCCAATTCGATTTTTTAAGGCACGGGGAATGCGAAGGAGGCGAGATATTTCGCGGCTCCACCGATGTTGTATTGCGGCCCGAAGGGGTTGCCAACATGCAAGCAAGCTGCGATCAAATCGACGAACAATGGGATGTCATTCATTCATCTACCATGAAACGCTGCCATGAATTTGCTCAACGATTGTCCCTGCAGCGCAATATTCCGCTGGTCTCTGATAATCGACTTGTCGAAGTACGCTACGGCGATTGGGAAGGGCAACTGCGCGCAGAGGTGTGGAAACATCACTACGCTCATATCGCCGCATGGCTGCGAAACCCTGTCGCCAATACACCTCCCAACGGTGAACCCTTAACCGATGTTGCAACACGACTTTCCGCCTTTTTTGCCGCCGCCAGCAGCACCCACCGAGGCCAAAAAGTATTGGTCATCGCTCATGGTGGTGCCATTCGCGTAATGTTGGCCACCTTACTCGGGTTGAATTTGGAAAACGCACAAGTCTTTGATGTGCCTTTTGCGTCGATTTCACGTGTTCGCGTGTTCGACAAAATAGGAAAGACCCCCACCGACACAAACAATAATCGCCTCATAAAACTAATTGCACATAACTTTATTGGCAATAAAACCTAATGGTCCTGCCGCCGCTGTTAATGGCCGTTGCCTTGCTCACCCAACTACCCGTTACACGGTGGTTAAAGACGAGCGATTATAACGAGGCCACACGCAAAGCATCCGTCAACTATTACGCACTCGTCGGCGGGCTTATTGCAGGTCTACTGTGCGTTTTATATCTTTGCCTTAGCCCTTTCTTACCTCAGCCTTTACTCGCCATGGTATTACTCATTGCTTGGGTAATCATAACGGGCGCACTTCACCTAGACGGTCTCGCCGACAGCATTGATGCCGCTGCCGCCGGCCACAGCGCCACCGCTAAAATACTGCCCATATTTAAATCCCCCACTGTCGGCGCAATGGCCGTTGTCGCACTGGTACTAACGCTATTAACAAAAGTCGTTTTAATTTACACACTGCTCGAACAACATTACGGTCTCACCGCCATGGCCACCGCAATTGTTGTCAGCCGGCTCTGCGCATCGGGTTATATGCAAACCACCCCCTACGTGCGTACCCAGGGCTTGGGTATGGAGGTTCAATCTCAGTCACGCCACAGCACCGTTTTGCAAGGTTTGGGTGTGCTCTTTGCGCTCAGTTTTTTAGTTCCCCTCTGGTGGGTGGTTGTCTCAATGGTATTAAGCCTGTGCTGGCTCGCCGTTTGGCGACAATTTTGGATCGCCCGCATTGGCGGCTACGTAGGCGATTGCGTTGGCGCTTTTATCGAGTGGAATGAAACCCTAATTCTTTTAATCTTTACGCTAGCGCTGTCAGCTTCAACATAAGCTTAAAGGCCACTTTTTTGCCGTTTACGGAAAACACTATGCGACCATTATTTGCCTACCTATTTATGGGTTTTCTACTCTTGTGCACGGCCCACCGGCCATACGCGTTGCCCGAGCACGCAGTGACTGTCACTGACTTTAGCGGCACAACTATAACACTCGACAAACCCGCAAAGCGCATCGTCGCACTAGCACCGCATATTGTAGAAAACCTTTTTTCGGCCGGTGCTGGCCATGCCATTGTGGGCGCTGTCGACTATTGCGACTACCCGCCAGAAGCAGTGAACATTCCTCGTGTAGGTGCCATTAGCAGCCACAGCTTAGAAGCCATCCTTGCGCTCAAGCCCGATCTAGTCATAGGCTGGAATTCGGGCCACGGCGGGCTTATTTTGCCGAAGCTCGCGACTTTGGGTATTCCGGTGTATGCCAGCAATCCCCTAAATCTTAAAGACGTTGCAAAATCTATTCGTGACTTTGGCATACTTACCGGCAATACGGGCATCGCCGAGCAACAGGCCACGCAATACCTGACACGTCTCAATAGGCTTCGCGCCCGCAATCAAGGCAAACCCACCGTTAGCGTGCTGTACCAAGTCTGGAACTCGCCCCTTCAAACACTAAACGACCAACATATTATTAGCGATCTCATCCAACTGTGTAACGGCCTCAACGCATTTGGCGACCTGCCTGTAGTGGCACCAAAGCTCAGTATTGAATCGGTTTTGGCCCGCAACCCCGACGTAATTGTAGCCAGCGGCATGGGCGAACAACGGCCCGACTGGTTAGATGAATGGCAGCAATGGCCGTCACTAAACGCCGTACAGTCGCAAAACCTATTTTTTATTCCACCGGATATTATCCAGCGCCATACCGCGAGAATTCTGGATGGAGGCGCCCAAATGTGCGAACACCTCGATAAGGCACGCCACAAACAGCCAAAATCCCCTACACCTGTCACGGAATAAGCGCGGCTTCGCACGCGCACTTCTATAACTCACCCCCTTTTTTTGTCATAATGCCGAACCATTTTTTATGAATCCCTCCTTCCCTACAGCGCAGGCCAAAAACATCCATCCATGAAAGACCTTTATCTTCCGTCTGAAATAGAACAAGCCGCCCAGCAATTCTGGGACACAAACAAAAGCTTCAACGTTACTGAAGACACCAGCAAGGAAAAATTCTATTGCTTGGCGATGTTCCCCTACCCCAGTGGCAGGCTGCACATGGGACACGTACGTAACTACACTATTTCTGACGTGATCGCGCGCTTTCAGCGTATGCAAGGGAAGAATGTTCTACACCCAATGGGCTGGGATGCATTTGGCTTACCGGCCGAAAACGCCGCCATTAAAAACAATACCGCCCCCGCCGCATGGACTTACAGCAATACGGATTACATGCGTAAGCAACTCACCGAGCTGGGGTTTGGCTTTGATTGGACACGCGAAGTAACCACCTGTAAGCCCGACTACTACCGCTGGGAACAGTGGTTCTTTACCCGCCTGTATGAAAAAGGCTTAGCCTATAAAAAAGTCTCGGCGGTTAACTGGTGCCCACACGACCAAACGGTATTGGCCAATGAACAGGTTGTTGACGGTTGCTGCTGGCGTTGCGACACCCCCGTTGAACGAAAAGAAATACCCCAGTGGTTTATTCGCATCACCGACTACGCAGAAGAGCTACTCGCCGACCTCGACAAACTGCCCAACTGGCCAGAACAAGTCAAAACCATGCAGCGCAACTGGATAGGCAAAAGCCGCGGTGTAGACATGCGTTTCGACTTAACCGAAACCGTCGCAGGGCACACGGGGTTTGAGGTTTACACCACCCGCCCCGATACACTCATGGGCGTCACCTATGTAAGCCTCGCCGCAGAACACCCAATCGCTCTCGCGCAAGCCGAGAACAACCCCGCACTCGCCGAATTTATTCAAGCCTGTAAGGTTCAATCCGTTGCCGAAGCCGACATGGCTAGCATGGAAAAGAAAGGCATCGATACCGGCCTTAAAGCCCTTCATCCCATTACCGGCAAAGAAGTGTCCGTTTGGGTGGGTAATTATGTATTGATGGATTACGGCTCTGGTGCCGTAATGGCAGTACCTGCACACGACCAACGCGATTGGGAATTTGCACAAAAGTACAACATTGGCATCAACCAGGTTATCGCGCCCACCAGCGGTGAAGCCGTCGATTTGGCCACTGCGGCTTACACTGAAAAGGGTATATTAGTCAATTCCGGCGAATACGACGGTTTAGATTTTAACGCCGCATTCGAAGCGATTTCACAAACGTTAATCGCCGCCGACAAAGGCCGCGTGACCACCAATTACCGTTTGCGCGACTGGGGTGTCTCTCGTCAGCGTTATTGGGGTACACCTATCCCCATTTTTAACTTGCCCGACGGTGGCGAGATTCCGGTGCCCGCCGACCGACTTCCCATGTTATTGCCAGAAAACGTGGTAATGGACGGCGTACAATCTCCCATCAAGGCCGACCTCGAATGGAAAAAAGACGAGCTTAACGGCCAAGCGGTAGAGCGCGAAACCGACACCTTCGATACATTCATGGAAAGCTCATGGTATTACGCCCGTTACGCCGCACCCAGTGAAAGCGGTATGCTCGACCCCGAAAAAGCAGCCTACTGGCTACCGGTCGATCAATACGTAGGCGGCATTGAGCACGCAATTTTGCACCTGCTTTACGCACGCTTTTATCACAAACTGATGCGCGACGAAGGCTTAGTGAGCTGCGACGAACCGTTTGAACGTTTGCTTTGCCAAGGTATGGTCTTAAAAGACGGCACTAAAATGTCCAAATCAAAGGGCAATACCGTCGACCCCGAAGCGCTGATACAACAATACGGCGCCGACACTGTTCGCCTGTTTTCCATGTTTGCGGCCCCACCCGAACAAAGCTTGGAATGGACTGAAACCGGAGTAGAAGGTGCCTTTCGCTTTCTGAAAAAACTATGGAAAGCCGTCGCAGCCCATAAGCTAGCCGGTAGCCCCGGCACACTCGAAGCCTCGGCACTCGATGATAAGCAACAAGATTTACGCCGGAAAACTCACGAAACTATCCAAAAGGTTTCCGACGACTTTGGTCGTCGCCAAACCTTTAACACCGCCATTGCGGCCGTTATGGAATTGTTGAACGAGTTAAGCCGACACGCCGATCGCAGTACGCCGCTCGGCCTCGCCGTGGAACGCGAAGCATTAGAAGCCGCTACACTGGTACTCGCACCTATCGTGCCTCATATTTGCCACTCGCTATGGCAAGCACTCGGGCATGAAGAGGCCATTATCAACTACCCTTGGCCCAGTGTTGATGAAGCCGCGCTTGTGCGTAGTTCTATCACCATAGTGGCGCAAGTCAACGGCAAAGTTCGCTCTAAACTCGAAGTACCCGCCGACGCCGATAAAGCCACATTGGAAAAATTAGCACTCGCCAATGAAAACGTTATTCGCTTTATCGACGGCAACACCGTTCGTAAAGTGATTGTGGTACCGGGGAAATTAGTCAATATTGTGGCTAACTAACCTCAACCCTCAAACCCTAGAACGCCGTCCAATGACTGAGAGTGACCGCCAATTATGCACCGCCATTTTATAACCCGGCTGGCCCTAATGGGCCTGATTTTATTGCTAGCCTCCTGCGGCTGGCAATTACGCGGTGCGAACTCTTCGCTTGCCGATGCGCGCTCTGGGCCACTCCCACCGCAACTCAACGTTGTGGTGCAATCCAGAAACAGTAAAATTGCACCGGTGCTAACGCGCATACTGCGCAACAATAACGTCGAACAAATTCGTACGGCCCCCATGACACTGGTGATCGAAGACGAACAACTCGATAAGCGCCCGCTATCCGTTACCGATACCGGCGTAACCGCGCAATACCAATTAACCTTAACGTTGCGCTATCACTACCAAACCAGCAGTGGCAGCGAAGGTGGCGATATCCGAATGGCCTCCAAGAAAGCTATTAGCTGGCGTAGCTACGATTTCGACCCTTCTCTTATCGTCGCGAAAAACCAAGAAGAACAAGCCCTGCTTGTTGAAATGCGCGAAGAACTCGCTTATCGCATTTTAGATGCGCGCCTTGAGTAAAATAGATTGTTTTCAATGTTGAATGAATGTTCTTTTTTTTAAATTCCACCGGCCGTTCACCCGCTTTACCGCGTTGTTATACGACTAAAGAGTTAACATTTTATGGCGAAAATTAGAGCGGAACAACTCGCTGCCGCCGTTAAAAAAAACTTAGCGCCCGTGTATTTTATAACCGGTGACGAACCCCTCATAGTACAAGAGTGCTGTGACACTATTCGCCAAGCCGCGCGCGAACAAGGGTTTAGCGAACGCGAACTACACCATACCGATACCCACTTTAGTTGGGACGAACTCTACAACAGCGCCAACGCACTCTCGCTATTTGCCGACAAAAAAATAATCGAAATTCGCATCCATAATGGCAAGCCCGCCGACGCCGGCAGCAAAGCCATTGTAGAATATTGCTCGTCGCCGAACGACGATACCCTGCTGCTTCTGGTCAGCCCCAAAATAGACAGTCGAAGTCAAAAAAGTAAATGGTTTACGGCCATCGAAAAAGTGGGCGCCACCGTACAAGTCTGGCCCATTGGCATACCGCAAATGCCTCGCTGGGTAGACCAACGCTTAAAGGCCGCTGGCTTGCACGCCGACAGCGAAGCCATTGATATTCTCTGTGCAAGGACAGAAGGAAACTTACTCGCCGCCGTTCAAGAAATAGAAAAACTTAAACTCGCCGCCGAAGACAATTTTATTGATGCACAGCTAATGACCGCCGCTGTCATGGATTCGGCCCGCTACGATATTTTTGGATTAGTCGACAAAGCCATTTATGGTGACAGCCGCTCTGCGGCTACTAGCTTGCAAGGGTTGCGCTCAGAAGGCACCGAGCCCCTAACGCTGCTTTGGGCGTTAACACGTGAAATACGCAGCTTAAACAATATTAAAGAAGCAATGGATACCGGCGAAAGTTTCGATGCCGCTGCCCGAAAAAATGGTGTCTGGGAAAAACGTAAACCGCTGTTTAAAGCGGCGCTTAAGCGAATAAAACCGAGACAACTACAAGATTTAATTCGTAAAGCCGCGCTAGCCGATAGGGTCACTAAGGGCGTTGGCACAGGTAATGTGTGGAACATTCTACTCGACCTCACTCTAGGGCTGGCCGGTATGCCTGTACTCACCGCGAAAACTCAACGGCTAGAGTTTCGCAGTTAAAAACTTCATCGCCCAGCCATAGCAGAGCTACACTCAATATAGGTCACTCTTATAAAACGCGATAATTAACTGTACAGCATCACTATATTGGCGCCCGCAAATGCAATTTACTCGGCTTAAATTAAGCATCATAGGCATTAGTGTGTTACTACTTATGGCCTGCAGTAAAACCCCCGATTTTGTGCCTATCGACGAAACAACCCAAAAGGGCTTCGTTGTACTTAACGGCTATTTAAAACGGCGCGGGCTACATCCCACAAAAACCCACATAGATGTCCAAATACAAAAAAACGGTATGCTATTTCGTTGGAAAACCCAAGAATATACCCGCTTTTATCTCGTTACTGAAAAAGATAAGGCGTGGTCGATACAAGAAGATAAACGCAATCCATCAACTCCCTAAATTTTTCTCTACAATATGTGTCGGAATCCCATCGATGGTGTTCTGATTTTTATTCTCCCAATAGCGGTTAATGCCGTCTTCGCCCTGCTGAGTGGCCCAATTCGTCAGCAACTCTCGATCGCTATCATAGGAAAGGTACGGCACTGCCATCCCACACGATGTTTGAACCATCTCAACTGTAAAATCAAAAATTTGCCGAGCGCCCACGGTGGGGTTAAATAAAGCAGAAAGTGCGGGCCATTGTTCATCTGTATGGTGTATGACGTTTGCCGTACCGTATAAACGTAAAATAAGCGGTTTTCCTTCGAAGGCTGCAAACATAATGGTCATTCTGGGGTTTATTTGCACATGCGCAGAAGTCTCGTTACCACTCCCCGTAACGTTCAGCCACACCACTCGGTTAGGCCCCAGTACCCGCAACGAATCCATGCCTTTAGGCGAAATGTTCACGCGACTATCGTCAGTGGCCGTACCCACGAAAAAAAGTTTTTGTTCCGCAATAAAAGCACTAAGTTTTTCTGAAAGAGAATCGAATTGCTTGCCCATCGTGTTAATCCTTTTTGAATGGCCAATAGGGTAGCCCGTTATTATGCCGTGCAAACCATTCTATTAACACTGCGCCTATTCGGCGTTACGCCCATAACCGATACGCAAAAAAGCCATAACACGCTAAGTAGGTCGCAATCCAAACATGGGTACACGCCATTACCGCGACATACCAATACTCTTGCCACTCGCTCGCTATTTTTCTAATACGTGCCACATATACAAACCCAACAATGGCCGCTAAGGGGTACAACACACTAACGATAAAAATGGCCCAACTAATAATCGACGATTCCATGAGGCGTTTAATATCAAGCCCACTGAACAGTATAAACACCGGTAATATTAGCAGTAGGCTACTTAATAGCGTTGGCAATAAACGCAACCTTAGCGCAATAGGCTCTGGCTTTTTCGACTTTATTCGAACCAATAATCGCCATAAGGGATAGATAAAACTCAATAGCACTAACAGCGCTGCCATCACAATAAAAACTAAACGCCCCACAACGATTAAGACGGAGGTTTTTTGATAGAGCACACCTTCAACCTGAACGGCTTCGCCGGCAACAGGGTCGTTCACTATCACGATTGAGGGTAACCCCGACCAATCCGATATTAACGGCCCGTCGTCTATCGCATAATCATTGCTCTGCCAGCCACCAAAGAATGGGCTACGGTGCAAGTAGGTTTCATCAGCACTAAATCGCATCACGTGGGTAATATCGAACTGAATTTTACCCAACTCAAAAATCGGGTTAATGGGCGTATATAAACCGGATAGCTGCCTATATTTTTCCGGCAATGAAAGGGGCTGCACGCTCACCGCAGGTTCGTCTTTAAGTAAATAGGTACGAAACACATCAGAAAGTTGAGAATACGCACGTGGGTTATCTTCGTTTATCATAAAGACGAAGCCCTTTCCCACACTCGGCTGATAGACGAACTCAGTAATGGCGCCGGGTAACCCACCGCTATGACCATAGAAAGCAGTATTACGCCCCTGAAAACCGGTCACATCCAACGTTAACCCATAACCCGAATGTATACCGGCCTCTGCACCCAAGGTGGTCTCAGACTGTTCCATTCGGGTTATAGCGGCTTCACTTAATAGACGAACCCCCTTAAACGCTCCGCGCCCAATCATCATGCTCATTAGCTGAGCCATATCGTTGGCACTGGTATTCAACGAAGAAGACGGGCGCGAATAAATGTGAAAGTAATCGAGCGGCCCTTTTTGCGAATAAAGCGTTGCACCACGGGCATCGTACTCCAGCGTTTTAAAAAACGAGCTTGAACTCATCGCCAGCGGTTCAAATACGAACTGCGCCATATAGTCTTCGTATCGCATGCCTGTAATCACTTCAACAACAAAGGCTGCTACCACCGGCCCGGTATTACTGTAGGAATAACGTGTACCTGGAGGCCAACGCGACAATCTCGAATCGGGATGGCTGTTGAGCCCCTCCTCCAAACGCAATGTATCTGGTGCTGGAACTGAATACTCGCCAGGGTGAACATCCCAGCCCGTTGTATGCTCTAGTAAATGGGCGATACGAACGGGATGACTCTCTGCCCACGGATTTTCAAAAACGATGCTAGGCGCTATTTCGCGCAAAGTGTCGTCCAAGGAAAGTTTTCCGGCGTCCACTAACTGCATTACAGCAATACCCGATAACATTTTAGAGACCGAGCCAATTCGAAAAATGGTATCTGCCGTTGCGGGTATATTGCTCTCTCTATTTGCCTCGCCAACGCCTGTTACCCACACCGGCCCGTTTCGGTCTACCAATGCGATGCCAAACGCCGGCGCCCCCGTTTCAGTACGAATCGCGTCTACGGCCTGTTTTAATTCCAGCAAAGTAGACGGCCCGTCATTGGCACCATACGCGCGAAACGAAACCACACACACTACGCACATTACTATTCGGGTGATCAACCGCAACATTCGCATTCCTCCTTTATCGAAGATTCCATAATGCCGCAATATTAAAAAGTAGGCGTATTAAGATGCCGAACGGCGATATACGCGGTTAGGTGGTCTATTATTTCGATGAGAATTAGGCGTTATCACGATGCACGAAAAGGCGATTACGATTACAGGCTTAATAGCTCTTTAAGCCTGCTGGCGTTACGTCGAGAGATATCAATAGATTTACCATCGTTCATGGTTAAATCATAGCCATCACTTATAGACTCGACCATTGTGTCAATACATTCCAAGTTAACAATGTGCTGCCGGCTTACTCTAAAAAAATGATTCGACGGTAGGCGCTGCTCAATATGGGCCATGGTTTTTTTTACAAAGGCCTTTTTTTCACCGAACATAATTTGAACGTAGTTTTTACAACTTTCAAAATAGCGAATATCGGCTAAGGGCACTAAATGGCAGGAATTACTGTCTTTCACCAATATTCGACTGTTCATATTGAGAGGAGCAGTGTTGCTCACAATAGACTTCTCAGGCACTTGCTCGTTTGACGGTGCGCTTAAGCCACCGATTTTATCGATAGATTGCGCAAGGCGCTCTTTACTGATCGGCTTTAATAAATAATCAATGGTATTGTGCTCAAAGGATTGAATCGCATATTCAGAATAAGCCGTGGTAAAAATAATTTTTGGGCTGTAGTCCAACGACTCTAACAGTTCAAAACCCGATTCACCGGGCATATGAATATCCAGAAAGAGCAATTCTGGCCGCTCGGAGGCGATTAACGCGCGCGCATCTTTGGGGTGTTCGGCATCTCCCACAACGTGAATAGTGGGGTGTTCCTCTAGCATTCGAATCAAGCCCGTTCGCGCTAACCGCGAATCCTCAACTACAATTGCCTTCACGCCGCGATCTCCTCCGGCAAAGTCATTTCTGCCACAAATAAATGCCCTTTTTTCTCGGCTACCAATGAAGCCTGCTCTCCATATAACAGTTGAAGGCGCTCCCGCACGTTAACCAAGCCCATACCGGTATTACGATGTGTATTCTCCACTGCGTCAATCGGAATGGGGTTACGCACTTCAACCTGTAACTGACGGTTACGGACCGCTATAGTGACACGAACTACGCCGCCTTCACGAATATATTCAATGCCGTGTTTCACGGCATTTTCGACCAGTAATTGAATCGACATAGGAGGAATTAAACAACGCAAATCGGATTGCTGAACGTCTAAAGAAAAGTTAATTTTATCTTCGTACTGAAGGGTAATGATCTCTATATAACGCTTTATAATGGCTATCTCTTCTTGCAGTGAAATTTTTTCATTCTCACTAGACGCTAAAGAGTAACGCAGTATTTCCGACAGTGCGGTAATCATAGCGTCGGCATATTGTGGGTTTTCGTGAATCATAAAACGTATATTGTTGAGGCTATTAAACAAAAAATGCGGGTTTAGCTGGTTCGATAAGCGGCTAAGTTTGGCTTCTTTCAGGCTATTTTTTAACTTTAGATTGGCCACCTCAGAATCTCGAGCGCGCCAACTTTCCTTTACAAACACATAAATAAAAGCCCATGCGGCAATAAACAGGTTGCCCGAAAGTGTAGCGTTTCCTACCATAGAAATAATTAGGTCAAAATAGTCGTAGCCTTGCTCCAACTGCTCAGGTGTTACAAACTCTGCAATAAAAACGGGTAACAGTATCGCAACAATGATAGAGGCAATAATAAACGCGGAAACGGCTGAATAGACCACGACTACCGAGATTAGTTTGCCCGTCCAACCTCTAACACCCACATTGTTGTTATACCACCATCGGAATATCAACACTGCTATCGTAAATAGAATGGGCCATAGAATAAAACCACTGATCAGTTTAAAGCCTACAGCATGCGGCCAAAGGACCGCCGTCACCAATTCGATTATCGACAGCGTAAAGACACCTAAACCATGGTAGAGCCAAAACTGTTTTTTGCGTGGCATGAATGCCGTTTTCATTTGTGTTAAGCCTCTAGTCAATCAATTGAATGCGCTATAACAAACAATACCGGTGTGCATAACCGACCTTTGCTACACGCCCTGCAGCCTGCGCCACATCGACTCGACCACATCATGTACGCACAAAACCTACAGCCTATAATTTTTTACCGAATTCACTCGTGACACTATCGCAGGTATAAAATGCGTTTTCGTCCAGCGCTAGACGTTTCTTTAACAAGGGCAATACACGCTGCATTTTGTCCATAAGGCCCCACGGCGTATTCACCACGAACATACCCGCTGCCGTCATTCCTCTTTCAGTGGTATCGGGCAACACTCCGAGTTCGAAGCGCTGAATATTTTTCATTCCGCTATTAGCTAATCGTCTTTCGAGTTCCCTTATCGTAGATCTTTCAACCACGGGATACCATATGGCAAATATTCCAGTAGAAAATTTCTTATAAGCTTTGGTAACCGCATAAAACACTTTTTCGTACTCGGTCTTCACCTCATAGGAGGGGTCGATTAATATCAGCCCTCTTCGGCTAACCGGAGGCACGTGTGCGAGCACACCTGTCAAGCCATCTTCACAGTGCACGCGGATGGCCTTGTCACGCTTCACATTATTACTGAGCGTATTGAAATCTTGAGGATGTAGCTCATACAACCAAGATCGATCTTGCGAGCGCATAATAGCCTGCGCAATAAGTGGCGAACCCGGGTACCGATGAATAGCATCACTCGCATTAAACGAGGCGATAAGATCAAGATAGCGAGATATGATATCGGGGCGCGGCGCCCATAATTTTGCAACGCCATCTTGATACTCACCCAACTTAGCGGCTGACTCCGAGCGTAAATCATACAAGCCTGCCCCCGAATGCGTATCGATATAGGCAAATGGCGTATCTTTTTTACAGAGATGATCGAGAATTTCAATTTGAACAATATGCTTAATCACGTCCGCAAAATTACCGGCGTGAAAGGAGTGTCTATAGCTTAACAAGGGCGTATCTCATCTGGCGTTAGGGCATTGAAGCCTATCGAAATGAGAAAGTATAACAGAGGGATAAAGGCGCACAGCGTTTGATAGGTAACGCTGAAAAACTAACCCGGAACGAAACTAAATACTCGTGCGCCATTAGTGTAAAAGCGCCAAACGGAAGGGGCAAGAGCACAAGGAAACCGGCTTGAGGAGTGTAAACCGGTGCAGGTTAGGAGCGTACTATCACCTGCACTGCCAGCACCACCGTACAGATTAAAGATGCGGCAATGGCGCCCACCCAGAATGCGCGCATAGCACTGGCTCGCCGAAAGAAGGCAAAACCCACACCTAGACCCACCAGCAGCAAGCCCAAATAGAGCGCAATATTTTTACCCCAAAGCGCATAAAACGGGAAAATGATATCGGCATGAAGGCCGACAATAAACAATAGGCTCACAGCGCTGTGAACCAACAATAGCGGCATAACAGCCCCTATTGCGGATAACAGAAATACCCGCGTCTCTTTACGCTTGGCGTATAAACGATAAATAAGTAACGGCACTACCACCTCAATGGCACCCGCGCTAAAATTCAACAACACATCGTTCATCATTTCACTACTACCGCCCGTACAGCGTTGACGATTGCCACGGGCCCCCCTGATGACAACTCAGCTTGAATAAGATTCGATAGACTTGGGTAGACATTCGGCCTTTCCTCTAACCCAAACGGCAAAGAATCGAGTGACCTTAATGCCTCATATACAGAACACGTCGTGCTAGCGTTGCTAACAAACCTGTCCGCCAACGAGAACGATTACGTTAATCGTTTTGGCCAGCTACAACAATCTAAACCTTCTCGCCAGCAAGATCACTCATTATTTAACGTGGACATTATAATTACCATAATCAGGGTAAATACCCTTCGCCCTAAACGATAAATAAAATGCCGATAACGCAACCATACAAACTACGGCTAAAGGGTTTACCCCAAATTTTACACACTAAAAAGCCGGCAACATTGCCGGCTTTTTTAACGCTAAGAGCAGTTTAAAAAGAGCGCATAACTACGCTGCTTTTTTACGTCGCATAAAGCCTAGGCCAGCAAGGCCAAAGCCTAACAACGCAAGGCTACCAGGCTCTGGAACCGCTGCAGCGTTGGTTGTAATTTGGAAGTTAGGAATAATAGACGTTCGGTAATTTCCGCCGCCAGCAACACTACCGGAGTAGAACTGACCAACGTGCGTACCACTAGCGCTACTGTTACCGTAAAAACCTGTGCTCCAACTATTGTCGGAGGCTGTTGTGCCTGCAGGAGCAAATGCGATCATCAAACCGCCGCCCAAGAAATCCCAAGAAGAATCGATATCAAAAACCAATTCGTAATCGCCTTGTGCCGATGTACCACGACCACCGTTTCCAGCCGATACAACCTGAGTAAAGCCGTTCGCATCAGCGGTATTTCCACCGTTAGTTGCGGTTGACGCTAAATAGATATCAAAAATGATATCTCTATCGTTTACGCCAGAAAGGTCGAAGGCAATAGTATCGCCAGCATTCAAGCTGAAAGAGTCAAGATCACGGTACACGTTCGTCATAAACGGGTCATAAGAGCCCGCACACCCAAACGGAATACAGTTTCCGACGTTCTGGTTGGTTCCCTCAACTGTGATAACGGCAGCGTTTGCAGAGTAGGTAAATAAAGCGGCAAGTAAAAAAATAATTCTGTTCATTGGATTCTCCATGTTTGTCCTATGCTAGACAAAGCACGTACCATGCCAAAACCGTAAGCCATTGTTTTTAATAAGATTTAAGAGAAATCGTACAAAGACACATTAACAGGTGTAAAAAAAATAGTTCGTCAAAATTTTTTACACGCCACTTTTTAGGCTGTTAAACAGCCTAACCAGACTGAAAAATGGCTAAAATACGATCTTAATGTATTATTTGCATACAAAAACAACGTTGCAAGACTTTAGAAGAGCAAGAAAAAGACGTGTAAAATTTTCTGTACAGTAAAACAAAAAATAAAAACGTGACCACCACCACATAACTGAAGTTAAGCAGGGGTTTATAGGGTGAGGCCCGCCAACGCGGCTGCAACAGGCGGTGTCTTATAACCTTTATGCCACGATATCATCGCAACAGCGGGCTACGACGACGGCGTTTAACACTTCGCTACACGACTGACAGCAGCATTTTTATACTGAGTAAAATTAGCAAACCTGAAAAAATCTTTTTCAGCCATAACACCGGTAATCGATGCGCTAATGTTGCTCCAATTGGCGCCATAAACACACTAGCCACCGAGATTAACGCAACCGCCGGCATATAAATAAAACCGTAGGTATAAGCTTCTTCTGTTGTAGTTGACCAGCCGTTCACTAAATAACCCAAAGTACCCGCCAACGAAATAGGTAGCCCTATTGCAGCCGATGTTCCTATAGCGTGTTTAATATCGATATTTCGCCATACAAGGTAGGGAACCGTAAGAGAACCACCACCAATAGACACCAACGCCGATACAGCGCCAATGCCAGCGCCTACACATAAAAACTCTTTACCGCCTGGTGAATGGTCAACAGGCTTAGGGTGTCTGTTAAGAAAAAGTTGAATGGAGACACAGCCCATAAAGACCGAAAAGAAAAGCGCGAGATAAAGCGCGTCTATTTTTGCCACAACAAATGTAGCCGCAAAGGTGCCAATTAATATACCTACACTTAACCGTTTAACCATTAACCAGCGCACGGCTTGCTTTGCATGATGAGCACGAAGACTCGAAAGCGAGGTGAATATGATAGACGCCATTGACGTACCCAAAGCCAAATGCACAACTTTTTCAACCGGCACCCCTTGCGCCAAAAATAGTGTCGTTAATAGCGGTACCATAATACCGCCGCCACCAATCCCTAATAAGCCAGCCATAAAACCGACTACGCACCCGAGCAATAGAAATAAAACCAACCATTCTATATCCAACATTATTCCCTCAAATTTACACTCTACAATAATCAGCGCTGTGACAATCACTGCGCATTAATGTTTAAACGGTTAAAAAATTAATTTTATTTTCGTAATACCTAACACTGAAACAGTGTGTCCATTAATGCCATAGCCAAGGCAGCACGCTAGGTATTAGCACGATAATTTATAGGGTTTCTCGGTACCTATAATAAAATACGTTCGCTTTTATTGAAGCGCAGTAATGTCTCGTTGATTTCATGTAGAGGCCACTCTGTAATCCCCCTTACGTTAAGTCATGCACTAATTGCGTTGCCGCCTCTCAATCATGGTACGACTTACTTGACACCCTCGCGCCGCGACATTTAGTGTTGAAACGTTCATAGCGCAAGTACCATTCAACGCGCATATCACAATGACGGTATTTTTCAGCCAATGGCACAATAGGGATATTAATATGATTTCAGGCGACAATAATACGCTGCTAGCCCACTCGATTAAAAAAATAATAACGTTGGCGGGCCTCAGCGGTCTCGCATTTTCACCCGCATTAATGGCACAAAATCAAGAAGCCTCCTTAGAAGAACAAATGATGGTTGTCGGCAGCCGCACGCCAGGTCGCTCCGCTGACGACCTACCGGTACCGGTCGATATTTTGGATGCCGACACACTCTCCAAAACAGGCCAAACGGAAGTGGGGCGTATGTTACAGCAAGCCGCGCCTTCATTTAATTTTTCCAGCTCTTCTATCAGTGACGGCACAGATGCTTTGCGCCCAGCCACCCTAAGAGGTTTAGGCCCAGACCAAACACTGGTGCTAATCAATGGTAAACGTCGCCATCAAGCCTCGCTTATTCATATCAATACCTCTGTTGGACGAGGCACGGCGGGAACCGATATGAATGCTATACCGGCGGCCTCAATTAAACGCATTGAAATTTTGCGTGATGGCGCGGCGGCACAATATGGCTCAGACGCGATTGCCGGTATTATTAATATAGTATTGAAAGATAGTGCCGACGGCGGTCATGTATCGGCCTCATACGGTCAGTTCTCCGAGGGTGATGGCCAACAATTGAATATGGACCTCAATAAAGGTTTCGGTTTTGCCGATTCGGGTTTCGTTAACCTAACCGCTAATTATCGTGATCGCGGCAACACCAATCGCGCAGCGCCGCAGGGCGGTTGTCTTTATGGCGGCTGCACCGATACCGATGGCAACGGTTTTCTAGAACCAGCCCCCGGCAACGGCACGCTCGAAGTTGAAGGAAAAGCGCGTGACGGGTTTCGCATTGGCGATGCCGATTCAACGCAATTGGGGCTGGTGCTGAATGCAGGAATGACAGTGGGCAGAGGTGAACTTTATAGTTTTATCACCTATTCAACGCGCGAAAATGAATCGGGTGCATTCCACCGCAACCCAACAGGCACTAACGGCGTCGACGACGCATTGCTCACCGATGGCCTCAACCCTGCCGACCCACAGGGTTTCTTGCCTATTATCTATTCCGAAATCGACGATCTTTCCTACAATATCGGCTATCAACAAGACTTCAATAATAACGGGCTGCTGGATATTTCATATACCGCTGGCACCAACACTATCGATTACAGCACGCGCAACAGCGCAAACTACTCTTATGCCAATCACTTACAATTTGGGGAAGGCTTAAGCGATGCTCACATTCGCGAACAAATCCCACGCGATGCCAACGCTTACGGGCTGGAACTCGGTTTACAAACATTCAACGCTAATTTTTCACAGCACATCGGCCGCGTAAATTATTCCATAGGGGGCGAATTACGTAACGATCACTATAAAATTATTGCGGGCGAAGAATACGCTTATCGCGATTACGATACTGACCCGTTCACGGGCGACGACCTCTACAGCCAGAATGCCGGCGGCAGTATTCAAGGTTTTAATGGCATTGGCCCCGAGTCTAGCGTAGATGAAGAGCGTAGCGTTACTTCAGCCTATGCCGATGCAGAATATCAAGCAACACACGCGTGGCTGCTAAGTGGCGCCGCCCGCTTTGATCAATACGAGGGTTTTGGTAACACCGTCAATTATAAAATGGCCTCCAGCTATCAGGTGGCCGAGCCGCTAAAATTACGGGGTTCTGTTAGCACCGGTTTTCGTGCGCCGTCCATGCAGCAACTGTACTTTAATAATATCTCCACGCAAATTCGCGATGAAGGCGCAGTAACAGTGGGCACTTTTCGTAATGACAGCCCCGTAGTAAGAGCGCTGGGCGTTCCCGAATTGAAAGAGGAAGAGTCCACCAATATTAGTGTAGGTTTTGTTGCGAACCTTTCGCACAATTGGAACGTAACCGCCGATTATTATTCGATCGATATTACCGATCGAATAGCCCTAAGTAATCAGCTTACCGCCAGTGACGATCCTGGAAACGGTGAACTCACAGAGGCACTAGACGCGGTGGGCGCAGCAGCAGCACAATTTTTCTTGAATGGCGCCGACACAGAAACGTCTGGTGTCGATATTGTCTCAACCTATTCAGGCATTGCGCTTGGCGAAGGAGAGCTCAACCTAACGCTCGCTGCAAATTTTACGGAAACAAAGGTTACCAGTACTTATGTGCCGGATAACGGAGCCCTCTCCACGGTTGACCCAAGTAGCGTATTCAGCGACCAAGACATTTCTATTATTGAACAATGGCAACCTAAAGACCGAATTGTGCTGAGCGGTGATTATCATCTTGACGCTTTTACCGCCAAACTTGCATTTAATCGTTATGGTGAATACACCGTTCTCGATAGCACAGAACAAACTTACGGTGCCGAATGGCTCACGGATATTCGATTAAATTATCAGTTAGGTAGCGGGGTGAATATTTTTATAGTGGGTAACAATATTTTTAATGTCACACCCGATGAAGCAACAAACACAACGTCACGCGGCGGGAATTTTGAATCGAGCGCAGGCGCCGAAGATATGGCCAGTAACAGTGTATTCCAGTTCTCTCGACGGAGTGCCCCGTTTGGCTTTAACGGTGCGTTCTATTCGGCCGGTGTCTCGTTTAAATTTTAAATAGCGGGAAAGCTAACAGCGAATAACTTGGCCAACCCCTAACGCGACGCTATGCTTCCATTAAAACGGCCACCCTAAACGGTGGCCTTCAATAAAAAAACATTACGCAATTTGTTGTTGAATACTGGCCAGTAGCTCTTCATCTGACCAAGGCTTATTCAGATAGGTATTTACGCCCGCATTTTTAGCCATGATACGATGCTTATCGGCCGAGCGCGAAGTAATCATAATCACAGGGATATCCCGCGTGTCTTCTCGTGAGCGAATATGCGCCGTAAGCTCTAATCCGTTCATTCGCGGCATTTCCAAATCCACCAGCATTACCGCAGGCTTTTTATCGTTCAAAACACTAATGGCTTCGAACCCATCTTTTGCGGTGCGCACTTCCATGCCAATATCCGCTACAAACTGTGCAAGCGAGCGCCGCGCACTAAGTGAATCATCCACTATTAAGGCGATGGGTGATTCGTACACGTTATCACGTGCGAGCTGTGCAATTTTTTCGCGCTGCTCTCGTAAACGTTGATATTCCTCTTGGTTTAACCCCATGCCCGGCAACTCTTGTAAATCGACAACCGGCGCAATAGTGCCATCACCTAACATAGTCGCACCCACCACCCCTTCTGGATGAACCGTAAATTCATTTAGCGGTTTAATCACCAATTCTTGGCTCGCCAATAACGTCTCTACGGCAACCGCTATCGCTTTACCTTCTAGGCTACGCGTAATCAGTAAGGCCGATATTTTTTGCTCCTCGGCTTGATGCATACCGGCAAGGTCATTAAATTCCAGCACGGGTAATGACTCACCTTGAAAGTCGTAATAAAGACCATCACTTTCAAATAATAATTCACCTCGTTGCACAAACACTATCTGCTCAATGTTCCGTGTAACAATGCCCATTATTTGCTGACCACCGACACCCGATACAGGTACCAATACCGCATGCCCACTAATAATACTGGTGGGTACCGTGATAATAAAACTGCTGCCCACCCCTGGTGTAGACGTTACGGTAAGCTTCCCTTTTAAACGGCGTACTTCTGCAACAACCGCGTCTAATCCTATGCCGCGTCCCGAGGTTTGGCTTGCACTGGAGCGTGTCGAGAATCCCGGCATAATAATCAATTGATTCAATACCGCTTCATCTATTGCTGCACCGTCGTCTATCAACCCCTTGGCAATGGCCGCGTGCTGAATGGCCTCATAATTTAAGCCTCTGCCATCATCTTTGCATTCAATGGTCACGGTTTCACCGGTATGGCGAAAACTCAAGGTGATAAGCCCTGCGTCGTCTTTACCGGCTTCGCGCCTAACGCTCGCAGTGCTTTCTAAGCCATGATCTACGGCGTTTCGTAACAGGTGCATCACGGGGTCTGCAATGCGATTAAGCACACGGGAATCCAAGAGTGTTTTATCGCCCTCTATTTCTAAACGCGCAACTTTGTGTGTCATGCGACTCGCTTGCCTTACGCACCGGTTAAAACGCGACGACAACATACTCACGGGAATTAGGCGCATCTCGAGTAGCAGATTTTGGCTATCTCGATTTAATTGCCCCTGCACATAAGCAAGGTTATTAAGATCGCCAATTTGGGCCTCAATTTGGCTCACCGCTTCGTAGGAATCTGTTGTTAATTCTAATAGCTGATGCGAGAAACTGTGCAGTTCCGAGTACCGTTCCATTTCGAGCGGGTCTATTTCGTCTTCGCCGTATTTTACGGTAGCAGCCCTTAATGCACTTTGGGTTTGCACTAGAATGTCTAGGTCGGCTGCCATCGCTCGAATTTTACTGTGGTATCGATCCGTTAATTGAATACTGTTTTGTAGCGACTCTATTTGCGCATTGACCTGTGTATTCGCAATTTGGGTTTCGCCCGCGATGCGCAGCAGTTCGTGCGCCGTACGCTCGGGCAAATTAATAAAATGTTTTTCTTCAAGATCTTCTTGCCCAACACCATCCGCCGAATGTGTCTGCACGCCACGCTCATTACCGGCTGGCGATTTCGATAATGCCTCATTAGGCGGGGGCGATTGAATTGTTTTAGCATCGCTTTCTACCGGTACAGTATCCGCTAGGCTTACCGACTCTAGCTGTAGATTATGAAGATCGACTTCATCAAACAGCCCTGCCACGGCATTCTCGTCGCCATCGCCAGGGGCCGACTCCAACGCGATTAAGGCGTCCAGCCCTTCAATGTCTATAAATGATTCTTCCTCTAGCGCTGCAATATTTGCAAGAGGTATATCTGAGCCTATGGCTTCAGACAGTAAAGGCGGTGGTGCACTCACGTTCGCAATGGGTAACGGCGACGCTTGAGCTAACGGTGCAACAACCGCTTCCACGGCGTTTGCCTCCGATGGTTCAAGAACCTCTTGGGCGGGCTCATGCTCCTCCATTAAAGCCTCAAGCTCTTCGTCCAACGATTCTATAACATCGTCACTGCCACGTTCTTCTTCGGCTAAATTATCACTCGCCTCCTCCGTCTCCGCGCCCATGATCGCTTCACACGGGTCGCTTGTCGCGCAATCATGCGGTAGGTTCGATAAATCCGTTTCAATTAATTCGTCAACCTGAGCCGAGGCGATCTTAGGTGTTTCAATGCCATTATTTTCAAGCTTGGGCTCCACGGTGTCCGATTTACGTTCAACCGTGTCAGGCCCGCGCGCCAATATGTGAGGTAATATTTTACTGTCTATCTCGCTCTCTACACTGCTCGGCTTGTCATTCGATTTTAACCGGTGCAACCAATCCAGTACATCCTGCATCACTTCGCCAGACTCTGTAGGCGCGTCACCTAAACCACACAAATGTTCACCCATTCCGGCTAAACAATCAGAGGCATTCAACAAGAGATCATCGAACCCGTCTGGCGCTTCATCCCAATGTTTTACACCGAGTTCAAGTAAATCCTCAGTAAAGTGCATTAAATTTGCAATGCCAGGTACACCCACAATATTGGCGGCGCCTTTCAAAGTGTGCGCCATGCGTTGGGCTTGATTTAAATCGACAAAAGCGTGAGTAGCGAGATAATCGCCAATAGACGTTTCAAACTGATCAACTTGCTGTGGTAACTCAATAATCATACCTTCGACGAGTTCGTGTCGAACGTCATCAGGCAACGCCAATGAGGTCATCTCGGCGGTTACTTCTCGCGGAAAGGATGCTGTGTCTTCCATTTCCGTTAATTCATTTTCACTTAAGCCAATACGTAATTCAGCTTTAGCATTATCGGTTAAAGTTACCGGCCAATAATCGGCCGTTATCCAGTCAAGTAAACTACTCGCAGCTTTTGGCTCTTCTACCGTATCGCCAACGGCTTTAATGTAATCTAACAACACCATATGCCAATTAAGTAAGGCCGCCAATAACGCGTCGACAGGCGCTGGCTCAATGTCCCCAAGGGCACGAAAATTAGTAATAATACACCGACACACAGTCTCTAAACCGACGAGGCCAGATAAGGCCACTGCATTGGCTAAGTGCTCTAGATGCTGCGCGTAATCCGTTAATAATTCGTGTCGCTTTGCCGCGTTATGCGCGCGTAATGCACTCGCGTCAACCTCGCCCAGATCCAGTAACTCGTTTTGCAGCAGCTCGATAATTTCTCGCTGCTCGGCACTCAGGGAGTTAGTCATATTTACCTACTCTTCTCGTCACCATTACCGCGAATAAAGCATCGCCACTCGGTGTTAACCAACCGATTTTAATGTGGGCTCTTTCGGTGTTGCCTGCACAGCGCCAGTACCGGGATCGGGCAAAGCAAATACATTCACCCGGTCCACCAGTGTCGCCGCGTAATGCGCAAGCGCTTCTGTATACGAACGCTGCGCATCCAATTGCTTCGCCGTTTTCTCAGTAAAGTTTCGAATTATTGTCGAACGGTCGCGTACACGGCTGGCAACCTCCGCCTGCTTACTCGCCTGAGCAGCAATATGGCTTACCGTTTCCACAAGTGCTTGTGTGGCCGTTTCCGTTTCACTCATCTGTTCGCCTGCGCGTTCAGCCATTCGGCTACCATCGGCCACCTGAGAAATAAGCGTATTCATAATGGTGACCGTATCCGACGTTTCAACACGAATATTGTTCACCATGGACGAAATTTCATCCGTTGACTGCCGTGCACTCTCGGCCAATCGTTGCACTTCATCGGCAACTACCGCAAAACCTTTACCGGCTTCACCCGCCGACGCAGCATGCATACTCGCGTTAAGCGCCAAAATATGCGTTCGCTCTGCGATGGTATTAATCAGGTTCACAATCCCCGATATCTCTTGCGAGCGATCGCCCAATCGCTTCATTCGTTTTTCCGTTTCAGAAATTGTTTCTCGAATCGTACGAATACCACTTACCGTTTCAACCACCGATTCGCGTGCAGCCCGTGTATTGGTAATGGCGCGTGTTGCAGATTCGTTCGCTTCTACCGAATTTTTTGCCACTTCCATCATAGCTTTTGCGAGTACGTCCAATGATTTACTGGTAGCAATAACTTGTCGCCTCTCACTCTCAGCTACCTGCGTAACTGTACGCGATTGTTCTCCCAGCTTTTCAGAAACATCATTCACTTCGTTAGAAATATCTTTTACTTGTTGTAATGTTTTTGCCGTTTCCGTGGTCAGTAGATTCACCGCGTCAGACACTGAGCCAGTAATGTCGGCCGAGACCGGCACCTTAATCGTAAGATCTTTGTTTGCAATAGCGCCTAGTGCACGAATAAGCGAAATAATAGAATTATTGAGTTGGTCGTTTTCTAAAGACTGGTCTTCTAACTGCTGAATACGCTCATCAAAGAGTTTATTAAATGCTCTACCCAGATCACCCAATTCATCGTTGGCCATAAGCTTTACACGCGCGTTCGTCTTACCGCGATTAATTCTCCCGATAACACTCTGCATATGCGCCATAGGGAAAATAATACTACGGTAGATGAAATAAATTCCTACCGCGGTTGAAATAGCAACAAGAAAAATAATAGCGGTTACAATAGCTTGAATAACTTGGCTACGTTCGGATGAGGTAGTTAGAGTTTGCTCAGCGAGTATTTTAGCCGAAGCCGAAATTTCCGCGAGTAGTGACGACACTTCTTCCGCCGCCGTATTCATGTCACTATTAATATTGTTAAGGCCCTGTATTAGCTCGTCATTGCGACGAAATAATTCCATGTAATTGCTCATTTGCGCATCAAACAACTCGGAACCCGCGTCTTTCGCCCAGCGCTCGCCAAACGCAACAACACTTGCCAATAACGCGCTAAAGCTATTGCCATCGTTGTTAGACAGGTACTCATCCACACTATCATTAACCAAAACAAATTCTTCAAAAGCCTCGCCTTGCGGTAATTTTCCTAACATTTTCTCTAACGCATTAGCACTCGTGTTAAGTTCTCGTGATAGACTTTTATCACCCCGTAAATTCTCGGATAAGGTGACAGCTTCGTTAAAAAGATTATGGTGATAACGCAATAACTCTTCAGTTTGAGCAAGGCGGTCAATGCCTTCTTGATCACTCAACCCTTCGCGCGATAGTTTGACTGCCGCAGTAATATTTTCATATAGCCTGTCGTATTCTGCTACCCAATGCTCTGCTTGCGACGACATAAACTGACTAGTAGCCGATTGTAACTGTAATTGCTGTAAACTCATTTCGGTTAGCTGATTTTGGAAGTTGAGTGCCTGCAATTCCTGCTGCCGCTGATCTTTATCGATGCCAACCTGTATGTAGTAGGTGACACCAATCGCAATAAACCCTATAACCAGACCAATCATTAAGGCACTAATTTTGTGCGAAATGCGCATATTTCCAATAAAATTCATACTAAACACTCCTGCCGTGTGGCGATCACACCAATCCGGACAAAAATTTAAATAATCGAATGTGGTCTATCGACAACCACGGTTTGCTCTCTTCTTTTCCATCAAGTTTGTAACAAGACGTAACAGAAGAATGCAATAAATCCGGAACTTCTGTCTGGTTAACGGGAACTTCTTGTAACGCGTTAAAATCAACCATTTCAGGTTTTTCAGCGACTAATAGTGCAGCACTCTTTGCACCGTTTCCCATCACAAAGACAAATGTCTTAGTCGGTGTAGGCATATCCAATAAGCCGTGTAGCGTGTATACCGGGATTAAGTTGCCGCGAACGGCCACCAGGCCCGAAAAATGCTGAGGAGAATTGGGTAATGGCGCCAACTTTACATGGGCGATTAGTTCGCAAAAAAGGCCTTGGGGCAATAGAAAATTAAAGTGACCCAAACTGAACCCATAGGCCCTAATACGTGACCATTTTCGTTCTGTTTCTGATGCACCGGTGTCGATAATACGGCTATCGTCATTGACGCCTATCGGCAGTGTTTCTTCGATAACATTTACGTTGGCTTGCATTCTGTAGCGTCACTTAAAGTCTAAAAAAGAAATCGGCATAGCGGTGGG
Organism: Teredinibacter purpureus; assembly: GCF_014217335.1. Lineage (NCBI taxonomy): Bacteria > Pseudomonadati > Pseudomonadota > Gammaproteobacteria > Cellvibrionales > Cellvibrionaceae > Teredinibacter > Teredinibacter purpureus. The sequence goes on along the minus strand of NZ_CP060092.1, from coordinate 1,369,004 downwards.
CAATATAGCTGCGAGCGCTACCATTAAACCGCCGCAATGGTGTCGATAATTTGTTCCGGCGTAAACGGCTTGGAAATCATGCCTTTACCGCCTTGCAATTCGCCCCACACCTTATCGGCTTTCTGACTTTTACTGGTGACAAAAAATACAGGTATTTTTGCTGTGGCTGCATCTTTTGTGATGTTGCGACACGCTTCAAAGCCATCCACTCCATCCATTACAACATCCATTAAAATAACATCGGGGTGGCACGCTTTAGCTTTGTCTTGTGCATCCTTGCCGTTTGTGGCGGTTACAACCTGATACCCAGCCCCCTCAACTATTATCTTGAGATGAGCGAGATCTACAGGTGAATCATCGACTACAAGTACAGTGCTGACAGACATAGTGTTACTCCATCGTTAGGTTAGCTAACATATTTGTTATAGACGCTTTCAAACTCATTGTGATTAATGGGTTTTACGAGGTAGGCATCACACCCTGCAAGTGCGCCCTTTATCTTATCGAAAGAGGAAGAGCGGCTTGTCAGCATTATGACGGGGGTATTTTTATTCAACGCGTTACGTTTTATTTTTTTACATGCGCTATAGCCATCAATACCCGGCATAACGACATCTAAAAAAATTACATCGTATTTTCGTTCTTGCAAAACCTCTAACGCTTCTTCAGCGCTCGCGGCCACATCTAAATCGCGATTTAACATCGAAAACTCTATTTCCATCTGCCTGCGCACAGCCATGCTATCGTCAACAACAAGTGCTCGGCTTCCAAGGCCACGACTCTCGCTACTGCTTTCACATGAGGATTTAAGAATTTTAATACCCGATATAGTGCCGTCCTCTATTTCTGACGATTCACTACCAATTTCAAACTCGGGAAAATAATGCAATTCCCTTATTGTGTATTGATCGAGCATTTTTATAAACTTACTGGGGTTTACAGGCGAAGTAAGTTGATAACGGCCGAGAGAGACATTGCCGGCCCTAGCCAAATAGATAAATGGCACCGACAAGGATTCGTGTGTGTAGTTCTTCTTGAACTGATGCCACGCATTAATCACATTTGGATTGGGTGAGCATATCAACACAAAATCAATATCACTCGGCAGTTTTGCCGGAGAGATAGGTAAAGAGACGGGCACATAACTGCGCGTTCTATAGTTAGTGACCGTAAAAATTCGGCCAACAATTTCTAACTCTGCTTTGGACGCACCCACCACAGCAACTTTAAAGCGCCGCAATGTTCGCGTATTTTTCTTTTCTGCTAATTGCATGGAACAACCTGTCGCCAGTTACTTCTAACCTGAAACGGCTACCTCTCGTCTCGGCAATACCGCCGAACTGTCACAGCCATGTGCGCTGTAAATGCTACAACTGCAATTCAAATAACTACGCCTATCGCGCAATACAACTATTCCAATTCCATACATTCACGTTTTAGCTTCGAACACACTCTTCACTCTAACAAACACGTTTTAAAGCCTGTTTTGAATATTACCCAATGATTCCCTATCGAATGTAACGTTCTCTGCACTACGCAATGTAAAGATTAGCGTTAAGGCCACATAACACCAAACTTAGTAACAAATTAAATAATTATAAAATAATGGTTTTTTCACCTAATTATAAATAACACTAATGAGTGAGTCGCTTTGGGGTCAATGTCTCACAAGCATTTACGACAATACGTACATCGGCGTCGCCTTTGTCCATAAATTTAGTTTTGTTTTGTGATTTTTATCCGTTATTTATAACAAAATATTAATAGCGCAGCGGGATCAACTTATACGTTTTGATATAAAGCTATTTTTCTTATTCGTCTGATTCGACATTTTTTAAGGTTGGCTGTCGCCATAATCATTAATACCTATGTATTAGTTTTTTATCGTCTATTGTAATTTTTGTCGGCCAAAAAAGGAGACCGGCAGGTAATCGAGGCAGGCAATCTGTAGCCCGCGATTTTTATCTCTATTTACAGATCATGCGTCGGTTTTTGTATTTGTGTATTTGAGGTTTTTATTATGGATACTCCAATGATTGTTGAGTCGTCGCATAACGTTATTCTTGTCGCGCTTTCTTTTCTTGTGGCAGTTTTTGGTTCTTTTACATCATTGCAATTAATGCGTGGCATACGCACCGATGACGGAAAATCAAAAATAGGTTGGATTCTAGGTGCCGCGTGCGCACTCGGTGGCGGCGCCATTTGGACAATGCACTTTATTGGCATGATCGCATACGAATCATCCATGGAAGTAGGCTACGACCCGTTATTAACCTTTGCATCTTTAGCGATTGCCATTGCCGTTGTAGCCGCTGGAATTTTTATGCTCAGTAAAAACCCCAAATCAATACCTATATTGTTAATAGCCGGTGTTATCACAGGGCTTGGTGTTGCCTCTATGCACTATGCCGGTATGGAAGCCATGATTATGGCGGCGGATATGTCCTACGACACCACGCTATTTTCGCTTTCTATTGTGATAGCCGTGGTGGCCGCAACAGCCGCGTTATGGCTGGCCTTTAACCTGGAAGGTGGCTGGCAAATGTTTGGGGCTTCAATCCTAATGGGCGTAGCGGTATGCGGCATGCATTACACGGGTATGGCGTCTATGACCATGACAATGAACCACGAAGTGATTGCCATTGAGTCGTCCATTGAGCCGCTCACTCTCGGTCTATTTATATTTTGCTTCAGCATGATGCTCTTGGTGCTTTCTCTCATTGTAACGTTAAGCCAATTACAAAAGCGCATGTATGAGGAACTTGAAGATGACGACGATGATGAGCGAATAGACACGATAAAGCCACAGACGGCCTAGTGTCGATCTAACCGGGAGTGCATTTGCACTCCCTTTTTTTTGCAGAGAATTCAGGATGTAAAGAGGTGAAACAAAAAGGGACAAACCTCAAGGGGGCTCTGCTGCCATAACCTACGAACAAAAGGAATAGTAAAATGCGAATTTTAATTTTGGCCAGTGCATTTAGCGGCTTGTGTCAACGTGTTCAACGCGAGCTGCTAGGCGATGGCCACAAGGTCGAGGAACATTACGACTTAGAGCCCGCGTTGCTACGCACTCAATTGAAGGCCTTTAAGCCCGATGTGATTGTCTGCCCCTTTCTCACGCAACGCATTCCAGAGGACGTATGGCAGCAATATTTATGTCTCGTGGTTCACCCCGGTATAGAGGGTGATAGGGGGCCGTCATCACTTGACTGGGCTATTACCGAAAACACGTCTGAATGGGGCGTAACACTTTTGCAAGCCGAAGCCGAAATGGATATGGGCGCAATATGGGGGACGCAAAATTTTCCGCTACGTAGCGACGCTAAAACCAGTATCTATAAACGTGAGGTAAGCAGTACCGCAATACGGCTTATAAAAAATGCGCTTAATAACATCAGCGACCCGCATTTTACTCCTCGTTCACTCAATTACGACAACCCTACCGTTGTTGGTTCTTTACGTCCGTTCATGCGCCAACCCAATCGCGAAATTAATTGGCAGACGGAATCTACCGCAAGCATTGTGCAAAAGATTCACGCAGCAGATACCAACCCCGGTATTCTCGATACTATTGACGGCCACGAAATCTATTTATTTGGTGCCAGCCCCGAGCATCAACTCACCGGAAAACCAGGTGAAATTCTCGCCATTGCAAATGGCGCCTGCTGTCGCGCCACCCTTGATGGCGCAGTATGGATTCGGCAATTAAAGTGCTGCGACCATAACCAGCTACCGGCCATTAAACTGCCCGCAAGTTGTGTACTAGACAAAATATTGTCATCGGAAAAAAAACATGCCCTCGCATCGGCCCATACATTTGAACACACCAGCGACATTAGAATTGAATATGAAGGTGATGTTGCCCGTATCTATTTTGACTTTTACAACGGCGCGGCGAGCACGCAGCAATGCCTCGATCTGAAAAATCGTTTAGTGTCTCTAAAGAACAGCGATATCAAATGTATTGTATTTATGGGAGGAAACGATTTTTGGAGCAACGGCATTCATTTAAATTGTATTGAAGCGAGCGAAAACACCGCACTTGAATCTTGGCAAAACATTAATGCCATTGACGACATTGTTAAGGAAATAATCGATTGCCCTAACCAACTGACAGTTGCCGCACTGCGCAATAATGCCGGTGCTGGCGGCGCCATTATGGCCTTAGCGTGCGATCAAGTTTTTATTCGCGAAGGTGTTGTATTGAACCCTCATTATCAAACCATGGGGTTATACGGGTCAGAATATTGGACCTATTTGTTACCCAAACGTGCCGGCCATACCGAAGCTCAAAAAATTATTCGCGAATGCAAACCAATGCTTGCACGTGAAGCCCTGCATAAGGGTTTAGCCGACGAGATGTTTGTCGAAGACTGGGATGCTTATCATTCGGTATTACAACTACGATGTAACGATATTATCCAAAAAATAGAATGGGAAACGTTTGCTAACGAGAAGGCTGCGCGGCGAGCGCACGATGAAGCGAAAAAGCCTCTTACGGAATATCGACACGAAGAATTAATTGAGATGAAACGCGTTTTCGATAACCCACGTAGCGATTACCACATGAAGCGTCATAATTTTGTTTACAAAATTAAAACACCAAGGCAAGAGGCACCACAAAACCGATCTTTGGCTTCCGCTGCATGGGAAGTGATAAGTGGCCGCCTAGGCAACGCAAAGGTACAGGTGAGCGATTAATTAATAGCTCACGTATTGATTGTATTTCTATGGCATAACAATAACCGAGTGCTATTTACACCGCACTCGGTTATCCATCTATAGGGGCTAGACAATACTATGGCGATAGACTTTATAAGAAAAACAGACACCATTACGACCTCGCTACTCCACAACAAGAAAACCACTATAGTCACTAAAAACTAATCGTGACGCCAACAAAAACTGGAATTAACTCAAAACACGATTTTGTATGAATGAGCATTCAAAATGCTACATCAACTAGGCCATAACATCCCAACACCCTTGGCTATCATTTCAATGGCGAACGTACCCGTAAACAACGCCACAACCCTACCCATAACTTCAACATAACGATTCAATAAACGTTCATTTCTTTTTTTGAGCGGATCATGTATTAGCTTAAAGACAATTATTGATACTAGAGAAAAGGATATTGCAGCAATAATTGCAGCAGCAGCACTCGCCGCAGGCAATTGTGACCCGATAAGTACGCTTGCGCTTATTGTTCCCGGAGCGATCATAAACGGCATAGCTATAGAACCCGCGATGTGTTCTGGATCACCACGCGTTTCTATTAGAACAACCTTGCCCGAGAAAATTGATTGGACACCAATCCATAGAAAAATTATTCCGCCAAATATTAGGAACGCACCAAAACGCACATTAAAAACTTCTTCGAAAATACTTTCTCCGGCGAGTGCAAAAATAACAAATACAATTGCACTTATAATATGCGCTCGCATCATTACCTTCGAAAAGTCTTTAAGCGAGAGATCCCGAATTAAACTTATAAGGTATATACTAATCAAAAAAGGGTTTAGCAAAACGAAAAGTATTGAAGACGCTTTTAATAATTCCATTGTTTATCTCGAGTGTACGATTGATAGCATTTCAATCACATTACATCACAACATTAAACCGCATACCAATAAGCCAACACCTTTTGTTCTGTGGCCTATATAGGCCACAGATATTAGAAGCGAAATTAAATATCCCCTAAGAAACCGCCCGACTGTCGTGCCCATAGCTGGGCATACAAGCCTTCTTTTGCTAATAGCTCTTGATGGCTGCCCTGTTCGACAATACGGCCTTCATCCAATACCACTAATCGGTCGAGCGCGGCTATAGTGGAAAGCCTGTGGGCAATCGCTATTACCGTTTTGTCTTCCATTAAACGGTATAAATTATCTTGTATGGCGGCTTCTACATCGGAATCCAGCGCCGAGGTCGCTTCATCCAATAGTAATATGGGTGCGTTTTTAAGCAATACTCGCGCAATAGCAATACGTTGTCTTTGCCCACCGGATAACTTTACCCCACGCTCGCCAACATGGGCATCGTAACCAGTGCGACCACTTGGATCATTTAACTCTGCAATAAATTCTTCTGCTTTGGCTTGCTTCGCCGCATCAATCATTTCAGCATCAGTCGCGCTAGGCTTTCCATACACCAAATTTTCGCGAACGGACCGATGAAGTAAGGAGGTGTCTTGGGTTACCACACCAATTTTCTCTCGCAGAGATTCCTGTTTTACGTCGCACACCGGTTGCCCATCTATGGAAATACACCCTTTTTCGGTATCAAAAAAACGCAGCAGTAAATGAATGAGTGTAGATTTGCCAGCGCCAGATCGCCCGACTAGGCCGATTTTTTCACCCGGTTTTATCGACAGCGATAATTCTTCGATTATGCCGTGGCCCTTGCCATAGTGAAACGATACCTTGGAAAACTCGATTGCTCCCTGCGTTACCTGCAGCGGTTGAGCGGTAGGAATGTCTTGCACTTCTTTTGGCTGTGCAACGGTATTCATGCCATCGCGCGCAGTACCAATATTTTCGAAAAGACCATAAATTTCCCACATAATCCACTGCGACATACCGTGCATGCGTAACACTAACGCTATCGCGGCAGCTATAGCGCCGGCACTTAGCTGGCCCTGTGTCCACAGCCATACCGATAAGCCAACAACCGAAAAAATGGCCACAACATTCAGTGCCCACAACGACAAGCTAAGAGACGTTGCCAATCGCATTTGAGGGTATACAGACACTAGAAATTTTCCCATACTATCGCGCGCGTAATCGGCCTCGCGCTGTGAATGAGAAAATAGTTTTACGGTAGAAATATTGGTGTAGGTATCGACAATGCGGCCTGTCATTTCTGAACGCGCATTGGCTTGAACGGACGATATTTTTTCCAACCGGGGCAAGTAGTACCGCATGATAGCGATGTACAAGCCTAGCCAGCACACAAAGGGAATGGCTAAGCGTACGTCCAGCGCAGCCACCAATACAATAACACTGCTGAAGTACACCGCCACATACACCACAACGTCCAGCAATTTCATAACCGTTTCACGCACGGCTAAGGCGGTTTGCATAACTTTAGTGGCCACGCGGCCGGCAAATTCATTTTGATAAAACGCGTAGCTTTGGCCGAGCAAATATCGGTGTGCTAACCATCGAATGGTCATGGGATAGTTTCCCAAAAGCGTTTGATGCATCACCATTGAATGAATAAAGACGGTGACGGGCAAGATTATCAGTAGCACGAAGCCCATCCACAACATTCGTCGGCCTTCTTCTTGGAACAAAGATTCTGGTGTGTACACCGACAGCCAATCAACAATTTCGGCCATAAACCCCACCAATATGACTTCTAGAATGGCCGTAAAGGCGGCGCTCAACGCCAAGATAATGAGATAACGTTCGCAACCACGCGTGTAATGCAATAAAAAGGCGCCCAGCCGATTAGGCGGTTGCCGAGGTTCGTTCATTGGGAAGGGTTTAATTAATTTTTCAAAAAATGCGTACATTTATGTCTCTTTTATCTCGTTAACGGCATAACAGGGCACGGAGAAATCACGGACTTCGGGCCCTCCCTGTAAAGGGCCGAGGGGTTCATCAATCTTGTGCCATTGAGCACTTTGATATTGATATACTACCCGCTTCGATTTCAAGACCACGTTACAACGCTTATGATTGCCACTCTTACTCTGTCTATTCCCGGCCAAGGGCTCCATAGTATTACGCCGAAGGTACAGGCACTGGTTGCAAAGGCCAATGCTACTGAGGGTTTATGTACCCTCTTTGTACAACACACGTCTGCTAGCTTGCTTATCCAGGAAAATTACGATCCCTCTGCTCAACACGATTTAGAGCAATGGCTGAACCGTTTGGTGCCCGAACGTGATCCTCTGTATACCCATACCCTAGAAGGTGACGATGATATGCCCGCCCATATTAAGGCCGCCCTAACGGCGACCAGCCTTTCCATCCCCATTGATGATGGCCGAATTGCATTAGGCACATGGCAAGGCATCTACTTATGGGAACACCGTCGTATGGCCTGCACTCGTAATGTCATTGTGCATATTGGTCACTAGCTAATGCCTATCTTTCGCCGCCGTCGCGCTGTACAAGTACGCCCTCAAAGTAAAAGCCAAATAACCGTTGCGGGGCTTTCTATCGAGGTTACCCGCAAGCGCATGAAATACCTACGGCTTAAGGTTAGCCCGCCCAACGGTGACGTTACGCTTTCGGCACCACATACGGCTACGAATAAAGAAATTGAAGCCATGATTCGTGCACGCCTCGACTGGGTTATCGAGCAGCAGCAGGATATCCGCTCGCAACCGCAGACGCCAGCACCAGAATTTTTGCACGGCGATTCCCAAAGGGTGTGGGGCGCCCTAAAAACAATAACCATCACACGAGGATTTAATCACAATAAGGTGAGCCTTCAAGACGATCAACTTCAGATTATTTGCCCCGCTCAAACCACAACGCAGGAGCGCAGCCAACTGATCGACCAGTTTTACCGCCTTGAGCTTAATCGCGCATTGCCAGCCCTTATCGAAAAATGGCAACGCATTGTGGGCCGAGAAGCCAGTTTTTGGGGGATAAAAAAAATGAAAACTCGCTGGGGAAGCTGCAATACTCAAAGAGCACGCATCTGGTTAAATTTAGAATTGGCTAAATACCCCGCCCAGTGCCTTGAATATGTCATTGTTCACGAGCTTGTACATTTATATGAAGCCAATCATAGCCCGCGCTTCTATCGGCTACTCGATACCTTTATGCCCGGCTGGCAACGATGGAGCGCCACTCTCGACGGTCAACACCACGAAGAACGCTAACGTCGCTTTGATCACGTGAACTGGCGCACTATACGTCATGGCAATCTGTGATCAGTCGCCGCTCAGCCCTGTACCGATCATGCTATAAATGATGGCTGTTTTCTTCATCACCGTTAAACCCGTCGGTAACCGTTTATGTCGCTCCACTCTTCCGTCAGCAGCACCGCACCTAGCGTTCGTTTTAACGTGCTGCTTACCGGCGAAATTCTCGACGGTTTTGACACCGCCGAGGTTCAAACATGGCTGGCCCAAACGCTCAAGATATCCTCCAGCCAAGCCGCCTCATTACTTTCAGGCACCAGTAAATGCATTAAAAAAAATCTATCAAAAGCACAGGCGGCTCACTATCTCAATACATTCGAAACCCACGGGGTCGACGTACGACTTCAAACCCTGCAGCCAACCAATGACAGCCCGCCTGAGCCTGCGCAACAAAATGAAACCCTGAATACGGCGCACACACAGGTTATGCGCACCTCTTTTTTTAAGGGTTCACCCCAATCAGCGCCCTCGGCCATTAAGCGTCAATTCAGCGCCTTTGCCACACTCACCGCGCTTGCGCTTGCGCTCTTCATTTACGGTGTCGTTTGCGTGGGTCTCGCGCTCATTGGGATAAACTTGCTCATCGAAGGCGTTATCTCTACCCTGGAAACACAAAAGTTCAATACGCTGATACTCTTTTTCATGCTGGCGCTAGTAACAATGGCGCTGTTGTTATTGATGTTACGGGCACTTATCTATCGGCCTTTACCTCAACCTCAACGGCTCTGCGTCAATACCGCAGAACAAGTAAAGCTTGCACAGTTCGTTAAGGAAATTTATCAGTTAGTTGGGTCGCCAACGCCACAGCAACTGTTCCTTAGCCTTGATAGTGTGCACTGCCATGCCGAATACCGTTTTAAATTTTCTACGCCGTTAACCGGCGATCGCGCGCTCATTATTGGTCTACCCCTACTTCTCACACTCAATACTCGTCAACTAGCGGCAGTTATTGCCCATGAAGCGGCTCGGTTAAAACACCCGTTTGGTGCCCTGATAGAAACAGTGTCTGAGCAACTCAACCATCAATTTAGTCATGCCGCCGATAACACCGACGGATGGGCAATAACCGCCGACCGGCTCGCCGCGAATGCACAGGGAAGGTTGCCAAAACTCCGATACAGATTTTACCAGCGTGCGCTGGGTCTCAGCGCTTTTCTGCTACGGCCTTTTGCACAATGGCTAAACGCCAGCAGTCGGTTTACCGGAAAAGCACAAGTCCTTAACGCTGATCACTATGCGGTTGGTCTTACAGGTACGCGCACTTTCGTCTCGCTTTTTACGCAAAGCCATATTGCCAATTATGCACTGCAGCTTGCTTCAGAAAAGCTTTTCGCCCAAATTGGCGAACGCCAGCTCACAGACAACTTCCCCGCGTTGGTACGGCATTTTGTAAACACCCTAAATCCCAAAACATTAAAAACACTCGCCGATGAAGTTAACCGCGGCGAGACCCGTCGCCATGCCGACTTCCCCAGTGACCGAGAGCGCATTATTCACGCAGAAGATTTGGATATTATTGGCATTGATGCACAGGAACTACCGGCGACCGATCTACTTGAAAAGGCCAATGCGGTCTACCGCGAATTAACCGTTCTTTTCTACCAAAATCAGGCCGTTGTGTTTACGCTTTCAGAGTTAGTGGATGTTACACAGCTCACTAGCCTTGCCCAAAAAGACCAATTACGAGACCAATTGAGCGCTCATTACTTCAACCAATGGTTTCAACCAGATGTTTTCTGGCAAATTCCCTCTCCCCAGCAAGTAAAATCACTAAGTCGTGCGCAACGAATCACCTTACTCAATGAGCATATTGTCCGTATCCGTCACGCTACACCCGACTTCCTGCACCTGTACGATCTTGCGCCACGCACTGAAGCCGAATTGACGCCATTGGCAGCGGCCAACGAAGTTCGCAAAGCAGGCTATAGTTTTACCGCCGAAGAATTTCTATTGTCTGGACAGCAATTTGATTTTTTTTCGCAGCACTATGACAAGTCCAAACGCGACTATCATGCCCTTCTCACAAGACAAGGAAAACTCAACGAATTAATGGGCACACGTTTATTTTTAGGTATTGCGCTTCACCCAGAGGCGGAAAAACGTCAAACAGGCATTAATTTACTGCAAATTTTGGCAGGGCTTTTTATTCAAAACAACACATTACAAACATTAAAAATACGCGTGGGCTATCTACCTATTTTGGCCGTTAGAGCAACAGAGAAAAATGAGATAGAACTGCAAAAGCGAATACAACGCATTACCCGAGACATACATGAGTACGGCCAGGTTACGCTAAAATTTTTAGAAAAATACCGCTGTAACTTTCACAAAGACTTCGCGACCATAGCCCAATATGTAGCGGCCCATATCACCACAGATATCAGCACAGAACGCCCTCAACCCTCTGAATCTATTGATTATTACGGTCAACTGTTACACGGTCTATGCGAGGCAAACAGAATGATAAACAGTCAGCTTGCACTACTCGCACGAGACTCAGAGCAGGCCAATAAAGTCTCGCCCGTTCGCATTACCGTTTAACCTTTAAACGCTACTTTAACGTCACTTGTCATTCGTACTCTAAAAACGCTTCCTCTCCGTCAATATTATGACGCGTATATTTTCGACATAAAAACACTTTTATTTTAAAACCATTCGTCATCATCACGCCTTTGAAAAGTTTATTTTTAAATCTATTTAATTTCTTCACATATAAATTTAATTAACGCAATCAAAAAAAAAGCTTACGAATAATTGATTTATCTGTGACTTGTCTATACTCAACGTGACAAACAATAAACCCTGTCTAAAAGATCAACTCCCACGCGATACCGATCTATTTATAACGTCTTTTAGGAGATAGTAGATGAAAGTAAATAAGCTAGCTTTTCTGTTAATGCCGGCGCTCACGTTTAGCAGTTTAAACACTCATGCAGGTGATATTCGATGGAACGGATTCATGTCCATCGTCGCCGGCACAACGTTAGATGACGACACCACTTATTTGGTCGATCCAAACACCGGGGGTACCTACGACGATACATTACAGTTTGCACCGGAATCTGTCGTCGGGTTACAAGCCAGCACACAGGTCAACGAAAAGCTCACCGCGACCGTTCAAATTGTTGCTAAAGGCGGCAACGATTACAGTGCAGACGTAGAGTGGGCCTTCTTTAATTACAGTGTAACGCCCGACTTATCGGTAGGCGCCGGTCGCTTTAGGCTGCCCTTTTTCTATTATTCAGATTTCCTGGATGTGGGCTATGCCTACCACTGGGTACGACCACCTGTAGATGTTTACAACCTCGATATCACCATCGTCGATGGCGTCAACTCTCGCTACAGTCGCGTGCTATCCTCGGGGCTGGGTGATTTCGAAATCGATATTCATGGCTGGTACGGTTCGCGTGACCTACCCTCCGGTGACGACACCATCGCAGTACGCAAGAACTTGGGGCTGTCAGCCGTCGTTGGCTGGGAGTGGGTAAAACTACGTAGGCTTTATCATTCTACAGAAGTAGAGTTTAGTGAAGATTTTCCACCATTCGCTCTAAAATACCACTCGACCGCGATATTAATTGATTACAACAACTTCTTCTTGCACTCCGAACTCACAGAGCTAGTGCCAGAGGGCGGCGATTCGACTACATCATGGTATTCCTCCGGTGGTTATGTGATTGGCGATTTCACACCTCACTACACTATTAGTAACAATGACGTACCTCCGGGCTTTGGCCCAGCAACTGTCACTGATAGCTCTACCCTCGGCGTGGCGTGGGATTTCAGCCCTTCAGCCAAGTTAAAAGTGGAATATGTAGATCGAACTGTTGACTCTGGTGGCATCGAATCAGAAGTGTCTCTTGTTGCCGTCGCCGTTGATTTTGTATTTTAGGAGAGCTATTCATGAAACTACGTATATCTACTCTGACACTATTATTGTGTAGCGCTCTATTCACTCAAGCCGCTAATGCAGAAATTGCTGTCATTACACATCCATCCAACGCCAGCGCAATGGATGGAGGCGCTATCTCACTCATCTTTTTGGGTAAGAAAAAATCATTTCCTGATGGTTCTCAAGCAGTGCCTGTTAGTCAAACGGAAGATGCAGCGCCAACCGCTGAGTTTAATGACAAAATTCTAAAGAAGTCGTCTAGCCAGCTAAAAGCCTATTGGTCTAAGCTGGTATTTACCGGCAAGGGCACCCCCCCAAGAAGTGTCGATAATGACGCCGCAGTAGTGTCGCTGGTGTCGTCAAACCCGAATATTATTGGGTATGTTGATGCCTCCGCCGTAAACGATTCCGTTAAGGTTGTGGCAACCTTTTAGTTTACGTTGACCTTTCAAACAAAACGGGAAGCTTATGCTTCCCGTTTTTTATGTGGCCACGGTAAACGTTGAGTGTTTGATGCTTAATCAACTAAGAGGAACGACGCGCGAATAGCCAAATAGGGCCGATTGACAAGAAAAGGGTAGTGTCGTCTATTAACATATTTTTTTTCGGAAATAATCTCGGTAAGCCGTATTCCACTTTACCGCTTCCTCCACCCCAGTGAAAATATCCACCTCCCAGCTTAGGTCGTCGGCTAAAAACTTATACCACGCAACCAAGGCATTACCAGCCGGATCGGGATTAACCAAGGAGCCCATCTTGGCTCGGGGGCATATTGTGCTAATCGGTCTCAAACATGCCACTAAGGCCTTAATCTCTTCGGGTGAGACATGAACCTTCTTCACATCTGACCAATCCGATAGAATATAACGTACGCGGTCAAAACGTTCGTCGCCACTAGTGTGCAACGCGCTATCGATAAGCTCTGGCCCCGTTACAATATCCGTGTAACGAGTGAGCAGTAATTCATCATCATTTAGCCAGTAATCTTTTATCACCTGAACCCGTATACTCTATTGCGGACGAGCATAAACGCTCGCCTAACATTTCTTAATATTGGTTAGACCGCTCCACTTTAAAATCTAGCTTGAGATTCGTACGATTCAAGGTGGTTCTTACACTATAGCGGTAATAGACCAGCTCAATTCATTCCCAAGGATATTTATGCGCGGGCAAAAAACCGATGTCGCGTTTTCTGATGTAAATTGGAAAGCATTAAAATCTCTTATTCCCTATTTATTGGAATACCGAGGCCGCCTCTTTCTCGCTATTCTCTGTCTTATTGGCGCAAAAATGGCTTCGGTAGGCTTGCCGTTTGTACTCAAACACATTGTCGACCACCTCGATCTCACGACCGCCGCCGCACAACTAACCAGCATCCCCCTCGCGCTATTAATTGCCTACGGCTTCGTTCGCTTCGCTAATGTGTTATTGGGTGAACTGCGTGACACGCTCTTTGGTCGTATTACAGAGCGCGCAATGCGTCGTGTCGGCCTACGTGTTTTTCGGCACCTACACGCACTTGATTTAGATTTTCATTTAAATCGCCGCACTGGAGGCCTGTCTAGAGATGTAGAAAGAGGCGTCAATGGCATTAGCTTTTTAATGCGGTTTATGGTGTTTAATATAGTGCCTACCCTATTGGAAATATTACTCGTCGCCCTCTTGCTGCTGGTTAATTATCACGCCGGTTATGCCGTTATCGTACTAACCGCGGTAATAGCCTATGTAGGCTGGTCGGTATTTGCTACCGAATGGCGTACGCGTTTTATTCGTATGGCGAATACCGCCGAGTCTGAATCCAGCACCCGTGCTGTCGACAGTTTAATCAATTACGAGACCGTCAAATATTTCACAAACGAGGACTATGAGGCACAACGCTATGACCATGATTTAGCACAATGGGAACAGGCTAAGCGGAAAAATCGCTTAACGCTATTTGCCCTGAACGGAGGCCAGTCTTTTATTATTGCCGCCTCCATGAGTGCTGCTATGATTCTCGCCGCCTGGGACGTAGCCCACCAAAAAATGACCCTTGGCGACTTCGTTTTGATCAATGCCTTCATGATGCAAATTTTCATGCCGCTGAACCTGCTCGGGTTTGTTTACCGAGAAATGAAAGGTTCCATGGCCAATATTGAAAAAATGTTCAATCTACTCGCGCAAACGCCTGCCATTGTTGATGAACCCGACGCACCCGACTTAGTAGTTACCCACGCAGAGATTGAATTTAAGAACGTAAGTTTTCACTATCAGAAAGAACGCCCCATACTCAAAAACATCAGTTTTAAAGTGGGTGCCCATCAAAAAGTTGCCGTTGTGGGTAGCAGTGGTGCTGGCAAGTCCACGCTATTGAA
The DNA here is from genome assembly GCF_014217335.1 of Teredinibacter purpureus. NCBI lineage: Bacteria > Pseudomonadati > Pseudomonadota > Gammaproteobacteria > Cellvibrionales > Cellvibrionaceae > Teredinibacter > Teredinibacter purpureus. The sequence continues at coordinate 1,353,871 of NZ_CP060092.1, read as the reverse complement.
ATTACTGTTTCGTTTCTACGAGCCTTGCGAAGGCGAGATTATTGTCGACGGCCAAAATATTCGTCATATCAATCAACATTCTTTACGACGAAATATTGGCGTGGTGCCACAAGATACCGTACTTTTTAATTCTAGTATTCTCGAAAATATTCGATATGGCGATATCACCGCGACAGACGAACAGGTATTAGACGCTATTCGCCTCGCGCATCTTGATGAGTTTGTTGCCACTTTACCAGAAGGCGTCAACACTCAAGTCGGTGAGCGCGGGCTAAAACTTTCCGGTGGCGAAAAACAACGTGTGGCCATTGCGAGAACGATTCTTAAGCGTCCTGCAATATTAGTGTTTGATGAAGCGACATCGTCATTAGACAGTAAATCTGAAAAAAGTATTTTGCACGCGCTAGAGGAAATTGCACAAGAACAAACGAGCCTAGCCATCGCGCATCGGCTATCAACCATTGTCAATGCAGACACGATTCTCGTGCTTGACGCCGGCATCATCATTGAATACGGAAACCACGCACAATTATTGAAACAAAAAGGCAAATACGCGCAACTTTGGGAATTGCAGCAGCAAACCGAATAGACAAGCCTAAGCGTCAATTGCTAGGCTTAATAAACACATCGCACGGAAGCTGCATTGATGCACAAAACAAAAACACTTTATTTAGTGCGCCATGCAAAATCGTCATGGAGCGACACTGAACTAAGTGATTTACAACGCCCTCTCAATAAGCGTGGTAATCGCGATGCGCCAGATATGGCGCGTCGTTTAGCAAATCACGTACAACAAACCGACGATCAGTTCCCCTCTCCCGACCTCATTCTTTGCAGCCCAAGTATTCGAACACACACAACCGCGTGTATATTCGGACGCGAACTTCATCTAACGGCCTCCAGTATCCAAATAGACAACCGTTTATACGGCAGAGGTATTCCCCCCATACTCGCGCTACTTCGCGCACAAAAAGACGACTGTAGCGCACTCATGTTAGTGGGGCACAACCCAGAGCTCACCCAACTACACAATCAACTTAACGGGATGCAAGTAGACAATATGCCTACCTGTGCAATCGCCACATTACATTTTCAACTAGAGCGCTGGCAACATTTAACGCTAGGTACTGGGAGCCTCGTCGATTTTGACTTTCCTAAAAAAATAGTGGCCATTTAGAACCTTTTTAATCTCTCTACGAAAAAATTCTAAAGAGGTTTACGACACTCAAAGAAACACGTCTGAATTACCGCCATAATTATATCTATCATTGGTATTGGTATTGGTATTGGTATTGGTATTTACAACGGTTTTTACTTTTTTACGAAGCTGTTCCTCCAGGTTAGGTGACGACACGTTTTATCTATTTATTCATAGCGTTTTAAAGAGAATAAAAGAGCAATTGGCTTAAATAATGGAAGGCATGAGGAAACTGGATTAGCCCATAAAAGCAGGTAGCTAATAGGGTTCTTCACCCGTCTAACTTTTACACGCCATATTCAAACCAACGATACGAAAAAGCGACCGACAAAATAGCCGCCGCGATACTGGAAGGGTACACTTTGGCAGATAGCAATGTGCCATTCTTGCGCTGTATAGACGCATAAATAAGAAAGCACCCTACGGCTAACTGTAGAACGCAAACAGACACTAAACCCGCAACCTGAAACACGCGAAAACCACCTTGCGCAACGTTCACCACGCCAACAACAATAGCACTGAGAATAAACAGATAACCCAAAAACACTGTAATAGTCGTCATTAAACCTCTTCTTTATAGGCTATCGCTAAACCGTCGAGACTTAGTCGCGGCCATGCTTATTTTTAATGCGCGCCCACTTTTCCTGCACCTCTCGTTCTTTTTTCTCACGCAATGTCGATTGAATCTCTGTGATGCGGCTTGTTCGACTGCTGTTCGCGCTCATCACTTGCCGACAAAACACGTAAAGGGGCACCGCAAAAACGAGCAAAATAACCCATATAAGCATTTCCTCTTCCATCCTTTATTATTGAGCGCAGTTGCCCCACGGGGGAAAGGTGACAATCCAATCACTGAAAGATTTTAACAGTATGTGCAATCAGGCCAAAACATTGTTTTTAGCCTTTCGATCGATACTGTAACCCCTTAAGAGACGGCCATATCAAACCACAATGTGGCCTATTCTTTACTCTATGATGCCTGTTTAAATTCATCAAACCGAGCCTGTATTATGCGGGAAGCGAACCTTTCTGCGCAGCCCGATTCACCCAAAAGCTAAAAGACTTCGACCACGTTAGCAAGCATTCACCAGCCTATAATTTATGAGAACATCACCGGCTTTAATGGCGTTTTTAGGCGAAAAATGCTGGCCGCCAAACAACTACAATCATTTTCTCTTAGTCTGTAATCTGGTTCTTGCTGCACCGTTGCGGCGCCCTTAATTCAGGTTGTTTTTATATATGGACGCTCGCTTTCGCCGCCACGGTCAACGTTTCCAATAAACGTGGCGATGAGCGTACTCCCTTGGTATGTAAACAAAACAACAACATAATAACGCAAGCAACCAACGTACTAGAAATTCGTTTCATTTTTCTATGCTTGCCTTACATTACACCGCAACACGCCCTTAAACCGCACCATAAATACCGTCTTTATCCGCAAACTTAAATATCCGATTTTCATTACACTGTAGTGGCACCCTAACCCATATTATCTAGAACGTTGTCTTCCTAGAATGCCCTGCCCTTAGAAGGTGCTTTAAGAGTGAGCGACCCATACACGATGCGTTTTTACAGGGTACACACGTCAAGCCATTGTTTAATGCCTGCACTGCGATATTTATGGCGGTGCAATACCCAATACAAGGTTCTACGTAAATCAAATTGTGGTGTTCGCAACGGGACTAATGTACCGCGCTCAAAGGCATCTTGCAGGGTGATTGTCGAAAGGCACGCAACCCCCAAACCAGATTCAACCGCACGTTTGATCGCTTCGGTATGCTGCAACTCCAACACTATATCCAAACGATACAAATGATGATGAAACGCACGATCGAATGTTTGCCGCGTACCGGAACCCGGTTCGCGCAGTATCCACTGCGCCGCCAGTATTTGAGCCGTAGTGAGTTCGGGTACGTTGGCCAAGGGATGATCTGGTGCGCAAAAGCAAACCAATTCGTCCTCTCGCCACGGCTCGAGTTGCAGCTCAGGATGATGGTATTCACCTTCAATCATACCGATGTCTATTTTGAAATCGAGAATTTCGCGCGCAATCGTGTCGGTATTAGCCACCTCCAACTGAACGCGGCTATCCGGTGTGCGTGCCATATAATCCCTCATAAGCGGCACACACAAATAGTTACCAATAGTCAGCGTGGCGCCCACTTTAAGGTCGCCAGCAATGTGATGCAGGCTAAACGCTTGCTCCAATTCCAACGCTCGCGAGACAAGCGCTTCTGCATCGGGGCGCAACCGTGTGCCCAGCTCGTTAATTTGTAAGCGCTTACCAACTCTGTCAAATAGCTGTATAGCGAACTGGGATTCTAAATCTTTAAGTGCACCACTCACCGCCGATTGAGACATCGACAACTCGCCCGCTGCGCGTGATACATTTTGATGATGCGCAACCGCCAAAAATACCTGCAATTGCTTTAGGGTGTATTTCATTTTACTGCTTACTCCAACGCTACCCGTTACTCACTGCGTACGAAAGCCTTTTCATTAGCCGAGCCGCAGGCCCTAGTAATCGTTTTTTCCGATAACTATAACCCAAAAAACCCATTTTACCGAACAATAGAGACCGTTTAAGCTTATCTCACTCTCTAGCTAATCCTCTTACTGCGAGCCACATCATGAGTAACCTCTTAAAAGAAACTGTCCTCGAAGTTCATCACTGGACCGACAACCTGTTCAGCTTCAAAACCACGCGCAATCCCGGTTTTAGGTTTCGCAATGGGCACTTCACCATGATGGGGCTAGAGCAAGATAATGGCCGCCCTTTACTACGGGCCTACAGCATTACCAGCGCTAACCACGAAGAGCACCTCGAGTTTTTTAGCATTAAAGTGCCCAATGGGCCTCTTACATCACAGCTTCAACATATAAAACCTGGCGACGAAATATTGGTCAACCGTAAATCAACCGGTACCTTAGTGAGTGATAGTTTATTGCCCGGTAAGAACCTGTGGCTAATTAGCACGGGCACTGGGCTCGCGCCCTTTATGAGTATTATTAAAGACCCTGAAGTTTATGCACTTTACGATAAAGTCATACTCACCCACGGCGTGCGCACGGCCGATGAACTGGCCTACCAAGCATTTATTACGCAAACATTGCCCGAAAACGAATACTTTGGAAATGAAATACGCGCCAAACTACTCTACTATCCTACCGTTACTCGGGAAGTGTTTGAAAATACAGGCCGCCTAACCGATGCTTTGGAAACCGGCGATCTCCCCCAAAAGCTTGGCCTTTCACCGCTTTCACCTGAAAACGATCGTTTTATGATTTGCGGAAGCCCCAGTATGCTCAAAGACACCTGTCAAATACTGGATAATCAAGGCTTTAAAGAAGCCCGTAATGGCAAGCTCGGGCACTATGTTATCGAGCGGGCTTTTGTCGAACAATAATCCCTGCTAAGATCGGCGAACACATTATGTTGGCGCGAACCACAGCGCCAGCGCATCATTTAGACACCTTGATTAAAAGACTATAAATTATGGCTGCTCTCATGTTTTACCAAGAGCCAGTTGCTCTTGAAAAGAAAAAACACGTCGATCTTAAGCTTAACCGTAAGCAGAACTACGCCTTCGCGAATAACGTGAACTCCGTGCCTCTTGGCGGTATCGAATTTTTCCAAACAAGCCGGGATTACCCGATTTTGTTTGTCAAAAACGAGAAGGGAGAATATTTACCAATGGCAATATTGTCGTTGAAGAAAGATTCTCACGATATGGGCGATAGCTGGGAAGATGTCTATATTCCGGCCTTCATTCGCCGGTACCCTTTCGCGCTTACGCCTGAAAAAGTCGTAATGTTCGACAATAAAGCACCGCATTTTCAAGAAGACGAAGGTGACCGCTTATTCGAAGAAGAAGATAAGCCTACCGAAACACTCCAGCAAGTAGTTGGTTTTCTAGAAGCCGTCGACAAGAGCTATCGCGCAACAGAAGAGTACGCCAAAGCCTTGGGCGAGAAAGACTTATTTGAACCCTATAACGCCACCATTAAGTTCCAAAATGGTGAAGTTAAAATGAGTGACCTTCACTGCATTAACGAAAAGAAGCTACAAGAAGCTCTCTCTCCAGAAGAGCTGCAAACGTGGTTTAAAAATGGCTGGTTAGCGTGGACTTACGCTCACCTACATTCGCTTGGCTCAGTTGGCGAATTAGTTAAACGTCAACGCGCTGCACAAGAAACAGCCGCGTCTAATACTCCTGCATCAGATGACGCTCCAGCAAGCGACAACAAGTCTTAAAGAGCTATCAGCTTTATGCTAAAAAAACCGGCATCTTCGCCGGTTTTTTTATGCCCTCTTAGCGGTCCAGTTCCGTGCTATTTTACGCCCCTCCTAATAATGAGGGTCGTATTGAGCCGCCCGAACATGCTTCTCAAAATCGGCAGGCAAAGGCCTACAACACAAGCCTGCCGCTTGGGCACTCTCGCCTACCGCTACGGCAATTTTTGCAGAAACTTCGCGAATTTCGCTTAACGGAGGGTACAAACAGCCACTCTCAATTTGGTGCTCCGACACACAACCGGCCAACGTTTCTGCAGCCACTATCAGCATATCGTCATTAATCCGCGTTGCGCCAGATTGCAACACGCCCAATCCTAACCCAGGGAATATATACGCATTGTTACCCTGCCCCGGTACACGAATATCGCCGTTAATGTGAACGACCCCAAAGGGGCTACCACTGGCAAATACGGCTCGTCCCTCACTCCATTGGTACGCTTGCTCAGCCGTACATTCTGCATTAGCGGTTGGATTAGACAACGCAAATACAATAGGGTGATCGTTCGTCTCACACATGAGCTTCACGGCCTCTTGCGTAATAAGACCCGGGCGCCCAGTTGCCCCTATAAGCGCATGAGGTTTGAAGGAGGAAAGCCCCTCAATAAAGCTCATGGTCGGCAGTTCTGCTGCAAACGGGCGCACATGATCACTCAGTGTTTCACGGCCGATAACTACCACACCTTTGCTATCGACGAACACCAATCTTTCACAGGCCTGCGCGTGCGTTAACCCTTCTCGCATCATTGCTTTCGCTAATAGATCACCAATACCGGTTGCGGCCGAGCCTGCACCCAAAAACATAAAACGCATATCCGTTAGGGGCGTACCTGTAATGCGCGTTGCAGCTAATATGCCCGCTAGCGCTACCGATGCGGTTCCCTGAATATCATCGTTAAAGCACAACAATTTATCGTGAAAACGCTCTAATAATGCCACGGCATTGGGGGTCGAAAAATCTTCAAACTGTAGCAGGGCTCTCGGAAAGCGGACTTTCACAGCCTCAACAAACTCGTCAATAAACGTATGATAACCTTCGTTGCGTATGCGCGGTTGCCGCAATCCAAGATAAAAAGGATCCTGTCGAAAAGCTTCATTTTCAGTTCCCACATCCAACATTATCGGTAGACAGTGTGCCGGATCTATACCAGCACAGGCGCAGTAAAGCGCGAGCTTACCAATAGGAATGCCCATACCATTGCTTCCTAAGTCGCCCAACCCCAAAATACGTTCGCCATCCGTTACAACGATTAGGCGCACATCGTCTTCTGGCCAATTGCCCAGCACCTCAGCAATATTTCCTTTGTCTGGCCAAGCGATATAACAACCGTTACTTTCACGAAAATTCATTGCGAACTGCTGACAGGCTAGCCCTACGGTTGGGGTATAGACGAGGGGCATAACCTCTTCGATGTGATGCATTAATACCGAGTAATACACGCGTTCATTACGTTTTTGAGTGGCCGACAGATATAAGTATTTATCAATATCGCGTGGTTTGCTCCGAATGTTCGTGAGCACACGCTCTATTTGCTGCGCCTGGGTGCTCACTACTGGCGGTAATAAACCCGTAAGTTTTAATCGCTTTCGTTCATCAAAAGTAAACGCTGTACCTTTATTGGTACGAGGGTCACTTAGTACTGCCACGCCTTTTTTAATCATTTTTGCCGCTCATTTAAGTATTAAGAATGCGAATAAAAAGAACCAAAAGATGTTTGAAGGTTAAAATAAAAACGAAAAACTTGATAAGAACCCTCAATTCGGCACTTTCTTTATTGTATACCCTGTTTTCTAGAAGCACCTTTTGTAATTTAACTATACTCATGTACACACAGACTCACACGAGGGTGTAGTAGATTGTGGCTCATCGATAAATGAGCATGACGCATAAGCACAAAACAAGGACTTCATTGTGAACTCTCTCGATCCTTTTAACGACTCCTCTATCCTAATTGTGGATGATTCTCGCGCTATCTGTGAAGCACTCACGGCAATTTTACACGATTGCGGTGTGTCGAATGTTGACTACTGTTTGAATGGCGAGGAAGCTTATACTCGAGTGGAAAGGGACCCAACAGCCTATGATGCACTGTTTGTCGATTTGCATATGGAGGGTATGGATGGCCTTGAACTTATGCATAAACTCAATGAGTTGCGCTACCGTGGCGGCATTATTGTTATGTCCGCATTGGACAAAAAAATTCTCGATTTTACTCTTGAGGTTATTAGTAATTACAACTTACGTGTTCTTGGCTCCGCAGAGAAACCACTCGAAAGAACACTGATAGCCTTTATGGTAAAACGCATTAAAAGTTACTACCCTACGGTATCCCGAAAAGAAAAAGTCCTTAAGCGCCGAGAACTCTACGAGGCGATAAAAAATAATAAGGTTATCACTTACTTCCAACCTAAAATTTCAGCGGTGAATAATACCGTTGTTGGGTTAGAGTGCCTAGTGAGGCTCAACATGGGGCGTGCCGGCGTTATTTCGCCTGCTGCCTTTTTGCCTGTTGCCGAACGTTTTGAATTAATCGAGTCGCTTACCGATGCCGTTCTAAATACAGCGCTCCCCCAATTCAGGCGATTTCGCGAACACACCCAACTCGATTGCTCTCTCGCCATCAATATTTCTCCGCTACAGCTTTATAACAATTTATTGCCAGAAACCTTAAACGAGTACCTCAATCGTCATTTAGTCGCGAAACGTAATGTCATTATTGAAATCACCGAAAATCATGCTATTCGAGAAGAGAGCCAGCTGAAAAATTTAAATAGAATGCGTATTCATGGTTTCCAATTATCGTTGGACGACTACGGCGCAGGCTTTACGAATTTACGCCAACTGAAGAACCTACCGTTTAACGAAATAAAACTTGATGCACAAATGATTAATGGTATTCATACCGATAAAGTACTACGCATAATGGTTGAATCTGTACGTAAAGTAACGCATGAAATGGGTTTAAATCTTGTGGCCGAAGGTATTTCCGATTCTAAGGATTTAATGGTGATTAGCGATATTGGCGTAGATGCCTATCAGGGTTATCTTTTTTGTAGGCCAAAACCCATGGATGAATTGTTACGGTGGCATGCTAACTGGGAAAAAACAGTTCGACAGACAAAGATTGTTAACCTAAACGATAAGCATGCTTAGAGAAGACGTTTTACAATTGCTTTATTTGCCTTACTTGCGTTAACCACAATTCATGCAGTTCGGCGGGAATGGTAGGCGTAGATTGTTTACCGAAATTCACCAGAGACTCTTTATTTGACGTTTTTCGTTCTACCGCATTGTCCCGTCCCTCTATGAGAGCAATGGTTTTTGCCGGTGCCCATATCGGTGTAAGCTCCGTTACAGTGGTTTCATCTTCTTCTACCAGTTCACCCAGCCTCAACATAAATCGCTGAATGTGGAAGAGAATTTCTTGCATCATCAAAAATACATCCTCGACTTCTCTGTACGCATGCTTGAGATGTTCCGACTCTACTTGATCCAGCCAACGCATATAGGCATCGTTGATAAGGCCTGATTGTTTCATCGCAATACAAATATGTTCGAGTAAACAACTAAGAGAATAGATTCGCGCATTCGCTACCGACATTTGATTCTGTTCAACAAAAATTTCAGCCTGTTCAACGAAACGATTAATGTATTGATGTCTTTCGCGCACTTGTAAAATAAAAACGGGCATCAGTTCTTCAGGTATGCTGCACGATTCACTGGCCGTGCAGTTACGCAACAAAAGCACAAGATCGGCTGCAGCAAAACCTGGGCGTGAGAGTTGATTCATCTGAATAATCGGGATTAAATCGTGTAACGTACGCCCGCGTGATTGAAAGTATTTTACGTAAATAGCATGAATACCATCCAGCAAATGCACTAGTTGCCCCAACGGCGATAGCTGCTTAGCAATTTTATGGGCGGGATAACCGGAGCCGTCCATTTCTTCGTGGTGTTCCAGCACAGCACGCGCAACCTGTACCGGTACATTCGGTAAAAATGACAGTAGCTCGTAGCCAATGGCGGGGTGTCGCATCATTTGTAGCCAATCGGCAGCGCTTAAGTCCTGATGCTCATTCAATGCAAATTCTGGTATCAGTAGAAGCCCTATATCGTGAACTATACCAGCCATAAACGATTCAAGAATTTGCTCGGTAGATTTGTTTCTGCGAACACCTAACGCAGCGGCTGTCCATGCGCAAAATAACGCGCGTTCGAAATGCTTTGGTAGCCGACGCGACATCACCCATAGATATTGCGCAAGGCTTTCTTGTTCGCAGAGCCGCTCAGCGGCCATACGTTGGATCGCAGTTAAGTCAACGAGCTGATAGAGTTCATGCAGCACGGGGTCGCGCAAGAAGTAATCCGTAATCTTACGTTCCAATTCTTGTGCATTAAAAGTTGCCGGTATCGAGATGTTCATACCAATTGGCTGAATGAGCGTTCGCCCAACCAATGTCTGCAGCTGATGGCCTTCTATAGGCGTTCCGGCGGTGTAAGGTATCTCTCGACTGCTGCAATGTATGTCGAAGCTCACCACCATAGGATAACGCTCAGCTAAGGCGATAAGGTGCTGTAGATAGTGGTCATTAAAACTGGTTTTATTATCTGTCATTACCGCCCACGATTGGTGAAAACCCTAAACTAAACCCCAAAAGTATAGACACCCAGATCCACCTTGGCAGGGTTTCATCCATTCATCGGTAATGACTCCGTGGACAAGGGGCGTATGCTCAAACCGACGCAAAATCGGGCGCCACCGATTCTCGCATCCTATACTCATGACAAGCGCGTAGTACACGCCCTCTTGGGTTCAATTCGAGAGAGAATGCGTTTTCACTGTAGATACTTGGCAAGCGTTAAAAATACAGTTTACTGTGGAATAGATGACAGTTTTTCTCGTCACAATTTTTCCTATAAATGGTGAAATTATTTTCATTCACGCGCCATTATGTTTCGATGTAGGGCGCCACGTTACACTGAATACGTAAGACTCGGGATTGAACAACAACCCTCAACTGGAACTGTAGATTACTAGTAAAAATCATGAAGAAATCCATCGATCGATCGGTTATTCACACGTGGCACCAAGAAGAATCCAATGCGGTACTCTCTCGGCTTGGCAGCGGCCCACAAGGGCTAACACAACAAGAAGCGACAGCACGCGTCGCTGAATATGGCCTCAATCAACTCCCTCCAAGTAAGCCCAAGAACCCCGTTATACGGTTCTTACTGCAGTTTAATAACGTACTGATATACGTATTACTACTCGCGGGTATTGGTACGCTTTTCCTTAACCACCTGATAGACGCGAGCGTTATTTTTGCGGTTGTTATTCTTAATGCACTCATTGGGTTTATCCAAGAAGGCAAAGCAGAAGATGCACTACAGAAAATTCGCCTAATGTTGTCACCCAGCGCCGAAGTGTTGCGCGATGGCCATCATCACACTATTGACGCACGCGATTTAGTGCCGGGCGATATAGTCTCCTTACATGCTGGCGATAAAGTACCAGCCGACCTCCGTTTACTCACCGTTAAGGGCTTGCACATCCAGGAAGCCGTACTCACGGGTGAATCCGTTGCGGTGGAAAAAAATCTCAATACAGTCACTGCCCACGCCGCTCTGGGCGACAGACGTTGTTTGTGTTTTTCCGGCACACTGGTAAGCCACGGGCAAGCCAGCGGTGTTGTGGTGAATACCGGTTCACACACCGAGATCGGTCGCATTAGCCACATGGTCGCTCAAGTGCAAAGTACGACCACTCCTTTACTCAAACAAATGGCAGAGTTTGGGCGATGGCTGTCTTTCGCCATTATTATTGTTGCCGCATTAAATTATGTGTTCGGCATTAGCGTACAAGGTTACGCCCCAACCGAGATGTTTTTGGCCTCGGTAAGCCTCGCTGTTGCAGCAATACCCGAGGGCTTGCCCGCCATCATGACAATTACACTCGCCATAGGCGTACAGCGTATGGCAAAACGTAATGCCATATTGCGACGATTGCCTGCGGTTGAAACACTGGGCGCAGTAAGTGTGATTTGTTCGGACAAAACCGGCACGCTCACCCGAAATGAGATGACCGTGCGCAGTGCAGTCACCGCCGAGCATACGTTTTTAGTGGAGGGTACGGGCTACGACTCTCACGGCGCGATCACACTCGACAACGCCGAGGTGGACGCAGACTTACGTCCAGTGCTATGGAAAATGCTGTACGCGGGTGTACTCTGCAACGACTCCGCATTGGAGCTATCCGCTAACGACGAACCGCCTTATACCGTAGTTGGCGACCCAATGGAGGGCGCTCTTTTGGTGGCGGGTTTAAAAGCCGGCATAGAGGCAGACGAATTGAATAAGCGCTTTCCCCGTACCGATTTAATCCCTTTTGAATCCGAACATCGATTTATGGCCACGCTTCATCACAGCCACGATAGCCAGACAACAGTTTATCTTAAGGGTGCACCAGAACAGCTACTGAGTATGTGTGATTGGCAAAAGACCGTTTCTGGCGATCTCCAAAAAATTGACCCCGAATATTGGTTGTCTCATATTGAACAACTCGCCGCACAAGGCCAACGCGTATTGGCCGTGGCAGTAAAGCCCATGAATCAAGATCAACGGGAACTCAATTTTTCCGACGTAAACAAAGGGCTCATTATGTTGGGCCTCTTTGGCCTCATCGACCCGCCACGTGAAGAAGCCATTCGTTCCGTAGCACTCTGCCAGAAGGCTGGTATACGCGTAAAGATGATTACGGGGGATCATGCCGCCACTGCACTGGCTATCGCCAAGCAGCTTAACTTAGCGAATACCGAACGGGCGCTCATTGGCGAGCAATTAGTCGTAATGGACGATGACGAATTGAGCAAGTTGGTTGAAACCGTCGACGTTTATGCCCGTGTTGACCCTGAGCATAAATTACGGTTGGTTAAACTGTTGCAAGAGCGGGGTTTTGTTGCCGCTATGACCGGCGATGGTATCAATGATGCGCCAGCTTTAAAACGGGCAGACGTAGGTATTGCCATGGGTAAAAACGGCACTGAAGCGGCGAAAGAAGCGTCCGAAATGGTACTCGCCGATGATAACTTTGCGTCTATTAGCCACGCAGTGGAAGAAGGCCGCACCGTTTACGATAATTTAAAAAAAGCGATTCTATTTATTTTACCCACTAACGGCGGCGAAGCACTGATTGTATTAGCCTCGGTACTCTTTGGCTTTCAGCAACTCCCCTTAACTCCCGTACAGATTTTATGGGTTAATATGATCACCGCTGTCACGCTCGCATTATCTTTAGCATTTGAGCCTGCCGAAAAAAGTGTGATGACACGGCCACCTCGAGACCCGAGTCGCGCACTGCTTTCACCCTTTCTGGTCTGGCGTATTGTTTTCGTCTCACTAATATTAGCTTCAGGTACGATTGGTTTATATCTATGGCAAATCACCAATCAGTTCTCTATTGAAGTGGCACGCACGGTCGCGGTCAATACCCTTGTCATGTTTGAAATTTTCTATTTATTTAACGCGCGCTATATATTGGCGTCGGTAGTGAACAAAGAGGGATTACTGGGCAATAAAATTGTGCTTTATGCTATTGTCGTTTTAGTGTTTTTTCAGGCGTGTTTCACGTACCTACCACCGCTACAAAGCATATTTGGAACAACAAACATTTCTGCACGCCACTGGTTAGACATAGTGCTCGTGTCGAGCAGTGTCTTCTTTCTCGTTGAGTTAGAGAAGCTTATTATTCGGCGCCGGCCCGCAGTGATAGTTTAGACGGCAGTACAACTGTGAATACGCTGCCTACGCCGACCTCGCTTTTAACAAAAATTTGTGCCTGTAATAACTTTACTAATTCTGCCGTTAACGCTAACCCTAAGCCTGCGCCCAGAATGCTGCTTCTTTCCACTTTCCGGGCGCGGCTAAACTGATCGAATAACCGTGGCAGATCTTCATCGGCAATACCCGAGCCGGAATCCGTAATAACAATAACTAACTCTTCCTCGAGAGTGCGATCTAGCGTTACTATTACGCTGCCTTCATCCGTGTATTTAATCGCGTTTGAAATCAAATTTGTTAAAATTTGGCCTAGCTTTTCGCCGTCGGTAGAGCACCATACCTCTGTCCTGTCATTTGGGCTCACTAGCGTTAAGTCTAATTTTTTTTCTCTTGCATCTTTCGTAAACGCCTCTAACACAGTGCGAATAACCGCTGAAACTTCGGTTTCGCGAATATCCAGTTCGACATCACCGGTTTCAATGTTTGCCATTTCAAGCACTTCGTTCACCAGCACCTGCATCATTTCGCCGTTGCGTAAGACTGCGGCGAGTCCTTTTGCGTCTTTTTCTGATAACACCGGTTTAAGATTTCGCTGGAGACGGCGGGAAAAACCGATAATGGCATTTAGAGGCGTGCGAAATTCATGCGACATATTCGCTAGGAACTGTGTTTTGTATTCTGCAACACGGTGTAATTCTTCGTTAGATTTTTTGATAGACAAATACATTTTGTCGAACATTCTGGAGTAATACCAACCTGCACCACTGATACAGACAATGGCAAGTACAAACGAAACGCACCGAACAATCACCTCCATAAAAGGTGTTAATGCAGTGTTCAAAGAGGTCGATGCCATCAACTCCAGCGCGCTGAGGCCCACAAAAAAACAGCACACAAACAATGTGGCCCACCACCCCATCAAGCGACTGACCATCATAAAGGTCGCAACAGGGAAAAACAGTAACAAGATAAGGAAGGGGCTATGTATTCCGCCGTAGGCATAGCTAAGCGCCATAATAGGCAAGGCAATTGAAAACAATAGAACTAACGACAGAACGCGCGTACTCACCTGCCGGCGAGAAGCCACTATAACCGACAAAGTAATAATTAGACCGCCAACGCTAATCAACCCACCTGCTTCCACACCCAGCAGCCACACCCGACCGCAGAAGACAAGAAGCTGTATGATTAACCACGCTACGGCGGTACGTTCAATAAGGCGACGACGATTAGAGCCAACCACCTTTCGGTATTGGGATTTTTGTGCGTCTGTCGGCTTTTGTCGAACGCCGCTATTAAAAGGCTGTGTCACACGGCACTCTCAACTACCAATAGTCTGTAAAGTTTAGCAGGTGTAATTAGCGTTCAACGATCGAGAAAAAACATGTATCAACAGACGCTAACCGAGACTAAGCGTAACATCAGACCTACGCCTTACGCTTCAACAGACGGTAACCTAAATGAAAAGGTTGTACCACTATCTTCTTCACTTTCTACAGTAATGGCCGATTGATGTAACCCCAATAATTTTGCGGTAATTGCGAGACCCAGCCCACCGTGCGAGGTATTCCCGCGTATGCTGTTGCCGGCTTTAAAATGAGGTTCAAATACATGAGGGATATCACTGGAAGGTATGCCAATACCATTATCGGTAACCTCGACGGCCACTAGACGAGAATCCTTGGATAGCAGTACGGTTATGCTACCGCCCATTTTACTGTGGCGAATGGCATTATCGATTAGATTCGTGAATACACGCTCGAGTTTTTCAATATCGCCCATAACCTGTATGCGGCTATCTCTCGGTGATACGCTTAAGCTTAAATGCTTCTCAGCCGCTGTAAAACGAAACTTTTGAATAACATCATCGACTAATTCGGCAATCGAAAATGATTCAATATTCACTTGAACGTTGCCGCTGTCGAGGTGGGCCAGTTCAAATAACTGTTCTACCAGTTTTGATATTTTTTGCGCGCTTTTTTTGGCCGTCGCAATATATTCTGCACTTTTTTCAGGTGATAGCGTTGTCTGGTTCATTTCCCATGTTTCTAAATACCCCAATAGTGAAGATAATGGCGTACGCAAATCGTGGGACACATGCGATAACAGCTCCTTGCGTAATTGATCGATAGTAATAACATTTTTATATTGTTCATCGAGTTTATTTAATAACTTTAAAAAACCGCTACCCAATATGTCAATTTCATTTTCGCTGTCACAGGCCCATTTTTGAAGCTGCACCCACTGTTTATCGCCACCACCATCAAGGTTTAATGGGCTATCGGCGAAGCCTTTTTCTCTCAGGTCGCTCACTTGCAAGGCGAGTTCACGCAACGGCCTTGTAACAATTCGCGTTAATAGTACCGTTGCCAACAGGCTGCAGAGTATGCCAGCAAATAAAAGCCCTACGGCTAAACGTATATTTTTACTTTGCGCGACCATGGCCGAAAAGTCATCGTATATCTCACTACCTAATACGACATACATATAGCCTGATAATTTATCACCACTGATAATAGGCGCAGCAGAAAAAACTTTTTTACGGTCTAACGCTCTAGGATCATCACCGTAAATCGGTTGCTGCCCATCAGGGGTTACGGCCATAAATTGATTAATTGGCACAATATCTACGCGTTCACGTTTTATTTTATTGGGGTCGGTAGAGTAGGCGAGAATCTCGCCTTTAACATTCAACAAATAGAATTCGAAATTCGGCCCTAGAATCATTAACTCGTGAAAGCTATGTTTTGCGGCGTCTAAGTCTGGCTCCCCATCACTAAACAGAATATAGTCGTGCAACACGTGATCGGCGAGCGACCAATTCATCAATTGTGTCACTTCTTGCTGATGCGCGCGCGAGGAACGAACAAATAGGGATATTGAAAATATACCGACTAATACGAACGCGGTGAATATTGCCAACGCTAGCCGAGTATCAGTTTTCTGGAAATAGGCCCTCATATAGTGTTTTCCTTAGATGCATACCTGTACATCAATGGGTTGCTCGCTCTGAAAATTTGTACCCAACACCCCAAACCGTTAGCACATATTCTGGGTTGGCGGAATCGGCCTCCAGTTTTGCACGCAGCCGGTTAATATGAGAATTTACCGTATGCTCATAACCTGAATGGTGGTAACCCCACACTGCATTCAGCAATTGTTCGCGGCTAAAAACTTGCCCCGGATGGTTGGCCATATATAACAGTAGATCAAATTCTTTGGCTGTTAATTTTACGTCGTTGCCACTGAGTATTACGGTTCGTTTGCCCTTATTAATAACCACATCACCTACGCAAATATTATCGGTTTTTGCTGTGTCCAATCCCGTTTCTGCATTTAAGAACGCAACACGGCGTAGAAGCGCTTTCACTCTGGCTTGCAGCTCACGTACGCTAAAGGGTTTTGTGAGGTAATCATCGGCGCCCATTTCTAACCCCACTACACGATCAATTTCTGATTTTTTAGCGGTTAACATTAAAATAGGTAAATACGAGTGGCTACCACGCACTAATTGGCAAATTTTTAGCCCATCAATTTCCGGCAACATAATATCAAGAATCATTAAATCAAATTCGTTTGACATGGCTTTGTCCAAGCCTTCATTACCGGTTAAGCATCGCGTTACCTGATAGTCTAACGATTCTAGATTCAACGCGATGAGTTCGTTAATATCCTGTTGATCTTCTACTACTAGTATTTTTTCATGCATAGCGAATTAGTATCAGAGCAGCCATGGCAAGCACTGCTCTTAACCTTATCTCCTTTTGAGTATTACTGCATACGCGTAACGCGAATGACCGCCGCGCCATTATCAAAACGATGCGCTTGGGTTAAGGCTGAGCCAACAAGGCCATCGTCCATTGTGACAACCCCAGGATGGCGCGCAACAAAATCAACATCATCTCGATCACTGTTGTAACCTTCACCACCGGCGGCAGGCCCCGGTATGGACGCAACACTTTCACTGTTCGCCTCTGTGCCTGCGTCGTAGATAGGCGTTATCACTGTTTGGCTTTCGTTCACGGCCAATTGTCCAACCGGCCAAGCGGTAACACCGGTAAACGCGTCATTGGTATTGACAAGCATAGTGGCAACAGTGAGTGTGAGACTTTGTGATTCGGCCGCGCTCACCTGCGTGACATCGCTCTGGCCTGGCATTATGACGCCGGCGCCCGACATTGCCGCTAAGACCGTATTTTGGGCCATAAACTCTGAGCCGTCACCTGATTCAGCCAAGCGCTCGAGCCCTGCGGTAGCCGCTAGGCCAATCTGCCACTGCGGGTCACTTTCTACGTGCAACAATACCGCGACCGGCGATAAAGGCTGCCCATGAGTACTGTTAAGCACCTTAATTTCATAAAGCGCAACGGGCTCTGGCGTGGGCGCAACGGTGGGCATTGCGGTGGGCACCGCAGTCGGCGTCATATCATCGTCATCGTTAAGCTCGCAGCCCGACAGCGTCAAAGCCATTGCAACGAACCCTAACAAACCAAAAGAATGTAATCGTTTCATTTTTTATCTCCCGGTTATTGAACGGTTACGACGACTTTCGCCACTGGGTTTAACCAACGATGCACACTGCTAACCAAATCACTGCTGCCACCGGTTAACTGATTATCACCGAGGTTGCCACGGTGTATATGCACTGTGGTATTGGCCTCTGTCATAGCCACACCTGTACCGCCCGTACCTCCGTTACCACCCGGGTTCGCAGGAATGCCTACAACACCTGGCATACCGCTATCAGCCACTACGCGTTCATCGTTTACTTCAGTGCCTGCATCATAGCCATTTAGCATAATGGTGTAAGTGCCAGCCGTCGCAGGAATGGGCCAAGCATCTAAGCCCACAAAGCCATCATTTGTCGGCAATAGCATGGCAACAATGCTCAACAGGTTATTATCTCCGGTATCAAGGTTCATGACAGATGTACTGGAGGCAGGCGCTAGTAGGCCCCCTGCAGGGTTTGCCATGCTGGCAGCACCAACGGAATCTAATAGCGTCGTAAGCCCTGCCAGATCGCCACCTTCGGCCATAGCTTGCAGCTCTATTGACGCGGTCATTCCCACATCAAATACATCAGCCGTATCCGTGTGACTGGTTACCATGAGGGGTGTAAAGTACATGCTTTGAGTGAGGTTGGTAATCTCGACTGAGATCATTTCAGCGCTGGCAGTGGTGGCCATGAGAGAAATTAGGGAGCCAAATAATACAGGGGTAATCTTCATTGTCTGTCCTCTTATTGCTTTGGTTGAAAGTACTACCAACAATAATGAACGGACGTCCTACGGCGATCACAAATGTATAACATTTCTATCACAAACGTTTTATATCGTACTCTTAAGGTAAATATGGGCATTCGCACGAATAGCGAGAGGCTATCCGTGCGAGAAAAGGGAATGTGCTTAGACGTTACGATAACGCCGTACGTTAAAATCGAAAGGACGCTTGTAATCCAGTAACATCCGAATATTCGGCCGCTGTATAGTAAGCACTCAATGACGCTTTTTCAGTGAAAAAGTATTCGCCTTTAACGGTAATCTCTTTGTATAAGTCGCGCAATCTATCATCGTCAGAGAATACATCGGCGTACTCTATTCCGGCACTAGCGAACCGATTAAAGTAAAAATCTGCGCCTATGGAATAGTTAACATCATCGTCCTCACGCTCAATATCGCCGTAAAGACTTAACGCTTGATCCCCATTCAATGGCGCTACATATTTTCCTGCGAAGTTAAGTTCGTAATCGTCGCCCTCAAGGTAGGAGGTTGTCACTAAGAGGCCTTCCATTGGTGTAATCCCAACGGTGCCAAGTAATACATCATCGCTATCACTGCCGTCATCAAATCGCATGTAGTCTAACCCGACGTAATACATACTATTGGGAATATAGTATTCAGCGCCAATAATTAGTCCATCTGCATCGCCAGAATCAGAGTCAAATTTAAAATACTCGCCAGAGATATTTGAGCTGCGACTTATAAAAGCGGCTTCCCCTAATACGTGCCCCGATGTATCGACCGGCGACCAATAAGCCGTCCCACCTACACCCATTTCTACAATATCATCTCCGCCGTCAAAGCTAATATTCCCAGCACTGGCACTCGCTTCAATCGTGTATTCTTCGGCGATAACCTGATGTGCTGCGGCCAATGTAATACATAAAGTAAGCAGTTGCTTTTTCATTTTTTAGTCCTTAATAAAATCCATTTAAAACACTTAATACACTATCTGCCCTGGGCATTCGTGCATCTCTGGAATGAATTATGGCATCCGAAAAATGAATGAATTCTGAATAAAAACCTCGTAATTGAAGTTAATTAAAAAGTGAACTTTATTCAGCTAAGGTACAGAAAAGAGAGGTTTCTAAGAAATTTAAAAAAAGGTAAAGGGATAAAGGAAGGGCGAGATAGGCTCGCACTCGAGCGAGCCTACAATGTTAACGACTATGAACTTTCATTGTTATCGAGTAAATGGCCAAGTTTGCCACGCTTTGTTTCGAGGTAATGCGCATTATGGGGATTTCTACCCGTTTCATGCGCCATACGTTCGGTCACTTGAATACCAAGATCTTCTAACGCTTTTATTTTTCGTGGATTATTAGTTAAGAGTTTTACCTGACGAATACCTAACTGATCACACATAGGTTTTAACATCGAGTAATCACGCATATCGGCACCAAAACCTAGCTGTTCATTGGCCTCCACGGTATCGGCGCCTCGATCTTGTAAATGGTAAGCGCGAATCTTATTCACCAAGCCAATACCACGACCTTCTTGCCGCAAATAAAATATAACACCACGCCCTTCTACCGCAATACGGTGCATGGCCGCTTGCAGTTGTGCACCGCAATCACACCGAAGTGAAAATAGCGCGTCACCGGTTAGGCACTCAGAATGAATACGCGCAAGCACGGGCTCTCCACTGGACAGATCGCCCATTGTTAATGCTACATGCTCTTTATCGCCTGCGTCATCAACGAATCCATGCATTTCAAACATACCTAATGACGTAGGCAGCTTGGAAGATTCAACATATTTTACCGACACTCAAATACCTTTAACATTTTGATCTTAATTTCTTTCACGATTAGTACCGCGACTGTAGTACTAAAACACCTTTATCTACCTGCATATCAATACGACTTAAAAAGCTGTTACCCAGCAATACTTGATAGGGCGACGTTCCTGTAATCACAATAGCACGTACATTGTTAAGCGTTATGGTGCCAACCGTTACACTGGATAAGTTCATTTCAAAACCAGAGGCAACACCGTTCGCCGTAGAAACGCGTGTTGGCGTACCTTTTTTATAGGGCAAGCGCAACGAATCTGCTGTAGCCGAACTCATGGAAATAGCACTGGCTCCGGTATCCACCATAAATTCAACAGAAGCGCCGTTAATTTTCCCTCTCGCGATATAGTGGCCGTTATGGCCACTGGGCAACCTTACGGTGGGTTTCTCGGGCTCAATATAGACACCCCCAATCGCTCTTGAGAGGGTGAGCTTTCGACGCTGTCCCTCTATCTCTATTACCGCAAACTTACTACTGGCCTCAACTAACATAACGCCTTCCGGCGAGGTTTTACCCTGTTTTAACAACTGCTGCTGACCATTAATTACCAATATTGCACCCCCCTTAAAAAGCCCTTTTACTTCGACTATAGGTGCCGCCAGCACAAGGGTACTAAGGGTTAACACAAAAGCACTTAGCGCTAATGCCGTAATTAGCACCAGCATCAAGCTAAAACGTTTAGTGTGCTTAGCGTCCATTGCCAGCCTCTCCTTTTTTTATTATTCCAATTGAAGGATCGTGGCCTACAGCATACCGTAGGCCATTAAAACCTGCAGTATGACGGCAGCTGCGATGCCAGCGAGTACGTCATCTACCATAATGCCAAAACCACCGTGTACTTTTCTGTCAACAACACTAATGGGCCACGGTTTGACCATATCAAAGAACCTAAATAGCACAAAGCCGGCCATAAGCGTTTGCCAACTAAACGGCACGGCGATTAGCGTTATCCAAAGCCCTACAAATTCATCCCAGACAATGCCTTTGTGGTCATGCACCCCCAAAACTTTGGAGGCATACCCACAAAGATAAATACCGACCACACTTGCAACTATGACAACCCCTATATAGTAGGGCAGCGCTAAAGAGGCGAGTAGCCAATAGAGCGGTACAGCCATTAAGGTACCCATGGTGCCGGGTACAATAGGTGATAGGCCAGAGCCAAATCCAAATGCGAACAATAGCCTCGGGTCGCGCAACAATTGTTTAACTGTGGGGTTGGTCTCAGCCAAAGTGGTTATACCCTGTCGTTGTGGTAGCGAACGATTCGCCCAGTAAACTACATTTAATGCCCATTTCTCGGGAAACAATACCGATAACGGAAGCCTTTAACCCTTGATCAATAAGCGCTTCAACGGCCGCAACATGCTGCTGAGGAACAGTAAAACACAGCTGATAATCATCGCCACCCGAAAGCGCCCACTGATGCTGTTGTTGCGTACTCGCACATTTCAAAACCGCAGCCGATAACGGTAAGCTTTCTACAAAAATTTCTGCACCTACTTGGCTTGCGTTACAAATATGTCCTAGGTCGGCTAAGAGCCCATCAGAAATATCAATAGCGGCACTCACGTGGCCTATCAACGCATTCGCTTCATAAAAACGGGGGCCTGGGCGGTAATAGCGGTCATTTAAATAATGTGCCGATTCACTATCGGCTTTTAAGCGTCTTTCCATAATGGCCAGAGCCGCTGCGCCGTCACCGAGATTACCTGTGACATACACTCGATCCCCAGGTTCAGCTCCGCCACGCGTAAATGCTTTGCCTGGTTCCACACTACCCATTACTTGGATGCTAATCGCTAAAGGGCCTTTTGTCGTATCGCCACCAATTAGCTCACAGCCAAACTGACTAGCAATACGAAACAACCCTGCGCTAAAGGCGCCTACCCATTGCTCATTGGCATTAGGCAAAGTTAAGCTAAGCGTAAACCATAACGGCCGCGCGCCCATAGCAGCGAGGTCAGACAATGATACGCATAGCGCGCGCTCGGCTATTTGCTCTGGGTCACCGTTCGCAGGGAAATGCACATCGGCTACGAGAGTATCCACGGAAATAGCGAGCTGTTGCCCTTGTGGTATTTGTACAAGAGAGCAATCGTCGCCAATGCCAAGCGTGACCGTATTGCACTTTGCGCCACGCTTAAAATAGCGATTAATTAAGTCAAATTCGTTCATGCGAATTTACTACACCTACAGCAAAACACCTTTAGCGTCTCGCCGCTTTAACCTCGGCTTCACGTAAATCGCCGGCGACTTTGTCCAGCACGCCATTAACAAATTTGTGACTATCTTCTGCACCAAATTTTTTCGCTAAATTAACGGCTTCGTTAATAACCACACGATAGGGTACATCTAAACGACGGCTAAACTCATAACTGGCTTGACGCAACAAAGCTAAAGTAACGGGGTCGACCTGTTCAATGGTCATAGCTTTTAGATAAGGTTTAAAACACTCGTCTAAATCACTTTTTGCCGCAGCAACACCGTGAAATATTTCGTGGAAATAGTCTGTATCCACTTTTGCCATATCATTGTCGGAGTGAAACTCTGCTTCAATGACATTGAGCGGGTTGCCGGTCATTTGCCATTGATAGATGGCTTGCATGGCATAGTGACGGGCACGGCTGCGAGTTGCGGCTGATACTTTCATTAACAGATAAACCTTCAAAAAACGAATAGTAAGGAGACGAATATGCCTCCGGAATGTTAACAGCCAAGATAACAATACACATGTTCTCTCACACTGCTTGCACACTGCATTAACGCCGAGAATCCAACTAACGACGAAAACAAGCGCCGGAAAATCGACGCTAAAATTTACCGAGTAAGGACACCATTTCTAGCGCTGTCTCGGCCGCTTCACAGCCTTTGTTGCCCGCTTTAGTACCGGAACGCTCTATCGCTTGTTCGATAGAGTCGACGGTTAGCACGCCGAAAGTAATAGGCAAACCCGTATTCAACGATACTTGCGCCAACCCCTTGGTGCACTCGCCGGCCACATACTCAAAATGAGGCGTGCCGCCGCGAATAACCGCGCCTAGCGCAATAATCGCATCGTATTTTTTACTGATGGCTATCGCTTGTGCCGTCAACGGAAATTCGAACGCGCCGGGGGCATAAATAATGTCGATATTGTTATCGGCAATACCATGACGACGCAAAGTGTCTAATGCGCCATCTTTTAAATGCTCCACTACAAAACTGTTCCAACGGCTAACCAAGAGCGCGTATTTACCCGTAGCAGATTTAAAATCACCTTCGATTACTGTAATGGTCATAGTGTATTCCGTATTATTCGTTCTTTAAATATTCCACAACTTCCAAATTAAAGCCGGAAATTGCGTTAAATTTTAGGGGGGCGCTCATCAAGCGCATTTTTCTAACACCCAAATCTTGTAATATTTGCGAGCCAGTCCCTACTTGCTTGTATCCCACATCTTGCTTCGGTCGCAATTGCTTACCCGACAGCAACCAATCGATACTTTCTTCAATCTCAAGCGTGGTTTCATTGTGACAAATTAGCACTAAAACGCCGGAGCCTTCTTCCGCTACTTTGCGCATTGCGGCTTGAAAATGCCAAGAAGGGCCGTCTTGATTCGTTCTCTGTATGGTTAATACATCACGCGCAGTACTCCCCACATGCACACGAACCAGTATTGGCTCTTCTGGATTTATATCGCCTTTGATTAACGCAAAATGCAATTCATTGCGCGCGGTATCTTTATAGGTTTTTAGAAGAAAATCGCCATACTCTGTTTGTACTGTACGCTCGTTAATACAGGCAACTGTTTTTTCATGGACCGCACGGTACTGAATAAGATCGGCGATAGTGCCAATTTTTAAACCGTGCTGTTCGGCAAAGACTTCCAGATTTGGACGACGCGCCATGGTGCCGTCTTCGTTCATAATTTCGACTATCACGGCAGAGGGATCGAAACCCGCCATACGCGCAAGATCACAGCCAGCCTCGGTGTGTCCCGCGCGGCTTAATACACCACCGGCTTGCGACATTAAAGGAAACACATGGCCCGGCTGCACGAGATCTTTCGCCGTCGCTTCACGCGAAACCGCTGCTCGAATGGTGCGAGCGCGATCTGCAGCGGAAATGCCGGTTGTTACGCCTTCAGCAGCTTCTATCGAAACCGTAAAATTTGTAGCGTGCGCGGCAAGGTTGTCACGCACCATTAAAGGCAAATCGAGCTGCTTACAACGCGCTTCCGTCAACGTTAAACAAATAAGCCCACGTGCGTGGCTGGCCATAAAATTAATATCTTCAGCACGCACTTGGTCGGCGGCCATAATTAAATCGCCTTCGTTTTCACGGTCTTCGTCATCCATAAGAATAACCATTTTACCGTGACGAAAATCGTCGAGAATTTCTTCCGTTGTATTCAATACCATAATAATGTTTTAGCTCTTTTGCCTTTACAAGGGAGAACAGTATTCCCACTGTTCGCTTTAACACACCATCGATTGACATTTTTTCACTCAATTAAAAAGTGAAATGCCGTTTTCTGTGCGGCGCTTGGTTAACGTAAATAGCCGTTCTCGGCCAAAAAAGCTTCGCTAATTGAGGCTTTGCTGTCGCTCTCGGCCGCTTTATCACCCAATAGTAGGCGCTCCAAATACCGAGCGATAACATCCACTTCTAGGTTGACCCGCGTACCCGATTGATAACGACCAATAATGGTTTCTTGCAACGTATGGGGCACAATATTCAAATCAAACTCACACCCGTTAACGGCATTGACCGTAAGGCTTATGCCATCGATCGTTATTGAGCCTTTGTGAGCAATATATTTTGCCAGCACGGCAGGTGCCCGCAATGTAAAACGTTCTGAACGACCGTCGCTTGCGCGGCTCACCACCTCACCAATACCGTCAACATGGCCACTGACAATATGACCGCCTAATCGAGATTGAGGCATTAACGCTTTTTCTAAATTGACCGCGCTTCCCGCGGCCCAATCACCCACCGTGGTTAGGCTAAGCGTTTCGAGCGAAACATCTGCCACAAAGCCATCACCGGGCAACGCTACCGCCGTTAAACAAACGCCGTTTGTTGCAATTGAATCGCCTAGCGCAACATCCGCCCACGGCATGTCTGCGCTGCGTACCTGCAACCTCACATCACCGCCGCGACGTTCAATGCTGACAATGTGCCCTACTGATTCGATAATGCCTGTAAACATAATGTTGGTATCAAAAGTGTCTATTCGATATAGCGTAAAGCTTACGCTTACGCTTCGGGATCGGGTGTGGCGGTTATTCGCCAATCTGGCCCCACGGCACGCACCTCTTGGATTTTCATTTCCAATGAAGCGCCCATGGTATTAATGGGAATGTTGAGTAAGGGCCTTGCCTCGCTACCCATTAGTTTAGCTGCCATATAGATAATAAGCTCATCGACTAACCCTGCCCCTACAAAAGCACCCGCAAGGGTTGCTCCTGTTTCGAGCAATATTTCATTGCAGCCTTCTTGGGCAAGCTTTTCTAGCAATGCGCGCAAATCTACGCGGCCATTTTTTTCAGGTAATACCCAGCATTCGTGATGGCTCTTCGCCGCAGCCTCAGCGTTACAGGTCGCCACTATAGTGGCTCCCGGCTGCTGGAATATTTCGGCTTTCTCGGGCGAACGTAACTGGCTATCGACAATTATCCGCAATGGCTGCCGGTCGCACTCGGGTAAACGCACCGTGAGCAAGGGGTCATCCAATAAAACAGAATCTACGCCAGTAATTATTGCACAGGAACGAGCGCGCAAGCTCTGTACATCCGCCCGAGCAGATGGCCCTGTTATCCATTTGCTAGCGCCATCGGCCATCGCCGTACGACCATCTAAGCTCATGGCTAATTTACAGCGCAACCAAGGCAACCCCATTTCCATTCGTTTAACAAAACCGGAGTTAAGTGCGCGAGCCTGTTCTTCCATCAAAGGGCCATCAACGACTACCCCCGCGTCCCTTAGCTGAATAAGGCCTTGCCCTTGCACTTGTGGATTGGGGTCTTCCATACCAAACACTAAACGCGCAATACCGGCACTAATAAGCGCCTCGACGCAGGGCGCTGTTTTACCGTGATGGTTACAGGGCTCAAGTGTGACGTATGCCGTAGCCCCTACCAACAGGCTTTTATCGGTAACGGCCGCTATTGCGTTAACTTCCGCATGCTCTTCGCCAGCGATTCTATGGTAACCCTCACCAATACATTCGCCATTTTGAGCGACAAGTACACAGCCCACACGGGGGTTCGGCGTTGTCGTATTCAACCCTAGTGCAGCCAACCGCAGCGCTTGCTGCATAAAATTATTATCACGCATAGAAAAACTCATTCGGCACTATCGACGGGAGGCGTTTCATTCAGCCGATCAATCTCTTGCTGAAATTCGCTGAGGTCTTGAAAACTTCGATAAACAGAGGCAAAACGAACGTACGCCACTTGGTCCAAATTACGTAATTCGTTCATTACGCGCTCTCCAATGACCAAGGATTTCACTTCTCGCTCGCCAAGTGCCTGTAAGTAGTGTCGAACACTATTCAACGAAGACTCTATTGATTCGACGCTAACAGGACGCTTCTCTAACGCGCGCTGCAAACCGTTGCGTAATTTCTGTTCGTCAAACGGCTCTCGAGTGCCGTCTTGCTTAATGACCTTAGGCATTAACAACTCGGCAATCTCAAAGGTGGTAAATCGCTCGTGGCAAGTTAAACACTCGCGTCGTCGACGCACTTGGCCGCCGTCGGCAACCAATCGAGAGTCAATAACTTTTGTATCCGTTTCGTTACAAAAAGGGCAGTGCATGGAAAGTATCCGAACGTGTTTAATTTCGGGCGCATATTAACACAGAATTCGCTCCACCTCTCGCGCGAGTTTTGCGCGCACATGGGGCGCTACCCCGCGTCAACGCTGGCTCTTGTGTCTGAGCGCTAGAGTCTCTCCAAGAACATTTAATAAGATACGCGCTCGCGCCTAAAACGCCTCTGGTGTTTATAGGTACCTGCTCTTGCCAAGACGAAAGATCACCCCCTCTAGAACCGACAAAAGCAACGCCCCAGCACACGAGCCAACCCACCCTCCGACCGCCTCTACCGTTCTCTAAACATCACGTAGCTCGCGACGATAAAACTGATCTCTACGTGCGAAAAAAAACATCAGGCTTAACGCATTAATGAACACCTAAAAGAACACCACGCCTGCCGCTTTGTTAACGTTTACCAGAAACCCTCTCAGCGCTTATCCTTAAGATAAAACTCGCCACCGCAACATTCGACAGCTCGCCTAGCAACGCTGAAGCCTTAAGCCCTGTTCACGGCAACCTTTACACCAATAGCCATAAAAGAACGCCCTGCAATAAAGACCTTTTCGCATTCACGGCACTTTTTATTAATCTAGCCATTAATTAGTGGCGCATTCGGGAGCCTGCTCCATTGAAAATACGTGCACCATTAACAATCTTATCGCAGTACTTTCACACAAGCATCGTCGCAATATTTCGCCGACAACCCAATCGTTTTTTAAACGCTAAATAGTATAAAAATTTAAAATTACATATTAAACACAAGACACTTTCTTTTGATTTTCACGTTGAATCTAGCGACTTTAATGCGTTTTCTGGTATTAATTTAGCGGTGTCCTGCAGACCTAAGACGTTTTTTGATTATAATTCGCGTGTCATATAGTAAAAATGACAATATTAAAGAATCCCTATTTAGCGTTGTATTTTGATGTATGGCGCGACTCCCTCACTAAGCGGTTAAAGGTGGCTTTGTCGCAACTTCAAGAACGTCGATATAAGCCTAATGGCGCAGTCACAACCATTAAGAGTGGGCAGTTCTTTGTCTGCTCTGTTCATCACAAATAAGGCACGCCACGGCACCCAAGCTAAATAGACGCCCTCCTCAATAAAAATAATATGGAGTTCCAAAATGAAAACCAGACAATACCTGTGTTCCAAACGTGGACGATGGTTACGCCAGTTCGTCACAGCGCTGAGCTGCTCGTTAGCGGCCTCTGCTATGGCGCAATCTAACAATACGTTCGAATTACGCATGCAAGGCGTTACCGGTGATGAAGCCGTAAGCCTCACTGTCGGCGGCAATACCGTACAAAATTGGACACCCTCTACCAGTATGCAAGCATTCACCACTAACTCTACCTTGTCGGGTGAGGTCCGCGTTGCATTTACTAATGACAGCGGCGACCGCGATGTTCGCGTCGATTATCTCAGCATCAACGGTAATATTTTGCAGGCTGAAGATCAGCAAGATAACACCGGGGCTTGGGATGGCAGTTGTGGTGAGGGAAGTTACAGCGAAATGCTGCACTGTAACGGCTCCATTGGTTTTGGCTCGGTTAGCGGTGGCGGCAATCCCACGCCCACCCCAACCACAGTACCCACGCCAACCCCCACGGCTACACCAACCCCAGCACCAACGGCTACACCAACCCCAGCACCAACGGCTAGTCCAACACCTACTCCTACAGCAGAGCCTACACCTGTACCAGGAAACCTCGTAGACAATGGCGGAGCAGAAAACGGGTTGAACAATTGGGACGGCCATTACAACAACATTGAACTCAGCCAGTCCCGTGTTCGCTCAGGGTCTTACAGCGTACTTGCTCCCAACCGAACATCGAACTACCACGGCATACTCTATGAGTTACCCGCATTATCGTCCGGGCAAACTTACGCATTCTCAATTTGGGTACGTCTTGTCGATGGCGAGGGTTCCAACTCCGTGAAGCTAACCGTTCGCAACAACAACGGCTCCAACGAGTATTTCAACCTTCCGTCGGCAAACGCCAACGACAATAGCTGGATGGAATTAACCGGTGAATACACGCACCAGTCTGGCGGCACGACGGTTGTCTATATCGAGTCCGACGATTCTAATTTGGCGTTCTATGTGGACGACTTAGTCGTGACCGTTGCCGGCGGTTCGCAACCAACACCTACTCCAACACCTACTCCAACACCAACACCAACACCCACCGGCCAGCCTACTCCCACTCCAACGGGTCAACCCACACCAACACCTATTCCTGGTGGTTATGAACCTATCGGTGAGGAAAATACCGGCGCTAACTGTTTTGTGCCCGACACCGGTAGCTATTCAAACTTACAGACCATCAACGAGCTACCAAACCCCTTTACATCAATGGATGGTTCCACCCTCTCGTCTGCATTCGATTGGACATGTCGTCGCGCGGAAATAAAAGCCATGCACGAGCGTTGGATTTATGGCGAAAAGCCAGAATTTAACGGCTCTGTTTCCGGCTCCGTTAGCAATAGCAGTATTAATGTGAGTGTGAACGATAATGGGCAATCTATTTCGTTTAACGCGAGTATTGACTTGCCGAGCGGCAATGGCCCGTTTCCTATTATGATTGGCGTAGGCGGCTCTAGTCTAAACAACAATGCACTTAAAGATAAAGGTGTTGCCGTTGTTAACTTTTCTAACAGTGAAATGGGCGCCCACAACGGCAGCGGTTCTCGCGGCCAAGGTAAATTTTACGATATCTATGGCAGCAATCACTCTGCGGGTTCTACCGTTGCATGGGCGTGGGGCGTTAGCCGCATGATCGATGTACTGCAACAAACCTCTGGCCATAATCTCGATGCCAGCCGCATTGGTGTTACGGGTTGTTCGCGTAACGGTAAAGGCGCCATCGTGGTAGGAGCATTTGATGAGCGTATATCATTAACCATTCCACAAGAAAGTGGGTCAGGCGGTGTTGCGGCATGGCGCGTTTCCGATGCAATGAAAGACGCTGGCGCCAATGTGCAAACAGCCAGTCAAATTGTCGGCGAAAACCCGTGGATGAGCGCCAACCTAGACCAGTTTGCCAACAATGGAACCGTCACCAAACTGCCCGTGGATAACCATGAGTTATTAGGTATGGTAGCACCGCGTGGTTTACTTGTTATCGAAAATACCGGTCAAGAATGGCTCGGTAACGAAAGTACTTACACCGCATCGGTAGCAGCACACGAAGTATGGAAAGCGTTAGGTATTGGCGACCGCATGGGCGTTTCCCAAGTGGGGGGTCATAGTCACTGCCAGTTCCCGTCATCTCAGCAACAATATGTTGACGCTTTCGTAGAAAAATTCCTACTGGGTAACAGCTCGGCAAACACCACTATTGAATCTACAGATGGATCTTTCTCGGTTGACCGTAATCGTTGGATCCCCTGGAACACGCCTATCCTTCAATAATCCCACCGGTTAAACCCACACGCCAGCTGATGTGGACACTAACCCCCAAGGCCTCGGCATTAAGCTGAGGCCTTTTATTACAAAAATATTTATTTTACGCTCTAACTACACTTTTTTTTCAATTTAGTTATTACACAAAAAGAGTTGTGCTAGAAAAAATTGGGTGTAGAATCCGCCGCGTCTGGCATCCAGCAGACATCAGCAACAATTTCTAGTGAGGACCAACGCCTCAGTTGCTCGGCTCGCTCCTTCAGCAGCCACTTTTATCTAAAAAATTACTATACTCCACTGTTTAACCACAGCCGGCGCTTAATGCCCGTCCTGTTCGTTTAAGAGATCTATGCTATGAAAATCGCCATCTTATCCCGAGGCAAAAACCTATACTCAACCCGCCGCCTACGCGAAGCCGGCATAGAGCACGGCCACGAAGTCGACATCATTGATACACTCCACTGCTATATGGATATTACCAAGAGCCGACCAACCGTTCGCTACAAGGGTGAAGAATTGCCCCGTTACGACGCTGTCATTCCTCGCATTGGCGCATCCATTACGTTTTATGGCACCTCGGTCGTACGCCAGTTTGAAATGATGGGTACTTTTTGTGTTAACGAAAGCGTGGCCATTAGCCGTTCACGCGACAAACTTAGGTCCATGCAGTTGCTTTCACGCAAGGGTATAGGCTTGCCTCGCACCGGTTTTGCTCATTCACCCGACAACGTAAAAGATTTAATTAAAAACGTAGGTGGCGCCCCCGTTGTGATTAAATTACTTGAAGGTACACAAGGTATTGGCGTTGTCTTAGGTGAAACCGAAAAAGCGGCTGAAAGTGTCATTGAAGCATTCATGGGTTTAAACGCCAACATACTGGTACAGGAATATATTAAGGAAGCCGGTGGTGCAGACATACGCTGCCTCGTCGTAGGCGACCGCGTTGTTGCAGCCATGAAGCGGCAAGCCAAAGAAGGGGAGTTCCGGTCGAATCTACACCGTGGTGGTACGGCTGAAATTGTTCGCCTTACAAAAGAAGAGCGCGCAACGGCCGTGAATGCAGCCAAGGTGATGGGTTTAAATTTATGTGGTGTAGACCTACTTCGCTCAAACAGCGGCCCTGTCGTTATGGAAGTTAACTCCTCACCGGGCTTAGAAGGTATCGAGAAAGCAACAGAAAAAGATGTCGCAGGTTTAATTTATACCTTTATAGAAAAACACGCAAAACCCAACAACAATCGTACTCGCGGAAAAGGCTAATGAAGAAAGGCGTCAACAACATAGATACCCTCACTATTGCGGGTCAAACACTAAAACCCGGCACGGTTACTGAAATAGAAATGCCCGTTGCGCGCCTGTATACCGATACTGAAATCAATATACCAATTCATGTTATTCGTGGAAAAAAACCGGGCCCAACCTTGTTTGTAAGTGCCGCTATTCATGGCGACGAATTGAATGGTATTGAAATTATTCGCCGGCTTATCAACCGCAAAAGCATTAAAAGCTTAAGCGGCACACTCATTACGGTGCCCATAGTGAATGTTTATGGGGTATTAAGCCAAGAACGCTATATGCCAGACCGCCGCGACCTTAATCGATGCTTTCCGGGTTCGCCTAAAGGTAGCCTGGCGGGGCGAGTTGCCAATTTATTCTTAACCGAAATTGTTAAACAATGTGATTGCGGAATAGATTTACACACCGGGGCAATTCACCGCAGTAACCTACCGCAGGTGCGTGCAGACTTGAGCGATCCAGAAACACTCGCCATGGCAGAAGCCTTTGGTGTACCAGTGCTATTAAATGCAAACTTACGCGATGGATCGTTGCGCCAGTCTGCCTGCGAAAGTGGCATTAAAATACTGCTATATGAAGCCGGTGAAGCCTTACGATTTGATGAGCTATCCATTCGTGCAGGCGTTAATGGCGTACTTAATATAATGTCGCATTTAGGCATGATAAAAAGAAAACTCAGCACACCAAAATCGCCACCCTTTGTGGCAGATAACAGCGCATGGATACGCGCACCCTCTAGCGGGTTTGTAATGGACAAAAAGAAATTGGGTGACCATGTTTCAAAAGGCGACGTACTCGCCGATGTGAGCGATGTCTTTGGCAAGAATGTTGATCAGGTACTGGCGAACCGTACAGGCGTTATTATTGGAAAACAAAATATACCGCTCGTACAAGAAGGCGAGGCGATGTATCACGTAGCATTTTTTAACGACCCCGACGAAGTCGCGGAACACATTGAATTAATGCACGACAACCTACTCCCCCACTCTGGGGGCTTTCTTTAACGTTTACACGCGTGGCTTCGATAAACCATCGAGGCCGCTGCGTACATGCACATCTCTCTGAGGAAAAGGAATTTCAATTTTATACTGCCGAAAAGCATCGTCTATTGCCCATAAGTAATCAGACGTTAATGCGGTAGGTCGCTTCACTTGCTCTGGCGTTACCCATACCCCTAATACAAAGTTCAAACTGCTATCGCCAAACCCCGTCATCCACACTATAGGCTCTCGGTTTTGGCTAGTTAGCGTGTAAGGTACCTTAGCGGCGGCTTCCAATACCGCTTTTTTAACCATGCTTTTATCAGACCCATAGGCCACGCTAAAGGGAATGCGAAAGCGCCGTACGTTTTCCTCTAATGTCCAATTGGTAACCATTCCCCCAATTAACTCTGAGTTTGGAATTAAAATATCGACGTTATCATTTGTGCGCATAAGTGTAGAGCGAATATTGATTTCCAATACCTCGCCCACCAAACCAGACGACACTTCGATAAAGTCACCAACCTTTAAACTTCGTTCGAGCAAAATTACCACGCCAGAAACAAAATTATTAACAATACCCTGCAAGCCTAAGCCAATACCAACACCCAGCGCACCGGCCAGCAGCGCCAACTTACCAACATCTAGGCCCAAGGTAGAGACGGCAATAAGAAACCCGACCACTAAAATAATATAATGGATTATTCGGCCTAACGCGTAGAGACTTGCGCCCCCCTCAAAAGCACCGCCCTGAAGACGCTTCAACCCTTGCCTGACAACCTTAGAAACCAACAGCGTAAAAATAATAATCAGCAAAAAGCTAAGTAGCCGTACAACCGTAAAACTAAAATCGCCGACACTAAACAGTTCAAACTCTAACCATGATAACGTCATAAGTAATTACCTCTAAATCCATTTTTTACGACGAAAAACAAATAACAGCGTACTCGCCAGAAGGCCCATAACAGCGAGCAAAACAAAATAGCCATAACGATACTGTAACTCGGGGATATGATTAAAATTCATACCATAGACACCAGCAATAAAACTAAGCGGCACGAAAACAGCGGTAATTACCGTGAGCACTCGCATAGTAACGTTAAGCCGATGAGACGCTACCGACAAATAACCTTCGATTAAATCACCACAAATATCGTAGTGCATTTGCACAAGCGTATAAATGCGCGTAAACCGATCATTAAGGTCATTAATCTGATGTTCAAAATAGCCCACATCCTCTATAACAGTTTCATCTATTTCGTTTCTAAGCGTTTCAATAATACCTTTGTGGTAATCGAACGTTCGACGCAGTTTGAGCAAACGCGCCTTATAAAGGGTTAATTCTGACAACAACGTATCGTCACCCTTTTCTTGCAGTTGATCTTCAACCTCACTCAAGCGGGACTCGAACTCCAATATATTGTCTAAATATCGCGCCGAAGAGGCATGTAAAATATTCAACGCAATTTGTAATGGCGGCAATATTTGATTTTCTGTAGTGACATATTTTTTATGCTGCACAATTTTTTCGGAGTGTTTGACGATATCGGCAACCGCACTGATACCTAACGACGTTTCTCGATGCACTGTAATTAAAAAATTCTTGCCAACAAATAGGCCAATTTGCATATGCTCAAAATTCAGACCAGGGTCTGCGCTGGCTATACCGCGATACAGTATGAATATGCAATTTTCGAAAATTTCAATTTTAGGCGGGTGTCGTTTTCGTACGACATCTTCAACGGCTAGCACATGTAAATCAAACAGCTGCGTTAAAGTAGTAAACTCATGAGGGTCCTCCAGCGTCACATCCACCCATAATGTTTTTTCCGGTGTCGCAGACCATTTTTTGTATAGCGGATCAAAGTCACCTAGTTCCACTTTGTCGACGTCGAATAAATAGGTCGTTAACATAACATCCTCACGGTATAGAGATAAGATTGCGGCATTAATGCGCCGCTATAACTGGGCTGTTATTTGCTCAGCAAGTACTCTTCACTGGGATCAACTAAAATTCGTTGTTCCATGGCTTCTCGGCCGAGTAGCATTAGGTAGGTCATGCCAGACCGATCCGTAAGCGACAGCTGTATTCGCCACTGCAGCCCACCCAACATCATTAGAGTGTCTATCACATAACGTTTTTGTTTCGTGCCATTCGAACTTTTAATAGTACGTTCGGCTTTTACTTTTGCCTCCCGGCGCAAAACTTTCGCCACATCGTGTATATCGGGGTGAATATCAAAACTAACCCACCGCCTATCGTTGCGATCGAATTCAACAATGTTATCCACGTGCAACGAGGACGTTTGCGCACCCGTATCTACGCGAATAGTTAACCGACTAATTTCTAATTCAGGAAGGTCACAGTACTCCAAAGCACCAACCAACAATTTCTGGCTGCTCTCACTCAAAACACCTACTCCTTATGTCTGGGCTGTGTAGTTTTTGAATGTAAACCAATTTGATGCTAAAGCAAGTAATAATAACCCTTTCAAGCCTTTATTTTAGCTAAGAACGAGCGGCCACACCCAACACGCATCAAGCTTGCGTTAGCCACCTAAATGAGCCCCTCTTAGTCCCCACTAAACGCTCGACACCACGCCACTGCGATGGCGCACTATAACGTTGCTTTAGGCTAGAAAAACGCCACCATTACATCTCACCCTTAGCCGTGAATCTATCATCAATTCACACGCGAAAAAAAAGCGCTCTAACTGAGCGCTTTTTCACGTAACGTTGCTACCGAAACATTATTAGTTTGCATATACCGGAAATTTGGCGCACAACGCGAGAACCTTCGCTTTCACCTCGGTAATCACTTGCTCAGACGTGCCCTTTTCCAAACTCTCTAATACATCACACATCCAATGTGTTAGATCCACACACTCGGCCTCACCAAACCCACGCGTTGTAATCGCGGGAGTACCCACACGCAAGCCACTGGTTACGAAGGGTGAACGAGGGTCATTTGGCACAGCATTTTTATTGACCGTAATGTTGGCATTACCCAATGCCGCATCGGCGTCTTTACCGGTGTACTCTTTACCAATAAGGTCAACCAACATTAAATGGTTTTCGGTTCCACCGGATACAATTTTAATGTCGCGCTGAAGAAACGTTTTCGCCATTGCTTTAGCGTTCACAACAACTTGTTTTTGGTACGCTTTATAGTCGTCGCTCATCGCTTCTTTAAAGCTAATCGCTTTACCCGCAATAACGTGCATTAGCGGGCCACCCTGACCACCGGGGAATACCGCTGAATTCAATTTCTTCTCAACAGCCTCGTTTGCACGTGCCAAAATAATTCCGCCACGAGGCCCACGTAAGGTTTTGTGCGTTGTCGACGTCGTAACGTCAGCAATTTGCACGGGTGAAGGGTATTCACCTGCGGCCACAAGGCCTGCAACATGTGCCATGTCGACGAGCAAATAAGCGCCTACTTCGTCTGCGATATCGCGGAATTTTTGCCAATCCAGCACCTGGCTATAGGCCGAAAAACCAGCAACAATCATCTTGGGCTTATGCTCACGCGCCAAAGAGGCCACTTCGTCATAATCCACTAAGCCAGTGTCAGCGTTCAAACCGTACTGAACCGCGTTATACATTTTGCCCGAAAAATTCACCTTCGCGCCGTGGGTTAAGTGGCCACCATGGGCTAGACTCATACCCAGAACCGTATCACCAGGCGAGCACAAGGCGGCATAAACCGCAGAGTTAGCCTGTGAACCGGAGTGCGGCTGTACGTTTGCGTAATCTGCACCAAATAACGTTTTTGCACGCTCAACAGCAAGTGCTTCAACTTTATCTACATACTCGCAACCACCGTAATAGCGCTTTGCCGGATAACCTTCAGCATACTTGTTAGTGAGTTTGGTGCCTTGAGCAGCCATTACCATTGGGCTGGTATAGTTCTCTGAGGCGATGAGTTCTATATGCTCTTCCTGACGGGTGCCTTCATCAACGATGGCGTTCCATACATCAGGGTCAAAATCTGCAATGGTCTGGGTTTTATCAAACATTGGCGGCTCCGCGGAGAGGGTAGGAGGGGAAAATTAAGGGCACGGATTGTACATGAATGCATAGCCAATCTCACGCCCTTCTTGCTTATCTAATCACTTACAATTCGTAAGGCATAAAGCCGCCTTAAAACGGGTAGTGAATGGCTATCCCGTCGGCGATGCCGAAATTGGCGCCCAACACGGGCAGAAAAGGGATCTTACTATGTCAAAGACAGCCATTATCGTTGATTCAGCCTGTAGCTTACCGCAATCTATCTGCGACAAATACCATGTGTCATTCGCCCCGTTAAATTACACGTTCGACGGGCAGGAAAGCTCGGACCCTTGCAAAGAATCAAGCGCGTTAGCACTTTTCTCCTCGGGCAAATTTAGCCATAAAAATAAAGTATTCACTACGCCACCGTCTGTCGATACGTTTGAGCGGTGTATTCGAGACAACATAAATAACGGCTACGAGCAGATTATCGTACAAACGGTTAACCGTACTCAGGGCGATACCTACCTAAACGCCACTTCAGCGATTGCTAAGGTGCAACAATCGCTCGATAGCCACAACAACATTACGCTACGCGTGTTAGACAGCCGTACCGTTTTCGCAGGCCAAGGCTTAATGGCGGTAGAAACTATACGACGTCTAACGAAAGGTATCGATTACGACGACGTTCGCCGCCAAATGAATGTGCTTTCAGAGAAAATCCAGACATTTATTCTTCCTCGGTCTCCGCTCGCCGCGTGGGAGCGATCTAAAGAGCGCAATGAAAACAATGTGAGCTGGACACAAGCGCTCGTGGCCAACACTCTTAGCATTCATCCCATCATATTAAACAGCAACGACAGTTCAAAACGTCTCGCAAAAATTCGTAAGTTCGAAAAAGCCGCTGAAGCGCTGTTCAACCACGCCTGCGGGCACATGAACGATGGAGGGCTGTTAAGCCCCTTTATTACGATAAGCTACGGTGGCCTACTGCACGAATTGAAAGCACTACCTGGCTATACCAAACTCGAACATACGGCCGCCACTCGAAAAATAAAAATAATTCCCAGTGTCGCAAGCCTAGCCGCGGGTATTTATACCAGTGTTGGCTCTATTTCCTTGGCGCTCGTTGCTGACGAGCACGAATGGAGCACGCACTAATCCCTGCCCTCACCAGTAATTGAATTTGCGCGCTGCTTGAGTTAAGTTGCGCCTAATTTCCTTCCCGCCAACACGCATTAACACAACCTTCGGAGCGAGAGCTTAAATGGCGCAATATGTTTACACCATGAACCGCGTGGGCAAAATAGTGCCCCCTAAACGCGAAATCCTGAAAGACATTTCTCTGTCTTTTTTCCCTGGCGCCAAAATCGGAGTCCTCGGTTTGAACGGTTCGGGTAAATCTAGTTTGCTGCGCATAATGGCAGGTATCGATAATGACTATATCGGTGAAGCCCGCCCTATGCCCAATATTAAAGTCGGCTATCTCCCACAAGAACCGCAACTTAACCCCGAAAAGGATGTACGCGGCAACGTAGAAGAAGGGGTACACGAAGCCGTGGAAGCCCTTGCCAGCCTTGATAAGGTATACGCCGACTACGCCGAGCCCGACGCCGACTTTGATGCACTCGCCAAACAACAAGCGCGCTGCGAAGATATTATTCAAGCATGGGATGCTCACAACCTTAATCACACTCTCGAAGTTGCTGCCGACGCGCTGCGCCTCCCCCCTTGGGATGCCGATGTCTCTAAACTATCAGGTGGTGAACGACGACGCGTAGCGTTGTGCCGCTTATTACTTTCACGTCCCGACATGTTGCTACTAGACGAACCCACCAACCACTTGGACGCCGAATCAGTTTACTGGCTGGAGCAATTTTTGGTGAATTTTTCGGGAACGGTTGTGGCAATAACGCACGATCGTTATTTTCTCGATAACGCCGCAGGCTGGATTCTAGAACTTGACCGTGGTCGCGGCATTCCTTACGAAGGTAACTATTCGCTCTGGCTAGAGCAAAAAGAAGAACGCCTAGCATTGGAAAAACGCACCGAAGCCTCTCATATTAAATCGATGAAAGCCGAACTGGAATGGGTGAGACAAAACCCTAAAGGGCGTCACGCCAAAAACAAAGCACGCTTAGCGCGCTTTGAAGAAATGCAAAGCCAAGAATTCCAAACTCGAAATGAAACCAACGAAATCTATATTCCACCCGGCGAGCGTCTGGGTGATAAAGTTATAGAATTCAACGGTGTACGCAAGGCTTTTGGCGATGAATTACTAATCGACAACTTAACCTTTGCCGTGCCCAAAGGGGCCATTGTGGGTATCGTTGGCGGTAACGGCGCAGGTAAGTCCACCTTATTCCGCATGATTACCGGTGCCGAAAAACCCGACGGCGGAGACATTGTTGTTGGGGAAACCGTTAAAGTAGCTTACGTTGAACAAGGGCGCGAAAACCTTGATGATAGCCAAACCGTTTGGGAATCTATTTCGGGCGGCCAAGACCTCCTAAAAATTGGCTCTTACGAGGTGAGTTCTCGCGCCTATGTAGGACGCTTTAACTTTAAGGGCACCGACCAACAAAAACGCGTAGGCGACCTTTCCGGTGGTGAGCGCGGCCGCTTACATCTTGCTAACACCTTAAAACAAGGCGCAAACGTTTTATTACTCGATGAACCCTCAAACGATCTTGATGTTGAAACCCTGCGCGCGCTCGAAGGCGCCATTCAAAACTTCCCAGGTTGTGCACTCATTATCTCGCACGACCGATGGTTTCTCGATCGCGTTGCGACACACATATTGGCCTACGAAGGCGACAGTGAATTAGTCTTTTTTGAAGGTGATTACACCGAGTACCACGAAGATTTCGTTGCGCGTAAAGGTGAGAATGCGCAACCCAAAAGAATGAAGTATAAGCCGTTGAAATAAAGACAGCTTAATACTGTTTTAATAGAGCCGAACACAGCACTGCCTCTTCGCTTTTATCAAAAGCAGAGGCAGTTTTTTACGAGCCGAAAAAGCCACTAAAATAACGCGCTTTAACGCTGCTGCAACTCAAGCACCTGCGGAATTCGTGCTAGCAACTATAACCCCCAACATAAATCAAACATCTAGAGGCTTCTGTCCCTAGCTCGGCTGTTTTTACCTGTTCAAACTCTTGTTTATCGCAACGCGAGCTGGTTTTGGTCCAATATGGAGGCGATTTCGGCCGTGAAATTATCTGGATAAACGTTACACTACCACCGTCAAAAACAGATAAGTCACACTGCCCATAGGTAATATCTTTAACATTGATCGAAAGCTTAACCGTATAGTCTTTTCCTGCCTCAGGTATAAACGAAAATTTGTTGGGGTAATTGGCTCTTCTATCGTCGGCCCACTCAATAATAGTGGCAACAAACGTTACGGCGCTTCCAGATGCTATCGGTACAAACGCCTTAACATCATCCGACATACCCAACACACTCATATCGGTGCAAGCGTAAGGGTCATCATACTTAATGGCACTGAACGTTTTAAAATCGCCCACAACCGAATTAAAAATCAAACAGCCATCTTAAACGGGAGCCCCCTTGCTAAAAACATAAGGGTCATTATGTACAAATCGAATTCTTGCATGCCCCTCACCCTCAGGCGCAATATACTGAGCCACGTTAACCCTCGGCGTATTCACACCAGAAATAAGTAACAGTGCGGTAAAAAAGCAAACCTATTATTTTAATCATCCTGCCTCACCTTTATGACAAATGCCCATCAGCTTGCAAGGATCCAGAGGCTCCGCTCACAGCCGATGTGCCATCGCCCCTAGTATCACACACTTTAATGAGGCCATTTCGCTCACAAGACCTGCCGCGTAAGCCGCGCGCCAAGATGCACTACCTGCACTGCCCTCGCCGACGCTACTACACATAACAGCACAACTGCAAAAATAGCTTTCACAATAAAACTATCCTTATTCAAATTAACGACATTCCTTGGTCGATGCGCAAACCATCCTCCCGTTCAACCGCTCTTATTCGCCCTATGCTAACGGGTTTTACCGAATACAACGTTACCCGCTTCGCCAATAACACCGTTAAGGCAATGAGCGTTATGATCGTACTACAATCAACGTCACGCCATACGCCGCACCGCGCGGCATAAAGGTATGACACATCACCGGATACCCAGCGCTCCTTTCAGCGTACGGCCTCTTGCGAAATTGATTCGCCTTATTAGCTAGGTGCTATAAGCTGAAGGCTCTCGTTTTGTCATTTATCTATCTTCGGTAGTTGGCTCAGCGCCCAATTTTGAGGCCGGCCAATGACTGAATTACGACTATGCTACCAAACCGTTGAGTTTGGAAAGATCGATATCCATCTCTGTACGCTACGCGATAATCAAGAATTTCATGACCCAAAAGGCACCGCGGAAAAGCTTGGCATAAGCTCAGCTTCCTGGCCGATATTTGGTGTGGTTTGGCCGTCAAGTATGGTGCTCGCGCACTTCATCTGCGACTACGAAACCGGCTCAAAACGCATATTGGAAATTGGATGCGGCATGGGCCTATCGAGCTTACTACTCAATAAACGCCACGATGACATTACAGCAACCGATTACCACCCAGAAGTCGGTAAATTTCTACGAAGAAACACTCTGCTTAACAATGATAATGCCATCGCATATGAACAAGTAGACTGGGCAAGCGAAAACGACACACTCGGGTTTTTTGATTTAATTATTGGCAGCGATCTATTATACGAAAACGACCATATTAATTTATTAGCCGATTTCATCACATCCCATTCAAACCCTAGCTGTGAAGTTATTATCGTAGACCCTGGACGCGGAAGAAAAAGCAAACTCAGCACTCGCATGCGCGCATCTGGTTTTACCGCATCGCATCACAAACCTAGCCATACCGACTATCTCGAGCGAACATTCAAAGGGGATATCCTCAGGTTTAAACGATGAGAGCCAGGCATTGCCGTATGTTCGTTCGTCAATTTCACTTCACGAGATAATTCAGTTTCCACACTCTGTTACTAGATCGGTGCAGCCTCTTGTACATAATGAATTATTGATTAAAGGGCGGGAAAAACATTGCCTTTAAACGCTTATCCCTAACGATAAAGCATCTATAGATGGGC
The DNA here is from genome assembly GCF_014217335.1 of Teredinibacter purpureus. Lineage (NCBI taxonomy): Bacteria > Pseudomonadati > Pseudomonadota > Gammaproteobacteria > Cellvibrionales > Cellvibrionaceae > Teredinibacter > Teredinibacter purpureus. The sequence continues at coordinate 1,311,917 of NZ_CP060092.1, read as the reverse complement.
GAGCAACGTGTCATCGTCGATTGCCTTAAGATGATGACGCTTACGTTGATTGACCGCCTTTACGTTGCAGACCAAACTAGAGCGGCTATAGTGTTTTTTCTTCGCTAGTTTCCTGAGCCCTCCTATAATGAATTCGCAATTAACGAGCGGTCAACGTGTAGCTGACCACCATTTTATAATGTTTCTAGTCGGCAGAAATATTAATCGGGCATTAAATAAAAAAACAGAATTTAATTATGCATACCTACGCGAAAAAAAAGCTTAATAACAACCCATCAACTGCGAATGAGCCCGAGAAAAAAACAAGTCTCGAAACTACTGATACCCCCCTCTTTAACTCCTCTGAAATACTCACGCAAAGTATACTGCCAAAGATCGTTAATAATGTCACTCAGCCACAACAAACCACTCAGCTACACGCTATGGCGAATATTCTCCCCCCTCAAAAACAACAGGCTATCCAACACAACGAAAACAACACTGGATTACCTGAAAATTTAAAATCTGGCATTGAAAATCTTTCAGGTTTTTCAATGAATGACGTAAAAGTCCATTATAACTCGGATAAACCAGCCCAACTGCAAGCGCACGCCTATGCCCAAGGCTCAAAAATATATCTTGGAAAGGGGCAAGAAAAACACCTGCCTCATGAAGCTTGGCATGTGGTCCAGCAGCGGCAAGGAAGAGTAAAACCAACCATTCAGATGAAGGGCGAAACCACGGTAAATGATGACAAAAGTTTAGAAAAAGAAGCCGATGTGATGGGCGCGAAGGCGCTGCTATGTACGCACCCCATAGGGCTGCCAATAACACAACATATACCCGTAACCGGAATACAAAACAACGCACTTACCGCGCAACTCAAAGGCACAAAAATAACCCACAAAACCACCAATTTAACGTGGAACGGTAAAAAAGGCATTGTTGGCGCTGAAGCTGAAGCAAAGATGGACCCAAACGACATAGTGTATGGCAGTGCGGTTGATCCGTCACATGCTCGATATACAGATCTCGATAGGCTTGCGGCAAGGTGTAACAGCGGCGCTTGGGCAAGAGGGCACTTACTAAGCCACGACCTAGGTGGGCTTGGTGTGCCGGAAAATCTGTTTCCAATAACAAAAGGAGCGAATAGAAGGCATGCGCATTTTGTAGAATATAGAGTTAAAGACGCGCTATCGATAGCGAAAGAGCAAAATAAGGTAGCTGGCGTTGACGACAGCGTTTATTACAAAGTAGCGGTTAGAGGTAATCCCTCGGATGCGCAGTTTGTATGTGAGTGGGCATACCGAGATAAAAACGATCAAGAAAAATCGCTTGAGGGGCTAGTGCCTTCGGGAAAATTTATTATCCCCAGTAAGCTGAAGGGACCCAAAGCTGGGGGCGCCCAACCCGCGACCGATCCTTATTACAATTGCGCCATCGATGCCCCCTCTGCAGATTATCGCCCCACATGGTTTCATGGAGACCGTAAGGGTGGCGAGGCAGCCAACAGCGTTAAAGTTACATGGCACGAACAAGACGGCCTCTCGGCGTTAATGACCCAGGAACTCGCGGATCAAGGCCACTATGCGGTAGCCGACGGAACCATGTCTGCGGAGCAAATTGCAGCGCAAGAAAAATTGCGTACAGAGCGAATGCTGGCGGCCCTTGGGCGGTTCTTGGAAGAAAGAGGTGAAAGTGCACTCGTTCGCCGCATCATTTCAGCCGTGTTTTCGAATATTTATCGTAACAACGGTCGGGATTGGAACTTTCGTACATGGAGGAATCAGGCCGACCTTACGAAAGACTATGGGCTAGAGTTGGGCAGCGCTATTTCAGATTATTATGAAATAGCGAATACTGAACTTAAAAATAACGAAGAAATTGCAACCGCTATCGAAAGCAAGAACCCCAGTGCGCTTCGAACGATTGCACTTACTATTATTAAAGCAACATTGGAGTACGAGCAGCTAATCGACAGGGTAATAGCGGCAATCACACAACAGGAACAGGACAAGGTAAAGGATCAACAAATTGAACAAGATTGCGAACATCCAAATATGAACCCTAAACCGGAAGCGCCTCGTAGGCGGCGCAGGAGTAGAAGCCGAGATGGCAGACGATATGAACGCAATAGTCGATCACCAAGCCCAAGTGAGTAGGGTGTCTCACAGGAAAAAGACACTTTTAGAACCGTTGTGTAATCTGTTTACCATTGATGAGCATGGAGTAACATAATGAACAACAAAACTCCTGAAGCTTTTTTGCGCGAAACGGCAAAATCGATTCAGGAAAATCATGACTGGGCGCAAAAGAGGAGTAAAGCCGACACCGATATGGAGGGCGACCCTAAATTAATTTAGGATTGAATGTAATGGCAGCGTGAGAGACTGCATTTAAACTTGGGCTGCCACATAAAAAGTAATGACAACACACGCTACAAAAAATCATCAACACAGCACTGCTCTACACATTTTAAGGCAACACCTTGTTACAGCCTAAACAATACATATCGAGCCTTATCGGACAGTACAGTAACTTTATCGAGTGCCGCCTTCTATTTTTTATATCGCTCTGAAGAGCAATAAAAAATCGCCCTCTGACCACCCAAGAAAAAATACTGTCTAATTAGAATATCCTCGGCAGCCTGCTAACGCCATTAAGCATGCGAAACATCTACGGTGGCCCGCTCGCCAATCTATTTTTTCAGCAATAAAATTACAGTAACGTTGACACCAGATTGTTTTATGTCCAATCCTAAGTCACTGAATAGTTATAAGCATATCATCGCCCTTTCAACCCCTAAGCCCCCTACCGCCAGCCCCTAACCCTATTGCATACAGTAAGCCCCACAATCACGCTACTTAACACGGCAACCTTATTCGCAATAATTATCATTACCTCTTGTCTAGACACAGCCATTGGTTTACAGTTCTGCGCCTACAATAGTCAAGAATAATAAAAATGTACTAGTAAGTTGATGCCTGGAAAATATCATACAAGTGTGATTTGAAATATAATGCAGGTGCCAATTCACCTTTAGAAATATCATGAACAGGGTAAAACGGTTAACGGAATACACTTACTTTCCTCACCGATCAGGCTCCCCAGCGTCTACTTTCTAGAAATCAATAACAGTTGAAGTAATATTAATTAACATGCCTTGTATTAAACCGTATAGGCATATTTTTCCATTACCGTGTGCAATATACCCATAACATTGGCTCGCTATAGCAGGACCGCGTCATTAAACCGGTAAACACAGCCTCTCGCCCCCTCCATTAAGTGAGACAACAGCTTCCAACTTACTTTCGATGTATTGGAAAAATAAAACGATACATCATGGCTGTCCAAATGGTGAGATAAAGAAACAGAACTAATGGTCCGTTTTTGATATGCAAATTGAGTTAAAAAAAGAAAAACCGTGGTTTCTAATAAGTGCATCACTCGCTTTCGCCGCACTAATTGCCAGTGCCGTATTCGCACTAACCCTCAGGGGCGTAAAAGAAATTGATAGCCGTGAGATTGAATACTCCACCGTTCTGCGCGGCGATGTGCAGCTTACGGTCGACACCTACGGCCAGTTTGCGCCCGCAGTGGAGCAAGTACTCACTGCACCCGCACAGGGAAAAGTGCTTAAAATCGTATCCAGAGCGGGCATAAGAGTAGAAAAAGACACGATTATTATGGTGCTTGAAAACCTAGAGCTGGAGCAGTCATTAGAAAAATCTAAATCAGACTTGGAAAAACAAAAAGCGAATTTTAAATCGTTCGAATTCGAACAGCAAAGCGCTATGCTCGATCGTTTGGCCAGCATAGCAACCATAGAAGCCAACCTAGAACGACTTCGCCTAGATCTGTCGGTAGACTCTGAACTGTACCAAAGGGGAGTCACCTCAAAAATCAACTTAAAGAAAAGTGAGCTCGCGGCCAAGCAAGAGCAAGATCGACTTAACTTCGAGAATAAAAAATTAAAGCACTTTATCGAAATGCAAAAGTTTGAATTGCAACAACGTGAAATTGCCCTATCTCAGGCCGAAAAGTCTGTTAAGCGTTTGCAAGATAAAATTAGCGGAATGTCAATTACAGCTGGCATGTCAGGTGCAATACAGGAAATAAATGCGGCGTTGGGCGAAACGGTTAGCATGGGGCAGTCTGTCGCAAAAGTGGGTAGCAACGAAGACTTAATTGCGCAGTTAAAAGTACCTTCCTATGAGGCCGATAAGATAACACCTGGTGGCAGGGTGACTATCAGTGCCAACGGCCAAACAGTCGATGGGGAAATATCTAGAATCGAGAACAAGGTCGTCAATGGACATATTCTCGTTGAAGCCACATTAAACAACAAGGCTGAAGGGAAGTTTAGACCGTCTCAAAGTTTAACCGGAAAAATTATTTTTACTACGCAAAAAGACCAACTCTACGTGGAGCAGATTCCCGGCGTTCAACCCAACACAGCCGCATTTGTGTACGTGTTCGACGGTACGAATACTTTACAGCGCAAGCAGGTTCACTTCGGCGAAAGAAGCTCGGGGAATATTGTAGTTCTCGGAGGTGTAAATGAATCTGCAAAACTCGCGGTAGTTGACTTAAGCCAATACAGTGAATTTGAAACCCTAAAGATTACTGAATAATAACCGTAAGGAATTCGGGAGAGACCTGTGAGCGTCGTCGAACTAAAAAATATCACTAAAAAATACAGCGCGAAAGGCATAGAGACACTCGCACTAAAAGGTATTAACCTCAATATAGATGAAGGCGAGTTCCTAGCCATTACGGGCCCCTCCGGCTGTGGGAAATCGACGCTACTCTCCATACTGGGTCTTATCGACGAACCTACGAGCGGCTCCTATACCTTAGCCAACCTCAATACTGCGGCATTATCACCGAATGAACGCGCTCAAGTAAGAAATAGACATATTGGTTTTGTTTTTCAATCGTTTAACTTAATCGATCGACTCAATGTCTTTGAAAACGTTGCGCTCCCCTCGCGCTATCGGCGCGACACATCTGATGTCATCGAACAAACGGTAATGCAAGCATTAGACAGCGTGGGAATGAAGCCTTATCTAAAAAAATCGCCTGCACACCTATCCGGCGGACAGCAACAAAGAGTCGCCATAGCGAGAGCTATAGCAAGCTCTCCCGAGCTTCTGGTAGTCGACGAGCCTACCGGAAATTTAGACAGCGTTAGTGGCGACCAAGTTATGGCGTTACTGGCAACACTAAATGCCGCCGGTACGACCATCGTAATGGTCACGCATAACGATAGCTATACGCGTTACGCCTCCCGAAGGTTGAGCTTACTGGACGGCCAGATTACGGCATGTACTACCGAAGGGCTTCCGCGTGCTTTTGCTTGAGTATCTTAAACTTGGATTGCAGCGGATAATATTTCGGCCTCAAATGAGCTTGCCTTTGATAATCTCACTTGGGCTATCGTTATGTGTATTTATTACCTTTTTTTCTATCCATAAAAATATTAGCGACAATACCGCGAAAATTCCTATTAATTTAGAAGGCGTTTTCGCTCTAACCGCCAACGCCACCATTTCCGGAAACGCAAAACTGGCACTGTTTGACAAGCCAACATTTTTAAAATTTTCGTCGGATTTTTCCCAGTACGGCGACTGGGCAGCGCTCACCGTTGCCATGGGAGAAGTGCAGGCCGGCGAGGCACGAATTGACGTAACCTCATTTACCGCTACTGACAATATATTTGAGGTCATTGATTTTCCAATAATGGCTAATGCTCATGAACTTAACACTAGCGCCGCCGAAGGCGTTTGGATCAATACTGAGCTGCGCGACGCACTCGGGGCAAGGCGCTACAGCGACAAGGGGTCGGTAATTTCTCTCAACAACCAACCCATGCACGTTGCTGGTACCCTTATATCACTCGGGAAAATCGAAACTGTTAGCGACATACCCAACATTGAAGGCAATCAGGCCTGGAAGATCGAGACCACTCAAGCACAAAACGAACCCACCAAGAGCAACGATATTGGCAGCGGCTACTCTGTAATACTGCTAAAACCCAATAGCGGTGGTGGACACCCATCGTTCGCCGAAATCGAACAATGGTATAACGATTACCTTGCTAAAGCCGATAGCGATCCAGCAAGGGCAGCTTTCAACGGCTGGTTATCCCAACAGCGATTGGAGTTTAAATCTCAGACCCTCAGAAATTACCTGCTAGGTATGGACAATAAAGTCACCCTATTGTTTGTTTCAGCGCTCATTGGGCTAGTTCTTGTAACAATAATTAATCTGTCCAATATATTTCTAAGTTACTACCATATTCGCTCAAAAGAATACTCTATACACCTATGCTTAGGTGCCAGCCGATTCAAAATATTCTTACTCTCGCTAGCCGAAAACGCACCCACTTTTCTCATCGCCTATTTGTTAGGGCTTCTAGGCGCAGGGCTGGTGGTTTCCAACTTAACAAATTTCGCTACAAATTTTGTTCCGATGATATCCACGGTGAGTATCGACGGAGCGACGATCGCCGTTTCTTTTCTCGCCATACTCGCACAAGCACTTATCTATAGCGGGTTAATATTCGTTTACCTAGACGTTAAAAACACGCACAGAAACCTCGCCGCAAGCGGTAAGGGGAGTAAAAAGCAAGTTAACGTTCCATTGGCAAACGGCCTAATGACCGTCCAACTATTAATTTCCATTTTTATGCTCACAGGGCTATTTTCAATATCAACGATATTGTACAACTCTGCGTTCGAAGATCCTGGCTATAAACTTGGCGACGCCTACCAACTCTATTTCAAACCCAATGACACCACAGCAAATAATACAACGTTAGATCTCTCCCCTACCGATAGAAAAGCGATAACGCAAGATCTCGAAAACGCGATGCCCGATATTAATGTCATCTATTTCGGAGGCGGCCCTATGCACTGGCTAGGAGGTACTGGGATTCGCCCTTTTGGCGCCATACACCAAACAACACAATCGGGAAATTTTAGAGTTGCGCCTGCCAGCAATACTTTTTTTGAACGCTTTCACATCGAATTCGTCGCAGGCTATTCGAATTTTGATGCCGAACACGCGTCAGTCGGCTCAACGTGTGTCATTAACCAAGAAATGACAAATATAATGTACAGCAAAAAATTGCTTACTGATGTAATAGGTCAACAATTTCCAATTGATACAAATAATAAGTGCCTGATTACGGGTATCGTTAAAAATACGCTAGGCCTACCGGGCAACTCGGACAGCATGCACTCACCCATCGTCTATGCGAACGGCCTTCTAAACGCAAACTATATTACTTTAGATTATCTCGGCGAACAGCGCCTAACCGTACAGGATATAAACGAAATTCTAAGTGAAAAATATCAAGTGTCCATTATCAGGGTCACCCAGCTTAAGAAAATTTTTAACTCCATGCGCAACGCAAAACAAGCCAACTTTGTCGCAGTGCTTTCGGTTATAGGCTTAACCGCACTACTATCCATACTTGGGGTTATTGGCTTAACGCTAATAGTGGTTAACTCTCGCCTTTATGAACTTGCCATTCGAAGAATCTACGGCGCAACTGAAAAGGAAATATTGCTCACAGCCTCCACCGATACACTGAAAGTTGTATCGCTTGGAATGCTTGCTGGAGGCTTAATTGCCGTCATATTTTTTACTGCATTACAAAAAACCATCGACATACTGCCTCAGTTTGAATGGAAGATAACAAGTGCGTCTTACTGTGTGTTTTTTATCGTCGTCTTTATTGTCATCATGTACGCCTCCAGAAGCGTTCTAAAAAAACAAGTTATGTCCTTGGTGGTTCAAAGTGAATAATCTATTCCGTAAAAACAAAAACACTACCCCCATAAAAATTGATTACTTTTCATCAAAATCTTTAGCGGGCGCAGTTGGAAGACCTCTCGCAACCCAGAAACAAAGGCGGCTATCCTACGCAATTACATTCGTCGCGCTAGCGCTAATTGGCTTTAGTCTATTTCAATTATCGATACGAGATATATTACTCTCATGAACAACGACTCTCTTTTCGAATTTCGCACAACAAAGACTAACGATGTGCCTACAGGCCCGCATCTAACGTGGCTTAGAACTGCATTACGTTATTCGTATGAGTCCAGCAATTACAAAGCATTTACTTATCCAGATAACAGCATTAAAGGATACTTAGCGTGGGCAAAAGTCAGCACGGCCACATTAGAAAGACTTCGCACCTTCAAGGTTATGCCACGGTATTTATATGAATGGAAGGAGGGTAACCATTTTATCGTATTTGACTACGTAGATTTATCAGACAATCGTAATGAACAGCTAGATTATTTAAAAAATTTATGTGCGTCTAACAATGTTGAAATAACTTGCACTATCAAACATGGAGATAAACACTCATGAAAACCGTAAATACATTATTATTCGCTGCACTTTTTACTTTTTCTTTCGCCACCTCTGCGGCAGGCGATTACCGAATTAAAATGTTAGACGAACATATTAACGAAGAGAAACTAAGAGGCACGCCCGAAACCTACATATTCCTTAAAGGCGGCGAACTTGCTTACTACAGCAGAGGGCTTCTAGCGGATTTTTACAACCAGTTGAACGCCGCCATTACGGAAGGTAACATTTCGTACACACCAAAAACGGATGCTCATATACTTGCGGAAACCAACGCTCGCGTAGAGATGCTCGGAAAACACATCAGTAAAAATATGCGAGCGAAAAACGTTTCAGAAGAAGAAATACAAAAGACCATAAGCGAGTATGAAAAATACTGGCGAATAGGCTTTATGAAAAGACCTCAATCGTTTAGCGAAATAATGGAGCAGTCTGAGTTCGAATCGGAAGCACAGAAAAACAAAATAATTAGCTCGAACGAAACCGAGACGGTCTTCTTAACCTTTTACACAGACTGGTGTGAAGCCTGCGAAAAACAAAAAAATGATATCGTCAAGTTTAAGGACAGCAACCCACAGATTAGCGATAAGACTACATGGCTTTACATTGAACGTGACGGAAGAAAATTAGAAGCGACGAGCGATAACGCACAGCACTAAAAATATTCTAAAAACACCGAAAAACGACCAACAACTATAGACTTAACGCGTTAACAGTACGATAATTATTGGCGCGTTTATAACGCGCATAACAATAAAATATAATTAATAATTTAAGGACCAAAAATGTCAAATTTAAACACATTATCAGAAACTGAAATGCAAGCAATTCACGGTGGGCAGCAGTGTTTCCCCATAGGATCATATACTTACTGCTACACCGTTAACTATTGCTACACTACCCCTACTGGATCACAGTGTTTTAATGAAACATTCTGCAACACCGTTGACCTAGGTGAGTACTGCGTTGACGTTTAAACCATACTAAAAGGTGGCGGGGCCAAAACCCCGCCACCTTTTTTTGTATGACATTGCCTTAATTTCACCTACCAGTAATTTTTCAGCGGATTTTATTATGGAGCTGCAGGCTACGTCCAATGAGTGCGGAATCTACTGCATGAAAATGGTGCTCGAACGCTTTGGAAAGCTCGTCGACAAGGAATTTATCGACGAGAAAGTGGCTAAGGTAGGCAGTGGCCTCAGCCTAATGGGGCTTGCAGAGCTTGGCACTGCATTCGGCCTAAGTTATAGAGCTGTTCGAGTATCGGACACCTCAGACCTCAACCAATTAACAACTCCCTGCATACTACATTGGAATATGAACCACTATGTGGTTTTATTAAAAAGTCGTTCAAACGCCTTAAAACTCTACGATCCAGGCGTAGGTATTGTCGAGGTGCCCATTAAAGAGGCTGTCGATGCAATGACGGGTGTCGCGATGGAATTCTCAAAAGACGATGAATTCACCGTAGACGCAAAAGTTGCAACGCGAAAGAAATTCCCGCTGCAACTCAACAAATTTAAATTTAGTATCGTGTTGATTCTTTTATTAACAGGGCTAAGCCAAGCGGCATCGCTCGGCATGCCACTGTATTCCCAATTTATTATTGACAACGCCATTGGGAAAGACGATATCAGCGCGTTAAAGGCCCTTATTCTAGGGATGGTTTTAATTGCCCTTTCGGAGCTTTTATTACGTTTTATACGAATGTCACTTTCCGTAAACTTGACAATTAAAATTGCTAAATCGATAGGCGATACGTTTATTGGTCGGCTTATTCGATTAGATTCCAGTTATTTTTCTGCGCGAGAAATTGGCGACACTCTCACCCGTTATCAGTCGCTTACCGCTATTCGCTCACTGATTACTAAAGAATACGTGACTCTCGTTGTTGACGCCATCGTAATGATCATTGCAGGGGTTGTAATGTATTTTTACAGCCCGCTACTGTGCTCTATCGCGCTTGGAGCGTCCGCTCTTTATATTGTTCTTCGCGCCTATTATTTACCGATTATCCGAATTGAGACCAATCGATTAATGCAAGCCATTGGCGCTTTTGAAACAAAATTTATTGAGGTTGTGGGTGCACACAAAGCCTTAAAAACCCTTTCAGCCGAAGGGCGCGCCACAAACTGCATCACGAATAGAATGGTAGACACGCTTAATAACGAGTTCCGGCTCGCAACGCTGGGTATCAAGCTCAACGCTATACAATTAATTTACCTCTCATCTGTTGCAATCGCCACGCTGTATATGGCCGGCACAATGGTTATTACCGATAAAATGACCATTGGGATGCTTTTTGCTTATCTAGCGTACTTATCCAAATTTAGCTTATCGCTGTCATCAAGTATTGATAATTATTTCGCTATTAAAGCGGCCAGTGTTCATTTTGATCGCATTGCCGCTGTGGAAAATGCGAAGCTAGATGTTAGCTCAGTCAGCACACATTCGACCAGTTCAGCATATGACTCTCTAGTTTCAATTGACATACAAGATCTCGCTTACTCCTATGAAGATTCAAGCTCGGTTTTTTCTCAAATATCGTTTTCTTCTAATTCTTTTTCGATCATCGCAGTAGCAGGCCCAAGCGGTTGCGGCAAGTCCACACTTCTACACTGTATTGCGGGGCTTACTCCACCTGATAGCGGCACGGTTCACTGCAACGGGCACAATATTGCAGAGGACGCCGACTACAGACACTCTATCTCTGGAGTTTTTCAAGAAGACACGCTTATTACGGGTACAGTTGTCCAAAATATCACTTTTTTTGATGTTGATTTTGATTTGGAATTTGTAAAAAAATGCGCGCAAATTGCCTGTATAGATGAGGCCATAGAAAGCATGCCTATGGGCTACCATACGCCCCTATATGGCACTGGCTCGAACATTAGTGGCGGACAAGCCCAACGAGTATTGCTGGCACGAGCACTCTACAAAAAACCGAAATTAATTTTCCTCGACGAGGCACTTAACCAAGTCAGTACAACGCTGGAAAAACAAATTTTAAACAACATTAAATCACAGAACATCAAAATAATATCCGTAGCGCACAGGAAGGAAAACCTCTACCTCGCCGATAGTATTTTGGGGTTTCCAGGATGGAAAGATGGATACGATTTATAACCCTCAACATTACCCCTCCATTCTTGCGCCCTTCAAGGCAGTACGCTCAGAAAGTGGCTACGGTATTTGGGCGAATAACAACGCCTTTCGCACTGATGTTACGAGTATTGCGGACGAATATAACCTGCTCAGCGTTTACACCGATACCACTCACACAAAAAAGGGCTCACCCTCTTTAGAGGTCTATGCTGAGCGTTATGGTGGTTTTGGGGGATCCAAACACGCCGGTAGTGCGCGTAGCGCCAACTATGACGGCGTACAACTAAAAGGCCTAGGCCTAACCCCTGTCGCAGGCAAGGCTGCATCGCTGTCTCATAGTACGGGTACATTAAACCTGATCGATGGTTTGCTGGAGACATTATTCTCAGTCGCACTTAATCAACTATTACCCCACGGGGCAGTCCCTATACATGCGGTAATCGGCACGGGAAGAAAAGATGCGCATTCAGGACATCTCTCGGATTTTACTGACGGGAAAGACGTGCTCGATACAGGGTGCATTCTAGTTCGTGAAGCTGTGCTACGCCCCGCTCATTTCATGTACGCTACTTTTTTTGAGCCGCTTTGCGAACACTCTGTTGACGCTAACCAAGCTGACCAAATTGCTAGGGTGCATGCAGAGTTTATTGCGAATGCCGGCGGCCCCGACAATGCTTTATTCAAATTTGCCGAATTTTTAAAAATAACGGCAAGACAATTCGCCTATGCGCGTGTATTCGGTCTTATGCACGGCTCTCTTTCGTACTCAAATTATTCAATGGACGGGCGATGGCTAGACCTCGCCTGTGCTACCACGGTAGGCGGTTACCACAACTACGCCATCGGGGGCCATAACGTCATCCCCTCCTTTTCTACCGAGGCGGAATTCGTACTCAATATTAGTGAAAATTTTTGCTGGGAATTCGGGAAGCATATTCAACGCATGGTAGACCCATCAATATTCAGCTCAATCTACAACAAGCACTATATTGAAGCCCGCGGTCATTTTTGTTTGGAGTTTTGGGGGTTCGACGCAGCGGCGTTCTACACCGACGAGCAGTTCACCCCGTACGCTTGCACACTTATTAATGAAACACTCACACTGCTGTCAATTTCGAAGGAACGCCTGCATGCGAGCCCTTCAGAACTCATTGAAAATGACCCAATCGTAGCGGCTGTTATGTCGGTTAGCCAAGTACTTGGTATCATGCCCTGCCAACATAGCGATGTCACCGATTCCCCGCTGGCTATGGCGCTACTTGACTGCTACAACCAAAGCAACCTTGGCCAATCTCGTTCTTACATCGCCTTCCAGCAGCTAGCGGTTCTGCGGAGGGTGCTCTTATGGCCGGTATTATATCGAGACAGCATTCTTACCACGTTAAAAGATATTGTATGGTCTAACCAACATGAACAAGGTGGCGCACTTATCGAGGAGATGGAATCTTTTGTTCGTTGGGCCTTTAAAGGCTCAGAAGACCTCGAAGCCTTCTGCGTTTTCAACACTAAAGACCACACTATTCGATTAGATTCTCACTTTAATATCTACTGTAACGACCGTGCTTGCACTGCGCTTGATGCGTTTGCAACGATACAGCAAGACGCGCTGTTATCGCCGCTACTCAAGAAACCCATAATTGATCGTTACCTATCTTGCCTGTCCGAGATAACTCAACACGTTCACCAAAACGGATAATGGTCGCTGTATTGCGTGACAATTAAAAGCTTTTATGAAATGAGACAGAAACGATTTACAACAAGAGCCTCCCAATGCAACCACTAATATCGTGCTTATGTGTTACAAAAAATAGACCTACTTTTCTTAGTGGTGCAATACAATGTTTTTTATCTCAATCGTGGAGAAACAAAGAACTTATTGTCGTTTACGAAAAAAGTGATATTGCCACTAAAACGGTGCTAGATCAGTACGGGATACGCGGAATTGAAATTGCTGAACACGAAAACTTTAACCTTGGCGAACTTAGAAATATTGCTATACAGCAGTCGACGGGTGAATATTTTTGTCAGTGGGATGACGACGACTGGTATCACAACGATCGCCTCACTATTCAAATGAATGCAATCGTAAGCTCCGGCCAAAAAGCCTGCACGCTGACTAACTGGATTCTCTTCGACGAAGCCACGTCCAAAGCGTATTTTTCGATGTTTAGACTATGGGAAGGTTCTATTGTTTGCCGTCGCGACCTTATCTCTGATGGGCTTTCCTATCCTTCGTGCGGTGTGGGTGAAGATACCTTTTTCCTCAACGAACTCGTAAAATCCCATGGTATTTATCCCGTAGTAAGCCCCAATTTGTATATTTATCGTGTACACGCAAACAATACATGGGGCACTTTTAGCGGCCACTTTCATATGATGTATGCCCAAGCACAAGCACTGCCTGACGCCTTATCAAAGATCGTCAACGACATAATGTCTTATCGGTATACCAATGAGGAAGCGTCCGCACTGCTCGATACAAAGGAATTTACAAGTCAGTTACACTATTTTCATTTCAATAATTTAAATTATAGCAATGAGCAAGTACTCCGATACATGGAGTCGGTAAAAGAGCTTGATGTATCAAGCTTTAAAAAAGATATACACAATGCTCCCTCGGAACAGGACTGCCCCTCTTCACAAGCCACACTGATTACGAGCTAGCCTGCAGTGAAAAAACATGTAGACAACACCATAGGCCCATCCGTTACGGTTATCACCCCTACTATCGGCAATCAACACGTGCGAAAGTGCGTTGAAAGCGTAGCGGCACAAACCTACGGCAATGTACGACATACAATTGTTGTTGACGGTAACAATCATTTAAAGTCTGTGCAAAACGCTTTAGAGGAATGGGTAGCGCACGTAGACTTTATCGTGTTACCCCACTCAACCGGTTCTCATCAGTACTTTGGCCACCGAATCTACGGCGCTACACCCTACCTTGTAAATACCGACTACATTGCCTACTTAGACGAAGACAATTGGTTTGACCCGTCGCACATTCAAACGCTCGTCAAGCTTTGCCTTCAACATGACCTCGACTGGGCCTACGCACTCAGGCGAATTGTTGACTGGAACGGCACCCCAATATGTGAAGATAATTGCGAAAGCCTGGGGTTTTGGGGCGCATGGTGCAATGGTCAAAGCATGATCGACACTAACTGTTATTTTTTACGCCGAGAAGTGGCTGTTGAAGCTGCACCTATTTGGCATAGGAAAGGGTATTCAACTGAAAGCTGTGATCCCGACAAAGCCCTATGCCGATGGTTAATCGCAAACAAAGTAAAAGGCTTTACCAGTGGCGATTACACGGTAAATTACCGTTTAGGCTCTAGCGAAAATTCCGCTCTAAAATCCTACTTTATTGATGGCAATACAGTAACAAAAAACATGTACAAATATTTCCCTTGGTATAAGCCAACCCTCGAAACAATACACCAGAAAATCGATTTCAAAAGAGTCATAACGTCAGGCGAAATGGAGGCCTTAGGCGGCCTGAAATGGTCTGGAAAAGGTATGCTTAATAAATAAACACTTAAAATAGCTTACCTTACGGAGAACCTTGCTAGCCCACTGATTTTTACGGTCAATAAGCACGTTTGCGTTAACCTACAAAACTTACCTTACTTTCCGGAAAACGTATTGTACTATCGAATGGCAATTACCATTGGAGGTAGGTATAGCGTAAAAGCTATTAGTCGATAATAGGCTTACTAACCGGTACGGGTTCACTCACAGTAACAAAGAAACACTATGGTGTTACTTGAGTTTATGGGCGATGATTCAGCGCCGAGACAGTCCATTCATTGGCATAAGCCAACTCAATATCGGGAAGATTTTGCAGAACATCGTCATAGGTCGCGTAGCTGCTTAGCGCGTCAATCACTATAGGTAACGGCTCGCACAGGATGCCAGCGAAATCCATCTCGCCCGCCGTAACTATCGGAAAAGCCAATTTTTCGTTGGGCGGGCAGAAAGCAGCCGATACCCCTTTTTTATTACCCCTTGGGTCGATGCGATACCAACCCACATTCTCTAAATAGACTGCGTTTAAACCGTGAAGACAAAAAGGTGGTACATCGGTTATCGTTAGGCGCTGATAACATAATCCCGCGGGAATATTATTGGCTCGCAAAAGCGCGGCCAAAAGATGGCTTTTTGCATAGCAGTAGCCTGTTCGGTATTTTAGAACGTCAGATGCGATACACGTAACAGGGTTACGTTTGTAATCTAAACTATGCTCAATTTGATCACGAACAAACTCAAAACAACGCTGCGCGATAACCTCTCGATTGGACGCTCCATTCGCGAGAAACGTTGCTTGGGCCTTTATCGAAGGGTGCTCACTATCGATGTAGCGTGTATGGGCTAAATAGGGTTTATAAGATAAATTTTTCATAGCATCTCTAGCAAGGTAGGTAACTAAGCGTTATTCAGTGGTCAAGAAAATGTGAGAAGGTATCAATCGAAATTATCTGCTACCTGCGTCCAATTACATACACGTCTATAACCCGTTTCATTTTGATTATGTAATGCGTCGCATAGCAGGCCACTCCCCGAGAAACCCTCCAGGTACCGAACACTGTCATCGATGATGGATACTCCATTGCAGCACTGGAAAAATATATAGCGTAATGTTTACTCAACGCATAGATAACGTCAACAGCATTATCAAAAACAGCAAGGTCTTAAAAAATCCGGGTGATGCGGAAAATCGTTCTGTCACGCAGCAACATGTTTGGCCAAATAGAGACCTAATATGGAATCGTATTGTTGTTTTGCGCGCAGGGAAAGTATTGACAGCGCATTATGTTTAGCAAATTACCCTAAACATAATGGCAAACGGAATTGAATTGCTAGAAAGTCGCCACGCCAACGGGCGACCCGGCTGTAATGTGTACAGGCAACACACTCGCCTGCCGGGCTACAACTCGCTCAAACGACTCGTCAAGCATAAGCCCAATAACGTCGTCGTACTGCATCTTATTCGCGATG
This sequence comes from Teredinibacter purpureus, assembly GCF_014217335.1. Lineage (NCBI taxonomy): Bacteria > Pseudomonadati > Pseudomonadota > Gammaproteobacteria > Cellvibrionales > Cellvibrionaceae > Teredinibacter > Teredinibacter purpureus. The sequence goes on along the minus strand of NZ_CP060092.1, from coordinate 1,295,447 downwards.
CCGCACGCTCGAGGAAAATAACTCGTACCACGGTTCATTCCAGGAACAAGGTTCGCCTCCATAAAATAACATACGCCCTCATTGTCCGTCTTCACATCTATTCGCGCAAAACCTCGCGCGCCTAAACCGTTGAACGACAAGGCGGCAATATCCATAACAGAACCAATATCAGCAACTAAGATTTCTTTTAGCTCTTCGCTATCGTTCAGCTTCACCGCTGCGCCCAAAATTCTCAACGTTCCTGACGAGACTGGCGGGATTAGCTCAATGGCCGACACACTCATTTTGTCGTTATCGCCTTTAATCACCGCAACGGTGAACTCTCGGCCACCCAAATATTCCTCTGCCAATATAGGCTGCTGGTAAAGAGTATACAACGAGAGAACTTTGGCCTCGAATTCCTGAAAGTTTTCAACAAAAGATTGGTCGTCAATACCGTTACCATTAGCGGCATCTGTTGGCTTTAAGAATAAAGGGAATTGAAACGGCAACTCTTTCTCAACTTTATATTCACCCGGTATTGCTGTGAAAAACTTGGCGGTTTTTACACCAAGGCTCGCAAGGTGTACTTTTGCCAAGACTTTATCGGAGTCATATTTTAACGTTTCACGGGTAGAGCCTGAGAAAATAATATGATTCTGTTCAAAATACTCAGAAAACCATACATCGTCTCCCGCAGCTACGGGCATATACTTGGCCCCGAGAATAACCATATCGGGGTTTCGTCGGACAACATTACTCAAGTCTTCCATAGAACCACATTCGGTAACCTGAACCGTATGCCCTAAAAGCTCTACAGAAGCCAATACATCATTACACGCAAGAACTGAACCAAATCCTGTTTCTTTTAATTCGGCGTTTTTAGACGTGATTATTTCGATTTTCATTTTTGATTTCCAATAGATTAGATCCAAGCTGGATCAAGAGTCGGTGTCATGACGTAGGTACAATTAGACAGAATTGAAATCACAAAATCGACAGACAAGAAAGTCTGCTTATCGGGGTGGGAGGTGAAAAAAGATAAGCTTTGCAAGATAGCACATTAACCACTTTGTTATTGGAACAAACTAATCTAAGGCCTCATCGAATGCATATATTTCGATTTAAGCCAATAAGCGGCGCATTACTTTACTTGCCTAAAATAAAGCGCTTGCTAATCCCAAATCGGCGTCAACAGTAGCCCTCCGCTATATTACGCTGATTTAGCGCCTACTGTTCGGCAATAAATAGTCGCCCTCTAGGGTTTATCAAATAAAATTCGCGTCAGCTATTGAATATTCAGATATTTCTATCCAGCGAGCATCTTATATCTAGTAAGGCTAGTTTTATACTCGCTTTCGAACAACCGCGGTATTTGACAGTTTGTCATGCCAGCCTTGCTTACGCTTATCAAAGGCGACCCAAATAAACCCCAAAAAGAGCACTATCATAGAGGGGAAATAGGCAAAATAACGCCCCACTGACTGCCCTATTGATAGTTTTCGCGTGTACCCAAGGCTTATAACTTCAATACCCACTATCATTTTCCCCGGAGTTGCCGATTTATAAAGCCAAAATAAGATCACAGCAATCATCGGAAAAACATACGATATTAAAAAATCCCATATTCCCATTACGAACATTTCAGACATCCAGTAATCTGCCCCATAGATTAACGAAAGAAAAGGAAACGTTATTAGAATCATAAAAATAGAGTCGATGATAGATGCGCCAACCCGAATCCAAAAACCCGCAAAATGGTGCTCTTCATTTTCTATTAATTCACTTTCTGGTGATTGATAAATATTGTCGTCCATCATTTCTCCCTAATGTTAATACCTTACTGTTGACTCTAACCTATTGGCAACAACGCTCTATTTTATAGAACAATCCATTTTACGAGCGTTTAATTATTGCGATAAAAACGAGTTGTTTTTTGCGACAGCTCGTCCTCTATAGCCATTAGCCGAAAACAATGGTTACAACCTAGTTTACACGCTGTGAGCCGTTACATTTTCAAACGTGCAAGTGCCTATAACCCTTTAAACCGACCACTAAACTGATTGAACGTAACTCAAAACACTATTGGCACAATATTGCATGGTTTCCGGCCCCTGCATTGCGTTATTGAGCCCGCTATTGGTTAACGCCCTGACTTTTTATTATTGGCCACAGAAGGGGCTTGCCATCTTGTTGTGCAGCTTTCTATCCAAAGTCTACAATTAGGAAATAACCCGCCTTTCTGGAGCCCACTCATGCCTCAATCCGCCGAGCGAAGACGCTATTCTCGGGTCGACTTCAACACGCAGGTTCGTTTGAATCAAGCTGAGCGGCCCTGCACGGCCTCTCTCATCGATATTTCGCTAAATGGTTTGCTGGTGAATACGCCAGAGCATTACGAAATTGACGTTGCCCTACCGATTACCGCCACCATTGCGCTCGCCGATGACGCATGCATTGAGATGCGTGTGACCTTGGCGCATAGTAGTAGCGAGGTGCTCGGATTTCGCTGCGAAAGCATCGATATTGACAGCATCGCCCATTTACGCCGTCTCATTGAATTAAATTTGGAGGACGGCAATGCCGCAGGGCGGGTACTAACGGAATTACTGGCAGAATCTTAACATTCGATACGACAGACACTTTTATGCACCACAGCAAAGAAGAATTTGAACGTCGCACACATGAGCGAGTGAGGTACCGAGGCCATTGCTTATTGATTTCCTCAAACATCTCCTGTGAAGCCTATGTTATTAACCTCTCTGACTCAGGTGCCCTTATCGCAGTACTTGATGAAGAAGAGATTGCAATTGATGACAATATTACGCTAACTATCGATCTTGCCAATAATAGTTCGGCGAATTTACAAGGGCGTATTGCTCATATTAAAGCCCATTTCATTGGGTTGGAATGCCACCCTTGCACCGATGAAGACAACGTTCGTCTACACCAATTTTTGGAAAGCGCTAACCTACCATTACACGATTAAACGCCTTTCTTGTGCCTTATGGTATTACCACAATTGCACACTTTTGCGCCCTATCACTGCCCTAATCCTCTCTTATAGTGATGTTAAAATCCCTTTAGGAGACACCCTGTGCCATCAACTAATTCCTTTCAACGTCGGCTGGCCTTTAAGGCAGGCCTTATTCTGTTTATTGCGATTCTTTTACTCATTCCCCTCTCTATGATTTCGGGAAAAATCAGCGAAAGAGAAAGCTTTCAAAGCCAAGCAGAAGAAAGCATCGCCAGAAGCTGGACCGCCGCGCAGCAGCTATCGACCCCTATTCTCGTTATGCCGTACGACGTTAAAACTGGCGACAAAAACACTACAACGACTGTTCGGCAATACCGTTTTATCCCGCTTGATTTTGCGGAGGTTCGCGCTGAAGTACTCACTACCATGCGAACAAAAGGGGTGTATGCAGCGCCCGTATATAACACCCATATCGCAATAAAAGGTTTTATAGAACAGGAACACATTGCTGTACAGCTGAATACGTTAGGCCAAACAGATGGTTTTATTCGCCATGCCACACCTTATATTGCCGTACATACCAGTGATGCCCGCGGTTTTAGTAATACGCCAACACTGCAGTGGCGTGATCTAGACATACCGGTAACACCCGGTTCCGGCTTGCCGGCCTTATCGTCTGGTTTTTCTGCCGAGATAACACTCGCCTCGCTGGAAACAGTGGCCCGCAACAACCGTTTACCGCTTACGATTGCCTTTGAATTACGCGGCATGTCATCTCTTCAAGTGATTCCCGCTAGCTTGGATACCCGTATTAGGGTGCAGTCAAATTGGCCTCACCCAGAGTTTATAGGGGCTTTTTTGCCGGTTGACCATACTGTTTCGGCCGATGGCTTTAGCGCCGAATGGCGAGTGAATACCTTTAGCAGCAACATCGAACAAACCTTGCAACACTGTGCCTCTCGACACTGTAAAGCCTTTACCGCGCTCGCCTTTGGTACTAATTTTTACCAAGCTGTCGATATCTATTTACAATCAGACCGCGCCATTAAGTATGGCATTTTATTTATTGCCGTATCGTTTACCGCTCTCTTTATGTTTGAAGTTATTAAACGCGTACCTATTCATCCCGTTCAGTATGTTTTTATGGGGCTCTCGTTGGCTATCTTTTATTTGTTGCTTATTTCACTATCAGAACATCTTTCTTTTTTTATATCCTACCTACTATCAAGCTTTAGCTGCCTAACGTTACTCATGGTTTATCTCGCGAAGGTAATGAAAAGTTATCGTTTAAGTATTCGTTTTTCTATTTCACTTGGCGTTTTGTACGCAGTTTTGCTCGTCATTATTCAGCTCGAAGATTTTGCCTTGCTCATGGGTACGCTTATGCTATTCTCAATGTTAACCGTATTAATGGTGAGCACCCGTCATATCGATTGGTATGCCCTTAAACAACCAAACGCGCAATAGTCGTAGCCCGAACAGAACGGTATATTTATACTACAGCCCACTATTCTCAGTACAAAAAAAAGAGGCTCCACAATGGGAGCCTCTTTTAGGTTGCTGCGTTGAAAATATTATTTCCAAACAACCTCGATTTTTCTCACGGTAATATCCATTTCCTTGAACGATTCAATCGTTCCATCAGGAAGCGTATTCGACCAGTTTCTGACAACGGCACCAAACGTTCCTAGATCCGATGCAGACCGACGATTACCCAATGTTTCAGGATTAATTTGTAATACTTCAATAGACTCACTCGCTAGCGTAGCCAAATCTGAAGCATTTTTGGAATAGCTAGATAGCGTGAAAAAATTCATTTCTTCAAATGGAATAGTCACGCGTAACCACGTATCGAAATTAATAGGATCAATTTCAATAAACCGCTCGGCTTGAGCATCTGCATCCCCGCCGGATGGACGGTTACCTATAATAGATACAGCAAATGCCGCCTTTATAGAATCAAGTTGATCTATTTGTTCACTGCTTAAGATACTGCCGTAAAGTTCCACAAGCTCTGCTCGAGACGGCAAAACGGTGTACTCACTGTTAACCTTTAACTCCAATACTATGCTATCCACATCTGAGAAGGCCTTATTACTATTGGCTAAAGACGGCTCGATTCCGTTACTGTGCTGTTTATCCCAATCGGCAATTTTCTTAACGAGAATAGTACGGTGCGTATCGGCACCGGCACAGCTATCATCGGCTGCGGTTACACCCGGAAAGTTGTAAAGCGTATTCGTTGGGTCCATCGCAAGACCATCGAATTCGCTGGTATTCCCAATGTGGCTCCAGCCACTAAGTGCGTTAACGGTGTTATCGCCTTGGTCTTCAAATAAAACCGTTGAGGTGCTGCTATTTTCGGTACCCGCCGCGCAAGTATCTAAACCTTCAACGGCGAAGCCGGCGTCCCAACTATTAATATAGGCCGCAACGTTTACAGCACAATCGCCTACGCAAAGAGAGGCGTCTGTTTTAGGCATATTCGCATCAATAAAATCTGACAACGTAATGTCGGTATCATTGGTTTCACCTAGACCATCGCTAAAGTTGTACGCGGGCCCAGAGCCACCTTCTCCGGCCATACCATGACAAGCGGAACATTCTGCTTCAAAGGTTGCCTTGCCGGCCACAACATCGGCGCCAAAGGTAAAGCTATTCGCGGCACTAGAGGAGCTTGAGGAGCTTTCCGAACTAGAGGATGAGCTGCTCACGGAAGAGGAACTGGAAGAGGAGGAGCTAGAGGATGAGCTGCTCATGTCGTTGTCATCACTACCACCGCCCCCACACGCGGTGATTAAACTTAAACAGGCAACAACACATCCCATGCGCGCCGACAATACGGCGGATCTTAATGTTTTCATAAGAGTACCAAGGCTAATTATTATAATTGGATTTATAACGAAACCCACTGGTTTCGTGTGCACGCAACCATAGCACCGTTTTATCCTACTATTCCAGCCTGTAGCGCGACAAACCCTTGCCGTTTACGTCCGTAAATGGCGCACACGTTAATAATTTATCGTGGCATTCTATAATGCTATTCTCACGTCTAATATCACTTTTAACTACACGCTATTTAACACATTAATTAGCCGGCCTTTATTCAACTGGAAACGTTCAATTGGAAACATTAGAGTGGCGACGAACATTAATATGATATTTGTCACACGAAAAGCCAATAGACATGCCAACGATGGCGCAACTTAAATCGCCTCTAACGCTTCACTTAACTTTTTAACAGCAATAACTTCCATGCCTTTTACGGGTTCTCGCGGTAGATTACCGTAGGGCACAATCGCTTTTTTAAACCCGTGCTTTGCCGCTTCACGAATGCGCTCTTGGCCGCTGGGTACCGGTCTAATCTCGCCAGACAAACCGACTTCGCCAAATACAACAAGTTCACGCGAGAGAGGCCGGTCACGAAAACTTGATACCAACGCTAATAGCAGTGCTAGATCTGCACTTGTTTCGACAATCTTTACCCCACCGACCACATTCACAAAGACATCTTGATCGCCAACCATAACGCCACCATGGCGATGCATAACCGCCAGCAACATCGCTAAACGATTTTGATCGAGGCCTACGGCAACGCGCCGAGGGTTACCCAAACTAGAGTCGTCGACCAACGCTTGAATTTCTACGAGTAGTGGGCGCGTACCTTCCCACACCACCATTACGAGCGAACCTGAGGCAATTTCATCTGCACGCTGTAGAAATATTGCCGAGGGGTTTGTCACTTCCTTCAGGCCTTGCTCCGTCATGGCAAATACGCCCAACTCATTTACTGCACCAAAACGGTTTTTAGTTCCACGTAAGGTACGATAACGAGAATCGTGAGAGCCTTCGAGCATAATGGAACAATCAATAATGTGCTCCAATACTTTAGGCCCCGCCAATGAGCCATCCTTTGTAACGTGTCCTACTAAAATCAAAACGGTACCGCTTTGTTTTGCAAACCGCGTTAATTGTGCGGCACATTCACGCACCTGAGAAACACCTCCAGGTGCAGAAGAAATTTCCACTTGGTGCATCACTTGAATGGAATCAACCACCATTATCTTTGGCTGCACAACACCCGCCGCATGAACAATAACGTCAACATCCGTTGCCGATAACATTTTTAATTTATCCGTGGGCAATTCCAAACGTTTTGCGCGCATCGCAACCTGCTGCAAAGACTCTTCGCCCGTTACATAGAGCGCTTCGTGAGTTTGTGCCAAGCCACAAAGCGTTTGCAATAGAACAGTCGATTTACCGGCACCTGGGTGCCCCCCTATCAACACTACAGAGCCGGGTATAAAACCGCCGCCGAGTACACGATCAAATTCGCCCATGCCGGATGTAAAACGGGGCAACTCCGCTAAATCGATATCGGACAACGCCGTCACTTTTGATTGTAGTTCACCCGCAAACCCGGAACGCCCGTTACCAGCACTCGCTGTTTTTGTGCTGCTACTTAAGCGCACTTCTTTTAGGCTATTCCATGCTCCGCACTCAGTGCATTGTCCTTGCCACTTACTGAAGTCTGCGCCGCAATCATCGCAAACAAAGGCCGTTTTACTTTTCGCCAAGGGTCTTCCTCGTATCGTGTATTATTCGCTTTTTCTGGATTGTTGTTAAAAAAACGAGTTCTGTACAGGTTTAATTCTGTGTACAGTAGCGCTCAACAACGGTCTATTTAGGACGCGTTAACGGTTATGTTTTCGAGCAATTTTCGTCGTACATCCATCCATGTTTTGCCCAGCATATTATCACCGCGCTGATCACGACCAATACCCCAGTAATGATCATAAGCAGACGTTTCTATAATTAATTCATCACCAGTTTTTAAGAGCGCTGCTTTAACATCTGGGTACATTTGTGCTTTGGTATACAAAGCCCGCGTCATCATCACGCGGCGTATTTGTTTCCAATCCTTACGTTTTCGCCGGAACCACGAGGTGCCTATTTTATAGGCCTCTTCAGCGCTAGGGGCCTGTTTTATTTTCGCCATAACAGTTTCATTGGCTACCATTTGCGCTTGAAAGTAGTGTTCTACCGTTGCCCATGTTTCGCCATCGAGCTCTATGGGGTGAGGTGAAGCGTTGCCGAGTAAGTGATCTCGGTCGAAGCGCGAGATTTGATAAGCTTTTTCTTTTTCAAGGTCGTGAGCAAACATAGGGAACATCAGTTGGCGTTGTGAAGTGAAAGGTGATTTTAGCACCACTTTTAACAGAAAAACCCCCGATTAGGCTGAATCCGTTAGAATGCGGACTATGAATAAACATGACCCTTGCCCCTGCTGCTCTGGCAGCCCTTACTCAGAGTGCTGCGCACGCCTGCACACAGCGGAGAACCAGCCAAGCCAGTGCACGCCCGTCACATTAATGCGCTCGCGTTACTGCGCCTTCTATTTAGGCAACTTTCCTTATCTAGTCGCCACGCTGCACCCAAGCCAGCGCTCACCCGACGATAGCAAGACCTTGGCAAGCACCGCCGCTAGTACGCAATGGCTCAGCTTGAAAATCATCAACTCCCCCACGCCACAGGCGACCAACGGCAGCGTTGAATTCGTCGCTTTTTTCCATCCAAGAGGCGATGAAAAACCGACGCTTGCGGTACCCCATCAGTTGCACGAAAAGTCACAATTTTGCTTTGATCAGAATCGTTGGTGGTATTTTTCCGGCGATATTCTAGAACCGATCAAACTTGGGCGAAATGACCCTTGCTGGTGTGGCAGTGCCAAGAAAATGAAAAAGTGCCACGGCTAGCGCCCTTTCTATTTCACCCTTCCATCTCGACTCTGCTCTCCTGCTCGTATTGCGTTTCAGCACAATAGCCGTCCAAGTTAAGGACGCTCTCAGTCGTATTTTGGCGCTGGATGAATTGCTCTTAAAAATTCTCTGCCGTATACTCCGCTGCAAATTGACTTGTCGGAGTGCCGTAAGGCTGAGATCGTTACTAACGAGATCCGTACTACCTGATCAGGATAATGCCTGCGAAGGGAACAAGAATACCGCAACTGTTTCGTCTAACACGCCTAAGTAGGCTTACAATAACGACCCGCGAGTTCACGCTTACTCAGCCAAAAAAAGGTTGATACCGCTACCCCGCTAATGGTTATTGTTAACCCGTTACGACCGTTGTCATTGGTTTTAAACCAATACTTTTTTGTTCTCTCACCAGCTATTTCTTTTCTTGTTCGTACTCACCTTTATCACTTCGGTTAATTATCACTCTTGATGATGGACCGCTTATGTCTCGCTTAGAAAAAATTGCCTTTACCGGCTCTATACCTATGGATGTTAACAGTCATCCCCATAATTTTTCCGTAGCACAACGCTGTGTCGTAACAGAGCAAGGAGAGGTGCCTCTGTATGATACTTCTGGGCCATTTTTACGTCACGAAATTGATCCTGAGGCTGGCATTGATCGCCGGAGAACCGATTGGATTGTGGCGAGAGAACATTGTCAAACCACTCCTGCTGCAGATGACAACACTATTACTTCAGATAGAAACCTGCCCATTATGCCGCACGGTTTTTCGCGAAAATCACGTATAAAAAAACCCGACAAACAGCTAACCCAATTGCACTATGCACGTGCGGGTATTGTTACACCCGAAATGGAATACATCGCTTGTCGCGAAAATCTGGGCCTGAAAGGCGATAGCATCACCCCCGAATTTGTCCGGCAAGAAGTCGCCGAGGGCCGCGCGATTATCCCCTGTAATATTAACCACCCCGAGACGGAGCCAATGATTATTGGCCGTCATTTTCGCGTAAAAATAAATTCAAACATTGGCAACTCGGCCATTAAATCAGACATTAAAGATGAACTCGAAAAGCTCGTGTGGTCATTAAAATGGGGCGCTGATACCGTCATGGATTTATCCACTGGTAAGGATATTTATCTTACCCGCGAAACAATTTTACGGAACTCTCCCGTACCTATTGGCACCGTGCCCCTATACGAAGCACTCGAAAAGGTCGACGGTAAAGTAGAAGCCTTAAATTGGAATGTGTTTCGCGAGACTTTAATTGCGCAAGCGGAACAGGGCGTTGATTATTTTACAATTCATGCGGGACTGTTGCTTGAACACGTACCGTTAACGGCTCAACGTATTACCGGTATTGTCTCTCGTGGTGGCTCGCTAATGGCAAGCTGGTGCATGACATACCATCAACAAAATTTCCTTTACACACACTTTAGAGACATTTGCGAAATTTGTGCGGACTACGATGTAGCCCTTTCACTCGGCGATGGGCTGCGCCCAGGTTGTATTGCAGATGCTAACGACGAAGCGCAGTTTGCAGAGCTTCGCACCTTAGGCGCGCTTACGAAGATTGCCTGGGAATACGATGTACAAGTTATGATTGAAGGCCCCGGCCATGTACCGCTAGACAAAATTCAAGAAAACATGGATGAACAACTTGCCCATTGTCACGGCGCGCCCTTCTATACGCTAGGCCCCTTGGTAACCGATATTTCTCCTGGTTACGACCATTATTCTTCAGGCATAGGCGCGGCCATTATTGCCTCGCTCGGTTGCGCAATGCTCTGCTATGTCACGCCCAAAGAGCATTTAGGGCTTCCCGAAAAAGAAGATGTTAAGCAAGGTTTAATTGCATACCGTATTGCGGCACATGCGGCCGATTTAGCCAAAGGTTTGCAGAGCGCGCACTTACGCGATAACGCGTTAAGTGCAGCTCGATTCGAGTTTCGTTGGGACGATCAGTTTAATTTGGCCATTGACCCCGACACCGCGCGCGCCTTTCACGACGCCACCTTGCCACAACCACAGGCAAAAAAAGCCCATTTTTGTTCAATGTGCGGCCCCAAATTTTGCTCCATGAAAATTTCGCAAGACATCCGTGAAAAAGTTCTGCATGACGAAGCCATGAACAAAAAAGCTGAAGAGTTTCGTGAATCGGGTTCTCACCTTTATACAGAGCTCGCAAGTAATGAGTAAAACGTTATCAAGCACAGCTAAAGCGCCCGTCATTTGGGCCATTGGCGGCAGTGATTCGCGCGCAGGTGCAGGGGTGCAAGCCGACCTGTTAACAGCGAACGATTTAGGTGTAGCCTGTTGCACGATTATTACAGCCGTCACGGCCCAAAACACAAAACGCGTAAGTGGTGTTTATGCCGTGTCAGCGAATGAATTAATTGCGCAACTCGATACTCTGGCCGAAGACTCTTTGCCCTGCTGTATCAAAATTGGCTTAATCGCAACCCAAGCGCAAGTGCAGGCTCTCGCTCAATGGTTAATACAACATCGGTTAAGACAACATCGGTTACCACAATATTCACTGCCACTCATTATTGATCCCGTACAAATCGCCTCAAACCACGATTCCTTAACGTGCGATCCCGTCGATTTATCACCGCTATTGCCTTTATGCACACTCATCACGCCGAACTCGGGCGAACTTGAGTCGCTCGGTGGGTTAGCGGCTCTCGCACAACATGCCGTCAACGCGATTCTACTCACCGGCGAAGAACATAATGGCACTCATCTACTGGATCAATTTTATGATGTTAAAAACGACCGCAATTTAATCTGGCATCACCCGAAAATTAGTAGCCTCAATACACATGGAACAGGCTGCACCTTGGCTGCAGCCATTGCCGCAGGGCTCGCACTGAACTTTCCATTAGAGGATGCCATTACACAAGCCATTGCCTACGTGCGCTCTGGGCTTCGCCCCACGGCCATCGCCCATCAAAACGGTGCCGTTGCCCATCACGGTTGGCCACATGATGGCGACGATTGGCCGACCGGAAAAATTGTAGGCGCACAGTCGCGTTCAACCATAGAACAGGCATCACCCATCGATTTTTTACCTATGACCAATAGCCTCGGTTTTTACCCCGTTGTCGATTCAGTGACGCTGCTCGAACAATTAATGCGGCTCGGTGTGCGCACCTTGCAGCTGCGTCTAAAAGATATCGCTAACCTGCAACAATTGCGTACCGAAATTCACTTCGCTATTCAGCTCGCAAAGCATTACAACGCACAACTTTTTATTAATGATCACTGGCAAATTGCGTGCGAACTAGGCGCCTATGGCGTGCATCTCGGGCAAGGCGATATCTGCACTGCCGCCTTGCCCGAAATCGCCCGCGCCAACCTCCGATTAGGTATTAGTACCCACGGTTTTTTTGAGCTGAGTATCGCCCGTGGTTATCGCCCGAGTTATGTCGCGTTGGGGCATGTTTTCCCTACTACGACTAAAAAAATGCCAAGCCAGCCACAAGGGCTAAAACGATTGGCGCAAACAGCGCAGTTAACCGCCCATACCCCAACCGTTGCTATCGGAGGGATTGACCTTAGTAATGCAGCAAAAGTGCTCGCGTGTGGCGTCAACAGTGTTGCGGTGGTGCGTGCCGTTACCCAAAGCCAAAACCTAGCGTTCACCGTACAACAATTTTTGTCCATTTTTGACCGTATGAATGTGGACGCCAATATCGACAGGGAGAGATTACATGCAGCTGTATCTTAATAGCGAACCACTCGACACCCCCTCTACAACTCTGGAACATTTTGTGACTGCGCATTTGCAAAGCGCTCTACCGTCTCGCATCGCTATAGCGGTAAACGGCACTGTGGTGCCAAAAACACAATGGCCCAGCCATACACTCAACGAACTCGATAATGTCGACGCCTTTTTTGCCGTGGTAGGAGGATAATCATGGAATGGACACTCGCAGGTACCACGTTTAATTCCCGCATCATCATGGGCAGTGGAAAATTTGGCTCTGTAAGCCTCATGCGGGATGCATTGCAGTGCAGCGGTACCGAGTGCGTTACCGTTGCATTAAAACGTGTCAATTGGCAACAAGGTGAAACCGATATTGTGCAGCCCTTACAGCAACTGGGCTTACGCTTTTTACCGAACACCAGCGGCGCACGTAATGCCGACGAAGCCGTTTATCTTGCACGTCTCGGCCGAGAACTGTTCGACACACCTTTCATAAAACTCGAAATACATCCCGACCAACAATATTTAATGCCCGACCCGCTGGAAACGTATAAAGCGGCGGCCATTCTCGTTGAAGAAGGTTTTCATGTGTTGCCGTATATACATGCCGACCCAGTACTGTGTAAACGCCTCGAAGCACTGGGTTGTGCGGCCGTTATGCCATTGGCGGCGCCCATTGGTAGCAATCAAGGCGTAGCCACCGAAGTATTTTTACGCATCATTATTGAGCAAAGTACCCTTCCCGTCATTATCGATGCCGGCTTAGGAGCGCCTTCCCATGCCGCTAAAGTAATGGAAATGGGAGCCACAGCCGTTATGGTAAACACCGCCATCGCCACCGCACATAACCCTGCAACAATGGCAGAAGCGTTTAAATTGGCCGTTACCGCTGGACGCTACGCCTATACCAGTGGCCTAGCCAGCAGCAGCGAACGCGCTAATGCCACCAGCCCATTAACGACTTTTTTGGAGTCGCTTACATGAGTTACCGCCAGTATTTATCCACTAACATCACGCCCTCTTTTTCGTGGGAAACATTCACCCGCGCGGATGTAGAGAGAACCTTGGCGCAACCCAACCGATCCCTAACGGATTTGGCCGTGCTTATTTCCGACGCCGCTACGCCGTATTTAACCGAAATGGCGGCCCATAGCCACGACTTAACCCGACAACGTTTTGGTGCAAACTTACAGCTATTCCTACCGCTTTATCTCAGTAATTTATGCACAAATATTTGCACTTACTGTGGGTTTACCGCAGACGCTAAACTTAAGCGTACATGGTTACGCCCCGCCCAATTAAAAAACGAAATTAGCAGTATTCAAGCCAAAAATATTGGCCATGTGCTGCTCGTGAGTGGCGAAGCAGAACACAAAATTGGTTTAGATTATTTTTGTGAATCGTTAACCACGCTTCGGCCACATCTTGCACAGCTACAATTGGAAGCACAGCCTTTTAGCGAAGACGCCTACCGGACACTCGCAAACGCCGGCCTCGACGGTGTAGTGGTATACCAAGAAACCTATAACCGAAAACGCTACGCCGACGTACACCTAAGCGGACAAAAAATGGATTTCGATTGGCGGCTCGACACACCTGACAGAGCTGCCGCTGCCGGTATCGAAAAAATTGGCGTGGGTATTTTATTAGGGCTTGCCGATTGGCGCACCGACGCTATCGCCCTCGCGCATCATCTACACTATCTACAGCGTACGCACTGGCGACAACGCTACAGTATTGGTCTGCCACGATTACGCCCCTGCGGTACCGACTACAACATTGCCCACCCCGTAAACGATAAGGACTTTATTCAACTGATAATGGCCCTAAGGCTATGCTTTCCCGATGTTGAACTGGTACTCTCAACACGGGAATCGGAACCGCTACGCGATGCATTATTGCCCTTGGGCATTACCCACCTAAGCGCAGAATCTAGCACGCAACCCGGCGGCTATAGTGACAGCACCCCCAGCGCACTAGAGCAGTTCGATACCAACGACCAACGTAGCGTCGCGCAGGTGAGCGAAACCATACGTAAATTGCAATACCAACCCTTACTCGCCGACCAAATACCGGTGCGTCATATTCGCTAAAATAAAACCAAGGATTTCGCCTAAATGGCCGTCTAATCCATAATGACTCGAAAATCCGACACACCCGACACGCTCATTAAAGCGGCCCAAAGCGGTGATAGCGCCGCTTTTGAATCCCTGTTGCAACTGCATTACGACAGGATGTATCGCTTTGCCTGTAAGTGGTGCGGCAACCCCACAGACGCGCAAGACATAACCCAGCAAGCTTGCCTTAAACTCGCGCGCTCACTAGGGCAATTTCGGTTCGATGCCAGCTTTACCACGTGGTTGTACCGGCTCGTGGTTACTTGCGCAATTGACTGGCACCGCAGTGAAACCAAGCATACCGAACCTGGTGGCGACGGGCGCCGGCACGTCACCGAAACTACTCGAGAGCCAAGCGTGGAAGCCCAGCACGATTCCGGCATTTACCTTCAACAAATTTTAAGCCGTCTCGAAAGTTGGGGAGAAGGTTTTAAAGCAACGCTTCTTCTCGTGTTAGCTGAAGGCTTAACACATGCCGAAGCCGCCAACGTTCTGGCGGTAAAAGAAAGCACCATCTCGTGGCGGCTTCATCAAATACGTAAAAAACTCAACCTTCTTTCACCAACAGAAGGGGGCACACATGAATGAATACGATCTAAAAAAACAACTCGATAGAAGTGCCGATCACGCGCCCGACGCAGAAGCAAAGCAACGTGCCATCGCTATGGCCGTCAGTGAATTTAAATCCCAACAGGCGCACTCTGCAGCACAAGAACACCGTACACCCGAAAAAAACTCGTACATCCCCCAAGGATTTTGGCGTTGGCTCCGTCTCACTATTAGTTCCAACAAAACGAATCGGAGAGACCCTATGAATACGCCTAATTTCGCACAAAAAAAATGGCTACTTGGCGGTATTGCCACCGCTTGTATGGCGGTATTTGGCATAATGATTGGCACCGAACAAACCCCTTTTATGCCGCTCCACCCGCTAAACGACACCGGGCAAATGCCGCCCCCTCCTGCACAAGCACAGGAAGACGTTATCGTAACGGGTATGCGCACTTCACTGGAAACGGCCGCTGATATTCGCCGCGAATCATCAGCCGTTGTGGAGGCAATCTCCGCCGAAGATATTGCTCTTCTCCACGAGAGTGACGCAGCTGCGGCCGAATCCTTACAGCGTGTAGCAGGTATCGCTATCGTCGAACGTGAAAAGCGTCAACAACTCGCCAGCCCCGCACCAGCAAAACCCCGCACAATGATGTCGCCTCCCGGCCGCGACATTGCAGTTCAACAGATTCCAAGCGAAGGCCGCGACCGTTTCGAACACGTGGAAACCAACGCGATTAAGCTCACCCGTGAAGAACCGGTCTCCACGTTTTCGATTGACGTCGACACAGCATCCTATAGCTTCGTGCGTCGCCAACTCAACCGAGGCGTACTGCCACAAAAAGATGCCGTGCGCTTAGAAGAAATGGTCAACTATTTCGACTACCAATACCCTCAGCCCACCAGCACTGCAGAACCTTTTAGCCGCAATATTACGGTGATAACCTCACCGTGGAACATCAAGAATAAACTGGTACATATTGGTATAAAAGGTTACGAACTTAGCGCAGAACAGCCAAAATCTAATGTGGTTTTCTTGCTCGATGTTAGTGGTTCCATGAATGCACCCGACAAGCTGCCTCTGGTTAAACAGTCGATGAATTTGTTGCTCAGCAAATTACGCCCCGACGACACCGTGGCAATTGCCGTGTACGCCGGCGCCGCCGGTACAGTATTGGCCCCCACTAAAGTCGCCGAAAAGCAGACGATTCTAGAGGCGATTAACACCTTGCAAGCAGGAGGTTCTACGGCGGGTGCAGAAGGTATTAAATTGGCCTATCAATTGGCAGAATCCTCGTTCCGCGAGGATGCGGTTAATCGCATATTTCTCGCCACCGATGGTGACTTTAATGTAGGTATTCAAAGCAACGAAGAATTAAAGGGGTTTGTAGAACGCAAACGTGAGAAGGGTATTTATCTGTCAGTGCTAGGTTTTGGTGGCGGCAACTATAACGATGCCTTAATGCAGCAGCTGGCTCAAAACGGCAATGGTGTCGCAGCCTATATCGATACGCTAAGCGAGGCCCAGAAAGTACTCGTCACCGAAGCCACTGCCAACCTCTTTCCTATCGCCAAAGATGTAAAAATACAGGTAGAGTTCAACCCCGCTACCGTCGCAGAATACCGTTTGCTCGGCTACGAAACCCGAGCACTCAAGCGAGAAGATTTTAATAATGATGCGGTTGATGCCGGTGAAATTGGTGCCGGCCATACGGTGACCGCACTGTATGAGATTACGCCCGTTAATTCCGGTGCAGAACTTATTGATACTTCACGTTATAGCGAAACACCCATCGCCGCCGGCCATGCTAACGAATACGGTTTTGTGAAAATTCGCTACAAGCAGCCGGATGCCGATAACTCGCAACTGCTCACCACCACGATTAACATGGAAGCCCGCCAACCTTCAGCTCTTATGCTACGCGAAGCCCGCTTCGCCACCGCCGTTGCCGGTTTTGCGCAATTGCTAAAAAACGGCCAATACACGGGCGAGTGGGGTTTCGACGATGCCATTGTATTAGCTCAAGCCAACAAAGGAGACGACGAATATGGCTACCGTACGGAATATATTCAGTTGATACGTAAGGCTAAAATGGCGCGCGCACTATAACGAAGAACACCATATACCCACCTTGGCGAGAGACCATTACCGTTGTGCCCCTCGCCAAGGGCCGCTCCCAGCGGGACTCTAGTCTCCCCCACCTTATCATTACGATGCCAGCCATCATGGCCTAACACAGGAAGACGCATGACGACCATTATTGGCATACCGGCACGCGGCATTAAATGATAAAGTGACCCCCTCTTAGAGAGAGATTATGACTTCACGCCTTATACCCGAACACCCCATTCTTGTTTACCCTTCACTCGCCAGTAAACTGGGGCTGGAAGAGTCGATTCTGCTATCGGTATTGGCCGAGCTGGCTGGCCATGCACCATCAGAAGTGAAGGGGCAGTTCGAGTGGCGTAACCTCGCGAGTAACCGACTACAGTCGGTGGTACCCTTTTGGAATGACCGCGACCTTAAACGCATCTGCCATAGCCTGCACGCCAAAGGTGTATTGCTATTGGGCGCCAACAGCCTTAGCCCCGACCACCCATTTCGCTATGCTTTCAATGAACGCGCACTGTACGTAGGGCAACCCAATACAGCCTCTCGGCCAACCCCCGCGCCACACAACACACCCGTACTGGCATCGCCGAGCAATAACTTTATTGCTGCCAACTGGCAACCCGACCCTGTTACCTTCGCGCAGCTCGCACAACACAACATTCCCGAAAACTTCGCACGCGATCAAATTCCCGAGTTCGTTACCTACTGGCGTGAACGCGGAGAATCTCACCGCTCGTGGGGGGCTAAATTTATTCAGCATGTCATTCGGCAATGGCGTCAATTTGAAGCACAACGTAATCGGCAGGACCAGAACAGTATAATGGACAACCAGTGGCGGCCAAGCTTAGATGCCATGGAGGTGTTGACCGTTCACGCCAGTATTAAACGTGAATTTGTGGAAGACGCGATTCCCGAATTTATTGTGTATTGGCAAGAACGCGGTGATGCACATAAAACATGGAACAGTAAATTTATTCAGCATGTACGCATACAATGGAAAAAATTTAACACGGCGCTGGAACACAGTACCGACCCAAAACTGCTTCCCTCACACTGGCAGCCTTCAGAAGACGTATACGATGTGCTGCGTTTAGCCAATATTGATGTAAACTTCGCCACAGGGTTAATTCCAGAATTTATTCTGTATTGGCGCGACAGTAATCAGGTGCATACCAGTTGGAATACGCGTTTTTTACAACACGCAAAACGTGAGTGGGCGCGCCAACATGCGCTTGCCAACCAAACGAACAATAACGAACAAAGATCGACACGGGACATAACCCTTGAAGAAGAACTCGCTGACCGAAGCTGGGCCAACTGAGCACTCAGCTAACAACGCTACCGAACCCAATGGCAACGCCCGAATTGATGCACTCAATCAAATTTTCGCGTTGTTTAAGCGTAACTATCACAATCAGTTTTTTAAAGCATACAGCAGCGAAACCGATGTAAATGCGACTAAACGTTTGTGGTTAGACGCCCTAAAACGGTTTGAACCACGCGTACAAATGCTCGCTGCGCGGGCCATCATCGAAAACAACGAGTTCCTACCAACACTTGCCGCCATGATAAAAGCGTGTGAAACCAGTAGTGCGCTCGGCTTGCCCGAACCCCATGCCGCTTTTTTAGAAGCTTGCCGCGCGCCGTCGCCCAAGGCAGGCAATCGCTGGAGCCACCTTGCGGTGTATTATGCCGGCCGCGCCGCCGATTGGTATTTTCTGCAAAACAACAATGAGTATGTTGCTTACCCTATATTCAAACAACACTATCAAGAAGTATGTGACCGGGTGAGATTAGGCGAACACCTTGAGCCTCCGCAAAAACCCGCACTCGAATCCGACCGTAATAAACCCGCCGACAAAGAAACGGCTCGCACTCATTTTAGTAAATTGCGAAAAGCGTTAGATTTGTAGCCAAGCCCCACCGCTGGCCGCGGCTTCGCATCCAGCAAAGCCGCTGTTTTGGTCTACCTTATCGCTTGCTCGTACTAACCCCTTTTCTAAGAGATCATTATGTTTATCAAAAAAGCCATTGCTTACGCTCTTGCGGCGTATACAGTTTGTGTTTTTATTCTCGTTATTTATTTAAGCCATCAACCCACACTGTTAACCGCTTTTACAACCCCCTTTAACGCTGCTCCCATTGTTGCAACGCCCGATTTCGGCGCCATAAAAAATACCGCCGAACGAAAAGCCGCATTTTTTAATTTTTTTACGCCTTTCATCGATGCAGAAAATCGCGCTCTGGAAGCAAAACGAGTGCCGCTACTACTCATACAGAAAAAATTGCGCAGCGACCAAACGCTCTCTAAAGCGGAGTTAGCACTCATAGATAAACTTGCCGAAGATTTTGATCTGCCCGATGATGACGACGCTACCGATATACGACGCGTAAACGAATTGGTTCAGCGTGTAGATATTATCCCAAGTGCTCTCGTATTGGCTCAGGCTGCAAATGAATCCGCATGGGGGCGTTCGCGTTTCGCGAAACAAGGCAATAATTATTTTGGCCAATGGTGTTTTAAAAAAGGATGCGGGCTAGTACCTAATCAACGCTCTGCAAACGCAGGACACGAAGTACGAAAATTCAACTCACCCGCTGAATCGGTTAGCGCTTATTTTTATAACATCAATACCCACCGCGCTTATGCAGAACTGCGGAAAATGCGAGATTATTTACGCGTTCAAAACCGTGAACCTACGGGCACACTATTAGCGGCGGGCCTAGAGCACTATTCAGAAAGAGGTGAAGCCTACATTGAAGAGTTACGCGCAATGATTCGAACGAATCGCTTGGAGCAAAGCCTTTAATCTCAAGGATAAATAAAAGCGTTAACGCTAGGGCGGCATGCGAATAATGTATTCGTCGCCCCACTAAATAATGTTTACTAGTTCTACGCTCAAATGTCACAAAATAGCGCATAAATACTAGCGTAACGCTATGTGATTAAACACTGAGGAAGGCAAGAATTAAATACGGGAGAGATTAATACGCAGCTCGCGTGTTTACGCAAACACAAGGCCAACGCCTTCATTAGTGAGGCGTACAACCTTCATACTGGTTTCAGAAATGTTGTTGCATTCGCTGTACAGTTTTGCGTCAAACTCGTCGCCAATAGAAATATAATGGACAAGTTCGCTGCAGCTAACAAATACGCCGCTTTCAGATATATCACGCGTCTCAGCGACGACGTCGCCAATTTCACGGTGCGTTAAGCGAACAACACATTTAACCATTGTGCGTCCATGTTTACGAAATCCAGACATATATTTTTTTTAGATGATTCATTGTGGTATCCCCAGAGGGGAAGTGAGTGTGTCACTTAAATCCACATTGATCAAGCCGCTCCCTGCATAAAATATGTGATTTGGGTCGAGCCATCTGAAATTCAAAGCAACTACAAAAGCTATTAAGTTATTCTTTCACGTTACCGGTTACTATTCCACTACCACTGAGTCTACCTTTTGGAAGCCTCGTGGTAATTTATTACCTCGACGCCCACGCTCTCCACGATAATGCTCTAAATCTTTAAACTTAAGTGTTAGATGCCGTTTACCCGAATTAACTTTTAAGCATTGGCGTTTGTCTATTGCGACTAATGCTATTACAAACTCCTCCCGCGCTTGTACTCGAGCAGCGGGAATATTAATTATTTTATTACCTTTGCCTCGTGATAATTGTGGCAATTCGGTAATAGGGAAAACTAACAAACGGCCTTCGTTACTAATAGCGGCCAACCAAAGCTCTTCTGGGGTATCTAAGACTTGCGGCGCTAATACTCGACCACCTTTTGGTAAACTCAACAACGCTTTACCTGCACGATTTTTGGTGTACATATCAGCCAAGGTCGCAATAAAGCCATACCCTGCATCCGACGCCATAAGCACCTGCTGTGCTTCTTCACCCATCAACATACCTTCTATTACGGCACCACTTGGCGGGTTTAAACGCCCAGTAATGGGTTCCCCCTGCCCCCGCGCCGACGGCAACGTATGCGTAACAATGGCGTAGCTTCTACCTGTTGAGTCCAGTAACAACGTGTACTGATTACTTTTACCACGAGCGACCAACTTAAACGAGTCTCCTGCTTTATAACTCAAACTGGTTGGGTCAATGTCATGCCCTTTTGCAGAGCGTATCCAACCTTTGTCCGATAACACAACCGTTACCGGCTCACTGGTCATTAAATCGGTTTCGTTGAACGCCTGCGCCTCCGCACGACTCACAATAGGCGAGCGACGATCATCACCAAACTCTGCAGCAACTTCTTCTAACTCTTTTCGAATTAAGGTTTTTAAACGGCGCGCTGAATCGAGTATTTTTTGTAACTTGTCGCGTTCAGTTGCAAGCAGATCTTGCTCACCACGAATTTTCATTTCTTCTAACCGCGCCAATTGGCGAAGTCGTGTGTCTAATATGTAGTTTGCTTGATCTTCTGAGAGTTCAAAGCGAGCCATTAACACTTGCTTAGGATGCTCTTCGGTACGAATAATATGGATCACTTCATCCAAATTTAAAAACGCTACAAGCAAACCGTCGAGCAAATGTAGGCGGCGTTCAACCCAATCCAAACGATGTTGCAAACGGCGGCGCACCGTTACCATGCGGTAACTTAACCAATCGTGCAGAATTTTATCTAACGACTTCACTCCTGGCCGGCCATCGATACCGATCATATTCATATTGATACGGTAGCTGCGCTCTAAATCCGTGGTGGCAAATAGATGGTTCATCACCGGCTCTAATTCGATTCGATTCGAACGGGGTACAATAATTAAGCGTGTTGGATTTTCATGGTCCGATTCATCACGCAAATCGGCCACCATGGGTAACTTTTTAGCCTGCATTTGTGCTGCGATTTGTTCTAATATTTTGGCGCCGCTAACTTGATGAGGTAACGCGTGAATGACGATATCACCGTCTTCCACCGCCCAGATCGCACGCATTTTCATACTGCCACGACCCGTTTCGTAAACTTTGTGTAATTCCGACTGCGGGGTAATAATTTCCGCGTCGGTAGGCATATCCGGCCCCTGAATAAACCCGCACAAGTCTTCGATTGTGGCTGTAGGGTTTTCCAGCAAATGAATCGTAGCGTCGACTACTTCCCGTAAATTATGCGGTGGTATATCGGTCGCCATACCCACGGCGATACCCGTTGTACCGTTGAGCAATACATTAGGAACTCGCGCTGGCAATGTTTTTGGCTCGTCTAAGGTACCGTCAAAATTGGGCAGCCAATCCACTGTGCCTTGGGATAATTCCGTTAACAATACTTCGGTATATTTCGACAGCCGAGACTCGGTATATCGCATGGCGGCGAACGATTTTGGATCGTCTTGAGAACCCCAGTTACCTTGCCCTTCTACCAGCGGGTAGCGGTAGGAAAACGGCTGAGCCATAAGCACCATCGCTTCGTACGCTGCGCTATCGCCATGTGGGTGAAACTTACCAATAACATCACCTACGGTACGCGCCGATTTCTTAAATTTTGCACTCGCTTTCAGCCCAAGCTCGCTCATGGCGTAAACAATACGCCGTTGCACAGGCTTTAAACCATCACCCACGTGAGGCAACGCTCGGTCCAAAATGACGTACATGGAGTAATCGAGGTAGGCTTTTTCGGTAAATTCTTTTAACGGAAGCTGTTCGTCTGCGAAGGGAATAACAGTGGGCTCAGACATAATCACCAGAATTTTTTAGAGAATTATTGCGCGGAATTCTAGCAGAGATCCCCTATTAAATGTCATGATTACAGAAAATAAGAACTCCAACGTGTGGCTTAAGTATGATGAAAGCGCGCCCTCTATCCCCCCCAATGGGCAAATTACAACCAATCGATTACGATTTGAACACTCTTGGTCAGCCGATTGGTTTGAAAGTAGACGGGAGCACCACCAAAGCCCCCAAGGGTACGACAATACGCGGCCAACAGGCCTGTCTTGTGCCACTGAATATCGAACGTCATGCCGCCGCACTTTTTGCTCAACTACAGCAAAGTTCGCACGATGCCGTCTGGACCTACCTTCCCTATGGCCCTTTCCGTACCCTCTCAGACTACACCGCATGGCTACACACTCATGCACTTGGCTTAGACCCGCTTTTTTTCTGCATAACCAATACACACAAAGAACCTTTGGGTGTGTTTTCGTTGGCGGCTATTGAACCGGCAAAAGGTTCGGTTGAATTAGCGCACGTACTTTTCTCTCCTTCAATGCAAAAAACGCCACTGGCAACGGAAGCCGTCTATTTACTCTTGCGTTACGTCTTTTCGTTGGGCTTTCGTCGCTGCGAGTGGAAGTGTAACGCTTTGAATCTAGGCTCTAAGAAAGCGGCCTTACGCTTTGGCTTTTCATATGAAGGTTTATTCCGTAATGCAATGGTGGTAAAAAACCACAATCGCGACACGACATGGTTTGGTATGACTGACGCCGATTGGCTGCAGCTCCAGCCAGCCTTCGAGCAATGGTTAAGCGGTGATAATTTCGATGAGCAGGGTGTTCAGCAATGCCCCCTCGGGACCTTAACGGCGCCTATACGTCGCCAATTGATTTGTGACCCACTGGGAACCAATGATACCCATGACACTCTATAAACCCATGCTGCTGTTACTTAGGCACACCCCCTCTCTCCAACGTTGGTTTAATCGCTTTATGACCACTTTTTTCACTCTTTCTTTAGGGCGTCATTTTACGCGCGGCCTACTGATTTGTTTTTGCCTGTTAATCGCCGGCCCCCTGCACGCCAACGATTCACGCACACTGCGCGTCGGCATGACGGCACCGGACTGGATGATGAGTGATATAGGGGGAAACATGCATTCCCTTTATGGGGAACTAGAGCAAGGGAATGAGGTAATTATGGTGTTCTGGGCAAGCTGGTGTAAGTTTTGTCGGGAATTACTGCCAGAAATCAATCTATTCCAACGCACACTGACGCATGAAAAAGTCAAAATATTTGCCATGAATATTTGGGAAGATGGCGATCCCGTGAGTTATTTCGATAGCCGTGTTTTAAAACTGCCTCTTATCCTAAAAGCCGACATCATCGCTGCGCGTTATAACGTAGAAGGTACCCCTGGCGTTGTATTTGTAGGCGCCGATAAAACGATACGCTATGTGCGGCAAACCAGCGAAAACACCTCAACCGTCATGACAAGGCTGCAATCTCTGGTGATCGAAAAGCACTTGACCCCCGCAGCAAAATAAGCCACCGAGGCAAGCGTTTACACTAGGGTTTCGGCCGCGCTATCCACATCTTCGATAAAATCAAGCGGTTCAATTTCTAACCCCTCTAAATCATCATTCCAGTTTGTACCAATCAACAATAAATCTTCATGCATGCGAGGCAGCCAATCGTCCAACAACTCTTCGAGCGCAATAGGTACAACCTCATACCCGCTCCACTCATCGCGACAATGCAGCTGCGCAAATTCGGGCTGTGACCACAGCGGCATTACATCTAAATCGTCGTTTTTTAAGGAGCCACACAACGCCCACCCCTCGCTATTTTCAAGGCCCCACACACAGCCTGTCTCGAGTGCATCGCCTATAAAAACATCGTAATTTTCATCGAAATCTGCACCCAACATCTCGAGCGTATCGGTCATGATTGTCACCGGAAAGAAAAAGAAGTTAAAAGAAGGAGAGATCGCCGCTAGCCGTATTAATGTAGCCCAAGCGGCAATCGAACAACAGCATTATTACGGAAGCGCTTGACCCGTATCAGCATCCCCTACGTAGGGGTTATGTTGTCGCTCAAAACCAAACGTGGAAAGCGGGCCGTGGCCCGGAATAAACGTAACATCATCGCCAAGTGGCCATAAATGTGTCTTAATCGCGTGAATCAGTGCCGCATGATCACCCCGAGGAAAATCGGTTCGTCCAATCGAGCCTTTAAAAAGTACATCGCCCACAAAGGCCAGCCGGCTTTCTCTATCAAACAACACAACATGTCCTGGCGTATGACCAGGGCAGAGCAAGATCTCTAAGGTCTGATGACCCACTGTAACGGTATCGCCATGATTCAACCACAGATCGGTCTCAAATGACGCTACAGGTGCAAAGTTCATCATTTGCGCTTGCTGGTCGAGTGCATCCAACCAAAACAAATCATCTTTGTGAGGCCCTACAACCGGCACATTCAGCGCCGCTTTTAACGCTGCCGTACCACCCACATGATCTAAATGACCGTGAGTAAGGATTATTTTCACAACCGTCACTTCCAGTTCGCGCACCCGCGCAACAATACGCTCTATTTCGCCCCCAGGGTCTACAACGGCGGCCTCTCGTGTCTGCTCGCACCAAATAACCGAGCAATTCTGTTGGAACGGTGTCACCGGTAAGATCTCAAACTTCAGCATAAATATTCCACGTTTTCAAAATTCACGACGTTAATTTCCGGCATTTTAGCCGCACGCGACTAGAATAGATATTACGATGCATTTCTCCCGGATAACACATGAGTAGCGTTCTTAACATCAGCGAAGACCAACGCGATTGCTTACAGGAAATTACCAATGTGGCCATGGGCCAAGCGGGCGACCGTTTGGCGCGCTTACTGGACACCTTTGTAGTACTGTCCATACCGCATATAGAGGTTATGGCGCCTTCCGATATTGCCATGGCTTTGCATTCCATCGACAAAAACGACTCTGTTTCCGGCGTGTGCCAAGGCTTTATTGGCGGCGGAATCTCAGGCGAAGCCATGCTGATATTTAACGATACGAGCTTTACTGATCTTGCTCAGTTAATGAAGTATGACGACGCGCTAGATGAGCAGGCCGAACGAGAACTGCTCATGGACACCACCAACGTGCTATTTGGCGCCTGCCTTAGAGGTATTGCCGAACAAATAGACATGGAGTTTAGTTACGGCCCGCCTATGGTCTTAGGCCAGCACATGCGACTGAAAGAAATATTTGACCAGAACAACTCGCGCTGGTCCCACGCACTGGTGACCGAAATTAACTACCAGCTTGAAGGCTACAATGTGAATTGCGATCTGCTCATCGTTATGACCGACAATTCACTGGATATTGTGCTAAAAAAGCTGGACTACCTCATCCAGTAACCTAGCCCACCACACCGAGCCACACTTAATACCCAATGACTGACACGCAAGATTTTTTAAACGATTTTCACTGGCTCATGGATGTCTTACAAGATATCGATGTAGGTCTCGTGATTCTCGATCAGGAATTTAACATGCAACTGTGGAATAGCTTCATGCAAAACCACAGTGCCAAAACGCCCGACGAAATACTCGGCCATAACCTATTTGAAGTATTTCCCGAAGTACCCGAAGCCTGGTTCAAACGCAAAGCCGAAGCGGTGTTTATGCTGGAAAATGCTGCCTTCACCACTTGGGAGCAACGCCCCTACTTATTTCGCTTCGCGAGCTATAGGCCCATTACTAGCCTAGCCGATTACATGTACCAAAACAGCACTCTCATTCCGCTGACCAATACTCGCGGTACTGTCACCCATATCTGTTTAATTATTTATGATGTAACCGAAGTCGCAGTGAATCGCCTACAACTTCAGGATGTGAACGCGCAACTGCATACGCTCAGCCGCGTAGATGGCCTTACCGGTTTACTGAACCGAAAAGCGTGGCAAGGCGAACTAGAGCAAGAGTTTAAGCGTTTTCAGCGTCACGGCAGCTGTAGCTCACTCATCATGTTCGACATCGATCATTTTAAACGGGTTAACGATACGTACGGGCACCCCACCGGCGACGAGGTTATTCGACAAACCTCCGCCACCTTGCGTAATCAGGTACGCGACGTCGATCAAGCCGGTCGTTATGGCGGAGAAGAATTCGCCGTCATTCTCGTCGATACCGACGCTGAAGGCGCCCAAATAATGGCCGAGCGTATACGTCATGCCATTGCGGCACTTTCCGTTGAACACGAGGGTCACGCCGTTAATTTCACCGTAAGCTTAGGCATTGCAGAACTCAACGCCTCGGTCACCGACCCTTCTGTCTGGATCGACCATGCTGACCGTGCACTCTACGAAGCCAAAAACAGCGGGCGCAATAATACCGTTATCTTTCAGCCACCCAACCCATAACAACTCCCTCTAATTTCATGCCTTGTTAGAGAACACCCGCCTCATATTAAAGCTACAGCCGTAACCGCCGAAATATCGTCTAGACTTACTAAACCGTTGGGTAATTCCTCGGCTGTAGTGGCTGGAACCCCACAAATAGCCTCGCTATACCCCTATTGGCGCCTGATATCGGTGTTAAATAACAGGTAAACAACATGATCAAGAAGTCCCTTTCAACTAGATTAATGTTCGCGACAAGCGCGATGATATTGATCGCCGCTACGCTCATATTAATCGTCAGCTATCAGGTCATATCCCGAAGTCAGCAGGCTCAATTCGAGAGCGATGTTAAAAGCCAACTTGAACTTATCAATTCATCCCTGTTAGAACCTGTTTTTGCTTACGATTTTCAACAAATTCAAGCTATTGCATCCTCATTGGTTAACACGGCGCTCATTCACGAAATTAGAATCAGCGACCATCGGGGGAAGGAGTTGGCCACTGCACGCTCACAAGATGACAGTGATAGTGCGGAAAAAGTATTGCAGAAAGGCCTGGAGGTTGTCCGGGAAGAACAGCTCATCGGCCGCTACGACATTTCGTTTTCTAAGCAGTCCATGGAAGGCATTTTACGCAACCAAATTAACACCAGTATCGCGATGGTCGTCGCGCTCACACTCGCCGCGCTAATAACCTTATATTTCTTTGTCAAAAGCATTGTTATCGCGCCGGTTGCCATCGTAACCTCGCGCCTGCGTAAAATTGCAGAAGGTGGTGGTGACCTCACCACCCGTTTACCCGTTAAAGGCAATGATGAAATTGCCGAGCTCGCCGAAAACTTTAATCACGTGATAGACGAAATTGCACAAATTATTCGTAATGTTATGACGGTGACCGACAAAGTAAGTGTCAACGTTGATCACATGAGTTTAGCCACAACCGACACGGTTGATTCAACCGGCCAACAGTTGCGTGAAATTGAACAAGTGGCCGCAGCGCTCAATGAGTTATCCGCTTCAGCCGACGAGGTAGCGCGTTCTGCTGGCCAGACGGCAGACCGTACAAAAGATACGAGTAAAGCCGCCATCAACGGCACCATGGTAGTAAAATCATCGCAAGCCACTATTCATAAGTTAACGGGCCAAATAGAGGCGACCGCCGGAAAAATTCAAATTCTAAAAGACAACAGCGAAAACATTGGCTCGGTTATGGAAGTTATTCGTTCTATTGCCGAACAAACCAATTTACTTGCACTTAACGCGGCCATCGAGGCTGCTCGCGCCGGCGAACAAGGCCGTGGTTTTGCCGTGGTCGCCGATGAAGTACGTTCACTCGCCCAAAAAACCCAAACGTCTACCGAAGAGATTGAATCGATTATCCTGCAACTTCAAAAGGCCGCCGATGAAGCTCACCTTTCTATGAACACCAGCATCTCATCGGTACAGGAAACCATTGATACGGCGCAAAAAGCAGAAGAGTCGCTTGATCTGATTAAGGATAACGTCACCACTATCAACGATATGAACCATCAAATTGCCACAGCGGCTAACGAGCAAAGCTCTGTGGCTAACGAAGTCAGTAAAATTATCACCGCCATATTTTCTCTCTCCGAAAAGGTCGCCGGTAACGCACAAGTGATCAGCGAAAATTCACAACAGCTGTCGAATGAAAGCCAAGAACTCAAAAACCAAATGGGTAAATTTATTGTTTGACCACTCAGGTTGAGTTTGCACTAGAACCGGATCTTGGTATCCGGTTTTTTTGATTTAAATTAGAGCTCGGTAGAGCCGCACCGTTAAAATCGCTACCATAGTGAATCTCTCGATACGTCATAAAGCGATATCATCATGCCCAACCATATACTCGCCCAACTGCAGCAACAAGGTTTCTCCACCGATAAGTGCGATCGTTATCAGCGCTTTCTACAAGTTTTAGCAGAGCAAGGGGCACAACCGTTTCTCGATACGCTTCTGGCCGCCCCTCAGGGTGACGCAACGTTATCCGATCAATTTCTTCTGGCTACCGCTCACAGCGACTTTGTTCAAACCCAATGCGAACGCAACCCGCACTGGCTAGATATGGACGAAAGCCGAGCGCTTACCACACCGAAAACACAGCTCGACTACACCACAGAGTGTGCCGCCAGGCTGCACAACTGCGCCGATGTGAATACATTAAATCAAACATTGCGACAATTTCGTAACGAATCGATGGTGGGTATTATTTGGCGCGACTTCAACCGCTTAGTCGAAACCCTGCATACCACTCAAGAACTTACTTGGCTGGCCGAAACCTGTATTCAACACGCAATGGACGCCCACTACCAGTCGCTATTGAAAAAACACGGCGAGCCGCACAACACACTTGGCGAAGCACAGCCAATGCTGGTCATTGGCATGGGTAAACTGGGTGCCGGCGAGCTGAATTTATCATCCGATATCGACCTTATTTTCGCCTACCCCGATACCGGAGAAACTGCAGGCAAGCGGTCCATAAGCAATCAAGAATTCTTTATAAAACTCGGCAAATTACTGATTCAAAGCCTCGATGCAATTACCGCCGACGGTTTCGTCTTTCGTGTCGATATGCGTTTAAGGCCCTATGGGCAAAGCGGGCCATTGGTCGCCCATTTTAATGCGCTTGAAGACTACTACCAAACACAGGGCCGCGAGTGGGAACGCTACGCCATGATTAAGGCCCGCGTGGTAGCCACCACTCTCGCGGGCAGCAACAGCGCCACTTCCGCTATCAATACGCTAAATCAACTGATTAACAGCTTTACCTATCGACGCTACGTCGATTTTTCGGTGGTAGACGCTTTACGCGACCTCAAGAAAAAAATTAACCAAGAAGTGATCCGCCGTAAACTCGGCGATGACGTGAAACTTGGTGGCGGAGGCATCCGTGAAATCGAGTTCATTGCGCAGGCCTTTCAGCTGATACGCGGCGGACGCGATACGCAACTGCAAGACAACCGCTTAATGGTTGTTCTCCCATTGCTAGAAGAACTCAACTGCCTTCCCGCAGGCAAGGCTTCGGCATTAGCCAACGCGTATCAATTTTTACGCAATACCGAACACGCTATCCAAGGCTATCAAGACAAACAAACCCAAAAACTGCCAAGCGACCCCGATCAACGCTTGAGTATTGCCGTCGTTCTTGGCTTCCCATCTTGGGATACGTTCTATCATCAACTCCAGCAACATCAACAGCTCGTTAAAGACGAGTTTGCGGAAGTAATCGCCTCGCCAGACGATAAGCCCGAAGCCGAACTTAACGCTGATTGTGATTGGAATTGTATCTGGCAAGACTCTCAAGACCCCGATGCTTATCTCGCATTACTCGCGCAATATGGCCACGAGGAACCGATAAAGAGTTTGGAAGTTTTAGAAGAGTTACGCATGAGCCACAACGTTGTCATGATGCAACCTGAAGGTCGTCAGCGCCTGGATGCCTTCATACCTCGGTTACTAAACGCCTTGGCTCATACTGCCACCCCCAGCGAAACACTGCGCCGCGTTTTGCTGCTCGTGCGCTCGGTGGCGCGTCGTAGCGCTTACCTTTTACTATTGATTGAAAACCCCGGTGCATTGCGGCAGCTCGTCACCCTTTCGGCCGCCAGCCCTTGGATCGCGCAAGAATTGGCGGCCCGCCCCGCCCTACTCGATGAACTGCTCGACCAACGTACGCTCTACCATTTACCCAACAAAGCCGAGCTAATAGACGAACTACGCCGCGCAACCTTACGCATTGCCGAGGACGATCTCGAAGAACAAATGGAAGCCCTGCGGTATTTTCGCTCCGCTCATGCCTTGCGCGTTGCCGCTTGCGAAATTACCGGTTCACTTCCCTTGATGAAAGTGAGCGATTACTTAACCTGGCTGGCCGAAACCTTACTCGACTATATTCTCGCCTCTGTCTGGCAGCAAATGACCACCAAGCACGGCTACCCAGACGGCGAAGAGCGGCCAGATGCCAACTTTGTCATCGTGGGGTACGGCAAGTTAGGCGGTTTCGAATTGGCGCACGGCTCTGATTTAGATTTGGTCTTTATACACAATGCCACGCCTATGGGTTCTACCGATGGTGACGCGCGAGGCAAAAAATCGGTCGACAACCAAACGTTCTATATGCGTCTCGGCCAAAAGATTATTCATATGCTCAATACCCGCATGGCCTCAGGTGAACTCTACGAAGTTGATATGCGGCTGCGCCCCTCGGGTAACTCCGGCATGCTTGTCACAACCATTGCGGCCTTCGAGAAATATCAGTTAAACGAAGCATGGACATGGGAACATCAAGCCCTTGTACGCGCCCGCGTCGTGGCCGGAGACACCACACTCACACCACACTTTGACGGCGTACGCCAACGTATACTCGAAATCACCCGAGACACCGCCACACTGCAAAAAGATGTCGCCACAATGCGTGAAAAAATGCGTGCACATTTGGGCAGTGATAAGCACAATGACGGCACCGCCGCCTTTCACCTAAAGCAAGATCGTGGCGGTATCGTTGACATTGAATTTATGGTTCAATACGCGGTTCTCGCTTGGGCAAACAAAGTGCCTGCGTTAACACGTTTTACGGACAACATCCGGATACTGGAAAGCCTCGCGCAATCCAATCTATTGTCGGCTCAAGAGGTCGACAAACTAACAAGCGCCTACAAAGCTTTACGCTCCCTTGGCCACCGTCTTACCCTTCAACAGCAGCCCAGCCTCGTTAAGGCTGATCAGCTGAGTGAAGACGTTACAATTGCTCGGGAACAGGTCACGCGTTTGTGGAAAACAATAGTGGAAAACGATATTTAAAGATTTAGATGAACGCTAAGTATTCGAATGGGGTAAAAACCGGACGAGGGGTATCCCCTCTGCTGTACGCAGACGATACCACCTCACAGCCTTTGTGCCGGCTTTTAGGGCAAAGCACCCCAAACGAAGCCTTTATGTACTCATCCATACTCTTTGCCAACCGCCATTCTGTTGCGAGTTGGCTCGGCGCTTAGTCAGAATCGACTTAGCGAATTAAATTGATAGGCTCGACTATCGCGGCACGACTGCCACAGTCAATAACCGTAGAATCGGCCAACGTAAAAATCTGGAGAAAACAATGTCATTCGCTGACCGCGATGGAGTTATCTGGTTCGATGGAGAATTAATCCCTTGGCGAGACGCTAAGGTTCACGTCCTCACGCACACATTGCACTATGGCATGGGCGTGTTTGAAGGCGTACGCGCGTACAACGCCGGCGAATTCGGTACCAGTATTTTTCGTTTAGAAGAACACACCAACCGCCTGTTCCGTTCTGCCCATATTATGAATATGGAAATGCAGTGGACCAAAGACCAGCTCAACGAAGCACAAAAATTAGTCGTCCGTGAAAACAACCTAGATGAGGCCTATCTCCGCCCCATGGTTTTTTACGGATCAGAAGGTATGGGTTTACGTGCCGACAACCTTAAAACTCACTGCATTGTGGGCGCATGGAACTGGCCGTCGTATATGTCGCCAGAAGCCAAAGAGCAAGGCATTAAAGTACGCGTCTCTAGCTACACTCGCCACCACGTGAATATTTCCATGTGTAAAGCGAAGGCCAATGGCCATTACATCAACTCAATGCTAGCGCTAAAAGAAGCACTCGATTGCGGTTGTGAAGAGGCCATACTGCTCGACAATGAAGGGTATGTAGCAGAAGGCAGCGGTGAGAATATTTTTGTTGTGCGTGATGGCGTTATCTACACGCCAGAACTAACCTCCTGCTTGGACGGTATTACACGCAATACAATATTCCAACTCGCTGATGATTGCGGCTACCAAATTTTCGAAAAGCGCATAACGCGTGATGAAGTATATATTGCAGACGAAGCGTTCTTTACCGGCACTGCCGCAGAAGTTTTGCCTATTCGAGAAGTTGACGGCCGTAAAATTGGCGAGGGGCATCGAGGCCCTATTACCGAAAGACTGCAAACGCTTTATTTTAAAGCCGTACGCGGTGGCCTTAGTGACCATACCGATTGGCTCGCGCCGGTTCGGTAACACGCTGTAGGTAACACACTGTAGTACCCTTAAGGGCGCCACTCACTAATGGCTCCGTTTGCGCCAAAGGCGTGTCGCCCTTAAGTTTATTTACATGCTAAAGACTTTACGCAGTAAAACAGCTCAACCACACCCTTTTTGTCACCACCACGCCAAGTGCGAGGAAAAATGACAGTACAACACCCTAGTAAAACCAATCTCTATCGCAGACTACTCAGCTACGCTTTTCGTTACCGGGGCTACTTTCTACTCAGTATTATTGGCTTTGCGCTGTTCGCTGGAATGGAAGCCACCATGGCCATGCTGGTCGAGTTCTTTCTAAACAATTTAGAAGGCCGCGAAACAGACTCTCTTACGTTTATACCCAAAAACATTACCACTTCACTCTATTTTGTTCCTGCCGCCCTAATAGTACTCGCCGTTATTCGCGGCTTGGGTGCATTTCTCGGCAACTTTTATATGAGCCGTGTTGGGCTAGGCGTTGTAAATGATTTACGCAAACAAATATTTTCTCATTTAATTTTATTACCACAACGTTTTTTCGACGAAAAAAATACCGGCGAACTCGTATCGCTGATTATTTACAACATTGAGCAAGTTACAGGCTCTGTAACCCGAGCCGTGAAAATATTATTTCAAGACGGCATGCAGGTTATCGCCTTCATGACGGTTTTACTGTATTTAAACTGGCGGCTTACCATCAGTTTTATTGCCGTAATCCCCTTGCTCGCAGGGCTCATTTATTTTGCCAGCCGCTATTTTCGCCGCGTCAGCCGTCACATTCAAATGGCCGTGGGCCGTGTCACGCATATTGCGACCGAAAGCATTCAAGGCATTAAACTGGTCAAAAGCTATAACGGCGAAAAATACGAAAATCAACGTTTTGAAAAAGCGACCGATGAGAACCTACGCTTTGGCATTAAATTTGAACGCGTAAGTGCATTACAGACACCCGTACTGCACGTGGTTATCGCTTGCGCACTGGCAACGCTATTTTTACTGGTACTGTTGTTTTGGGAAGACACCTCAGCAAAAGCCGTTGTATTCGTTTCCGTAGCCGGCATGATAGCCAAACCCTTTCGTCAACTAAGCACTATCAACTCTGTTATTCAACGAGGCCTTGCTGCCGCCGAGACCATTTTTGAAACGCTGGATTTACCCCTCGCCAAAGATACCGGCACCACCCCATTAATGAACCCCACAGGGGCCATTGGCTTTGAGCAATTGGGGTTTTCTTATACTGAAGGCACCTCTGCTATCAATGCCCTCAACCTCACGATAAATCCCGGCGAAACCGTAGCCTTAGTCGGGGCTTCAGGGAGCGGAAAATCGACTCTGGTAAATTTATTACTGCGTTTTTACGATCCACAGCACGGCAGAATAACCATTGACGGAACGGACATACGAGATTTTACGCTCAATAGTTTGCGTGCAAATATAGCCCTTGTTAATCAGCAAACCATTTTATTTAACGATAGTGTGTTAGCCAATATTGGCTACGGTTGTGATCTCGACCTACTTGACCAAGAGTGCGCCTTACGTGCCGCCGACAACGCCTATGCCACGCACTTTATTGACGAATTAGAAAAAGGCTTCGCGACAGAGGTTGGAGAAGATGGTGATCGTTTATCCGGGGGCCAGCGTCAGCGTATCGCCATTGCACGCGCACTTTATAAAAACGCCCCTATTTTAATTCTTGATGAAGCCACCTCGGCATTGGATAACGAATCAGAAAAGAAAATCCAAAAAGCTTTAGATAACCTCAAAAAAGGGCGCACTACTTTAATTATTGCCCACCGCCTAAGCACCATTGAAAATGCCGATAAAATCGTTGTGCTCAACAAAGGTGATGTTGTAGAAGCCGGCACCCATAGCGAACTGCTCGCCCAGAATGGTCACTACGCAAAATTACACAGTAGCCAGGACCTCTAAAATACAAGGCACACTTCATGCGCGCGCTCTATACGTTACTGTTTATCGTATTGATACCCATAATATTAGCTCGGCTCTGGTGGCGGGGCGCGAACCAGCCGGCGTATCGCAAACGCTGGCGGGAGCGGTTCGGTTTATTTTCTAAGCCTATCCATACAAAAACAGTTATTTGGGTGCACACCGTTTCAGTCGGTGAGTTTATCGCAGCAAAACCGCTACTCGATGCTTTGCTCACACAAAACCGCTACACGCTCGCCATTACCACCATGACCCCTACCGGCTCCGAGCGCGTGCAAGCAGCCTACGGCAAACAAATAGGCAACAATGTTTTTCATGTGTATGCGCCCTACGACATTCCCTTTTGCATTAACGCATTTCTCACCAAAATTAAGCCTTCATTGGCTATTTTTCTAGAAACAGAATTGTGGCCCAATACACTCCACGCTTGCGCACAAAAAGGCATTCCCACATTACTCGCTAACGCTCGTCTCTCGGAAAAATCTGCCCGTGGCTATAAGAAAATAAGCTGGCTTGCAAAACCCATGCTTCAAAACCTTACGTTTGCCGCCATTCAAAACAAAGAAGACGCTGCTCGGTTCAAACGTCTGGGCTTACATGATGCACACATGCAAGTAATAGGCAGTATTAAATTTGATATTACCTTAACCAATACCCTTATTCGCCAAGCGTCACAACTAAAAGCAGCGCTTAGCCACAACCAGCAATACAAACTTTGGATTGCTGCAAGTACCCATAAAGGTGAAGACGATATAATTCTGGCGGCGTTCAAACGCTTGCGCACGCACCAACCCAATACGCGTTTAGTGTTAGTACCGCGACACCCAGACCGATTTAACCGCGTATACCAGGATTGCGAACGTTCAGGCTTTGTCACCTTACGGCGAAGCGAATACCAACAGCCTGAAGCCTTTGCTAACACCGATTCATTTGATATTTTACTTGGCGACACCATGGGCGAAATGATGTTGCTATATGGCGCGGTTGATGCGGCTTTTATTGGCGGTAGTTTTGTCAACAACGGCGGCCATAACGCTATTGAAGCAGCGGTATGGCAACTGCCTATTCTCTCGGGGCCAAGCCAATTTAACTTTACCGACATTACTCGCCTACTCACCGATGCCGGTGGTCAAAGTATCGTCGAAGATGCCACCGCTCTGGCCAACACACTGCACTCACTGCTAAGCGATACCGCTAAGGCATCCGAAATGGGTAGGGCTGCGGCAACCGTCGCCAAACAAAATCAAGGGGCGCTCGCCCGCCTCATCACCGTTATCGACGACACCGTCCAGCCTTAGGTCACCTTCCCACTACCCCCTTATTTATAAACAACTCCGCCATTGAAGCGAGCGTAACCATCAACGATGCATTGACGTATCGCAACATTGAGCCATGAAAAAAGACGGATGGTCGAATCCAGTCTCGCACTTTGGCGCGCTAGAAGTCCTCCAAATCCAACAGCTATTATTCTTCATTCCTTTACGCAACAAACCTTAACGTTTCAGTCACGTTCTCTTCGCCGTTTAACGCTACAATAGCGCCTGCAGAACCACGGTATACCTCGTAACGTTGGCGCTCATTCATTCTCCGCTATCCGCTACGTCGTGCAACCCTCTGTTGACGCGTTTTCTGCGACCATTGCCCAATCAAAGCCAATAACTTTCTGTGATTTTTTAAGCGGAGCTTAGCCAGATGTCACCAAAAACAAAACAAATCGCCTTGCCTTTTATTGTTCTCATTATCGCAATTGCGATAACGGCTGGATTAGTCGCGGGAAAAAAGAAGCCCGAGAAAAAAGAAGCTATTAATAATGCGACGTTTGTTTCAACAGAATCTGTAGAACTCGCCCCTTTAACGCTTAATGTGCAATCCCAAGGGCTCGTTCAACCCAAATACCAAACACGATTACAATCACAAGTAAGCGGTGAAATCATCGCGCTTTCCGAAACCTTTGTGCGCGGCGGGATCGTTACGAAAGGTGATGTGCTGGCTCAAATTGATCCCTTTAATTACCAGATGGCGCTTCAACAAGCGAATGCGACCCTTGCTGCCGCAAAAGCCCAATTTATTCTCGCTCGCGCGCAAGGGCGGGTGGCTGAAGCCGAATGGGAAAAAATTACCACCGCAAAACCTTCAGAGCTGGGTTTACGAAAACCGCAACAAGAACAGGCTCTTGCGGCCGTTAAGGCGGCCGAAGCTGGCGTGCGTAAAGCTAGCAAAGATTTAGCGCGTACCAACATTAGAGCGCCCTTTGATGCACTTATTTCCGGGCGCAACGTTAGCCCCGGTACATTTGTGAATATTGGTACCGAGCTTGGTAGCGTGATGGACATAGAAACCGCCGAAATTCGATTACCCGTTTCGGGCAGCGATCTAGCCTTTTTAATTGAGGGTGGACACAACGCAACGGTAGCCCTCAGTACGACGCTCGGCGGCAAGACAACCCAATGGCATGCGCGCATCGTACGAGACGAGGGTGTGGTCGATAACCAAAACCGTATGGTTTATTTGGTTGCAGAATTAACCGATCCTTATAATCGTCTCACAACAAACAACGCGCCCCGCCTTCCTTTTGGCACCTACGTATCGGCGCACATAGAAGGCCGTAAACTAGCCTCTGCCGCCTCTATCCCTCGGCGGCTGTTACGCGATAATCGCTTAGCCTTATTTAGTGATAATAAACTCGCCTTCACTTACGTGAACGTTGTTCGCCACGTAGGGCCAAATAGTATTATCGATAGCGGCCTTGCTTCGGGCGATACCATTATTACCTCCTCATTGGAGTACCCCATCGAAGGTATGGCACTCAACACTCATGCCATCGACACCACGGGCGAACAACATTTAATTACGGCAGAGCCAAACGGCACACAATTGCCAGCTCCTGAATCGACCCGCGCAACACTCTCCGCCGATGAGGAGAGCTAAGTATGCCAAATTCAATTAACACCGCTCACGATAAGCACCTGAATACAAATCGCGGCATTATTGCGTGGTTTGCCCGAAACGCTGTTGCTGCCAACCTCCTTATGGCCGGTATCCTGTTGCTCGGTCTGTATTCAGCAAGCAATATTCGCAAACAAATGTTTCCTATGGTGGAAAACAACTGGATTAATATTTCTGCGGTCTATCGGGGCGCCGCCCCAGACGAAGTAGAAGAAACCATTACCACCAAACTGGAAGAAGCACTGCAAAGCATTGAGGGGCGCGAACGCATGATGACGCGCAGTAATCGCGGCTATGCCTCAGCCGATATTAAGGTACTCGATAGCTACGATGTTCAGGAAGTACTCGACGATATTAAATCAGCTGTCGATTCTATTTCCAGTTTTCCTGCCGGCATGGAGCCTATACGCGTTACGCATAGTAAGTACAAACAAGAAGTCATGTGGTTGAATATCGCGGGGGATATATCAAACCATGAGCTTAAACGCCTCGGCGAAACTATTCACGACGAACTCCGCGCATTGCCCGCTGTTAATATCACCGATTTTTACAGCGGTGCAAAATACGAAATCGCTATTGAAGTAAGCCAAGCCAAATTACGGGAATACCAACTGAGTTTCAACGATATTGCAAATGCCGTACGCAACTTTTCCACTAACCGCTCCGCAGGCGAGATAAGTGCAGAAGCGGGTCACATTTCGATAAGAGTAGAAGAACAGGCTTATGTTGGTGCCGAGTACGAAAATATTCCTTTACGAAATTTGGCGGACGGCACTGAGTTACGCTTAGGCGACGTTGCATCTGTTAACGATGGTTTTGAAGAAGGTGTTAATTACACCAAGCTGGACGGCGTTAATTCGCTCACATTGTTTATCGGCGCGTCTAGCGATCAAAGCATTACCGATATTTCCACAACCGTTTTAGCCTACGTGGAAAAACGACAGCAAACGTTACCCGCAGGTATTCGCCTAGAACCTTGGGCCGATATGACCTACTACCTGAATGGTCGCCTCAACATGATGCTCGAAAACATGCTGTGGGGAGGGCTATTAGTGTTCTTGATTTTATCTTTTTTTCTACGCCTTAAACTCGCGTTTTGGGTCATGCTCGGGCTGCCCGTTAGTTTTCTGGGTGCACTTGCGTTTTTACCCCTGAGCTGGATAGACGTCACAATAAATGTTGGTAGCCTCTTTGCTTTTATTATGGTGCTAGGTGTTGTAGTCGACGACGCTATTATTATTGGGGAAAGTGTAGCCACCGAAACCGAAACTCACGGCCTAAGTACTGACAATGTTATTCGAGGTGCGCAGCGAGTCGCTATACCCGCAACCTTTGGTGTACTAACCACCATGGCCGCCTTTATGCCAATGGTGCTCGAAAGCGGGCCTCAATCGGCCTTTCCTCACGCCATTGGTTACGTTGTTGTTTTGTGTTTAGCGTTTTCACTCGTGGAATCTAAACTTATTTTACCGGCTCACTTAGCCGCTATGGCACCCGAAAAAGAAAACTCTCGTAACCCGCTCACGCGGCTTCGCAAAAAAGTAGACGCGCAACTCGCCAGCTTTATTGCCAATCGCTACCGACCTTTTTTGGAGACAACACTCCGCTATCGCTACAGTGTTTTAGCCTTTTTCTTCGCGTCCGTAATTATCACTGCAGGCCTGTTTGCCTCTGGCGCTATTCGTATGCTCCCTATGCCGAAGGTACCGCACGATTTTGCCAACGTCATTTTGGAAATGAATCCCGATGCACCTGAGAGCGCACTACTTGAGGGCATGTTACAAATTGAAAACACTATTCGCATTGTCGACAAACAAATAGAAGACGAATTTGGTCAGCGCATGATTGAAAAAGTACTGATGTATAACCAAGGGCGTTCGGAAGCCAAAATCGAATCCAAGCTCGTTGACCCCGAACTTCGCCCCATGGACACCTTTGAGTTATCTCGTCGCTTACGTGAGCAAATGCCCAACATCACCAACATGAAAAACATCACCATTATCGATAGTATTTTTCACAGTGGCACCAATGACGGCGACGTAAATTTTCGTATTAAAAGTCGAAATATCGAAGAGTTAACCGCTGCCGCCGCAGAAATCAAAGAAGAGTTGGGGAAAATAAAAGGTGTTTCGGACGTAAACGACAGCGAACAAAGACCCGTTCAAGAAATTCGTTTTAAACTTAAGCCCGTTGCTTACAGTTTGGGCTTAACCACCAACGATGTGGCAGGTCAGGCCAGTTTTAGCCTCTACGGTTTAGAGGCCCAACGTATTATGCGCGATCGACAGGAAATTCGTGTGATGGTACGTTACCCCAAAGATGAGCGAAACTCCTTAGCCGCCATCAACAGCGTGCTAGTGCGCACACCCAGCGGCGCAGAAGTGCCACTAGAAGATGTGGCCGAAATTGAGTTTACCCAAGGTGTTAGCCAAATTTATCGGGAAGAAGGCCATCGTGCTATCAGCGTATGGGCCTCCGTAGATGTCGAACAGGCCGAAAGCTTTAAAGTGGCCGATACACTCACAAACGATGTCTTTCCGGATTTAAAAAATCGCTACCCGTCGATTCAAATTGAAGAGGCTGGCAAACTCAAAGATGATCGCGATAGCTTAACCGCTAGGATATTAGGCATCTTAGTCATACTGTTACCTATCTATGTTTTACTGGCGCTGCCTTTGAAATCCTATACCGAGCCCTTAATGATAATGGCCGTAATACCTTTCGGCGTTATCGGCGCTATTATCGGTCATTTAATTATGGGTATCGACATGAGCATGATGTCGTTGTTCGGAATATTTGCGGTTATTGGCGTAGTTGTAAATGATTCTCTCGTGATGGTGGATTACGTAAACCGTGCGAAAGAAAGAGGCGAAAGCTTAACCGATGCTGTACTGCACGCAGGTCAAAAACGTTTTCGGGCGATTATATTAACGTCATTAACGACGTTTATTGGTCTGTTGCCCATTATGTTCGAACCCAGCCTACAAGCCAAAATTGTAATACCTATGGCCGTTTCATTGGCGTTTGGTGTTTTATTAGCAACCCTTGTGACATTAATATTGGTCCCCAACTTGTACGTTATTTCTCACGACTTATCGCTACAACGCCAGCGAACCGCTAAATTTTTGCGCTCACTCTTTTACACCAACAAGTTAGAGACCGAGCAATAAATTCAGCGCTCAATCATTCACTATAGCAACGCTAGCCCCCCCTAATAAAATGGGGGGGCTTTTAGCTAACGCAGATATTGATAATACGCTAATTGCAGCGTCCCTTTTTTATTACGCTAAGTAGCCTTCAGCACTCATTTTTTATCTGATTTTTTCCATAGAACAATCATCATTGTCGCGCTAAGTAGGCAGAAAATTGCAGAGCCTATAATAAGCCCACTATCGTTTTGCACAATGCCGATAAAAACATCTTGGAATGTCATAAGACAATACGCTAACAAAGACACTCTTAACATTAGGCTAGATTGCTTCGCCGTTGAATACCCAATAATCAGGGCAATGGCAATTTGTCTTGCGCCCCACATGTAGGCCAGAAATAAAACATTTGGATCGGAGAAATTAACCTGCTGT
The DNA here is from genome assembly GCF_014217335.1 of Teredinibacter purpureus. Taxonomy (NCBI): domain Bacteria; kingdom Pseudomonadati; phylum Pseudomonadota; class Gammaproteobacteria; order Cellvibrionales; family Cellvibrionaceae; genus Teredinibacter; species Teredinibacter purpureus. The sequence goes on along the minus strand of NZ_CP060092.1, from coordinate 1,253,668 downwards.
ACAAATGTTGCAGGTGACAGATAAAGCGACGAGCCAACGAACACGCCCAGCAACGTTAATAACATTGACACGACGGTTATCCAGAGTGGAATGTTTTTATTCATCTATGGTTTATCCCTATTGTATTTTTATTCGTATTAATAACCGTTACCACCAACTTAATAGAGAGCAACGTTTTTCACGCTGCGATCGCTACTCGCCACCAAGCTCTGCCAGATACCCCATTGCAGCCTTTTCTCCCTCTTTACCATATACCGCTAGATACTCGCTCCACTGCGTTTCATTCATGGAAAAATCTGGCCTTGCATTTACTTCAGAAATAAAATGGGCCATCTGTTGCGATTCCATTTCTAACGTTTTTAGATAATCTTGTTGAAATACTTCAGGGTTGTCGCTGGCGGCCACCGCTAGGCCAAACCCAAAAAAACGCCCGTCTAAGCTCAGCTCGTTTTCCATCATCGATTTCCCCCTGTCAGCACACTGCTGTTGCCAGCTTTCGCTCGTACGCTGTTGCTCGCACATACTCATTAGTATTGCTTTGCGTTCACCGCTACGCTTGTCGGCATAGTCGTTGACACTTTTTAAGAAGTGAGCATCACGCTCCAAACCTAGACTGCCTAACGATTCTGCTACCGCAGCCATATGCTGCCATTCGTAAGCATCCGTTATGGTCGAACTCGAGGCGGCCATTAGACTTTGCGCGGCACCGTCAATGTCACCATTGCGATAAGCCTGTATCGCTTTTAAATCGTGTACCGCGCCATTATCACCATCAAGGCTTTCCAATACGTCAAACAATTCGGGGCTACACTGCGTGGAGTTCACGGCACCCAAACAATGCTCAGCGACCATAAAATTGATTAAGGGGTTGTACGGGTCCAAACGCAGCGCCTCTAATAATAGGGTTTCGCGTTTATCTGCATCGGCTTCTAGCGTGGCCGCCACCAACAATTCTTCGGCGCTGTCAGATGTTGCGATGGCCTTTCGCCAGTCGTCCAATATTTCGTCTGCTTGATCTTGCGCTAAATCATCGGCTTGAACACGCTCTGCGTTCGCAGCCCTTGAACGCGTAGAAGGCATCGACAATTGAATCTCTCGAGATTCGGCCGGCAAATAGTGAATATGTGAACTATTATTTATAAGGTCGCCAAGAACAGGCCGCTCGAGCGTCTCCGGCGCACGACCAAGCCAAAGGCCTACGGCGACTATACTCAGGCCTACAATGATGAACATAACTTTTTTTAACGGTGTCATATGCGCTTTATATTCTTAGGGTATGTAGGGTTATACAGCGGTCTATAGTCTCTATTTTAATGACTATAGGCCCGTGGTGAAGATTTGTTCGAGGGTATTGAATGCTGTAGAATCGCCGCCCTCTTACGCCAACCATCAATTCAAATTCTGCCGATTTTTGATCGACGCCGCTTTGAATTGCCAAGCTGTTTCTTTCTGCGCTGGTATAGGTATATCGCAGTGTAAACCACAGCCTCTTTATTTGTGTATTAAAGGAAATTCTATGTTGCTCCATTCAACCAAAAACGATTGGTTTGGAAATCTACGTGGCGATATTCTCGCTGGCCTAGTGGTCGCTTTGGCGCTTATACCAGAAGCCATTGCATTTTCAATTATCGCAGGCGTAGACCCTAAAATTGGCCTCTATGCTTCATTCTGTATTGCCGTTGTTATCGCCTTTGTTGGCGGTCGCCCTGGCATGATTTCGGCTGCCACAGGTGCTATGGCGCTGTTAATGGTAACGCTTGTTAAGGAACACGGCTTGCAATACTTACTGGCCGCTACCCTGCTAACAGGTGTACTACAGGTCATTATGGGCTATCTAAAGCTCGGCAGCCTCATGAGCTTTGTCTCACGCTCGGTGGTAACCGGCTTCGTTAATGCGTTGGCGATTCTTATTTTTATGGCGCAGCTACCGGAACTTACCAATGTGACATGGCATGTGTATGCCATGACTGCAGCAGGTTTGGGCATTATCTACCTTTTCCCTTACATCCCCTTTGTTGGCAAAAGCGTGCCATCACCCTTAGTCTGTATTTTGGCGTGTACTGCCTTTGCCATGATAGTGGGTTTGGATATACGCACCGTTGGCGACATGGGCGAACTGCCCGACACACTGCCCATTTTCTTGTGGCCCGATGTTGCGCTCACCTTCGAAACCCTGCAAATAATATTTCCCTACTCTGCCGCTTTAGCCGTAGTTGGCTTACTCGAATCATTAATGACGGCGACTATTGTAGATGACTTAACTGATACCGAAAGCGACAAAAACCGCGAATGTAAAGGTCAAGGTATCGCTAATATAGCCTCGGGTATGCTCGGCGGCATGGCGGGTTGCGCTATGATTGGCCAGTCGGTTATCAACGTTAAGTCAGGCGGGCGCGGGCGACTCTCCACACTTATTGCCGGTGGCGTATTGCTTATCCTAGTAGTGTTCCTTAACGATTGGGTGGCACGTATTCCGATGGCAGCGCTGGTTGCTGTTATGATCATGGTGTCTATCGGTACCTTTAACTGGGAATCTATTCGCAACTTAAAGAAATACCCTACGTCTACGAATACTGTGATGATTGCCACCGTAGTCGTCGTGGTCTGGACACACAATCTCGCCTTTGGTGTATTTGTGGGTGTTTTACTCGCGTCGCTGTTTTTCGCCAATAAAGTCAGCCACTTTATGTATGTTGAATCCTCGCTGAACGAGGAAAGTAGCACACGCCACTACACGGTTCACGGCCAAGTCTTCTTTAATTCATCCGATAAGTTTCTCGCACAATTTAACTTTAAAGAAGCAGTAGAAAAAATTACTATCGATCTTAGCCGTGCCCACTTTTGGGATATTTCAGCCGTACACTCACTCGATACTGCGGTAATTAAGTTCCGCCGCGAGGGTGCAGAAGTTGAATTGATAGGCCTCAACAGCGCCACCGAGACCATCGTTGACCGTTTTGGGGAACACGACAAACCAGAAGAACTTGAAAAAGTATTAGGGGGTCATTAATGAGCACAAATAAGCAATTAGTCCTATCCTGCATCGATAGTTCTCAGTTCAGTGGTGCGGTATGTGAATATGCGGCATGGGTGGCAAGAACCGTTAATGCACCACTGAAACTTCTGCATACTATTGAGCACAATCCAGCTCCTGTGGTCGCCGATTATAGTGGCGCCATCGGCCTAGGCTCTTCAGAAGAGTTGCTAAGCGAACTTACAAGGGTGGAAGCAGAGCGTAGCAAACTACTGATTCAAAAGGGTAACTTGATGTTACAAGCCGCTAAGGAAATGACACTAGAAAGCGGCGTTGCTGAAGTGCACACAAGCCAGCGTCATGGTTCGCTCTCTGAGAGTCTCGTGGAAATGGAAGAGGATATTCGGCTTCTCGTTGTAGGCATTCGCGGTGAACATCATGCAAGCGAAGAAAAAGGTCTTGGCCGCAAACTCGAAACGACTATTCGTGCAGTGCAAAAGCCTATTCTGGTAGTGAATAAGACGTATACCGAGCCCAAAAAAGTCATGCTGGCCTACGATGGCAGTGACGCGGCACAACGAGCGCTGGAAATGGTTGCCACCAGCCCTCTCTTTAAAAATCTACCCTGTCATCTTGTGCATGTCGTTGCCAAAGCGTTGGATAGCGATATTTTACTGTCAGAAGCCACGGCTCACCTTCAGGCTGCGGGCATCGACGTTACAAGTGTTTGCTTAGTAGGCAACAGTGAAGATGTATTACCGGCCTATCAAACCGAACACGATATTGACTTAATGTTGATGGGCGCATTCAGCCACAACCGTGTGCGTGATTTTTTACTCGGTAGCTTTACACTCACAATGTTACGTAAAACCCAAAAACCATTGCTGTTATTGCGCTAAAACTACAGCGATTCAACCACTGGGCATTTCCGCCAATACGGAGGTGCCCAGCCACGACACACAAAGCCGATAAAATATCGTTACCGACGTTCACTAAAGGGAAAGTTTTTGGTAAATGTGTTTTTTCGCACAACTCAAAATCATTTTTTTCATAAAAACGGTGTGCAGCGAAAAACGTATCGACGGTCCCGAGGTAGATCTCTTTTATCGATTTAGCCTTCGCCCAACGTAACAATACGCACAGTAATGGCTTGGCGATAGCGAGGCCCCTCCACGCAAGTCTTTTTGAACAAAAAACTTACGTAGCGCGGCATTGCCATTACCAATATCCAACAACGCAATAGAACCAATCACTTTACCGTCTAACGTTGCCATCCAGAAATTACCCGCTCCTACCTGATAAAAAGTGGGTATCTCATTTAAATCGGGCTGATCCTCTGCGGTGATATTAAGATTAAATTCCTGCTGCTGAATATGCGTAATTAATCGGATTATACCGGGTTCATCAACCGCCAAATACTCAGAAACCGCCACCAAAGGCTTTCTCCCTATACTGCCGAAAAAATACCGTTAACACGACAACCCATAAACTGCTGCGGCCAATTCAACCAATTGTACACTGTTACGCAAGCACTCTTGTACGTCATTATTATAACGGCTGCGCGCGTGATTAAGCCTTAGAAGGCGATGCCAAATATTGATCAAGAACTTTTCCAAATGCTTGCCTATCTTGCTGACTCAATGCTGCCGGGCCGCCTGTATGTTCACCACTTGCCCGCATGGTTTCCATAAAATCTCGAATATTAAGCCTTGCGCGAATATTATTAGCCGTAAATTTTTCACCCCGATTACTTACCGTCTCCACACCTTTTTCGACCACTTCGGCAGCCAAGGGAATATCGTTGGTAATCACTAAATCACCCACCTGTGCACGTAACACAATTTCATTGTCTGCCGCATCGAAACCCGCCGACACCTGTAGCATTTTTAGGCTCGGAATATTGGGCAAAGGCAATCGTTGATTCGCGACAAAAATAGTTTCAACACCCGTGCGTTGTGATGCCCTAATTAATATATCTCGAATGACGATAGGGCAGGCGTCGGCATCAACCCAAATAGCCATGTACGCTTCTCCTCAATAGGTGTGTACTCATTGCACGCATGTTAACACTAAAGCATGGATCGACGCCTTTTTCGCCATAAGCCGCGCCGGAAACACTTCCGCCAGATTGAAAATTTGTTACTATCCGGTCACCTATTTGGACCATAGAACAATAACAACGTAAAAATAATAAAGGTGTACCAATGACCTCTCCAAGCAAAACGAAACACCCGCTACTGTGGGTGCCGTCTAGTTATTTTACCATGGCTCTAACCTACAACATGCTAACGGCTGCAGCCGTTGTTATGTTTAGCAACTTGGGAATGGATAACGCTAAGGCCGCCGCATACGCCAGTGCACTCGGCTTGGCCTATACCATTAAGCCCTTGTTCGCAGCTTTTCTTGAAATGTACAAAACCAAGAAATTTTTCGTATTGTTATCCCAAGTCATTTTGGGTGTTGGTTTTGTCGGTGTCTCCTTAGTCATGAGCTTACCGAGCTACATCTCTATTATGCTGGTGTTCTTTTGGATACTGTCTTTTATTGGTTCCTCGCAAGACATCACAACCGATGGCGTATACGTTACTTCGCTCGATTCTAAACAGCAGGCCCTTTACTGCGGTTGGCAGAGCCTTAGCTGGAATCTAGGTAAACTCGCGATGATGAGCGTTATGGTCGTGTTGAGTGGTTTGCTGCACCAATATATATTCGATCATGATCCGCATGTATCTGGCCCTGAGTGGACAAAATCTTGGCAGATCGTATTCGGCTTAATGGGTGTCATTATGTTGGGTATGGCGGCGTGGCACTGGCGTGTAATGCCGGAAGGTGCTCGTGCAGAAAACACACCTAAAACACCTGGCGAAGCGATTGGCACATTAATGGATGCGTTTGTTACTTTCTTCCAAAAGCGTGGCATATGGATGATGATTGGCTTTGCCTTATTGTTCCGTGTGAGCTTTGGTTTTTTGAACGCTCCAAGTATGCTCTTTATGAAAGATGCCGTGGAGAACGGCGGCCTAGCCTTAACCAACCAAGGCTTCGGTATTATCTACGGTACCTTTGGCCTTATTGCATTATTGATTGGTTCTTTGGTAGGCGGTGCTTATGTTGCTAAAAAGGGCTTACAAAAGGCGTTATTCCCACTGTGTTTTTGTGTCAACATTCCAAACGTTACCTTTTTATTAATGGCTATGTACCAACCTGAGAGTCACGCCATTATTACGGCAGGCGTTGTGCTGGAACAGTTCTTTTTCGGTATTGGTTCTGTTGGTTTTATGATTTACCTTATGCAGCAGTTGGCTCCGGGTAAATACGCCACTACACATTATGCCTTCGGTACGGCTCTTATGGGTTTATGTATGATGTTGACCGGTATGGTTAGTGGCCTACTCCAACAAAAAATGGGGTACGTTGGTTACTTTGTATTTGTAATGGCGGCCACTATTCCGTCCTTCCTTATATGCTGGTTCGCGCCCTTCCACGTGAATCACGATGACGATACTGCAGGTGAGAGCGCCACAACTGAGGCCTCAGCTTAACGCTGCATGTATTGCAACCCCGTAGCACTAATATTTTTTAACATTTGATCATCAAAAAATATTAGTGCCACACATAAAAAAACCGCTCTGCCATAGAGCGGTTTTTTTATGTGTGGCATATTCCCCTACAAATCATTTATCTTATTGTCATACCATAGCTTTATTTCTGTAGCTCTGACTCAATAAAACTCAACGCTTCATCTATGAGAAAAAGCATCGCCTCTTTTGCCGCCGGTGCATCTTGATTTTCAATAGCACGGTACACCTTCGCATGCTCTTCTAGCGTTGCCGAAAAATCCCCTTTAATCACGTTAGTGTGAACAATGCTTACGTTGAGGGCGGTACGAATAAAATCGCGCATACGAATATAGAAGCGATTGTCGCTAGCATACAAAATAGAAATATGAAAATCGATATCCGCTTCTAGCGCCTCTGCAGAGCCTTCCTCGGCGCTACCCATGCGTTCTAACGCACTCGCAATATTGATCAACCTATCTGGCTCGGTGTTTCTTGCGGCCAAAGCTGCAGCCTCTGGTTCGATAGCAATGCGCATTTGCAAAAACTCTTTCAACACCTGCATGGAAGGATTACCTTCCAACGACCACCGCAGTAGATCTGCATCAAAAATATTCCAATCTTCTTCAGGCAATACTCGAATACCTTGCCTTGGCTTACTCGCGATAAGCCCTTTTGCCGATAGCATTTTTACGGCTTCTCGAACGGCAGTTCGGCTTACGCCAAACTTTTCGCACAGTTCTGCTTCAGTAGGAAGGCTGTCATGTGATTTGAATTCACCACATATAATTGCACGACCCAACTCTTGAGCCATACGATAAGAAAGGTTGAAATTTTTATCTAACACTGCGACGACCTTCATACGGTTTCCGAAAGCCGGAGAGTAACGGGTTTACTTGCCCGCATCAAGCAAGGTTGATTATTCAAGAACATTCAATCTTACTCCTTCGACGAAGGTCGAATTTAGAAACCTTTATTCATATGGTAGTAAACTGCATTGTGTCGCAGTTCTTTTTTAAATTCAGTTAAGCGAGTATTTTCGTCGATAACCACCATCTCTACATCTAACATTTCGGCGAAATCATTTAAGTGATCTAACGTTATGCCTTGTGTATAAACACTGTGATGTGCCGCACCAGAATAAATCCAAGCAGCGGCAGCAATTTCGAGATTTGGGCGCGGCTGCCAAAGCGCTTTAGCCACCGGCAAATGAGGTAAACTCGCGGGAGGCTCAACGGTGTCTACCTCATTTACAACCATACGAAACCGGTTACCTAAATCAATTAATGAGATATTCATTGCAGGCCCAGGTTTGCCGGTAAATAATAATCGAGCAATATCTTTTTTAATGCCTATCGTGTGGCGCTGTACTTCAACCGTGGGTTTTTGGCCTGCAATACTCGGGCATATTTCTAACATGTGCGCACCGAGTACTTGGTCAGGAAGCCCAAAGTCATAAGTATAATCTTCCATAAAGGAGGTGCCGCCTTCGCGGCCTAAACTCATCACTTTTACGATGCGATTCATGGCGGCCGTTTTCCAATCGCCTTCACCCCCATAACCATAGCCTTTACGCATCAAATTTTGCGTCGCTAACCCCGGCAAACCAGATAGCCCCGTCAAATTTTCAAAGCAGTTGGTAAACGCTTTAACGCCACGTTCTTCCATAAAGCGCTCCATACCCAGTTCTAACCGCGCTTCATTTTTTAGCATGTCATATTGGTGCGCGTCATTGAACAGGCTTGGGGCAATGTCATACAGCTTTTTATATTCTTCAATGAGTGTGTCAAGTTCGGTGCTTGTCACAGCATCGCAAACACTGGCCAATTCTCCTAGGCCGTAGGCATTCACTTCAAAACCAAACTGAATTTGTGCCGCGACTTTGTCGCCATCGGTAACGGCGACCTGCCGCATATTATCGCCGAAGCGCGCTACTTTTAGGCCGCGAGCTTCCGCTAGGCCCATTGCCGCGCGAACCCAGTCATCTATTTTTATTTGAACATTTTCCCTTTCCCAATGCCCTACCACCACTTTTCGCTCTTGTCGCAAGCGGGTACTAATATGGCCAAACTCACGATCGCCGTGCGCACTTTGATTCAAGTTCATATAGTTCATGTCGATGCTTGCCCACGGTAAGGCCGCACCAAATTGGGTGTGTAAATGCAGGTAGGGTTTCGCCAATAAGCTTAAGCCTGCTATCCACATTTTCGCCGGCGAAAATGTGTGCATCCAAAGAATAAGACCAACGCAATGGTCATCGCTATTAGCCTGCTGACAAACAGCTAGAATTTCTTCTGGTGTTGTGACCACACCTTTAGCGAGCACCTGTGCAGAAAGATGTGGCGATTCACTCAAACCTTGTGCAATGACGGTGCTGTTCTCTTTTACCTGCTGCAAAACAGTTGGCCCATATAAGTGCTGTGAACCCGTTACCAGCCAAACGTTTTTATCGTTATATACTTTCATTCCGTTTCTCAACTATTTCGCAATTTTTAATTTAGTACAGCATTTGTAGTATTATAGAAAAATATTATTTTTGACCGTAATAGGCATTATTTCCGTGTTTTCGTTGGTAGTGCTTATCCACAATGGATTGTTTAAGTGGCTGCACATTGGGTGATAACGTTTTCGTTAGGTAGGCCATGCGCGCCATCTCTTCTAACACTACTGCATGATAAACCGATTGCGCGGCATTTTTACCCCATGTAAATGGCGCATGCCCCGCCACAATCACCATTGGCACCTCTTCAGCATTTAGCGCTTCGAAAGTATTGGTAATTTGCACACCGGTTTCATTTTCATAATCCCGCTCTATTTGCTCGTCGGTAATAATCGCTGTACAGGGAACTTCACCGTAAGCGAAATCAGCATGGGTGGTACCATAACAAGGAATAGCGCATTGCGCTTGAGCCCACGCTGTTGCATAGGTGGAGTGCGTATGGGTTACACCGCCGATCGTTTCAAAATGTCGGTACAGATGCGTGTGGGTTTTTGTGTCCGACGAAGGCCGTAGATCACCCTCTACGGTATTATTATTCTCGAGATCAACAATCACGAGGTGCTCTGGCTTTAACGATTCGTAGGGCACACCACTGGGCTTAATCGCCATTACATTTTTATCACGATCGACCTGCGAAACATTGCCCCATGTGTAAATAATTAAATTGCGTGTCTGCAACTCCATATTGGCTTCATAAGCTTCGCGTTTTAATTCTAGGTAACTCACTGTACACCTCCATCGACAAAGTCACCGAGCCGCTCGTAGCGCCGGTACAGTTCGTTATAGGTACCCGCCAAATTTATATTTGGCTTATACGTTTTACAGACCTCAGACGCCATAACCGTTTGGGCGCTCGCAACATCTTCAAAGGCACCGCCCACGGTGGCCGCAAAAATAGCCGCACCCAGCGCACAACTTTGCTCGCTTTCAAGCACCTCAATTTCGCAACCCCAAACATCGGCGCACAGTTGCATCACAAAATCGGACTTCTTCGAGATACCGCCTATTGCAACAACCGCGTTTATCACAACACCCTCTTCTCGAAAACGTTCGATAATGGCTCTTGCACCAAACGCGGTTGCTTCTACGAGACCTCGAAAAATGTGCGGCGCTTGGCTGCCCATTTTTAACCCCGATAGCGCCATAGCAACCGTTTGATCGGCATCGGGCGTTCGTCGGCCGTTCACCCAATCGAGCGCGGTAATAGCTGATTCACCCGGCACTAATTTTTCCGCCTCGCGGCTGAGGGCCGGCAATATGGCATCGTCAATGGCGTTAATTAAATGACTTTTTGTCTGTTCGTCCAATTCGGCGCTTTCGGATAAAACGGCGTGCAACGGCCACGATACCAATTGCTTGAACCACGCATAAAGATCGCCAAAGGCACTTTGGCCTGCCTCAAGGCCAACCATGCCTGGTAATACGGAACCATCCACTTGCCCGCAAATGCCACGAATACAGTTATCGGCAATGTCATCGTAATGTGCGACCGTAATATCGCACGTGGACGTGCCCATAATTTTGGTAAGCACCCCGGGCTTTACGCGTGCAGCAACAGCGCCCATATGACAGTCGAACGCACCAAAACCTACGGGGATACCAACCGCTAACCCCAGCTTTTCGGCCCACTCAGGGGTCAGTTCCCCAACGCGGTTATCGGCCGTAAAGGTTTCCGAGGGCAAGGTGTCGCGCAAACCATCTAACAATGGGTCTATGGCAGAAAAGAAATCATTCGACGGGTAACCGCCCCAGCGTTCATGCCAGAGAATTTTATGGCCCGCAGCGCAGCGCCCCATCCTGAATTGATTCGGGTGAGTGGTACCGGTGAGAACCGCAGGCATCCAATCACAATGCTCAACCCACATATGGGCAGCTTCACGCACCTCAGGGCTCTCTCGCAGTACATGCAGCACCTTTGCCCAGTACCATTCGGACGAATAGATACCCCCAGCAAATTGCAGGTATCCCTCTGATGAAGCGTTCGCTGCAGCCGTAATTTCTTGCGCTTCCTTCACCGCGGTGTGGTCTTTCCACAAGATAAACATGGCATGTGGATTTTCGGCAAACGCTGGCGTTAACGCCAGCGCCGTGCCTTCGGCATCGACCGCAATTGGCGTTGAACCCGTCGTATCAAAACTCACCCCTACAACGCGCGCGCCAGCACCTTTGGGCGCTATTGCCCAAAGGCCGGCCAAACACGATTGAAGGGATTCCAAATAATCGAGCGGATGCTGACGAAACTGGTCCGCCGTGGGTTCGCAATACAGGCCGTTACGCCATCGAGGGTAGGCCACCACATTCGTTGCGACTTCTGTACCCGTGTGTGTATCGACTAACAACGCACGAACTGAATCGCTGCCGTAGTCGAGGCCTAAAGCATAAGACACCATTGATAAGCTACCTGTGTACGCGCCACCCTAGAAGGCCAGCATTGCGGCGGCACAGGGAGCCAATAACATTATTGTAATATAATATTATCGTGAACAGCACGAACACGTGTCAACGACTTATTTCGGGAGAGATGTTTAAACAAGAGGTTTTGGCTGGCGGTAACATCAGGTACGACAAACGAGAAACCTCGCCCAAGGCGCATTCGGTAAACGGCAGAAACTGAGCGCTATACCCAGCCGCCATCCACTATAAAGTGCTGCGACGTACACATTTGGCTGTCATCAGCCGCCAGAAACAACGCCATTGCTGCAACGTCTTCGGGCTGAACCATTCGTTTGAGGCATTGCGCTTCACAGATATGACGTTGTGCATCTTCACTCAATCGTTTTTCAAGCTGGCGGGGTGTTGCAACCCAACCGGGCACCAAGGTATTCACACGTATTGACTCTAGACCCATGTCACGCGCTAAACCACGCGTTAGGCCCTCTACAGCTGCCTTAGCACTGGTATAACTCGGCATTTCACCCTGCCTTGCGTACCAACTCATAGAGCCGAGGTTAATAATGGAACCATACCCCAGGCTTTGCATATAGGGGTACACCGCTTGGGCTGCGAAAAAATAATGCCGCAAATTCACCGCTATTCGATCGTCCCAATAGTCTACCGTCACTTCTCGAAAATCATGACGCTCATCATCACCGGCGTTATTCAACAAAACAGCGATTGGGCCGAGCAACTCGGCAATAGCGTTAATCGTGGCCTGTAAGAGTGAAATATCACGTAGGTCACACTGAAAATAGCGTGGCGCACGCACCCCTTCGGTTGCCGTTAGTTGCGCGACTAGAGCTTCAGCCTCGTCGGCCAAAATATCGATAAAAGCAACAATGGCCTGCTGCCGACAAAACGCCTCTACCATGTTCGCGCCAATGCCAGACGCCCCACCAGTAATAAGTACAACTCGGTCTTTAAGGCTGGGGTATTGATTCGTTAAGGTCACGCTACGCTATACCGTTATACATTAGAGAAAATAATCGTTTTCTATACCGAAGACGTCCAGCACATCTATGCCCACCATACCGGCTCGAGTGGCGGCGTCTAAACCCAGTTTAGAATCTTCTAGCACCACACAACGTTCCGGTGCTATTCCCATACGTTCGGCACACAGTAAAAAAGTATCGGGGGCGGGTTTGGGGTTTTGAACCTGATCAGCCCCTACAACGGGGCCAATTAACTCGCGTAGGTTACACCACGCTAAAATTGTCTCGGCTTCTTCAGTATAGGCACCGGTTCCTACACTGAGCGGCTTACGCCCTGCAAAATATTGGGCCTGTTCAACAAGTGCCGTGGGCTTAACATAGCGCTGCGCAATATCGCGTACGACCGATTCTTTAAAATCGTTCATTTCAGCACTGGTAGCGGCGATATTGAGATTGAAATGGTCTAGCAGAATATCAAGCGTGCCTTTTGTAGGCACCCCCGCCAATGAACGCATTAGCACCCTATCAACCGGTATGCCATATTTGTCGAGTGTACGCGTCCAAGCAATTTCATGAAGCTGCCCGCTATCGACGAGAGTACCGTCCATATCGAAAATAATTGCGTCATATTGATCGAGCAAAGAAGTATCCAAGAAAACCACCTATACCAAAACGTAAGGCGGGCAGCTAACAGAAATCCTGAGCCGCCCGATAGTTAAGTAAAAAATGATTTTATCAGAGATACGCTAACGGCGCTTTGCCACGAGCAGACGCTGTAGCGCAATAAAACAAAACAGCAGCACACCAATCACAATTTTGGTCCACCACGAACTCAATTTGCCGTCGAAGGAAATATACGTTTGCACAACACCCATAATTAGCACGCCGAATAAAGTGCCCACAATATACCCGTAACCTCCCGTTAACAACGTACCGCCGATCACCACTGCAGCTATAGCATCCAGCTCCACACCCACTGCCGCCAAGGAATAACCAGAGAAGGTATAGAACGTAAAAAGAATACCCGACAATGCCGCAAGACAAGAATTTAATGCATAAATTAACACGGTAGTGCGCGCAATAGGTACACCCATTAAGGCCGCTGATTGTGCATCCCCCCCTAGGGCATACACTCGCCCACCAAAACGCGTGTAGTTCGCCACTATAATGGCCAGCACTAACACCGCAAGACAAATCAGTGTGGAGAGATCGAGCCACGCACCACCGGCGAGTTCAAAGCCAAACATCGCCACTTCATCATAAAAAAGATGATTAATAGGTATCGACTCTTCGCTAATAATGGTGCTTAAACCTCGCGCGAAAAACATGCCCGCGAGCGTAACGATGAATGGCTGCAGCCGATAAACATGAATAATGGCACCCATCACCGCACCAAACAAAGTGCCCATTGTGAGGGCAAACCCAAAGGCCGCGAGCGGGTGCCAGCCATAGTCCGCAATTAATACGCTCACCACGACGCCTGTGAGCGCAATCACGGCACCTACCGAAAGATCGATACCCCCAGAAAGAATGACAAAAGTCATGCCTACTGCGCACACAATTAAAAAGGCATTGTCGGTAAATAAATTAATGAATACTCGCAGGCTGCCAAAATTATCAAACTGAATTGCGCCCACTGAAAACAACACTACAAACAGACCGAAGGTTACGGATAACGGGAAAAACTTATGATTAACCATTGCCATTAAAGTATTCACGATGCGCGCCTCAATAATTTAATACGCGCTAATTGCTGATGAAAGTGGGGTGACTGAAGCAGTAAAATTGCGGTAATCACTACGGCCTTGATCATCAAATTAAATTTTGGCGGAACACCGCTAAGAATAATAGTAATGGTGAGCGTTTGAATAATTAACGCACCAATAATGGATAATGCAATTGAAAAACGCCCGCCCATTAGCGAGGCGCCACCGATGACAACCGCTAGAATCGCATCAAGTTCCAACCAGAGCCCTGCGTTATTGGCATCTGACCCGCCGATATTCGCAGCGGCAACCATACCGGCCACTGCTGCACATAAACCCGAAAGGCAGTACACCATCACTTTAATCATTTTATCGTTGATGCCAATATAGTAACTGGCACCACTGTTTGCGCCTACAGCTTCGACAAACAACCCCAATGCAGTGCGCCGCATAAATAACTGAACAATAGCGAAGCATACGATCACTAATACAATGGGAAAGGGTAGGCCTAACCAATAGCCTACGCCCAGATAAGAAAATACGTCGTGATGAAAGGTAACAATTTGACCCGCATTAATCAGCTGCGCAACGCCTCTGCCCGCAACCATTAAAATGAGCGTGGCCACAATCGGTTGAATACCGAAATAGCCAACCAAACAACCGTTAATAAAACCGGCCAATAACCCAGCGCCTAAACCGCCACCAATAATCAGTGCGGTACTTTGCACCCCGCTTACAATTAACGCCGCGCTCACCGCGCCAGAAATCGCCATTACCGAACCCACCGATAAATCTACTCCACCGGTGGCAATAACTAACGTCATCCCAATTGCTAAGAGTGCGACGGGAACCGCTCTGTTAAGTACATCTATTGTGCTGCCAAATAAACGGCCATCTTTTATTTCAAGGTGAAAAAATTCTGGCGAAATAACAAGATTGATAAGCAACAAAAACCCAAGGCCCAGCAATGGCCAAAGAAATCGTTTTTGAGTGTGCGATAGTGTTAACAACATTAAGAAGTTGCCTCCGACGGCTTACTGGCAAAGGCTGACATAATAGTTTGCTGATTAATCTCTATGCCACTGAGTTCCGCGACTTTTTGTCGATCACGCATTACCACCACTTTGTCGCTAAAGACGACTAACTCGTCTAGCTCTGACGAGGCCACGATAAGGCTCAAGCCTCGTTCACACAGCGTACGAATTAGCTGTATGATTTCGGCGTGCGCACCCACATCGATGCCGCGCGTAGGCTCATCTAATAATAACAATGCTGGTTCAGAAGCTAACCATCGCGCAAGAATCACTTTTTGCTGATTCCCGCCACTAAGCTGGTCGATAGGTTTATCGAGTTCAGAGGTTGCGATATTAAGCGCTTGCACATAATGCGCGGCAATTTCTCGCTGCTTTTTGCTAGGAATATAACGCCACCAACCGCGTTTATTTTGTAGCGCAATAATGACATTTTCGCGAATCGACATTGCCCCCAATATGCCCGTTTGTTTACGGTCTTCGGGGCATAAACCTAAACCTGCGGCAACCGCTTCGCGGGTATGCCGAAAGCGTCGTGCTACGCCCTGCAATTCCAGTGTACCTTCGCTTAACGCGTCTACACCAAACACCATCCGACACAATTCCGTTCGCCCCGACCCCAACAAGCCGGCCAAACCCACCACCTGCCCCGCCTCTACAGTGAGATCTAACGGTTGAATGGAGGTGTTAACTCCGGCCGATTTTAATTCGAGCAAGACGTCTTTTTTACCTGCACTATTGACCGGTGCCTGTACACGCTGCTCGATAGACTCCAGCGCTTTGCCTAGCATGTGCGAGATAAGTTGGTGCTGGGAGAGCGTTGCCGTTTCGTACTCACCCACTAACTGGCCATTACGTAATATGGTGATACGATCGGACACCGCGTATACCTGATCGAGAAAATGCGTAACAAACACAATCCCAATACCCCGCTCCCTTAGGCTTCGCATAATTACAAAGAGTGTTTTGACTTCTTCTGCATCGAGGCTGGCAGTAGGCTCGTCGAGAATTAATATTTTCGCCGAGAGTTCAACACCGCGAGCAATGGCAATTAATTGCTGAACCGCAACCGAAAATTGGTTAAGCGGCCGAGTCACATCAATATCTAAATGGTAGGTGGCCAACAGTGCCTTTGCGTGAGAATTTATTTTTGTCCAATCGATTAAACCCCATCGTTTGGGTTCACGCCCTAAATAAAGATTGTGTGCCACAGACAAGTTTGGCAAGAGATTGACCTCTTGGTAAACCGTACTGATACCCAGCGCCTGCGCCTCTCCGGTATTGGCAGGACGAATAGGTCGGCCCTCCAATAGCTGCTCGCCACTGTCTCGCGAGTACACGCCTGTCATGACTTTAATTAAAGTAGATTTGCCTGCGCCGTTTTCGCCCAACAGCGCATGAATTTCGGCAGCACGCAGCGTAAAATCGACATTGTCTAGCGCCACAACACCAGGGAAAGTTTTACCCACGTTGCGTAAAGATAAGAGGGGGGGATGAACGGGCATAAACGTTACGCCAGAGGCGCCTTTAGCAATTCGTTAACACAAGCAATCAGCCTGTCGCTTGCTGACAGGCTGATTACGGTATAGATATGCGAAGTATATCTCGCGAAGAAATGATTATTGTTCGGCTAATCGTTTATTGTATTCTTCTTCATAATTATTTTTATCGAAGACGCTGCCACCCATTACAACCCATTTTTCGAAATCGCGCTTGCCCTTTAGGTAGGCTTCAATAACGTCAAAGGCTGGCCCGCCTAGATGTGGGCTTAACTCAACCGTCACATTCGCATCGCCCGCTTTAATGGCCGGAAAAATATCATCAACGGCGTCAACCGACACCACTAAAATATCACTACCGGGTTTTAAACCTGCTTCTTTAATGGCTTGAATTGCACCAAGTGCCATTTCATCGTTATGAGCCCAGAGTGCGCAGATATCGCTACCGCCACCCTCAGCTTTCAATAAGCTTTCCATGACTTCTTTGCCTTTAGCGCGCGTAAATTCTGCCGTTTGGCTGCGCACAATACGCATGTTGTTGTGCTGGGCAATTATTTTATTAAAGCCTTCCATGCGTCCCAATGCCGCGCTCGAACCCACGGTACCTTGCAGCTCTACAATGGCACAGTTTCCCTTCGTTTCATCGGCTAACCACGTTGCCGCTTTTACGCCTTCTAAAACAAAATCGGGTGCAATTCGCGTAAGGTAAAGCGAATCGTTATTGAGTGCTACGTTACGATCGAGAATGACGATAGGAATGCGCGCACGCTTGGCCTCCATAAACACAGGCTTCCAACCAGTTTCAACAACCGGTGCCACAATGATGGCGTCAACGCGCTGTGCAATAAAACTGCGAATGGCTTTAATTTGGTTTTCTTGTTTTTGCTGTGCATCCGAAAATTTTAAGTCGATACCGCGCTTAATCGCTTCGGCCTTAACGGATTCGGAAAATGTAGTACGCCAACCACTTTCAGACCCTACTTGTGAGAAGCCAATAGTTAATGCCTGTACACCGTGCGAAATGGCTAACAAGCCACATAGGGCAATGCTGAAAAGGGTCTTAGTCATAAATACCTCAATACTATTTTTATAATGAGCGGTTTTATAATGAGCAATTTTAGAGTGTCCGGCGTGATGAGACCCCCTTTGTTTACGCGAAAAGTTGCGTACAGGTAAGCCCGAATCGCGAACAAATATAATATAATACTTTAAATACCGCAATCAGATAGCGTACTAACAGTGCCCAACACCTCCCTTAGAGAGTCGCGTAATGCCCAACTGGGGCGCAAAGCACGCCCCGCTGCGACTCGAACAATCAACTCTAGAAACAAAAAATCCCCAACAAGTGGGGATTTTGACATACCTATACTCCTGCGCTAATTAACCACTACATCAGCCAGAAACTAAAGTAGAGGTACACGCCCAAGACCAGTGCAAGTATCACTGCGGTCAGCATCACATCCCACTTGTCCCAGCTTTCGCGTATGTCTTTTTTATCGTCTGGAGACAGGGTGGCATACGTGATTCCGGCCAATTTCTCATCCGACGCCTGCGGCGTTAGTAGTGAGATAACGACCACCAACACAATACTAATACCCAATAAGGTACCCGAGTAATATAGGAAGTTAAACTGCGCGAAATCCTGCAATACCCCTGGTGCAATACCAATATTATCGTTAATCGCTTCCACCGTGAGCTTTGCCATACCGAGCAAAAACCCTACGATCAAACCATAGAAAGCTCCCTGCGATGTTGTACGACGCCAAAATAAGCCCAACAAAAATACGCAGGTAATAGGTGGTGCAAGGTAACTTTGAACACCCTGCAAATACACATAGATGCCACCGCCAGCCATTTTGTGCATGATGGGAATCCAAATAAGACCAGCCACTACAACAAACGCCGTGGCTATACGCCCTACCATAACCAAATGCTGTTCACTTTTTCCTGGCTTCAATTTTTCGTAAATATCGACGGTAAATAAAGTTGCGCACGAATTAAACAGTGAGGCCAAAGAACTCATTAACGCCGAGAGCAAACCTGCCACCACTAACCCGCGCATACCTTCTGGGAGCAAATTTGTCACCATTAGCGCAAACACCTGATCGCCATCGATACCGCCTCCTTTAGCAGACGGAATAACCATCAAGCCTTTTTCATGTAACGCCCAACCAATTAAGCCGGGCACCAGAAAGATAAATACAGGCCATACTTTTAAGAAGCCACCAAACAATGCTCCGCGGCGCGCCTCTTTCAGGTTTTTCGCCGCAAGTGTGCGCTGAACGATGTATTGATCGGTACACCAATACCAAATACCAATAACCGGTGAGGCAATCATAATGCCCAGCCATGGAAAGTCGGGGTCTGACATTGGCCGCCATAGGGCAAAGTTATCGGCATTGGCTGCTGCCATCGTTTTCAGCTCGCCCCAACCGCCAAGCAAATCCAAGCCATAAAAAGTGATTAGAGCAGAGCCCACTAATAACACAGCAGCCTGCGCCACTTCGGTGTACATCACCGCACGTAAACCACCAAAAATGGTGTAAATACCGGTAAGTATGACCGTTGTAAATGCGCCAACCCAAAACGCATTATCCGGTGTGCCAAAAGTATCGGGCAGCAATGTTTTAAAGACTAACGCACCGGCATAAACAGTTACCGAAACTTTTGTGAGTACGTACGCCAATAGACTCACAATGGAGAGTACCCAGCGCGTGCGGCTATCAAACCGACGTTCGAGAAATTCTGGCATGGTGAACACGCCAGACTTGTAATAAAAGGGGACAAAGAACCACGCCAGCAAGACCATTATCCATGCGTGTAATTCCCAGTGGGCGGTGGCGAAACCAACCGATGCGCCACTACCGGCGAGCCCTACAATATGTTCAGACCCAATATTAGAAGCAAATAAGGAAGCCCCTACAACGTACCACGCTGCATGGCGACCGGCGAGAAAGTAATCAGCAGTGGTTTTTTGATTTTGCGAAGACCAATACACAATGGCCACTAGCCCCGCGAAATAGACGGATACCACCGACCAATCGATAACGGACATGCCTCCCATAAGATACTCCCAAGTAATGTTATTTTTATATTGTCGATTAGACTATTAGTTACATGGCGCGATAGTACAAGCTCTAGAGTTCATGATGCAACTGGGTATTTCTAGACCTATTAATACGTTTAATCGCAAAACGAAACCTTATCGTTTCGGTATTATGGCGATACTTTCTTGGATTGCACACCATCAACCTTTATTTGCCAAGGGTGGCTTAGGTGTTAACGCGCAATAATTCTCTAAGCTCTGCATGTTAATAACGGCCACGAGTGATCTAACGCTTAGCCTATAAACGTCCGTTTTTGTAAAACTCCAACCCAAAAAAAACCCACTAACCAATAGGCTAGTGGGTTTTTGAGATGTAAGCTCGGCAAAAACTAGAAGGTTTGAACCTCAAAACCATTGAACACGAGCGCGTCGGTATTATTATCGACAGTGCCGCCATTGCCTAACAAGGTCACGCCCACCGCAACAACATCGGTTGCCTCAAAACCATCGTCGGCATCCAGCGTTACATTATCGATGCGCAATTCCAACCAAGTATCGGGGTGATCGGCCAGATACGTTAAGAAGCCTCTAGCCTCATTTCCATGACTATCACTCACCCACATATAAGCACTTACCGTACTGCTGGCATAGCTCAACGGAATGTTCACAACCAAGGTAGCAGCAACCGTGCCCGACATATCAACCGCTTGCTCAAGGTCTGACACAAGGTGGATTTTGTCCTCTGTTGTTGTCCAACCAGGCAGCAATTCTAGGCTTGGGGTGTTTGCCGTAAGGTAAGTATTAGGGCTACCTTCGGTCAACACCGTCATACCCGCTGCATCTAATGTAATATCGATATAATTAGCACTCTCATCTTCTGTGGGGTCATCCTCACCTGGCACCCAACGCACGTTATCTAGCTGATAATGTACACCTTGCATGGCATCCCATGTCGGCTCAATCAATAAACCTGTTGATACCCGCGATAAATCCAAACCACCCAACACTAAATCAGGTACGGCTAGCTCTATCGCCTGCCATTCATTGTTACTCATCAGTGCTAAGGCTTCATTACTGGTAGTGCACGGGTAATGGCATTCAATATGCAGGTTTAACTCACTGGCTTGTGCCCAGTCGAGCACACGAATATCAAACGCTAGTGTGCCATTTGCAAAAAGCGTCAAATCATTGCCCGGCAAGCTCAATTCGTCATTAAACACCGCAGGAAAACGCAAAGAACCATTCGCATTCACGCTGTTGTAGCGTACATCTAATACTTGGCCGTAGCCCTGTTCGTCCGTTTCAACTACATTCCAGTTGACCAACCTTTCGGTATTGGCGCCATCCATATGTTGCAACTGCACATAACGGCCGTCGGCGGTCATTTCCCACGCCGCAACACCCGCCCAGTCTGGGTCCACACAACCGTCGAATACCATGCCGTATTGATCTGGGCAATTAATGTCAGCATTGTAGTTAGGTAATACGCTATACATGACCTCAATCGACGTTGGGCTCCCCTCATAGTGGCGGCTGCATGTTGAATCGGTACAGGCGTTAATCGAAACACTCCCGTAGTAAGTACCGGGAAGTAACTCGCTCGAAAGCGCAGTGTGTAGAATGAGCGTGCCTGAAAGATCGCCGTCCGATAACACGACATCAGCAGCGTCAATAAGAAACGTACCCGAAGCGTCAACAGAAAGATAAAGGCCTTCACTTGCATCGTCTACGGTGCCCACAATCTCTTGGGTAAAATACACCGACTCGTATTCATTTACCGTATAACCCACTTGAGAAACGGGCAAACTAAAAATGCCGGGTGACGTAACCGTCTCATTTCCACCGTTATCTTCACCATTGTCCCCCGATGTATTAAACCCACCGGAAATACCCGGCGGCATAACGGTACTGCCGCCTCCACCACATGCCGACACCAAAAATGTGGCCAACAACATTGCTGTTACAGAACTAAAAATTGATTTTTTCACCCTAATCCCCTTAGTGGTTATTTTTATAGAGGACACACAACCTGCGCCCTACCTCCACTTTTTTGTTGAATATTTTCAGGTGAGCGCTTTAGGTAGCACCAATAGATTGGAACACCGAATTGTCGCTACGTAATTACGGGGAGAATCTACGCCTATAACGAAATTTTCGGTGCCATAAAAATGGGGGCTAAGCCCCCAAAATGTTTAAACCCACGGTCTCAAAACTTTTTGCTTCAAAACGTATTAAATCAAAAATAATCGCCTTAAAACGTATGCACTTGCACGTTCGTATGGCTGGTATTCAGTTTAACTAGGCCGTTGTTCGTACCGGCGCAAAGCGCCTCGTTTTTAAAAGCCTTGGCTCGAAGTTCCGTCGCGGCATACCCTATGAACTCACACGCACTGTTCGCTGGTAGGTTAAGCACAAGAGAACCATGAGACGACGTATTATTGATAGTGTCAAAGTTGCGGTTAGTTTGCGTTAAGCTAGTACGGCCATGGGCGTTACTTACCTCAAGCGTCTCACTACCGCCCGAAAATTCAATAGTACTATGCTGATTTTCAAGCGTTGCGCGCAACAGTTCTGCTTGCAGTATACGAATATCACCATGGGCACTATCGACCACCAACGCCTCCCCTTGATGATTATGCAGTGTAATAGCACCATGCTGCTGCTTAACTGCACTTTCCTCTATACGGCTGCTATCAACGATTATTTCGCCGTGCGCCCATGCTATATCGGCTGTTTGAGCCGTTAGCTGCTGAATATTGAGCTTACCGTGCGCGCCATCAAGCCTCAGTGTGTCTACCGTTACGCTATCGACGGTCACACTTGAATGTGCCAATTTCATTACAGAATCTGCACTGTTCAATCGCTGTATCGTCACGTCGGAATGAGCGATATCCGCCATGAGATGATCGGCTGAAAACTCGTCGGCCGTCAACGATCCGTGTTGATGTTTTACAATGAGTTTTTTGAGGTTGCTCTGCGATAAACGAATGCTAACGGTTCTATTCACTTTGCAGCCAAAATTAATAATTTGCTTTACTGAATACGTTAAAACTTCAAGTCGATGATTACTAACGTTGTGTTTTAATGTTTGCAAACACACTGTCGCATCACCCCATTTTAATTCCTGCCGAAGGACTACATTTAACGTACCACTATCATCATTAACAATTGTAATGTCAGCATGATCCATACTGAGTACGAGTTCGTTTATATCGGCTAAATCGAAATTCTTTTCTTTTACTTGAACGTTACTGGCCAGTGCGGGAAGGGACAAACACGCGATAATCGCCATAATGACAACGTTGGAGGCTAATTTTTTCATCGGATCAATTCCAAGTTAAGGTTGGAGCATAACTGCAATGTTAAGGCCAAGTTTATATCTTATTGATTTTGTTAACAAAACCGCCGTCACACAGATACACATCTCAACCACACAGCCAACCTTTTGGTGTATTAGACCCATAGGTGGTGAAATTGATTAGGTGCGAACACCTTTTCTAAGGCTTATTGCGTTCGAACGAAGAACCGTCAAACTTAACGTTTGTTGATACAGAAAACCATGTTGACTTGGGTTAGCGCAACACCACCAGCCAAGACAACGTCTACAGTATTCATCGGCCATACGTATCGTTAACATACCGCATTACCTATGGACTTTTACCGCCTCACCCTAAACGTGATAAATACACAAGGTAACCCATGACTCAACAGAAAACCGAACTCCAAATTGGCGGCGCCGGTTGTGCAAGTTGTATCAACAAAATAGAAACAGCACTTCTCGCGGTTAAAGGCGTCGAGCAAGCGCACATGAATTTCGCTGATCGCACCGTAGAAATCGTAGGCAATGTTGGTAGCCCCATACTCATAAAGGCCGTTCAAGCCATAGGCTACGACGCCAATGAATCGCTTAATAGGCTCGATGGACACCCTTTAAACACACAAGAAAAAGCCATGCTTACGCAAACCAAACGGCTTATGCGTAATATGCTGAGTGCGCTATTACTGGGCTTTCCACTGATGATTTTTAGCCTCGCAGGCGGTGACATGTCGGTATCCTCAAACGTGGAACGAGCGCTCTGGTTTGGCGTTGGTTTACTAACCCTCGCGGTTATGGTGTATTCAGGGAAAAAATTCTATATAGGCGCATGGCAGTCGCTCATGCATCGTTCCACCACTATGGATACCCTCATTGCGTTAGGTACCGGAACTGCATGGAGCTATTCGATGGCTGTTATTCTCGCACCGGATTTTTTCCCCGCACAATCACGTCACGTCTATTTCGAAGCCTGCGCAATGATTATTGGTTTAATTAATCTAGGGTTAGCGCTTGAAGTAAAAGCCCGGGGTCGAACCGGCGACGCAATCAAACGGTTAATCGGGCTGCAACCACAACAAGCTCGGCTTGTGACTCCAACCTCAGAAAAAGACGTGCCTATCTCACAGATTAAAGTTAATGACCTCATTCGAATTCGTCCCGGTGAAAAAGTACCGGTAGACGCCGACATAATCGACGGAAAAACGACACTCGATAACGCCATGCTCACGGGCGAATCCATGCCTGTAGAAAAAATCACCGGCGACGCCATTTTTGCCGGAAGCTTCAATAAAACGGGTTCTATTATCGCGAAAGTTACGCAGGTAGGTGATAACACTACGCTCGCTCATATTATTGCACTGGTTAAGCGTGCACAAAATGCGAAGCTGCCCATCGGACGTATGGCCGATGTTATCGCAACTTATTTTGTTCCCGCCGTTTTAATAATTGCGCTTGCCAGCGCGCTCGCATGGCTTTACCTAGGGCCCGCGCCTTCTTACACTTTTGCCATGGTCGCCGCAACAACCGTACTGATTATTGCGTGCCCCTGCGCACTGGGGTTAGCAACGCCTATGTCCGTAATGGTGGGGGTAGGTAAAGCCGCAGAATGGGGTGTGCTTGTTCGCAATGGCGATGCCCTACAAACCGCCTCCAAGATTACCACAATGGTATTAGATAAAACGGGAACCATTACGTTGGGCTCGCCACACGTCACCGACATAATTTCCCTCACCGACCATTCGAAAACCAACCTACTCGCACTTGCCGCCGCCATAGAAATACATTCTGAACACCCTCTTGGGCAAGCTATTTTAGATGAAGCCCACTCGCAACAAATCCACTTATCCACGGCCAGCGAATTTCAATACTATGCAGGCCTGGGTGTAGCGGCAAATATTGACGGCAAGACAATAATGTTGGGAAACCAATCGTTAATGCGTAACCAAAACATTACAACAATCACTGGCGACACGCATACGCACATTTACAACGCACTCGCGGCGGACGCAAAAACACCTATTTTAATTGCCATCGACGGACAACTAAGCGGCATTATTGCCATAGCAGATCCAATAAAAACAGAAGCCATAGCCGCAATAACGCGATTAAAAAAGCGCGGTATTACTATCGTCATGCTAACGGGTGATAACCCATTAACTGCCCAAGCAATCGCAACAAAAGTAGGCATCACTCAATTTGTCGCCGATACGCGCCCACAAGATAAAGCCGCCAGAATTAAAGCACTTCAGGCAACCGGCGAAATTGTAGGAATGGCCGGAGATGGTATTAATGATGCACCTGCATTGGCGCAGGCAGATGTGGGGTTTGCGATTGGCAGCGGTGCCGACATCGCGATAGAAAGCGCCGATATTACGCTAATGAACAATTCGCTCCATGGTTTGGCTGATGCCATTACCATTAGTACTGCCACGCTAAATAATATTAAACAAAACTTATTCGGCGCTTTTCTCTATAATACCTGCGGTATCCCCATCGCTGCAGGCGCTCTCTACCCCGCCTTTGGCCTTTTATTAAGCCCCGTTATCGCTGGGGCCGCAATGGCATTTTCATCCGTTACCGTGGTTTCCAACGCAAATCGATTGCGGTTTTTAATGCAGACAAAAGATTAAACACTTAGGGAGTAACCCTATTCAACCTGTGCCAAATCACCTTTTGATTCCAGCCAAATTTTTCTATCCCCTGACCGCTTTTTCGCCAGTAGCATGTCTAGAATTTGATGAGTATCGTCGTCACTTTCTATCGTGAGCTGTACTAAGCGTCGGGTATCGGCGGCCATGGTTGTTTCGCGCAATTGTAGGGGGTTCATTTCACCCAAACCTTTAAAGCGTTGAACATTAACTTTGCCTTTTTTCTTTTCGGCAGCAATGCGCTCGAGTACGCCCTGTTTTTCGCTTTCGTCCAACGCATAATAAACATCTTGGCCGATGTCGATACGAAACAACGGAGGCATGGCGACAAATATGTGGCCAGCTTTAACGAGCGCCGGAAAATGGCGAACAAATAGAGCACAGAGTAACGTGGCGATGTGCAAACCATCCGAATCCGCATCCGCGAGGATGCACACTTTGTGATAACGCAATTGTGTGAGGTTATCGGAACCGGGGTCTATGCCCAACGCGACAGAAATATCGTGTACTTCTTGAGAGGCTAAAACTTCCGAGCTATCCACTTCCCATGTGTTTAGAATTTTTCCACGCAACGGCATGATGGCTTGTGTTTCGCGGTCGCGTGCTTGCTTAGCAGAACCTCCAGCAGAATCGCCTTCCACTAAAAACAATTCTCCGGCCGATGGATCGGCGGAGGAACAGTCGGCCAGCTTTCCTGGCAATGCTGGCCCGGCGGTTACACGTTTACGCGCAACTTTTTTACTACTTCGCACGCGTTTTTGAGCATTACTAATACAAAACTCGGCGAGCTTATCGCCTTCGTCCGTATGTTGATTAAGCCATAGGCTAAAGGAATCTTTTGCTACACCCGAGACAAAAGCCGCAGCTTCACGCGAGGATAACCGCTCTTTTGTTTGTCCTGAAAATTGCGGGTCGCCAAGCTTAGACGACAGTACAAAACAGCAGTTTGTCCAAATATCGTCGGGAGCCAACTTTACGCCACGCGGTATTAAACTGCGTATTTCGCAGTATTCACGCATGGCGTCCATTAAACCCGTACGTAAACCATTAACGTGGGTGCCGCCCTGCGCGGTAGGAATTAAGTTTACATAACTCTCTTGTATTATTTCACCACCTTCGGGCAGCCATTGTACGGCCCAATCGGCGGCTTCTGTAGTGCCCGCAAACACACCAATAAACGGTTGCTCCGGCAGAGTTTCCCAACCTTGGGTTGCGGCCACTAGATAGTCTTTTAAACCGTCTTCGTAATACCAGGTGTCGGTTTCACCAGATTGTTCGTCAACAAATGTGACCTCTAATCCTGGACACAACACCGCTTTCGCACGAAGCACATGACGCATTCTCGAAACCGAAAATTTTGCAGAATCGAAATAGCTGGCGTCCGGAAGAAACCGAACGGTGGTACCGGTATTGCGCTTACCGCAAGTATCCACTTCTTTTAAATCGACGGATTTCTCTCCGTCCTGAAAACCGATACGGTACACTTTTCCATCACGCTTAATGGTGACTTCTAGTATTTTTGACAGCGCATTTACAACCGAGATGCCCACCCCGTGTAGGCCACCCGAAAACTGGTAATTTTTATTCGAAAATTTTCCGCCCGCGTGCAGAGTGGAAAGAATCACTTCTACGCCCGGTTTGTTTTGTTCTGGGTGAATATCGACGGGCATGCCACGGCCATCGTCCGTAACGCTTACGGATTGATCTTTATACAATACCACTTCAATTTTTGTCGCATGACCAGCAAGTGCTTCGTCAACACTGTTATCGATGACCTCTTGCGCCAAGTGATTGGGGCGAGTGGTATCAGTGTACATGCCAGGACGTTTTTTAACGGGGTCTAACCCCGTAAGGACTTCAATATCTTCTGCGGTATAATTTGCCATGGATGTTTTTACGTCTCTATTGCCATTATTTGGATTAAATTAAAGCGCTGCTAACGTTCTAAAAATTCTATTATCTCGGGCAACCATTTTTCATACTGTTGAAAGCCATGATCGCCACCGGCCTCTACTGTTTGTTTGCAACCACTATAATGCGTTACGGCCTGCCGATAATCTAAGGTTTCGTCGCCGGTTTGCACCATTAGCCAGTAGTCTTCGGGCCGACTAAGATGCTTTTGGTCACACGCCACCAAGTACTGGACATGTTTTGCCTGTAAACAGTACGTGTGCTCCGTGTAGTAACTTTTAAGGGGCTGCCCAACCAGTGGTGCAACAAGTTCCTGAGGCGCTACCGCCGGATTTATAAGTACTGCTTTAGCCGCTGTATATTCCTCAATCAACCACGTTGCCCAAAAACCACCTAGAGAACTGCCTATGAGCAGTACTTTTTCGTGCTGTCGCTGCAGCATGATCTCGGCCAGTGTTGCGGCCGCTTCGTTCGGGTAGGAGGATAAAGCTGGGCATAGAAACGCGAATTCTGGACGTTTTTTCGCCAACCATTCAGCCGTTATACGGGCTTTATGCGATTGGGGAGAACTTAAGAAACCGTGAATATAGAGTACCGTCGTCATAACAACCTCATTATGTGAGAGGCATTATAGCGGTAGGTGTCCTTTGAACAAGTATGAGTCGAAACAGAAATAACGCGCGTTAATAGCCAGAGGAGACGAAATCAATTTGATAGACTTTATTTTTAATTCGGCAGACATCCGTTTCGAGCTGGCCGTTGGCATGTAACTCGAATCGACGATAGCCTGGCATAGCCTTATCGACAGCAAAATCGTGGGAGCCAGGCAAAAACTGTACGCAAGTGGAAGGCGTTGCAAGCAGCTCAATGCCCTTACGCCGAGACTCGAATTGCTGGTGAACATGGCCCCAGCAAATAGCTTTAACGTTGGGGTGGCGGTCGATTACGTTGAAAAAAGCTTTATGGCTAAGCACCACATAACTGTCTAGCCAATGACTGCCCACTGGCACAGGCTGATGGTGCAAAAAGACAATTGCAGGCAAACGCGGGTATGCGGCCAGCTGTTTGTCTAATCGCTCAAGCTCGTTGGGGTGAAGATCACCGCCTTCTTCCATGGGAATACGGGAATCTAAGAAAATCATATTCCAACCACCACGAATACAATGGGCTTCTATGGGGAGATTCGCTACCTGATCCATATTCATGGGGTCGTCATGGTTACCGGCTAACCATGCGAGGGGAGTATTAGGGAAGTATCGTTCGATAATATGAATAAAGCGCTCATAGGACGCCACCCCGCCATCATTGGAGATATCTCCAGTGGCTAGGATCATGTCCGGCGCTTCATTCGATTGCAACAACTGGAGCACGTCGTAGAGGCTCTGATCGGTATCGAGACCGAGCAACTTCTCTCCAGGCTGGCTGCCCAAATGACAGTCCGTTATCTGTAAAAGGCGAAAAGGCCTCATA